>JBAZKS010000010.1:0-91060 GCA_041650695.1 Elusimicrobiota bacterium
ATAGTCCCCGAGCTCAGCAATTCCGCCGTGCGGGAGGTCATTCTGGGGAACTACCGCATCGTGTATCGATTGGCGGGGCAGAGCGTTCACGTGCTGACCGTCTTCCATGAGGCACGGCTACTGAACCCGAAGAAACTCAAACATACGTAGGTGGGAGCCATAACCTTCGCCAGAGTTGCCCACTGCGGCGCGGACAACGTTCGCGCCCCCAGACGTTGACCCCATGCCCCGCAACGTCGAGATCAAGGCCCGCATCCAGAGCGTCGAGGCGCTACTCCCGAAAGCGGCCGCCCTGGCCGACAAAGCCCCGACCGTCATCCTCCAGGACGACACCTTCTTCAAATGCGATTCCGGCAAGCTCAAGCTCCGCGCCTTCTCAAAAAGGGGAGGAGAGCTCATCTTCTACCGCCGGCCGGACCAAAAAGGCCCGAAGGAGTCCTTCTACCTCCGCACCCCCACCACGGACCCCGACACCCTGCGCGAATCCCTATCCCTGGCCTACGGGACCGTCGGCAGGGTCCGCAAGCGCCGCACCCTGCTGCTCGTTGGAAGGACGCGCATCCATCTCGACGAGGTCGAGGGCTTGGGGCACTTCCTTGAGCTCGAGGTCGTGCTCCAAGACGACGAGCCCGCTGCCGCCGGGGTCAAGGAGGCGCACGATCTCATGGCCAAGCTCGGCATCGGCCAGGCTCAGCTCATCGAGGGCGCCTATGTCGACCTCGCCCGCCCAATAAGCTAGTCTCTCTGCCATGCTCATCCGCTGCTGGGGAGCGCGCGGCTCCATCCCGGTCTCAGGCGAGCAGTACCTCAAGTACGGCGGGGACACCACCTGCCTGGAGATCCGCACCCGCTCGGGAGAGCTCGTCATCGTGGACGCGGGCTCAGGCATCCGCGCCCTGGGCAAGGAAGTGCACAAGGAAGGAGTCCGCAGCCTCCACCTCATATTCACCCACGCGCACCTCGACCACGTCATGGGCTTCCCCTTCTTCCGGCCCATCTACTCCAAGACCACGCGCATCGAGCTCTACGGCTGCCCCTTCGCGCAGGGCTCGGTCGAGAGCATGCTGGCCCGCACCATGAGCCCGCCCTCCTTCCCGGTCCGATTCGAGGACGTCAGCGCCCTCCTCTGCCCGCACAAGGACTGCACCCAGCGCTTCACCGTCGGGAGCATGGACATCTCTCCCGTGCTGCTCAGCCATCCCAACCAGGGCATCGGGTACAAGTTCGCCGAGAACGGCAGGAGCTTCGTGTTCCTGACCGACAACGAGCTCACCCACGCGCACCCCGGAGGCCTCAAGTACGAGGACTACCTGGCCTTCGCCGAAGGAGCGGACCTGCTCATCCACGATTCGGAGTTCACGGCCGAGGAGTACAAGACCACGAAGACCTGGGGGCACTCCGTGTACACCGACGCCCTGCGCCTCGCCCTGGAAGCGGGAGTCGAGAGCTTCGGCCTCTTCCACCACAACCAGGACCGCTCCGACGCGGCCCTGGACGCCATGGTGCGGGACTGCCGCCGCATCATCTCCGAGCGCGGCTCGAAGATGGGATGCTCCGCCGTGGCCGTCGGGACCGTATTCGAACTTTAGTCCTCTTTCCCCGTAGGCCGAAAGACTCCGCCATTATGCTTCTTGGACCCATCTCCTGCCCCCGCCCGCCGCGGTATCATGGATTCCTCGAACGGAGGTCAGGTCCATGATCAGACTCGCGGTCGCCGTGTTCTTCACCGCCGTCTCGTGCGCTTTCGCTCAATCTCCGGAAGCCCTCTTCTCCTCTCAATTAGGAACGATGCTCGAGGGAGCCTCCAAGTCCGGCCGAGAGCTCGGACAGGTCGTGATCGAGAGGCAGGGCGAGTCCAGGCCCCAGCGCCTGCTCGAGAACGTGATGATCGCCATGTACGACGCTCCCGGCACGGGAGAGAGGATCGTGCAGTGGCTGCGCGACAACAAGGTCGCGGTCCGATTCAAGGACGACGTCCCCGGCGGCAGCAGCCGCTCCGGCCACGCCATCATCATCGACTCCTCCTACGGCAAAGAGCCCGTCTCCTACAGATACCTCGGGACCCGCATCGCCAAGGAGGCCGCGGAGCTCATGCTCAGCGACTTCCCGGAGTCCGCCGAGAAGCGCTACATCGTGGCCAGCCGCATGGCGGAGACCTACTTCGAGCTCGGCGGCGCCCACAGCAGCCTGCCCGACTTCGACGGCGTCAAGGACCCGGCCCTGGCCGAGACCCTGCGCGTCTGGATCGAGAACGCTCCCGAAGGCGGGGTGGAGACGCTCAAGCGAGGAGGGCACGAAACCCTGGCGTCGATGCAGACCCGGCTCGAAAGCCGCAGAGAGGGGCTGCAGCGCACGCGGCAGGCCATCATCGATGCCCTGCCCCAAGCCGCCGGGCCCGAGTGGGAGCGACTCAAGCAGGCCCTGCAGGACAACAGCTACGAACTCGCGAACGTGCAGATGGCCCTCGATTCGGTCGAGGCCGGAGCCAAGGCCTTCAAGCGCTTCAGCGGCGAAGAGCGGGACTGGATCATGAACCACGCCCCTCTCGGGGGCTGAACCTCGCAAGGGGTCGGGGCTCCCGCGGGAGCCCCAGCTGTTCCATGCGTCCTCCTTATTCCGCAAGCATGCCCGGATCCTGGGGACACTGCAAGTAAAACTTCCGCAAACCTTGGGAACAATGGGATTCCAAGGAGAATCCCGCCACCGGCCCAAAGTCCGCAGGCCTTCTGCAGGAGGACGTCCTAGGTCCTGAAACATCGGCCCCTGCAGAACGCCTGCAGGCAGAATACCCCTCCGCGGTTCTTCCTTGAAAAGCCGACGCTTTTGCGGTTTCCGCACCTTTTACTTGCGTTCTGACGGCTTCCCGTTAGCCTATCCTTATGAATACCCGACTATGGCTCGCGTGCTCGCTGTTCGCCATCCTCCCCCCTCCGGCTTCGGGCGAGGGACAGGATCTCTCCGGCATGATCGAGGCGGTGCAGGACCGTGAACTCGACAAAAACATCCGCGCTTTGGCCCTGGATCTGCAGAAACGCGGCAGCGACGCACCCCTCCACAGCATCCTGACCCAAACGCAGATCGCCCGGGAGGAACTCCGGAAAGCCTACACGGGGCTGCAGCGAGCCTATCCGCCCGTCTCCGAGGCGGCCAAAGGCTTGATGGCGACGGGAGACGCGCTCGAGCCGGTCATGGTTCGGCTGCAGCAAGGCATCGAACGCGTGCAATCAGCTGCCGGCAGGATGAAGGAGACCGTGGGTCAGATGCGGACCGACGACCCGGATTCCACCGGTGAACGGATGGACCCCTCTGCGCTCGACGGAATCGAAAACCTCTCGCCGGATGTCGATTCCATCGAGCGACGCTTTCAGGAGGCCCGGCAGAAAGCCGAAGACGCGGGACGGGCCCTGCGGCAAGCGGCCGAGCAGGCGGCGCAGCGCTCCGCAAAGGTGCGCGAGCTGGCCGCCGAGATCGGCGGGGTCGAGAGCTTCTCCATGATGCAGCTCGGAGGCGGGACTCAGGGAGGGAGGTTCGAGCGGGCCCTCATGGACGCAGGTTCTCGCTTGAAAGCTGCCGCCGGGAAAGCCGAGGAAGCCGTCTCCTTGCTCCAAGACTCGGAGCAGCGGCTTGGCGCGACACTGGAAAGGGCCAAGAACGCCAGCGAGGGCCTCCAGAACGCCAAGGAACGTCTCCTGCAGGCCTCGGGCCCGGTGAACCGGTCGCACGAGGCCATCCGAGAGCCCATCAAGCAGGGGTACCGCTGCGCCCAGTGCGAGAAGAAAAAGCAGGGATACCGCGACCAGGCCGAGGAGGCGAAGCAGAAGGCTCAAGAGGCCTACGAGGGGAGCGAGAAGCCCGCGCAGGAGGCTAAAGCCTCGGTGGACTCGACCCGGAGCTCCGCTGAGCAGACGGGCGGGAGCCTCAGCCGGCTCGGAGCCTCGATCGGGGCCGGTCCCGAACCGTCGGACATGCGCAAGCTCCCCTTGAAAGCCCCGAGCCCTCAGCCCGAGGCCGACGCGTCCGAAGCTCCTGAAAAGCTGCGCGACGCTCTCGCGCCGATCCCCCCGGCGCAGACGCCGGTCGAGGCTTGGGCGAAGAGATTCGGAAGCATGGCGAAACAGCCGCCTCCGCCGCGGGTCGAGACTCCTTCCGCGGAGGGCATCACGGAAAAATCGGACTCGCTATGGACCGCGCTCAAAGACATCGTGGTGCCGCCCGCACGGGCCGGCGACGCGATCTCGCGCTGGGAGCCGCTCATCAACAATTACTCGAAGAAGTACGGGGTGGACCCCGACTTGGTCAAGGCGGTCATCTATGCCGAGTCCGGAGGGGACCCGAATGCGCGCTCGCAAGCGGGCGCCGTGGGTCTCATGCAGCTCATGCCCGACACAGCCAAGCAGTACGGCGTGACCCGGCTCAGCGACCCTGAGCAGAACATCAAGGCGGGAGTCCAGCACCTCGCCCATCTGCTCAAGCTCTATCATGGGAACAAGACCTTGGCCGTGGCCGCGTACAACGCTGGAGAAGGGAACGTGCACGGCAGAGTCCCCGCGTTCCCCGAGACCCAAGCCTATGTGGAGCGGGTGATGGGCCGCTACCGGAAGCTCAGGGGATGAGTTCCAACGCGACCAGGAGAACCTCGGCCGATGGATAGCGCGCCGCGGCTCCAGGCTCCAGGGCCCTGCGGATGACGGAGTCCCACTCCTGGGAAAGGCCCGTAGGGGCGAAGCGCCCGGCCCGCTTCTGGGAGAGAAGATCCGTCCCGGAGAACGGCGGCCGGCCCGCGACCATCTCATAAAGGATCGCGCCGATGGAATAGAGATCCGAAGCGAAACAGACCTCGCCCAACTCCTGCTCAGGGGCCATGTACGGACTGGCCAAAGACGGATCCCGCCAAGTCAGTCTCGCCTTGGTCTTGCTCGACTCCAATCCGATGCCGAAATCGCGGACCTTGGCCGCGCCTTTCGGGGAGACGAGTATCGCCTCCGGAGTCAACCGGCCGTGGATCACGCCTTGGCCGTGGGCGTACTGCACGACCCCCAAGACCTGCCGCAGGAGCCGCTTGCAGGCGCGCGGCTCGAGGGTCTTCCTCTCATCCAGCCGCTGGCGCAGGGTCTCCCCCTCGAACGGCTCCATCGCGAGATGCACCCGCTGGTCTTCGATGAAGACCCAGTAGACCTCCACCAAGTTCTGGTGCTTGAGCGATGCGACCCGGCGCGCCTGAGCGATGAATCTGTCCAAATCCCTTTCGGCCCGGTGCACTTCCTCCCTGACGCGCCGGATCAAGACCCTGCGTCCCTCCGTCACGTGCAGCGCCTCGAAGACCTGTCCGAAGACGTCGGGGGGAAGCTCCCTGAGGATGCGATACTGTCCCCCGCCCAAGGGCCCGCGCGGCGACCCGGCGGGTTCCTGGAGCCTGCGCTTGCTCTCCGACGAAGGCATCAAGCGCCGTATCTCGCGCCCCCCTCGCCGGACCAACGCCAAGGCCGCCAGCAGCACCGCCGCGAATTCACCGCCCAATACCGCGATCCGCCGCTTGAGCCACGCCTCCTCCTGCTGACGCGCCTGCGAGTACTTGCCCAGGGAGATGGCGGTCGCGTCCGCGATGCCGTCCACGCGGTTCAGGAATCCCACGGACTCGTTCAGGAACTGCCAGTCGGCCAGGCCGGAATGGAAATCCTTGGCCGCCGCGCCCTTTTCCCCCCCGCGGGTCCCGAGGATGCTGGCGCCCTTGAACACGGCGCGGATCGTGTAGCCGAGGCGGTACGTATCCAACAGGTGATAGACCTTGTCGCGCTGGAAGCGCACTTCCCCGAGCAGCTTGAGCCGCCGCGGCGGGAAGGCTGCGGGGTCCGAGGGGTCCGCGAGCCGGCTCTGGTAGCGCTCGAGCTCGAAGACCCCGGGCCGGAGCCTGGACATCAGGACCTCCGCTTCGGCGCGCATCGCCCGCATGCGCTCGGCGTCTAGCTCGGCCTCGTCTTTGGCGGCGAAAGCCGCGCCGCTCAGCAGCAGGATCGCGATCAGCCGCATGCTGCTAATCGAACCGGTACCCGACGCCCGGGACCGTGACGACGCGGCACGCAGCCTCCCCCAGCTTCCGGCGCAGGTTGCGGATATGGCTCTCCACGGTATTGTCCCGCAGGGTGGCGTGCCAGAGCTTCGAGAGGATGTACTTCTTGGACAGGATCTTGGGGCTGCGCCTGACCAGCTCGTAGAGCAGGTCGAACTCCTTGCGGGTGAGATCGCCCACCGCGCTCTCCGCGAGGGTCACCGCGTGCCGCTGCGGATCGAGCACGATGTCCTCGCCCCGGAGTATCCCCTGCCCGGCATCCACGAAATCCACGCGGCGCAGCAGGGCCTCGACCCACAACTGCAGTTCCTTGGCTTCCAAAGGTTTGACCAGATAATGGTCCGCGCCGGACTCGAAGCCCAAAGCCTTGTCCTGGAGCTCGCCCTTAGCGGTCAGCATGATGACGGGAGTATGGGCCAGCTTGGGATGCCCCCGCACCTGGCGGCAGAGGTCGATGCCGGAGCCGTCAGGCAGGTTGACATCGATGATCAGGAGCGTGGGCTCCAGCTTCCTCGCGTAGTACCATCCTTCGCGCAGGTCGCAGGCGTGCTGGAGCTCATGGCCCGCTGGAGAGAGCGCGTCCTTGATGAACCGGGCCGCCGGTTCGCTGTCCTCGACGTAGAGTATCCGCGCCATCCCGCCGATGATATCATACTCGCGCCCAGGACGCCCGATAGGTCAAAGGGCCTATCGCGTTCTGGGTCCTTTGACATGCTCCGTTTTCCGCCCCTGCCGCGGCCCGGATCGCGTAGCGTTTTTCCGCCCCGGTGGTATAATCCTCAATAGACGGGCAGGACACGGGGGTGGGCCGGGGGAACCCGGCGGGAGGAACGGCGTGTCCATGAACCGACTCTCGCAGGCGCTGTTCGCAGTGCTGCTGTGGTGCTCGGCCCCCGTTGGGGCCGCCGGGTTCGAAGAGTCCGTAGTCCCCTTCCGCGCGAACGTCCAAGCCGTACTCGCTGAGAGGTCTCAGCTCCCAGCCGTCGTATCGGTCGAAGGGCGTTCCGTCGCCCCGACGGCCGGACCCCGATTCAATCCTGGAGACACCTTCTCAGGGAAGGTGACCCACGTAGGGGACGCGGACACGGTCATCGTCCGCTACGGCAGCAAGGACGTGGACATCCGGCTCGAGGCCGTCGACGCCCCGGAAGTCGCCCATCCCCAGTACAACAAGCCGGGCCAGGTCTACGGCGAAGAGGCCAAGCAGTTCGTCCGGAGCCTTTGCGAAGGCAAGACCGTCAAGGTCCGCGTGGCTCAGATGGACGCCTACGGCCGCGTGGTGGGCTGGGTCACGCTCCCGGGCGGCCGGGCCCTGCAGGAGGAGATGCTCCGCAACGGCTGGGCTTGGTGGAACTTCTACTACAACCACGACCAGGCGCTCAACGCCCTGGAGAACGAGGCGCTCAAGGCCGGCCGAGGGCTCTGGGCCGGCAAGACCCTGGGAGGGGAGTACACGCCCGAAGCGCCGTGGATATTCAGGCGCCGCACCGACGCAGGCATCGGCCGGGTCCTCCCCGGCCAGGAGATCGAGTTCCAGGTCCACCATATGCCGGATGGGGACACCGTGG
Organism: Elusimicrobiota bacterium; assembly: GCA_041650695.1. Classification (GTDB taxonomy): domain Bacteria; phylum Elusimicrobiota; class Elusimicrobia; order UBA1565; family UBA1565; genus JBAZKS01. The sequence continues at coordinate 7,636 of JBAZKS010000010.1, forward strand.
CCCTGGGGACCCGCAACGGGGTCTACGACTACGTCCGTCTCGCCGCGGTGGACGCGCCCGAGACCGCGCATCAGGGCAAGCCGGCCCAGCCCTACGGAGCGGAGGCCGGAGCCCGCGCCACACAACTCGTGCAGGCCGAGAGCATGCGCGTGACGGTCAAGGTCGAGGACGTGGACTCCTACGGCCGCATCATCGGCTGGGTCTGGCTCAAGGGCCGGAACGAATGGCTCAACACGGTGCTCGTGTCGGAAGGCTGGGCGTGGTGGTACCAGTACTACTACCCGCAGCTCACCGAGCTGGGCCGGATGCAGGAGAAGGCCCGTTCCGCGCGCCGCGGCCTATGGGCGGACCCGAACCCCATCCCGCCGTGGCAGTTCCGGCAGGACCACCGGTAAGTCTTACTGCGGTTCTTCCAGCTTGACCGGCAGTCCGGTCTCCGGGTCGATGGGCCCATACAGCTCGATGAGCTTGAGCGTGTCGTGGGCGCGGGTGTGCGCCGCCTCCACCCGCTTGCGCCAGGTCGGCGCGTACTGCGCGAACTCGAACGCGGCCTTCAGGGTCTTCTCGACCGTGTCCTTGTCGTTGTCCCCGGCCGCCTTCTGAGCGGCCTCCAACAGGGCCGGGACGAAGACGCGAGCCTGCAGTTCGGCCTGGGAACGCAGCCGCTCATAGAACTTCCCGCCGTCCTGGGCGTTGAGCACGCGGCGGATCTCGGACTTGATCTCGCGGAGCTTGTCCAAGACCTCGTAGGGATCCGTGCTCCTCATGGCGTCGCGCAGCATCCTGGACAGATACTCCCACGGCTGGCGCAAGGGGTCCAATGGCATCTCGCCGGTCTCGATGCCCTTGCCCGGCTTCGCGACCGCGGGCCGCGCCTGGATGGCCTGCTCGAGCCTGTTGAGAAGAGCCGCTTTGTTGAAGAACCCGCCTTCCGCCTTGTCCGCCGCCGCAGCCGCCTCCAGGCGCTCGGCCAGGAACCGGGCCTGCGGGGAAGCCCCCCCTTCGTCCAAGGACTCCCGCGAAAGAGAAAGCACCACGGGAGGAACGTCGGGATCCTTGGAGGAGAGCAGGGTCAGGCGGGCGCCCTCCTTCATGACGAACACGGGGCCTTGGGATAGAAGCCCTGACGCCTCGATGAGCAGCCTGGCCTTGGCCAGTTCAGGCCTCGGGGTCCCCTGGACCTCGTTCAATTCCGAGAGCCAGGAGTAGAATCCGTAGGCGTTGCTGAAGTCCCGGGCGACGACGGCACTCTCTCCGACAGGGATCGCGCCCAGCGGCGAAGCCGGCATAGGCTGCAGCGAGGGCCGCGCTACGGACGGCAACGACAGGCTGCCTCCGGGCAACGAGAGGCTCGGGGTGAGCCGTATGGGAGAGGCCAGCGGCGCGACCGGAGCGACGATCGGGACCGGGCCGGTCAGAGGGGCTTGGATGCTGCCGCCGAAGATGCGGGTCTGGCTCTGGGCCAGGGAAACGAAAAGGATGAGGAAAATGTTCATGGGACCATCATAGGATGGAACCGGCCTCCTTCTCCTGGGCCACGGGGGAAGAAAATCCTCGGTTATCGACCTACGGCGCGCTGGGCCCTTCGCCCTTATCTCGGGGCGTCAAAGCCCGCGCCTGCCGCGGCCGCGGGGGATGCTGCGCCGCCTCATGCTGAAGCGCGCGTGCGCCGGAGGCTTATACACCGTAAGCATGGGCGGAACGTCGTAGGCGAAGCCCTCCAGCGCGCAGCGCGGGATATCCGCCTTGATGAAGCCCTCGATGGCGCGGACCGGGTCCTTCTCGTGCGGGGACATGAGCGTGATGGCGTCGCCGATGGTGAAGACCCTGGCCGTGCGTCCGATGCGGTGCAGGTAATCCTCGGGGTAGAGCGGGACGTCGAAGTTCACCACGTGGCTCACGTGCCGGATGTCCAAGCCCCGCGCCGCGATGTCCGTGGCCACCAGCACGCGGAAGCGCTGCTCCCGAAAATCATCCATCACCTTGGTGCGGGCGGATTGGGTGAGGTCCGAGTGCATGGCCCGGGCCGGGATGCCGGCGTGCCGGAGCACGTTGGCCACCATGTCCGCGCGCCGCTTCATGGCGGTGAAGACGAGCACCGAGGTCATCTCTTCCCGGGCCAGGAGCGCGCGCAGCAGGTCGTATTTCTGCTGGGCGGAGACTGGATAGACCTTCTGCACCACGCCTTCCGCGGGCCTGCCGGGCGGGTCGATCTGGATGCGCACCGGGTCCCTCATGAACCGGGAGACGAGCCGCTCGATCTCCCCCGGGACGGTGGCGGAGAACATCAGGGTCTGGCGGTTCGAGGGGACGCGCTCCAGTATCCTGCTGACATCCGGCAGGAAACCCATGTCGAGCATGCGGTCCGCCTCGTCCAAGACGAGGAAGCCGCAGGCCTTGAGATCGAAACCGCGCGTATTCTGCAGATGATCGAGCAGACGGCCGGGGGTGGCGATGATGATGTCCGCGCCGGTCTTTAGCCCGGAGGCTTGCTGACGCATGGACTCTCCGCCCATGACCAGGCAGGTGCGAAGCTTGGTGAACCGGCAGCAGTCCTTGAACGTGGCCTCGACCTGCGCGGCCAGTTCGCGCACCGGAGCCAGGATGAGGGCGCGCTGGCCTTTCGGGCCCGAGAGGAGGCGGTGCACCAACGGCAGGGCGAACGCCACGGTCTTCCCGCTGCCGGTCTGGGCCGAGCCGAGCACGTCCTTGCCTTGGAGAGCGGGCGGGATGGCTTTATCCTGGATCGGCGTGGGCTTCTTGAAGCCCATCTCCTTGACCGCGCGGATCAGTTCAGGCTGAAGAGCGAAAAGGGAGAATGGCATGGACAAGGATTGTATCAATTGTAATACAATGGATTCATGTCCTTCGGACGACTGCTCTTCCTCTTCTGCATCGCGGCGGCGGGTGCGCTCCTGCTGCGCCTGTGCGTCTTCGAGGGGGTCTATGTGGCCACCGGCTCCATGGAGCCCACCCTGCCGGTGGGGACCCACGTGGTCCTCGACAAGGTAACCCTCCTCGTGCGCGAGCCCCGGCGCGGGGAGATCATCGTGTTCTCCTCCCCCATCCCGCCGCATCAGGACATGATCAAGCGGGTGATCGGCCTGCCGCAGGAAACGGTCGAGATGCGCGAGAAGAAGGTCTTCATCGACTCCAAACCGCTCGACGAGCCCTACGCGCGCCACACCCGCCAGGAGGAAAAGCTCAAGGGGGATTCCTTCGAGCCCCTGACCGTGCCGAACCTGCACCTCTTCGTGCTCGGCGACAACCGGGACGAGTCCAATGACGCGAGCGTGTGGACCGACCCGAAGACGGGCGAGCCCGTGCGCTTCCTCCCCCTCATGCGGGTGAGAGGACTCCTTCGCGGGTTCTACTAGATGGCGGAGGCTTCATGACGGACATCGGAGTCTACGACTGCTTCAAGGAGTTCTGCGGGGCCCTCTCCGGTTCGGGCGCCTTCCTGGTCGTCCAGGATCCCGCCGGGAAGCCCAACCCCATGACCATCGGCTGGGCCACGCTCGGGGTCGTCTGGGGCGAGCCGATCCTGACCGTGCTGGTCAGGCCTTCCCGGCACACGCACGGCCTCATCGAAGAAGCCGGGCGCTTCTCGGTCAACGTGCCGCTCCAGGGATTGGAGGGCGCGCTCGAGCTCTGCGGGTCGCGGTCCGGGCGGGACTGCGACAAGATCGCGGAGAGCGGCCTGCGCGTGGAACCCGGCCGGGTGCAGGGTGTGTCCGTCCTCCCGGACTGCGACCTTTTCTTCGAGTGCGAGACGGTCCACAAGACCCGGGTCATCGAGAAGGACCTGGATACGAAAGTGCTCCAACGCTACTACGCGTCCGGGGACTTCCATACGATCTATAATGGGAGGGTGCTGCACAGCTACCAACGATGAACTGCAAACTCTGCGGCGGTCTGGGCTGGCTATTCTCCCTCTCTCCACGGGGGCTGTGCGACGACTGCGAACGCCTGGTCACCATGGAGGCCGAACAGCACGAGCGCATGGCCGGCGAATCCGCGCGCAGCGCCGACGAGACCCTCAACCCCCATTCCAAGATCACCCACCTGGACATGCAGGTCGAGCACCTCTCCGCCTTGGCGAAGTTCGAGGAGAAAGGCATCCCCACCGTTCCGGAGGCCGGCAAGCGGCTCGAGATGAGCCGGCAAAAACGCGACGCGGTGATCCTGAGCACTGCCCGGTCCGAGCTCCGGGACGCTTTGAAGATCGCCCGGGACAACGCCGCCCTGGATGAGAAGGTGCGCCTGCTCTCCCAGCTCCTGCTCGAACTCCAGGAGTACGAGAGCCGCATGACGGAGAAGCGGCCGCTCCAGATCGTGACCAGCCGCGTGCGCGCGTCGCTCTCGCGCGTCCGCCTGAGCCAGAGGCTCGAGCAGGCGGAATACGCGGAAAAGGCCGGCAACAAGACCGAGGCCCGCAATCTCTACATCGAGGCCTTGGCCGAGCTCAAGGGTCAGGGCCCCTTTTCCCTCGCCAAAGCCAAGCGCCAAGCCGAGATCGAAGAGAGACTCCGCCGGCTCGATATCGGTGCCTGAGATCCGCCGGGTCCTCGTCACAGGAGCCACCGGCTACGTGGGAGGCAGGCTCGTTCCGCGCCTTCTGGCGCGCGGGTACCAGGTCCGCTGCCTGGCCCGTCGGCCCGAGCACCTCGAAGGACGCGGCTGGAAGGGCGTCGAGACCGTCAAGGCGAACCTCCTGCGCCCGGAGCGCCTCGCCGAGGCGCTCCAGGGCATGGACGCGGCCTTCTACCTCGTGCATTCCATGACCGAGCCCGGGTTCCCGCATCTGGAGGCGCGCGCGGCGTCCCACTTTGCGGCCGCGGCCAAGGCCGCCGGGGTGGGCCGAGTCATCTATCTCGGCGCCCTGGGCAACCCGGAGGCCGAGCTCTCCCGCCATCTGCGCAGCCGCCACGAGGTGGGCGAGATACTCAGACGCGAAGGGCCTCCCCTCACGGAGTTCCGCGCCGCGGTCGTGGTGGGCTCGGGCAGCGTGTCCTTCGAGATCATCCGCTATCTGAGCGAGCGCCTCCCCGCCACTCCCCTGTTCCCGTGCCTGAAGACCCGGTGCCAGCCTATCGCCATCCGGGACGTGCTCCACTACCTCATCGCCTGTCTGGAGACGGACCGTACCGCGGACCGCGTCTTCGAGATCGGCGGCAACACCGTCCTGACCTACGAGGAGATGATGCGCATCTACGACAAGCTGCGCGGCCTGCGCCGGCATTTCGTTCCCGCGCCGTGTCTGAACTCCCGGTCCTGCCTGGGCTGCGCGCGCTGGATCGGCCTGCTCACGCCCATCCCCTCCCGCTTCGCGCTGCCGCTTCTGGAGAGCCTCCGCAGCGAGGTCGTATGCCGCGACCCTTCGGCCCTAGAGGTGTTCCCGTTCGTCCCCCTCGACTACGAGACCGCTGTGCGCTACGCCCTGCGCCGCATCCAGGATAACACGGTGGAGACCTCCTGGACCATGTCGTTGTTCCCAAGGCATCGCGCGGAGTACACGCTGACGGACAAGGAAGGCATGTTCTGCGACGAGCGCCTGCTCCGTGTGAAGGCTCCGGCCGAGCGAGTCTTCGCGGTCTACTCCGGCCTCGGGGGCCCGAGGGGCTGGCTCTTCATGGACTGGCTCTGGGACCTGCGAGGGCTCCTCGACCGGCTGATCGGCGGGGTGGGCATGCGCCGCGGCCGCCGGCACCCGGACCGCGTCTATCAGGGCGAGCCTCTGGATTTCTGGCGCGTCGAGCGGGTGGCGCCGGACAGGCTCCTGCTGCTGCGCGCCGAGATGCACCTCCCGGGAAAGGGCTGGCTGCAGTTCGAGAGCACCCCGACGGAACGGGGCGCCACCCTCCGCCAGACCGCGTACTTCGAACCCAAAGGCCTGTTCGGACACCTCTACTGGGTGCTGCTCCATCCTTTGCACGCGGTCATCTTCCGGGGATTGGCGCGGGAGATCAAGAGGCGGGCGGAAAGCTAGCGCTTCTTTCCCATCTTCTTGCGCGCGTACCCGATATAGGCGCGCAGGTCGGCCGCGTACCCCGGCCGCATGCGGATGGCGGTTTCCCAGTCCGCGACGGCTTCGGCATTGCGGCCCGCGTGGTAGTTCGCGTGCCCCCGGGCCTGGTAGACCTCGGGATAGGCCGGAGCGAGACGGGCCGCGGCATCGAAGTCTCGGATGGCCGCCAGCGAGCGCATGGAATCGTCGTAGACCTGGGCGCGCTCGAAGTAGCCCATCGCCAGGTTCGGCGCGAGCTCGATGACCTTGGAGTAGTCCTCCGTAGCGCCTGCGTAGTCCAAGAGGTTCCGCTTGGTCCTCGCGCGCGCCAGGAGCACGGACAAGGACCCGGGCCTGGCCTCGAGCGCCTTGTCATAGAAGCCGACGGCGTCCTCCATCTCCCCCATCCCGGACAGGGCGTCGCCCATGCGCCAGAGGGCCTGGCTGAGGCCGGGCTCGTCTTTGAGCGCCAGCCGGAACGCTTCCTTGGCCCCGGCGTAATCCTCCATCCCCAGCTTGGCCATGCCCGCGCTGTAGACGGCTCCGGTGAGCTTGTTGTCGAGCCCGTACGCCACCTCCAGGTCCCGGAGCGCGCCGAGGTAATCCCCCATGTCGATGCGCACGTTGCCCCTGTTGTACCAGGCCACGGCGAGGTTCCTGTCGAGCTCCACGGCCCGGCTGAAATCGTCGAACGCCCCCCGGAAGTCGAGCCTGTCCACCCGGATGCGGCCCCGCCAATTGTAGATGAGCGGGTCCTTGGGGGACTTCTGGATGAGGGCGTCCAGGGCCTGCTGCGCCTTCGCCGGCTGGATGGAGAAGACGGCGGCCAATACGGAGGCGGGATCCGGTCCTTTCGGTTTGACGCAGCCCGGGACGAAGAGGAGCGGCGCCAGAAGGAGCCTCCTCATCGCCTCCTCCTCCGGGCCTGGCCGCGCAACTTCTCCATGAGCCCCTCGAAATTGCGCCGGGCGTGCGGGTTCAGGGAGACGGCGGTCTCCAGGTCCGCGAGAGCCCCAGCGGGATCCTCGAGCTGTATCTTGACCATGGCCCTCTCGGAGTATCCCTGCGCCCAGCCGGGCATGTACTCCACCGCCGTATCGCAGTCTTTGAGCGCCTCGCGATCGTCGCCCACGGTACGCTTGAGCTCGCAGCGCGAGCGGTAGATGCTGCCGTTGCGGGGGGCGAGATCGATGGCCTTGTCGCAATAGTCCAGGGCGGCCTGATACTCCTTCTTCTTCCGGTGGATGATGCAGAGCATCTCCAGGCCGGAAGAATACTTGGGATGAATGCGCAGGCTGGCCTTGGCGTCCTCCAAGGCGCCGTCGAGGTCGCCCATGAGCTCCTTGGTATTCGAGCGGAAAAAGTAGGCGCGGAAAAGCTTCGGAGATATCTCGATGGCGCGAGTGAGGTCCTGGATGGCCGCCTCGAAGAGGTCTCTCCGGTTGGTGTCCACCGCGAAGTTGCGGTAGACCTCCCCCCGGCTCACGAAGAGCGGGGCCAACCGGCTGTTCAAGCTCATGGCCGAGGTATAGTCCGAGATGGCCTCCATGTAGGAGTAGGAGGATTGGTGGATCTCGGCCCTCAGCTCGTGGGCCTGGATGGAGCGGGGATTGAGCTCCAGAGCCCTCTCCAAGTCCCGGAGCGCGGCCTTCACATGCTCCCGGCCCTTGGCCTCCCGCACCCCGGCCCGGACGATGTACGCGTTGGCGTACCCCTCGTCGATGGCGATGGCTCGGTCCAGGTCCGCCAGGGCGCTGTCCAACGCCCCCATGCCGGCCAGGATCTGTCCGCGCGTCCTTAGGGCCGCGTGGAAGTCGGGGGACTTGGCCAGAGCCGCGTCCGCCTCTTTCTTCGCGTCCTGGTCCATACCGAGCTCCCAGAGCACCAGGGTCCGGAGATAGCGGACCTCGGGAGAATCCGGGTTCATGCCCACGCACTGATTGATGTCCGAAAGGGCTCCCAGCGTGTCGCCCAGCTCTTTTCGGGCCAGGCCGCGCTGGTAGTAGGCTGAAGAGAGCCCGGGCTCCAGCTCCACGGCGCGCGTCAGATCCGTGACCGCGTCCGGCAGCTTTTTGAGCTCCTTGTTGGCGAGCCCGCGATAATAGTACGCGGCCGCGCTGCGGGGATCTTTCTGGAGCACGCGGGTCAGCGAGAGCACGGCCCCGGTCAGATCGCCGCGGTACATCTGTCCCAGGCCCTGCGGCAGCAGGGCCTGGGCTGTTTCCTCTTTGTTTTTGCAAGAAATCAGCAGTACCGCCGCCAGCGCGGCGACCCAGGCCCTACTCATACCGCAAGGCTTCCACCGGGTCCAGGCGCGACGCGGAATACGCGGGATAGAGGGAGAAGATGAACGCGGCCCCCAGGGAGATGAGCATGGTCGCGGCCACGTGCCAGGCGCGCAAGGCCTCGAGCTTCTCGATCCCTTCCTCAGCGATGAAGATGAGGCAGCCGAAGCCCATCAAGATGCCGATGAGCCCTCCCAGGAAGCCCAGGAGCATGGCTTCTATGATGAACTGGAGCAGGATGTCGAGCCGGGTGGCGCCCAGGGCCCGGCGCGTGCCGATCTCCCGGATGCGCGAGAACACCGTGGCCAGGGTCACGTTCATGATGCCCACGCCCCCGGCCAGGATCGCGATGATGCCCAAGGAGAGTATGGTCATGGCTTGCTCGCGCATCTCGCTGAGCTTGTTCATGATGGCCTGCCGGAGGTCCACCACGTTGAAGTCCTTCTCCTCCCGGTGCAGGACGTTGAGCAGGGATTGGATGCGGCGGGTGGCCGCGGGCACGGTCGTGAGCGATCCGGTGTCGATGTCGATCTGCTCGACCCCGTCCTTCACGTTCTTCTTCCCTCCCCAACGGCTCCCGAAATAGGTCATCGCGGTCTTGAGCGGCATGGCCACGCGCATGTCTCCCCCCGGGTCCTGGAACCATCTCGGGTCCTTGTCCTTAGGCGGCTCCTTGAGGATCCCGATGACGGTGAACAGGTGCCCGCCCAAGGAGACCTCCTGGTTCATCAACTTGGTGTGGGTGACGAAGATGTTCCACCGGTCGTACCACCACGCGTACTGCTTCTGCTCCAGGGACTTCCCCTTGGCGAAGCCGCCTGGCTCGACCAGCACGCAGACCCGGGTGCCGTTCTCGTAGTCGTAAGGCCTGAAAAAACGGCCTTTCAGCGTGTAGACCCAGTTCCGCTTGCGCCACTCCTCCGTCACCCCGCGGATGCTGACCCCCTCGCGGAACTTCCCGAAGCGAAGCGGCTCCCACGTGTCGATGGTCGGAGAGACCATGTGGAGCCAGGGAAGGGCCTCGCGGATGGCCTGAGAATCCGCGTAGGTGAGCCCATCCGAAAGATGCAGGCTTTTATCCTCGTCGCCGCGCTGGTAGACGCGGGTCACCCGCATGGCGCCGGGGCCCACGAGGTTGAACGCCTCCTTCTGCTTGAGAAGCGCCTTATTGACGATGGCGAAGGTGTAGAGGATGGCGGCCACGCCGAAGCCGATGGCCGCGAAGCTCAGGAAGGACCGCATCTTGTGCGAGTATATCTCGGTCCAACCCGTGCTCAAGGCCTCCCGCAGCTGCATGATTCAGACCTTCTTGGCCGGGGCCGCCTCTTTCTTCTCTTCGACGAGGGGAGTGAACTCCACGGGACGTTCGGTGAAGACCTGATCCCCCTCCTTGAGGCCTTCCATGACCTCCACGTCGAGCGGCGTCCTCAAGCCCGGCTTCACCTTGACCTCGCGGGGCTTATCGTTCGGTACGAGCAGGTAGGCGAAGGTCTTGCCCTCCTCCTCGAAGAGGCCGGAGAGGGACATCTTGAGCACGTTCTCCTTCTTCTCGATTATAGTGCTGACGCGGGCGGTGACGCCGAGGCGCAGGCGTTCGTCCTTCTTCTTGAGCGTGACCTCGGTGCGGAAGGACTTCCCTCCGCCGCCCCAGCCCCTGGAGGCCTCCTCCGCCTGGCTCGAGATCATCGTCACCGTGCCCTCGAACTTCTGATCGGGCAGAGAATCCACCTTCACCGACACCGGCATCCCGACCTTGAATTTGAGCACGTCGACCTCGTTGATCATCAGCTTCACCACGAGCGCGTTCATGTCCGCGATGCTCATGAGGAAGGTGGGGCTCTGCGCGTTATCCTGCCGGCCCGTCACGTAGTCGTCGAGCACCACGAATTTCTTCACATTGCTGCCGTACTGCTGTTCCTCCACGGGCCGGATGAGGAACCCGCCCACCGGCGCGACCACGGTGGAGGGAAGGAATTTCTCCCCCCGGCTCCCCGGCTGGACCACGGCGAGGGGCTGGCCGGCCTTGACCACCTGACCTTCGTGGACGAAGAGTTCGACCACCCTCCCGCTCACGGTGGACGCCACGTTGACGCATTTTTTGGGCGCGATCTCGCCCATCTCCTCGAACTTGTTCTCCAGCGCACCCTTGGTCACCTTGGTCAAGGTGGACATGTCGAGCTGGACCCGCTCGAGCTGGCGCTTCTTATAGAAGCGGTGCGTGTAGAACCCCCCGCCGCCCACCGCCCCCGCGATCAGGAGCGTGATCCAAAGGGCCTTCTTCTTGAACAGTCCCCAAGCGAAGCGGAACACGGCTTTCCAGCGTCCGGTCTTCTCAGTCGTCATGGCGCACCACCCGGTCCTGTGCATGATACCAAACTTCGCTATAATGGCATGATGCGTCCGGAGCCCCAAGAGATCGAGTCGGTCACCATCCGCTTCGCCGGGGACTCGGGCGACGGGATCCAGCTGACCGGAGGGCAGTTCGCCTCCTCGACCGCGATCGCCGGCAGCGACGTGAGCACGCTCCCGGACTATCCGGCCGAGATACGCGCCCCGGCCGGGACCGTGGCCGGCGTAAGCGGCTACCAGCTGTGCTTCGGTTCATCGGATGTCCTCACGCCCGGAGACCGGCCGCAGGTGCTGGTCGCCTTCAACCCGGCGGCTCTGAAGGCCAACCTCAAGGACCTCCAGCCCGGTGGCGCCATCATCGCCAACTCGGACGCGTTCACGCCGGGCAATTTGGCCAAAGCGAACCTGGCATCGAACCCGCTGGAGGACAAGAGCCTCGCCTCCTACCGCGTCATCGCCCTGCCCATGGCCGCTCTCACGCGCAAGGCCGTGGAGGAGTTCGGGCTCAAGGGCAACCAAGTCGAGCGCTGCAAGAACTTCTTCGCGCTCGGCGTGCTCTTCTGGCTCTTCAGCCGGCCGCTGGAGCCCACTCTCGCCTGGATCGAGCGGAAATTCAAGAGGTCCCCGGTCCTTTCCAAAGCGAACACGCGGGCGCTGCAGGCGGGCTGGTCCTTCGCTGAGACGACCGAGATCTTCGAGCGCCACTACAGCATCAAAAAGGCGAAGATGCCTCCCGGCCGCTACCGGGACGTCACGGGGAACGAGGCCACGGCCCTGGGCTTAGCGGCCGCGAGCAGGCTCTCGGGCCTCCCCCTGTTCTACGCGTCCTACCCCATCACCCCGGCCTCGGATATCCTGCACCAACTCTCGAGCCTGAAAGGGCTCGGGATCAAGACTTTCCAGACCGAGGATGAGATCGCGGCCATGTGCGCCGCCTTGGGAGCGGCGTTCGGCGGGCACATGGCCGTCACCGGGACGAGCGGCCCAGGCTTGGCGCTCAAGTCCGAGGCCATGGGCCTGGGGGTGATGACCGAGCTCCCAGTCGTGATCGTGGATGTCCAGCGCGGAGGGCCCTCCACCGGCCTGCCGACCAAGACCGAGCAGGCGGACCTTCTCTTCGCCCTCTTCGGCAGGAGCGGCGAATGCCCGCTCCCCGTCCTCGCCCCATCCAGCCCGGCGGACTGCTTCCCCATGGTCATGGAAGCGTGCCGGCTGGCGGTGAAGTACCGGCATCCGGTACTCTTCCTAACGGACGGCTTCATCGCCAACGGCTCCGAGCCCTGGCGGGTCCCGCGCCCCGGAGAACTCCCCGCCATCGAAGCCTCGCTCGGGCACGAGCGCCCCCCCTCGGAGTTCAGGCCTTATCTGCGCGACCCCCGGACCCTGGCCCGGCCCTGGGTGGCGCCCGGCACCCCCGGCTGCGAGCACCGCATCGGCGGGTTGGAGAAACAGCACATCTCCGGGACGGTGAGCTATGATCCGGAGAACCACGAGTTCATGACGCGGCTGCGCGCCGAGAAGGTCGCGAAGATGGCCCAGGACATCCCTCTTCTGGAAATCGTGGGCCCGGCATCCGGCAAGGTCCTCGTGGTGGGCTGGGGTTCGACCTACGGAGCCATCACCACGGCCGTCCGGGAACTGCAGACGGAAAGGACCCGCGTGTCCTCGGTGCACCTGCGCCACCTCAACCCCCTGCCCCCGGACCTGGTCTCCCTCATGTCCCGCTTCGACAAGGTCCTGGTCCCGGAGCTCAATCTGGGCCAGCTTTCGCTCCTGCTGAGGGCCAAGACCCTGCTCCCGGTCGAAAGCCTGTGCAAGGTGCGGGGCCAGCCCTTCCGGGTCGCGGAGATCAAGGAGAAGGTGCGGACCCTCATGGTCCAGAGGGTCCGCTAGCATGGCAGAACGCAAGGACTATGTCTCGGACCAGGTGGTCCGCTGGTGCCCCGGCTGCGGCGACTACGCCATCTTGGCCGCGGTGCTCAAGGTGCTGCCGGAACTCGGCATCCCGCGGGAGAAGCACGTATTCATCTCCGGGATCGGCTGCTCCAGCCGATTCCCCTATTACGTGAACACGTACGGGTTCCACACCATCCACGGCCGCGCCCCGGCCGTGGCCTCGGGGCTCAAATGCGCCAGGCCGGACCTGCAGGTCTGGGTCGTGACAGGCGACGGGGACGGGCTCTCCATCGGGACGAACCACCTCATCCACGCCATGCGCCGCAACGTGGGTATCCGCATCCTGCTTTTCAACAACCGCATCTACGGCTTGACCAAGGGGCAGTATTCGCCGACCTCGGAGAAGGGCAAGGTCACGAAGTCCTCGCCGCTGGGCTCCATCGACCGCCCCATCAACCCGCTCCGCATCGCCCTGGCCGCGGAGTGCACCTTCGTGGCACGCGCCGTGGACACGGACCTCGCGCATCTGGGCGCCATGCTCGGGCGGGCCGCCAGGCATAAGGGGACGTCATTCCTGGAGATCTACCAGAACTGCCTGGTGTTCAACGACGGGGCCTTCAAAGCATTGGAGGACCGCGCGACCCGCGAGAACAACGTGCTCCGCCTCGAAAACGGCCAGCCCCTCATCTATGGCGCAAAGAAGGATCGGGCGCTCTGCTGGCACCGCGGGGACCCTAAAATCGTGGCGTTCAAGCCCGACGAGACCCCGGACGGTCTCATCTTCCACGATGAGAATGCGGGAGGCGCGTACGCGGAGATGCTCGCCCGCTTGGAACCGCCCTTCCCCACGCCCGTGGGAGTGCTCAAAGCGGTGGAGGAGCCCCCCTACGAGGAGCTCATGGAGGAGCAGGTCCGCTCCGCCGCCCCGCAGGAGCTCTACGACGTCCTGGCCGGGCCGGATTCCTGGGAAGTGAGGTAAAAACTTATCCCCAGTACTTCCGCTCCGGAAGTGCTGGGGATAAGTTTTCCTGTCAAATCGTTCTGTTCAGCCCACTCGCTGGAACACTTCTTATATCCGCGAGGGGCCGAAGCGCTCCGCGCTTCAGCAGCCTTCGAACAGCCAGCAGCGCAGTTCATCCGGCTCGGGCTGCGTGTCGGGGGTGACTTCCTCGATCCGGTAGATGATCCCAGAGAGCTCCGGGACCTGCTGGAGCAGGTTCTGGCGGACCGCCTTCGCTGAGGACTCCTTGACCCGGATGACGAGAGCCGGCTTGTGCGGCAGGATGTGGACGTGAGGCTCCTTCACCCCGCAGTCCTCGCCCACATAGATGCCCACCACGCCCTTCACCTTGAGCATGCGGGCCCCGTAGTTCGTCCGGAACTGCCGGAGGCTCTCCCGGGCCTCGTCCGCGGGCTGGGGCGCGCTCTTGGGAGCCTGGACGGCCGAGGATTTCTCGACGACGGGGATCGCATCGTCCTTGCTGAAAAGCTCGAGCTTGACCGAGGTGCCCTGGTCGAAAAGGCTGTTCAAGGTCCCCGCGCGCCGGAACTGCGCGTAGGCCGGGGTCAAGCTGATCGAAGAGAGTATGAGAATCGTGGTCAGGATGCGCTTCATGGGTTCGTCCACCTCCACGAACAGTGTACCGCGGCCGGTGGAGGGAGAACGACGACCTGGGTCAAGCCCAGGGCTTGATTCGCGTCAATTGACCGGGGTCAATACGGCCAGAACACGGCTCCGGCCGCGGTGTCCGAGGAGTACACCAGCTTCCCCGTCATGAGGTTGTAGAGCCGCGGGAAAGATCCTGTCACGGCGGTGGCGACGAGCAAGGACGACCCCCGGCAGGTCAGGCTGACCCGATCTTCAGCGGAGAAGCCCAGCCCCGGCGGAGCAAAAAGCTTCCCGCCCTTTTCAAAGAGGATGCGCCCGGTCGCGCCGCCCTCCTCCGCTTCCACGAAGTAGACCGGAATCGGAGTCCCCCTCAGCCGCATCCATGTCCCCTCCGCGGTCGGAGCAAAGGCGTGCAGGCGCTTGTCGTCTTCGAAAGACGCCGCGTCCGCAGTCGGACGAGGGGTCGACATCAGCCGGGTCCGCGGGCCGAGGTCCACCGAGGTCTCGAGCGCGGCCGTGCCCTGTCCCTCCTCCCAGCCGATGCTGGTGGACCTGGTCTCGACCTGAGCCCACTCGCCCTTGCGGGAGAGCACGAACGCGTAGGCCTGCGCCGAAGTCCCGACGCCCACGGTGACCTCGGGGATCGCGTCCAGGGTCAGCACCACAGGACGGCCCGCTCGCCCGTACCCCACGTCCTTGGCCTGTCCCTTGGCCGGCAGGGCGAAAGAACGGGAACGGGAGCCGTCCAGGTAGACCTCGGCCAGGGCAGGGCCCGCCTCGCGCTTGCGCGCTCCCGAAGAAGGGTCCACCAGATACGGGTCGAACCAGACGAGGGCTTTCCCCATATCATGACTCCAGGCCGCGGACGCCCCGGCGCACTCGGTCTTGAATGAGGAGAGCACGGAAGTCTTCTTGGAGCCCGGGTCCACCCGGAGCCAGCGGCAGGACTGGCCCGCTGGTTCGAACACGGAGAGGGGGAACGCGTCCTCGCACCGACCGGGAGCGGACAGGGCCAGCAAGAGCGGCAGCATCAGGACCATGGGTCTCATCTGGCGAATAGTATTGTATCATCTGTTGCCGGAAAGAGCCTCAAGAGAGGGAACGAACATGGCAAACTCGCAATTCATGAAGCCGCTCCAGCCGTCCGCGGAGCTGGCCGAGATCGTGGGGAGCAAACCCCTCCCCAGGACCGAGGCCACCAAGAAGCTGTGGGACTACATCAAGAAGCACGACCTGCAGGACAAGAAGAACCGACGGAACATCAACGCCGACGACAAGCTCGGCAAGGTGTTCGGCGGAAAGAAGCAGGTCAGCATGTTCGAGATGACGGCCCTTGTCTCGAAGCACCTGAAGTAAGACGCCTCGAACGATTCACCGGGACCGCCGCCCTGGAGGAACCGCGTTTCTCCGGGGCGGTGGCACCATAGTCTCATGCCCAAGCTCCTCGCGCTGATCCTCGAGGATGAGGTGGACATCCGGACCATGCTGGGCTTCACCATCTCCCGCATGGGCTTCGATGTACTCGAGGCCTCGACCGGCGAGCAGGCGCTGGATATCACGCGCGAGCGCGTCCCCGACCTCCTCCTCCTCGACATCATGTTGCCCGGGATCTCCGGCTTCGAGGTGCTGACCACTCTTCGGATGGATGCGCGCTTCGACTCCTCCGCCATCGTGATGTGCACCGCGTTGCGCGGCCTCGACAGGGTCGAGAACTGCCTGGAGGCCGGAGCGGACGACTACATACAGAAGCCCATGGAAGTCGCGGTGCTGCGCACCAAGGTCGAACGGGCATTGCGTAAACGCGGGAAAATTTATCAAATGCCGTCATGAAGAACATGAACATCCTGAAGACGTTCGCTGTCCTGGGCCTGTCCGGCGCGCTGCTCTTCGCCGCCAGCCTGTGCCCCGCCGCAGAGAAAGCAAAGACTTCCAAGAAAAAAGCCCCCGCAAAAAAGGAGAAGACCATGGCAACCCCGGAAGTCCAGCCGGAGCTGTTGGCGAACCCCCAGGCGGCCACCCAGAAGGCGCCGGATGTATACAAAGCGCAGTTCAGCACCACCAAGGGCGAGTTCATCATCGAGGTCCACCGCGACTGGTCCCCGAACGGAGCGGACCGGTTCTACAATCTCATCAAGGCCGGCTACTACGACAACGTGGCGTTCTTCCGCGTCATCGACGGGTTCATGGTGCAGTTCGGCATCAACGGCTCGCCCGAAGTCAACGCCAAGTGGCGCGAGGCGCGCATCAAGGATGATCCCCCGGCCGGGCAGTCCAACGGCCGTGGAGCAATCTCCTTCGCCATGGCCGGCCCGAACACCCGGACCACTCAGGTCTTCGTCAACTACGTCAACAACTCCAGGCTCGACTCCATGGGCTTCACGCCTTTCGGCAAGGTCGTCAAGGGCATGGAGACGCTGGACAACCTCTATAAAGGGTACGGAGAGGGAGCCCCGTCCGGCATGGGCCCCGAGCAGGGCCGCGTCCAGACCGAAGGCAACGCGTACCTCAAGAAGGATTTTCCCAAGCTGGACTACGTGAAGACGGCTAGGATCGGGAAGTAGGGACCGGCCGCAATCCCGGATCCCCGTACCGCAGCCACGACGCGAGCACATACGCTCCCGTAGGGAGCGCGATCGTCGCCACACACCCTGTTATGGCCAAAGGCCATAACAGGGTGTCGCGTCCCAGGAGGGACACCTGCTGCTCCAGCAGGCACGCCGCCGCCCCATAGACAGCGCCGAACGCGCCGAAGAACACGGGCGCGTACTCATCCGGCGAAGACCGGCTCCGGACGATCAAAAAACCGGACTTGACCGCATGCCGATCGTAGAGCCAGTTCCAGAACCCGACCACGGAACCGGTCACGAACGCCTGCTGCAGGGGGGACCAGCCGGTGCCGGCGCACAGCCAAGCCAGAAGGCTGGTCGCGGAGCCGAGCAGGAAGCCGTGGTGCGGACGTATCTCCCCGATCTTCAGCCGCGTGTCGAAAGCCCAGAGCTTGAGCACGTTCGTCCCGACGCCGGCGACCACGTAGGACGCGATCACGGGCATGGCCAGGCAGGCGGCGGCCAGGGCATGCCTCCCGTCGAAGCGGACGAGCCATGCCAGATACGCGAGAGGGGTGAGCAGAAGCGGGGCCGCATACTGATATACGCCGTAGAACCTCTTCATATCGTCTTGGCCTCCAGGCCCAGGAACATGCCGAATTTCCTGAACACCTCCCGCCTGAAGAGCGGCGCATAGCTCAGGTAGATCCCGATGTCCGTCTTCGGGTCCAGCAGGCGCCTGAGCATGGACGGCAGGGAGTTGAACCCGGTCCTGCAGGCTTGACCCGCCCGGGTCAGCTCCTCGGAAGACATGTTCTTCGGGGTGAACGCGGCATGGCCGAACCGGTACTCCGGGTGCAGCCACCAGCGGCCGTCGTAGAGCAGGCGGCCCTCGGACTCGAGCGTCCGATATAGCGGGGTGCTCGGATACGGTACGAGTATGTTGAACGCGGCGAACGTAAAGCGCGAGCGCAGGGCGAAATCCAGCGTCCGCCGGATGGAATCCGGGGTGTCGTAGTCGTGGCCCAGGGTGAAGGCGGCCCAGAGCTGCAGCCCGTGGTCGCGGAACACCCGGATCTCCTCCCCATAGCCCTTCGAGCTCACCAGATTGGGCGCCTTGCCCATCCACCTCAGACTCTCCGGCTCGATGGACTCGAACCCCACCACATGACCGAGGCAGCCGCTCTCGGACATCAGACGCATGAGCTCCGGATCCTTGGCCATGTCCATGCTCGCTTGCGAGACCCAGCGGACCCCGAGCGGGATGAGAGCGCGGCAGAGCTCCTTGGCGGCTTCCGGATCGGCGGCCAGGTTGTCGTCCACGAAGAAGAGCAGCCGGCCCTCCTGCGACTCGATCTCTCTGAGCACCTCGCCCACCGGGCGGCGATGGTGTCTGCGGCCGAAGTAGGCGCTGGTGGCGCAGTACGCGCAATGGAACCGGCACCCGCGGCCGAACTGGACCAGGGTGATGGGAAGATATCCCTTGCCTTTGAACAGGTCGCGCCGCGCCATGGCTCCGCGCTGAGGGACGCCGGGGTTCCCCTGGTAGCGCGGCTTGAGTCCCCCGGCGCGGGCGTCCTCCACCACCTGCCGCCAGACCTCTTCCGCGTCTCCGACCACCACCGCGTCCGCGTGCCGGGCCGCCTCCTCCGGGGCCAAGGTTGGGTGCATGCCTCCCAACACCACAGGAACCCCTCGCTCGCGGAATCCGGCCGCGATCTCATACGCGCGCCTGGCGGTGAACGCTTCCACGGTGATGGCGGCCAGATCCGCCGGCTCATCGTAGGGGATGGCCTCGACCCGGTCGTCGTAGAGCTCCGCCTCGACTTCCAGCGGGGTGAGGGCCGCGAGCACTCCGAGCTGCAGCGGCTCCATGCGGCCTTCGTCCGTATAAGGCCCCTGGGCCAGCCTGCCCATGGTGGGCTTGACGAACACGATCTTCATGCCGCTCCCAGCGCCGCCCCCTGCTTCCTATATATCTCCCTCCGGGAGACGAGGTTCGCGGCCAGGTACAGGCCCGCGCGCAGGGGGGTCCTGCTGTTCGCCTTGAAGTTCAAGCCGCGCAGGAGTATGGAGCCGAAGCGGTTGAACTCGCGCCTCACGCGGAAGCAGCCCTCGGCCAAGGCCTCGGGGGCCATGCCCCGGGGCCGGAACACCGCGTCCCCGTAGCGGTAGCCGGGATCGAGCCACCATTTCTTGAAGAGCAGCCGGCCCTCCTCCTCGAGGCGTTTGTGGAGCCGGGTACCCGGCATGGGAGTGAGCGGGTTGAAATTGGCCAGGCAGACCTTCGAGCGCAGGCAGAACTCCAGCACGGCGTCGAAAGCGGCCTGCGTATCGTAGTCGTAGCCGAACACGAAGGTGGCGTAGACCATGACGCCCCGATCGTGGAATCTCCGCACGACCTCGGCATAGTCCTGGCTCAAGTTGGGCTTCTTTCCCATCTGCTCCAGGTTGAGCCTGTCCAAGGACTCGAACCCGATGGTCGCCGCCACGCACCCGGCCTTGGCCAGCAGGTCCATGAGACCGTCGTCCCGCGCCGCATCCATGCTGAGCTGACAGCACCAGTGGGAGCGGAGCGGGACCAGGGCCTCGAGCAGTTCTCGAGCCGCTTCCTTGCTTCCGAACAGATTGTCATCCACCAGGAAGAACGGCCGGCCGCTCAAGGCCTCGACTTCGCGGATCACATCCTCCTTGGGACGCAGCCTCATCCCGGTCCCGTAGAATGCCGGGATGGAGCAGAAGTCGCAGCGATGCGGGCAGTTCCGGCTGAACTGCACCAAGGCCAGACGGCCGTAGCCTTTGCCCTTGAAGAGGCCGCGGTCCGGAAGCCTTCCGGCCGGGATCGTGGTCCCGGGGCCCTGGTAGCGCTTCTTGAGCCGCCCCGCCTGGAAGTCCTCGAGCAGCTGCGGCCACACGGCCTCCGCGTCTGCAACCACCACGCAGTCCGCGTGCTCCGCGGCCTCTTCCGGGACCAGGGTCGGATGATGCCCGCCCATGACCACGGGCACGCCTTTGGACCGGTAGGCCGCAGCCAGATCGTAGGCCCGGCGGGCCGAATAAGTGTCCAGGCTGAAAGCCGCCAGGTCCGGGCTTTCGCCTGAGGACACCGGTTCGACCCTCTCGTCGCGCAGACGATGTTCGGTCCCCGGCGGAGAAAGCGCGGCCAGGATGGCGAACGCCAACGGCTCCATCGCGTCCGTGGAGCGCTGCGCGATGAGGTTGGGACGGATGAACGCGACTCTCAAGCTGCCGGAGCCGTTCGACGCGTCTCCTGATGGATCTGCCAGCGCAGATAGGCCAAGAGGCAACCCAGGACCAGGACCACGACCACATGTCCCCAATACCGGGCCGGGTTGACCTGGAACACATCGATGACCTTGCCCCCGAATAGGATCCGCTGGATGACGCGCAGGCCGCAGAGTATGGCCCCGATGGAGATGCACGCGCGGTTCTTGACCGGGTCATGCGCGGCCGCGATCATCATGGCTCCGAACGCCAGGATATAGCACGCCAGGATCTCGCCCAGGATGCCGAGCTCCGGGGACCCGGTGACCATCATCCCGCCGAACACGCGGGCTCCCCACAAAGACAACTCTCCGGAGAAGAGCAGGGACAACCCCACGATCAGGTGATACGCCCCCATCACGACGAGCACCGCTTTACCGATCCGATACGACTGGTTCATGGAGACCTCCCGAGGTCCGTATTTCTGAAGCCAAGAAACACCCGTCGAACGCGTCCTTCCACCCCGACTGGGGATGCAGGGCCACCGGCTTGATCTGTCCCAAACGCTGCCCGTCCAAAGCGCAGCGCTGCAGGAACGTCTGTTGGCCGTTGCCCCGGATGCGGAACACGCGCAGCGGACCCAGCTGGCCCAACTGCCTGGCGTAGCCGTAGTGGAAATTGCGCTGCAGGTCCGTCTCGACCCGGCCGCCCGCGTACAGGAGCTCCCGGTCTTTGAGCCCCGGAGCCTCGATGAATAGGACGTAGGAGCGCTCCTCGTACGCCAGCATGGCGAACGCGGCCCGGGCTCCGGACCCGGCCAAGCCGCGAGCGAGGGCCTCCCGCGCATGCGCTTCCGCGAGCTTCTCCCCGAACCGGTCGGACACGCACCCCCCCCTTCCGATGAAGCGCAGGCACGGGCAGCGGTCGAGGAACGCGACGACTTCCACGACGTCCTGCAGCTGGTAGCGGTAGAGCCCGCCGCCCGTGGTCAGCACAATGGAGTAGCGCCGGCCTAGCTCGAGCTCGTGCGCGAGCCGCGGGCCCTCTCCCTCCAATGGGAGGAACTCGTAGAAATGTGAACGCAGGGCCAGGGCCGCTCCCGGCCTGGCCATGAATGGGATGCTGACCACGCCTTCCGTGGCCAGGAGCCCCTTCCCTTGGACGGGTACGTCCGGGAACAGGCTCCTGAGCTCGGGCAGGACCCCTGCGGCGGCGCCGTCGGTCCAGCAGGAGATGAGCGCCAGCCGCGGCCAGAGCCTTGCATGGAGCGCTGCCGCGTCCCGGGCGGTCGCGAAGGCCTCGCGAAGCTCTTGGGCCCTGCCCGGATCCGGGGGATTGAGCAAACCGGGAGGGAGCCCGGCGGGCAGCCTTCCTTCGCCGATATCCCGGGCGAGCTCCTTGCCCAGCTTCAGGAGCGGAGCGAGCAGCAGGGTGAGGAAGGTCGGGTTCCAGACCGAGATGAGCCGGAGCTCCTTGGCTCGCAGCAAAAAGAGAAGGGTGAGGTAGAGGAACGTGTCCCTGTCTCCCACGGCCTGCAGCTCGGGCGGGACGGCCAGGACCGACCGGATGAGCCGTCTCTTGAGCGTGCCGAAGTACTGGGCGTCCTCATCGAACCCGAGGCGTATGCCGCCCGGGGAGAGCCGCGGCCGCTGCAGAGCCGGGGTCACGGCCCAATACGCGGGTCCGTCGAGCAGGGCCGGGTACTGGCTGTAGAGGTCGAAAAGCCAGGCGCCCAAGGCCGCGGAGAACTCCTTGCGCAGATCCGCAGTGTACGGGATCCACTTGCTCGGCTCCAGGGAGCCGCTCGTGGGCTCGAGCAGCAGCACCGGGGCGCGTGTCAGGACCTTGCGAGCCCCCTCTCCGATCCTGCGCACCGGCTCCCGGTAGTCCTTGGCGTCGGAGAGGGGGACCTTGGCTTGGAACT
Source organism: Elusimicrobiota bacterium (assembly GCA_041650695.1). Lineage (GTDB taxonomy): Bacteria > Elusimicrobiota > Elusimicrobia > UBA1565 > UBA1565 > JBAZKS01. Next base: position 29,477 of record JBAZKS010000010.1, read on the forward strand.
CCCGCACGGAGCGGATGCGGCCGAAAGAGCAGCGCTCGCCGAACTCGGTGTCCCGGTTTTGGCGCAGGATCCTGGAGAGCACCTTCTCTTGCGTCCCCTGGACATCCTCGCACGCGCGGCGCAGGGACCAAGCCTGAGGGAGGCTGAGCAGGCGGAGCGCCCGGTTGGCGGACGCCGGACCCAGGGTCATAGTCCCAGCACCCTCCTGGCGATGGGCGTTAAGTTCTCCTCGCTGAGTTCGGCCAGACAGGCGAGCTCGTCTCCTGCCGCGTGTCCGGGATTCCTCGCAAGGAAGAATGCCACATGCGGGTCCTTCAAGCGGGCGCCAGTCGGGTCCGATATCCCTTCTCGGAGAGGCGAGGGGGCGGCCAGGCGGATGATGCCTGTGCCGGGGTCGTACCGGCCGCCGAACTTCCTCTCAGCGAGACTGTCCAGGATCCGCTTGAGAGGGGACGGGCCGGGGGCATCGGGAGAGGGGATGAAGCGCCGGAAGAACAAGGGCAGGGACCTGTACGTCCGATACCCGGAGCAGATGAGGAACCAGTACACAGGCCCGCGCATCCGCCGCGCCGCGCTCCAGATCCCGCGCGCGACCACGGGTAGGAACTCGGCCGTGGCCCAGGCCGGGCGATCCACGATGGTGTCCCCGGAGAACAAGGCGCTGATTCCATCGGCCTTAAGCCGCATCAAGGTCGAAAAGCCGCGCAAAGTCCCGTCCGGGCCGCGAAGGAGCAGCGCCCACTCCTTCTCCCGAAGGTCTCTACCGAAGACAGCCGGGTCCGCCCCGCGGAAGTAGCGGCCCATGAGCCGGAACATGGAGCTTTCCACCCCGGGTCCCAGGTCCTTGACCCTACAGAGCGGCGAATTCGACGCCAGAGGCCCTCCCATCCAGGCTTTCATGGAACGTTTCCTGTCCTTCCCACCCCACGGTGTAGAGACGGCTCCAGTAGGCCGCATGCCTCCAGTTCCGGGCGGGCTGAAGCAGCGGATCGCGCTCGGACAAGCCCAGGATGACGAAGGAGATGCCGCGCCTGGCGGCCAGGTCCAGGACGCGGCCCAGCAGCCCGGCGAACACCACCGGGTCGTCCTCGCCCACCCCGAGGAACGAAAGATACGCCATGCGCAAGGGCTCTCCTGGAGCCGGCAGCCCGGCGATGCCGAGCTTGTTCATCCAGGGCCTGGCCAAGGACAGCAGGCGCGAGTACCCGTGCACCACGGTCTGCTTGTATGCGCTCTGATCCCACAAGCCCGCGGTCCCCACGATCCCGCCTCCGGACGTCGCGACGAAGAGGTCGGCCTGATCGAAACCCCGCGTGAGGCCGCTGTCCGCGGAGAAGTCGGCCTCCTCGTAGCAGGCGGCGAATTGCCGCCTGCGGCCGCAGGCCCGCAGGAACGCGGCGATGTCCCCGCCCGGGAAGGCTCCCCCTCGCAGGAACTCGACGCCGGGGGCGCTCCTTGGAGCCTGCCGCTTCGCCGGGATGGCGAGCCCGCAGAGCCTCTCCACGAAGCGGTACCTGGGCATGCCGGGCCTGGGCCTGTCCACCAGCACTCCCAAAGCCTCCGCGTTGCCCTCGATGAGGGTGGTGATGTACCCGGGCAGACGCTTGTCCTTGTCCAGGTCGCGGATGAAGCGGAATCCGCGGGCCACGAGGCCGCGCGATCGGAACGAGGAGTCCACGCGGAGCTGCCCAAGGTAGCCGACATCGACGGGCTCGCCGTTCACGAAGAGCTTGCGCACGGAACGGCAGGCCAGACCCGCGATCCTCCCGGTCGGCTCGTGGCGGAGGATGAGCGCCTCGGAGACGGACCCCAGGGTCCCGCACCCGGCCAAATAGCTCGGCGAGCGTTCATAGCGCAGGGAGACGGCTCCCGGCACCGGGGTGCGCGAGACGAGCTCCATGAGCTCGGAGTCCTCCCGCGCCGAGGCGACGGCGGGGACGAAATCAGACATGTCGCTCCCCCAGCGCAAGCCCGACCCTCTGCTCCACCTCGCGGCGCATCATCCAGTTGATGGCGAAGTAGTTCAGCCCGGAGAACGGCCGCGCGTTGTTCGCCCGGAGGTCCAGCGAGCGCCGCAGGATGGAGCCGATGGAGTAGAACGCCCGTCGAGCCTGCAGGCATCTCCTGGAGACATCCTCGGCGCTCATCCCCTCGGGCTCGAAGGGCAGTTGGCCGAAGCGGTAGGAAGGCTCCAGCCACCAGGCTCCTGAACGGAGCCGGCCCTCGCCCTCCAGCCTGCGGAAGAGCTGCGTCCCGGGGAAGGGGATCACATGGTTGAACGCGGCGAGGTAGAACTTCTGCCGCTTCGCGAAATCCAGGGTATCCTCGAAGGTCTTCTCGGTCTCCCCCCCGTAGCCCAGCATGAACGTGGCATAGAGCCGTATGCCGTGACGCCGGAAGCGCCTCACGGCCTCCTCATAGCCTCCTGGGAACCGGTTGAACCCCTTGTTCATGCGCCCCAACCCCGCAGAGTCGAGGCTCTCGAACCCGATGAGCAGGCCTTGGCACCCGCTCTCCTTGAACAGGCTCAAGAGCGCCTCATCCCGCGCCAAGTGAAGGCTGGCCTGTCCGACCCAGCGGATGCCGAGCGGTTTGACGGCCTGCAGAAGCTCCCGGGCCGCGTCCGGGTCGCAGGCCAGATTGTCATCCACGAAAAAGATCAAACGCCGGCGCAGCGAGCGCAGCTCGTCCACGACGGCCTTCACCGGCCTGTGCCTGTAGCTGCGCTCATGGAACGCATGGATGGAACAGAACTCGCACCCGAACAGGCAGCCTCGCCCCCACTCCACGAGCCCGATGGGAAGGTAACCCTTGCCTTCGAAGATGCTCCTGTCCGGGATCAGGCCGGACAAGGACGGCCTGCTCCTCCCCTGGTAGCTCTTCTTCAGCCGTCCGGCGCGGAAATCCTCCACCAGAGCGGGCCAAGTCTCCTCAGCCTCGCCCTCGACCACGCAGTCCGCGTGCTCGGCAGACTCTCCCGGCATGAGCGTGGGATGGAACCCGCCGAGCGCCACCGGGATCCCGCGGCTCCTGTATTCCGATGCGATCTGATACGCCCGGCGGGCCGTATAGGTCTCCACGCTCAAGGCGACGAGGTCCGTGCGCTCCTCATAGGGGATGGGCTCCAACCGGTCGTCATAGAAGCGGACCTCTATGTCGGTCGGAGTCAGGGCCTTGAGCACGGCGGGAGCGAGAGGCTCCATCTGCCAGGAGCGGATGTACGGCTCCCCTGGCCTGCGGCCGAGACACGGCTGTATGAGGGTGATCCTCACGACGCTCCCGAGGAGGGGATGATAGCAGTTATGCCCGGTGCGCAGGCTTGAACGGCATCTTGAAGCTGCCGATCAGGAAGATCACGGCCATGAGCGCGTACATGGCGACGGCCACCCACCACGTGAACGGAAACGCGGCCGCGCCCCACCACTCGGCCGGAAGAGTCATGGCCAGGCCGTAGACGGCGTAGGCGATGGAGTTGGCCATGTTCAGGAACGAGCCCTTGACCCCCATCAGGTACTGGAACGACCCGGAAGCGTGCTCCATGACCTGGCTCGCGTAGCTCGCGTGCATCAAGTTCATGTTCGGGCTGTGCACGAGGCCGAAGAGGAAGAGGCTTACGAAGAAAGCGACAGGCGAGCCCCAGAAGAACAAAGGCAGCGACATGCCGAGCAGGCCCACGACCTCCAAGCGCATCCATCCGTGCTCCGTGACCTTGGGGGTGAACTTGTGGACCCAATGATAAAAGAGGGCCGAGGCCCCGGCCGCGAGGACCGTGCCCAAGCCCCCGAATGACCAGGAAGCGGGTAGAAGCATGAGGCTCACCCAAGCCGCGAACGCGGCCGCTCCCACCCATTTCAGGACGGACTTGAGGTCGAACTCTCTGCCTCCCACGCGGACGTGGAGCCCGGCGTCCAACTGGCCCGTTCCCGTGGGAAGCTGCCCCATGTAGTAGGACGCGAGCAACTGCCCGAGGTACGAAGCCTTCTCCCCGGCTCCGACCGTGGCCTGGGCCAAGGCCCCGAGCACGGCGTTGCGCAAGGGCGTCTCCGCGACCGTGGTGATCATCACGAACACGAGAGCCATCTTGAGCAAGGGATGCTTGCCGAGTGTCTCCCGGACCATGGCGCTGCGCAGAAGGATGGGGAGCAGCACCGCGATGACGGGCAAGGGAGACTGCCAGACCAGGGCGCCGATGAAGCCGGCGCCGATGATCGCCGCTTTGAGCGCGTACTTCTTCCACGCGAAGGCTCGGAGCTTCCCCGCCAATTCCGAAATACCGCCTTGCCGCTCTCCCGGATGCTTGACATCCGGCAGAGTCCACCACAAGATGGCCACGGGGACGGCGAAGAGGACGGACACGACCGTGAACGTCGCCGCCAGGCCCAAAGCCTTGACCACCGCCGCTCCGAGGAACAATCCGGAGCCGACGGCCACCAAAATGGTCGCGATGCGCAACAGGGACTCCGCGGACCGGATCTTGGAACGGTCCTTGCCCACCAAGGCGGTCATGATGGCCGGATCGGTCACGAACAGGGTGGAGAACTGCCAGGCGTTGACGACGCTCAGGCCCAGCAATGTCCAGAAATTGAGAAGCCCCATGGAGTAGAGCGCGGCGTTGGCCAGGCCCAGGACCCCGCGCAGCGCGACGTTCGCGAGCGCGTACTTCTTGAGCGGCATATGGTCCGCGGTCTTCCCCGCGAGCAGGGCTATCCCGATGGAGATGATCCCGCCCAGGGAGTAGAGATTGAACATCTGGGCTTGGCCGGCCACCTCCATCACCATGAGGGGATAGGCGATGGACGCGATGCTGAAAGCGATCATGCTGAAGACACGGCTCACGAACATCCCGAGAAGAGCGCGCTTGACCTCGGGACTGAAGTCTCCGGCGGGCTTCGCCGGGACTGCCGCCGCGGCGCGGCCCTCGGAAAACGACGCCGGCCGCAGGCCCGGGGCGCGGCCGGAGACTTCCGCCAGGTCCGTCTCCACCGGCTCGACCGCGTCCGGCAGCATGGCGGCCCGCCGCGTGCCGTTAAAGAACTCGCCCAGACGGGAAGACTGGGAAGGGCCCCCCTTCTCCCTGTGGAGCTCCTCCACGACCGCTTTCAAGCCGTCCTGGACTCCGGCTTCCTCGCGACGCTCCGACGCGGGGTCCCGGTTCAGGACCGGTTTCGCAGCGGGCGCGGCTTCCCCGGCCCGCGCGACAGGCGCGAGAGCCCTCACAGGCTCCGCCCGCATCAAGGGTGAGGCTGCGACACTCGGGGTCGGCCGGGCCGAAGGCAGGAGGCTCGACGTCAGGGAGATGGCGAGCGGGGAAGCGAGGCTCATACCGCCGGCCATCGACCCTGCCGGCAGGGTCAGCGGCAACGCGGCCTGAACCAGCGGCGCGGCCCGCACAGGCGCGGTCTGCATGACCGCGGCGAACGCCTGCAGCGGAGAAAGGAAAGCCAGCGCGCAAGCCAAAAGGATGCGCAGAAAGGTCACGCCTATAGGGTAGTTCAATAATGGATCCATTTAACACAGGCCAACGGCCCGCTGGAGAATGGATTTCGGCCTACGCGGTTCTAGGCCTTTTTCACCAGACTCTGGGGCAGAGCACGATGAGCACCTGCGCGCTGACCACGCGCAGGAGCATGACCAGGGGATAGACCGTGGCGTACGCGATGGAAGCGGCGCTGGACGGGGCGAGCGAGTTCGCGAAGGAGAGCGCCGGCGGGTCCGTCATGCTGCCGGCCAGGAGCCCGAAAAGGGTCATGGCGTTCATCTTCATGCGCAGCCGGGCGAACGCCGCCACGGCCAGGATGGGGACCAGGGTCACCACGGACCCGCACGCCATCCAGAGCAGGCCATCCCCATGGAGGAGCGTGTCCACGAAGCGGTCCCCGGCTCGAAGCCCCACGCAGGCCAAGAAAAGGATGATGCCGAGCTCCCGGAGCATGAAGTTGGCGCTGATGGGCATGTACCACGAGAGCGGGCCGATGCGCCGGATGCGGCTCAAGGCGATGGCCACCAGAAGGGGCCCGCCGGCCAGCCCCAGCTTGACCGGCACCGGCATGCCGGGGATGCGGATGGGGAATTGCCCCACGAGCACGCCGAGGGCGATGCCCACGAAGACCGGGATGAGCTGAGGGTGCGTCAGGCTCCGGCCGGAGTTGCCCATGAGGTCGGCGACCTTCCGGATGTCCTCCTCCTCACCCACGGCCAGCACGGCGTCGCCGAACTGCACCGCGTAGTCCGCGGTCGCCAGGAACTCGATGTCCGCCCTGGCCGCGCGCGTGATGACGACCCCGTAGCGCTCCTCGAGCCCGAGCTCGCGGACGGTCTTGCCAAGCACCTCCTTGCGGGTGACGATGATCCGGCTGCTCGAGATCCGGCTCGGCAGGCTCTTGAGGTCCTTCTCGCTCTTCTTCCCCACCACGAGACAGAGCTCCTCGAGCTTATCCTTGGGCCCGATGGCCAGCAGCACGTCTCCGCGATGGAGCCGGGTCTCGGGATGCGCCACGCCCAGAGCCCCGTCGTGCAGCACCCTGGAGACGCGCACGCCGAGGCTCTCGAGCGCCGGGATCTTCTCGATGGGGAGGCCTTCGAGGTTCTGATTCTCCACCTCGATGTTCAAGACGTTCAGCACGGACTCCTGCGCCGCGGATGCGGCCGAAAGCTCCTCCGCCGACGTCCTCCGGCGCAGCAGGAGCATGGTCAGGATCACGCCGAGTATCCCGAACGGATAAGCCACCGCGTACCCGATCCCGGGTCTCTGTATGACCTCGGCCCCGACCCGCCCCATATCCTTGAGCGCCTGCTGCGCCGCGGCCAGGCTCGGCGTGTTCGTCACCGCCCCGGCGTAGATACCCACGCCGGCCGCGCCGTCGATCCCGAAGAAGCAGGTCATCGCCAGGGTGAGGGCCGTCCCGAGGACCACGACCGAACCCGCCAGAAGGTTGAGCCGGAGCCCGTCCTTCTTGAGCGAGGCGGTGAAGCCGGGGCCCACCTGCATCCCGATGGTGTACACGAAGAGGATGATCCCGAACTCCCGCAGGAACTCCAGGACCCCGGCGTCCACGGTGACCTTCAGATGGCCGAACGCGATGCCTGCGAAGAGCACCCCCGCGATGCCGAGGTTGACGCCCCGCACGCGGATGTTGCCGAGAGCCAGGCCGAGCGCGGCCACCAGGCTGATGAGCAGCACCGCGTACGCGACGGACTGGGCCGGGAGCGCCTGCAGGGACTCCATTGGGGAGATTATCCCATAAAATGTTATTTTGGTCCGGAATGTTTTCATATCTCTCGCTCATCTATGGGAAGGATAAGGCCGCCCCGGTCCTGTCCGGGATCGAGACCCTGCTCCGCCGGAGAGGCAGGATCGAGGCGCCGGCATGCTCCTTGTCGGAACGGAGCGTCCTCCTCGCCTCCGGCCCAGTCCCGAAGGCTCTCGCAGGGCTCGTCGAGGGAGTCCCCCTGGATGTGGAGGTCAACAGCGTCCCCCCCTCGCACCCGTGGTTCCAGCGCTGTCTGAAAGACGACCCGGAGTGTGCCGCGCTCTTCATCCGGTGCGATCCCTATGGCGACGCCGGCGAGCGGTCCCTCACCCCGTTCGTCACCCCCTCCGGACAGCGCTGGTACCGGACCACCGGCGCGAGCGTGGACCTGGACTACAGGCATCCGCAGGTCCTGCTGAGCATGCTGGACCTCCTGCTTTCACAACAGGCCCCGGTGCTCCGCCTGCTCCATGCGTCCCGCCTATGGGGCGGAACCCATCTCCCTGAGACGCATGCGCTGGTGCGCGTCATGCGCGCCGTGCTCGAAGCGGCCCGTCCCGGGACCCTGGTGGCGGTGGACGTGGACGACTCCCCGGCCGAAGAGGCCGCCTATCTCGGGAACGGGGACGAGGCGCATCTCATCCATGGCTGGCCGTTCGCTCTCTTGGCCGGCCATGCGATCCTCTCAGGCGACGCGCGAGCCCTCTCCCGCTGGGTCCAGGAGCTCCCCTCTCCGCCGAACCGCTGCGCAAGGCTCTTCTCCACCAGCGGGGAGCTCCCGTTGAGACATGTCCGAGGGCTACTGCCTGAGAGCGGGCAGGACATGCTCCTGGAGGCCGCGAAGAGCCACGGCGGGAGCGTGGCCCCCGGCGGCGTGGTCCGCAGCGCGTTCATGGACCTGATCTCCGCCTTGGGAGACCCGGACCCCGTGGCGGCCAAGAAATTCCTGCTGTCCCAAGCCATGCTCCTGGCCATGCCCGGCGTCCCGCTCTTGTCCCCTCAAGGCCTGCTCGGTTCCCGGAACAATCAGAAGGCTGTCCCAGTGTTCGAGGGCTGCCGAAGGATGCTGGCCGTCCGCGTCCGCGAGCCCGGGTTCAGCCCCCTGGGGCCGTTCCGGGTGCTGGACCTCGATCGGACCGTGTTCGCGCTGGAGCGCCATCCGCACCTGCTCGCGGCGCACAACGTGGACTCCGTGGCGGTCCGGATACGCTTGAAGGGGAAAGGCCGCTTGAAGGACCTGCTCTCCGGCGAGACCCTGCCCGCGGACCGGCCGTTGGAGCTCGGGCCCTACGAGTTCCGCTGGCTCAAGCCACTATAGGACTGGCCTGGGACAGTCTCCAGGCCCCTGGTGCTCCGGCCGCATGGGCCCGCTGCTTCTTGTCGGCTCGTGTCTTCGCGGTTATGCTTCTTCTTGTATAGGAGAAGCGAACATGAAAAGAACCGGTTTCTGCTGCATCCTGGGTGCCGCGCTCTGCGCCCTGCAATCCTCGGCCTCGGCCGTTTCCCTCGAAGACGCCATGGCCGAAGCCGGGACCCTCACGAAGAAAGCCCGGGAGACGATCGGCCCCCGCAGCGGCCGGGAGGCTCCGCCGAAGCCGCTCGATGAGCCCGTGGTGGCGAACATCGCCTATGACGGCTGGACCATCACCCTGAGGCCGGGGCAGATCCTCGCGCTGCAGGTGACCCCCGCCACCGGATTCTCCAGCGTGTACCCCTCGTTCGACGAAGACATGCTCCATTTCCGCTCCCGGCACAGGGAACCGTACACCCTCACGGTCTACCACCTGCTGGCCGTGAAGACGGGAGAGACCGAGGTGTCCGTTCTGGCATGCAACCCCGGGCCGGACAACTACCTCGGCACCGAGGAAACGGTCTTCAAAGTCAAGGTCAGGATCCAGGCGGATCCGCAAAATACTCCGGCTGCGGCATCGTCAAAGAGGCCCTGACTCCACGCGAACCTACATCAGGTACCGGACGAACCGGTTCTTCTTGTCCACCAGGGCGATCTTGGCATTGACCGGGCGCTCACGCTGTTCGAACGCCATGATGATGATCTCTTCGCCCTTCTTGATCCGGTGCGCCGCGGCGCCGTTCATGCAGATGACGCCGGAGCCGCGCTTGCCCTCGATGACGTAGGTCTCCAGCCGCGCCCCGGTGGTGTTGGAGACCACCAGGACCTTCTCCCCGGGCCAGAGCCCGACCTTGTCGATGAGGGCCTTGTCTATGGTGACGCTGCCCATGTACCGCAGGTCCGCCTCGGTCACGGTGGCGTTGTGTATCTTGGCGTGCAGTACGGAGCGGAGTGGTCTCATTTTGTGATGTCCTTGATCTTGCGGTCCAAGCCGTAGATGCGGCTGTAAGCCGCCGCGATGAGCGGATGTCCGTAGAGCCAGAGCCTGGATTCGAGCCAGGAGATATCGTCATTCTGGACCTTGCAGCGCTGAACGCGGAAGGGACTCGTGCCGGGGAGGTTCGGCCCCACCTGGGTCGTGAACGCGAGCCTGTAGCCCGCCGCCTTCGCCTCCTTGATCCAGTCCTCCCGCCAGCGCCCCCAGGGCCAGGCAAGGACTCCGGACCAGGAGGGGATGCGCATCTCGATCTCGACTTTCGAGCGGTCGAACTCCATGGCGATGTCCCCATAGTCCGCGCCGTCCACGAATCCCGCGTGGGTATGCGTGTGCGAGCCCACCTCCACGACCCCGGACTCCGCCATGGCCCGCAGCTCGGCCCAGTTGAGGAAGCCCTCGGGCCCCCGTTCATCCTGCCGGGTGTCCAAGAGGCTCCCCCCCTCCTCGCAGGTCGCTCGGGGAGCGGCGCCGTCCCGCACTCGGGAAGTGACCACGAACAGGATCGCCCGCATCCCGTGCCTGCGCAACGAGGGATAGGCGTAGACCCAGGCGTCCGCGTATCCGTCGTCGATCGTGATGATGAGCGAGCGCTCCGGCGCCGGCGCCGCGCCGGAGAGATGGCCTTCGAGCTCCGCTGCGGTGAGGCAGCGCCAGCCGTCTTCCCGGAGCTTGGCCATCTGCCCTTCGAAGCCCTCGGGGGTGACCTCCCGGTCGGGAGCCACGTGGTGATAGAGGAGGACCGGCACGCAGGACATCAGTTGCGGACGCCGCAGACCTGCGCGTAGAGCTCCTCGAGCCTCGTGACCACGGCCTCGATGGAGAAGAGCCGCTCCGCCCTCTCGTGGCCGTGTTCCGCCATAGCCAAGGCCTCGGGGTAGTGCTGCAGGGTGCCCGCGATGGCGCCCGCGAGGGCGGCGCTGTTCCCGGGAGGGACGAGCACGCCGCTGACCCCGTGCTCGACCACCTCCGGAAGACCGCCGACGTCCGACGCGACCGCCGGCACTCCGGCCGCGAGGGCCTCGATGAGCGCGCTGCCGATGCCCTCCATCAAGGACGGCATCACGAACAGGTGCGTGCGGGAGAGGATATCGTCGACGTCGGTGCGCGCGCCCATGGGCTCCACGCTCGCGGACAGCCCCGAGCGCCGGATGCGGTCGAAGAGCTTCTCCGTGTCCCGCCCGACGAGCAGGAAACGCGCATCCGGGATGTCCTTGAGCACCCGCCCGGCGGCCTCCAGGAGGACCTCGTGCCCCTTGAACGAAGCGTAATGCCCGACCATGGTCACGGTCCAGGGCCTGCGCCCTTCGATCCCGTTGCGGGCCCGCCGGCTGGCCTCCCACCGCTTCATGTCGACCCCGGAGGGGATCACCGCGATGCGGCCGGCCTCCACGCCGGCCTCCACGAGGCGATCGGCGATGGGCTTGCACACCGCGATGTAGCGCGCGACCCAGCGGGACCGATACTTGAGCCTGCTGAAAGGATTGCGCTGGACGGGGAACAGGACGCGGCGCGTCACCACCAGCGGAGCGCGGCGGCCCAAGGCAGTGGATAGGAGCCCGACGGCGTGGGCCCGCGGATGGTGGGCGTGGACCACGTCGATGCCGAGGTCCCAGGCGTACCGGGCCACCCTCCAGGCGGAGCGCAGGTCGTAGTCCTGAGAGATCGCGAGCGGCAGCACCGGGATCCCGGCGGCCGCAAGACGCTGGGACAGCTCCCCCTCCGGGCAGGCGACGGCGACCCGGTGCCCGCGCCGGACGAACTCCCGGGAGGTGAGCCAGACCTGGTTGGCGCCGCCGCTCCAACCTGTCGCTTCGGACAGATAAAGGAGATTCACCTGGCTTTCGCCGGGGACAATGCCTTCCTGGAGACGAGCCTGGCCTTGATCACCTTGGCCAGACGCGCGATTCCCTCGTCGATCTTCTCGGGCGTGGGATAGGAGAAGTTCAGGCGCATGGTGTTGCGCCCCGAGCCGTCGCAATGGAAGGCGCTGCCCACCACGTAGGCGACGTTCTCCTTCACGGCATCGTGGAACATGTCGTCGGTATCGACGCACTCGGGGCAGGTGACCCAAAGGAACAGCCCGCCCGCCGGATGCGTCCACCGCACCCCGGCCTCCTGCGGCATGTGCCGCTCCAGCGACTGGAGCATGGCGTCGCGCCGGACGCGGTACATCTTCTTGATCTTCTCGATGTGCGGCCCCAGCAGGCCCTGCTTGAGGAACTCGGCGGCGATGTACTGCGCGAAGGGAGAGGCGCACAGGTCCACCGGCTGCTTGGCGACCGCGAGCTTGCTGATGACGTTCTTATGTCCCACGACCCAGCCGAGCCGGAACCCGGGGGCGAATATCTTCGAGAACGTACGAAGGGTCACGACGGTGTTCTGACGGTCCAGGCTGTGCAGAGACGGGGGCCTCTCTCCTTCGTAGCGGAGCTCCCGGTAGGGCGAGTCGTCGATGACCAGGACGTGGAACTTGTTGGCCAGCTCGATGAGCTGCTGGCGCCTCTGCGCGCTCCACGTGATGCCGGACGGGTTCTGAAAATCGGGGACCGTGTAGATGAACTTGTAGTGCTCCTCGCTGTAGCGCAGGGCCTTAAGCCGGCTGGCCAGGTCCGCCATGATCATGCCCTGGTCGTCGCAGCGCACGCCGATGAAGCTGGCCCCGTAGACCGAGAAGGCCTGCAGGCCCCCGAGGTAGGACGGCAGCTCCACCAGGATGGGGTCCGTGGGGTCGATGAAGATGCGGCCCACCAGGTCGAGCCCCTGCTGGGAGGAGGTGGTCACCAGGATGTTCTCCATCCCCACCTCGATGCCGTCCTCGGCCATCAGCTTGACGAGCTCCTCGCGGAGCTCGGTGACGCCCTCGGTGGTGCCGTACTGGAGCGCGGCGGTCCCGCGCTCCTTGAGCACCTTCTGACTGATCTCCTGGATCGCCTCGAGGGGGAAGCTGTCCGGGGAGGGGAGCCCGCCGGCGAAGGAGATGATCTCCTTGCGCTCCGTGAGCTTCAGGAGCTCCCGGATGGCGCTGGCCTTCAGCCGTCTCGACGTGATGGAGTAGTTCTTGACGAGGTCGATCATGGGGCCTCCCCCCTGGATTTTCCCTTAAGGAAGCATAACCTATTTCTCGGCGATTTGACTATCCTGAAAAGCAGGGTTATACTTGGAAAATCCGATGGACCGCTGGAACCCGCTGGAACAGTCCCGGAAGAAACTCGCGTTCGTCCTGCTCATAGGCCTGCTGGCCCTGGGCTCGGCCGCCGGCATCGAATTGCTCCATCGCTCCTCCGGCCGCGGGCCCTTGAGCCGGCTCGCCGCGCTGCTGGGGCATGGCCGGACGCCGGACGACGGGCCTGGAGCGCCGACCGCGAGGAGGAGACGATACGAGGAGCTCCTCTCCCTCTTCAGAGAAAGGAGCGGCTCACCGGTCGCGGTGGAGTTCGCCAGGAAATTCCTCATGTCCGAGGAACTCCGCACCGCCTGGTCCGAGTTCGAACGGACCGACGACATCGATCGTTTCGTCGAGACGCTCCGCGGGTCGAGGCCGTTTTTGGCCCTCCTCGACCGCTACGGCCAAGACCCGGAGTTCAGACGCATGGCGGAGGGCCTCTCCATCGAGCCCGCGCTGCGGGCCCCCCTGCGGGCCCTGGAGGAGGGCAAGGCCGCGGAATCGACCCCGCATCCCCGCCGGGAACGGCAAAAACGGCAGACGGTCTCCGGTTTGGAGATGATCCGGTCCCCGGACGCCTCGGCCGGCCGCTACGCGGACCCTGGAGCGGGCACGGAGACCGGGATGGCGGGATCGGGCATCGTCGAACGCCCGGAGGCATCCGGAAAATCGCCCGATTCCGGGGTCAGGATCGAGCAGGACTCCGCGGGGCGTCCGCCGAAACTCGCCCCCGGCCCGGCAGGAGGGCGCATGGTGGAGTTCGCTCCCATCCCCGAGACGGGCGCCGGCAGGCCGATCGACCCGCGCGCGAGGCTCCAGGGCCCGAGGCCGCCCCTCCCCCTGCCCATACCGCCCAACCCGGAGCAGGGACAGCCCCTGCCCCAGCCCCCCCTCCCGCCGAGATAGCCATGGCCCAGGAAAGCAGACGGATCCTGCTCATCGAGGACGATGCGGAGACCCGCTCCGGCATCGAGTCCATGCTCATCGCCAACGGCTACGAAGTCCTGCCCACGGACCTCCTCAGCACCGGCTGGCACCTCTTCACCACGCAGAAGCCGGACCTCGTCATCCTGGATCTGGGGCTTCCCGACGGCAGCGGGCTGGACTTCTGCCAGAAGCTCAGGGACCACGAGTCGCTCGGCTCGACGCCGGTCATCATGTTCACGGCCCAGAGCGGGTTCGACACGAAGCTCGCGGGCTTCAAGGCGGGAGCCGACCAGTACCTGACCAAGCCCGTCGCCCCGAAGGAGCTCTCCCTGTGGGTGGAGGCCCTGCTGCGGCGCCTAGGGTACGACAAGGACGAGGGGGATGTGCTGCTGGCCGGGGGCTGCGAGATCGACCTCCGCGCACGCCTGGTCCGGTTCAAGGGGAAGCTGATCCCCTACCTGACGTGCAAGGAGTACGAGCTCCTGTACTTCCTCGTGAAGCACCAGCCCCAGGTGCTCAGCCGCAAACAGATACTCTCCACGCTGTGGCACACCGTCGCGGTGGATCACCTGGTGGACACGCATCTGACCAACCTGCGCAGGAAGCTCCCGCGCGAGCTGGCGGTCAAGATCCAGGCTGTGCCTGGGAAGGGGTATCGGTTCCTGCCTTAGCGCGGGCCGGAAGCGTGAAGCGGAAGCTGGCCCCCCTGAACAGCTCGCTCTCGACCCAGATCCTGCCGCCGTGAGCCTCCACGAGCTTCTTGCATATGAACAGCCCCAGGCCCGACCCCGGGGAGTGGCGGACCTTGTGGCGAGTCTCCGGGACCTGGTAGAACTTCTCGAAGAGCCTCGGCATCCGGTCCTGCGGGATGCCGACCCCGTTGTCCCGCACGCAGACGACGACACCCCCGTCCTTCCCCGCTTCGGCCTTCACTGAAACGCCCCCCCCGGAAGGGGTGAACTTGAGCGCGTTGGAGACGAGATTGGCCAGGATCCGGCGGAAAGCCTCCGCATCCGCGTTCGCCAGCTCGGCGCCTTCAGCCACCGAATGCTCCAGCGAGACGCCCCATCCCTCGGCCCGCGGGCGCATCCTGCCGAGGACCGCGGAAATCTCGGTGTCGAGCTCCAACTCGGATGGATTCAACGGGATGCGTCCCGTCTCCAGGCGCGTCACATCGAGGATGTTGTCGATGGACTCCGCGAGCGTCCGCGCGCTGCGCGAGATGGAGAGCGCGGCCTCCTTCTGTTTCGGGTTGAGCGGGCCCTTGTAGCCCTCCACGAGCACGTCCGCCTGCGTGAGCACCGCGGTCACGGGGTTGCGCAGGTCGTGGGTGATCTTCTCCATGAACCGGTCCTGCAGCCCCTCGAGGTCCTCGAGGGGCTTCATCATGCGGTTGAAGTAGCCGGAAAGCTCGTCGAATTCGTCGCGCCCCTCCTCCGGGACGCGGTACTCGAGATCCCCTTGGGCCACTCTCCGGGCGGTCTCGGAGAGTTTCTGCAAGCGCGAGAGAAAATACACGGCGAGTCCGACGGACAGCACGGCTCCGAAACCGGCTCCCGCGAGACAGGCCTGGATGATACGGCGCGCCGCCCAAGCCTCCGGCTGCGGGAGGAGGGCCGCGGCGAGGAGCAGCGCCATGGACAAGGGGCAGAGCACGGCCGCCAGCCTGAGCGTCAGTTTCATGTCCGTCCCGCATGATTCTATAAAACATCCTATTCCGTATAGGCGGCCTTACTCTCGGTCTCCGTCGCCTCGCCGGCATCATTGCTGGCGGCCTTCTCCCCGGCCTCGTCGGACTGCGCGCTGCTGCAGCTGTCCGGAGCGGTCCCGTCCGCGATGGCCTCGGAAGAACACTCGTCCACGACATCCCCCTGGTCCTGCTGACCGTATTGATCCGATATCTCCTGACCCTGGCCCTTGGCATCATTGGCCTTCTGCTGGCCCATCATCAGGCAGGCGACTCCCGCGGCGACGAGAGCGACGCCGATCGCGAGTATCGCCGCGCCGATCGCGACGGTGAACGGATTGCTCATGAGCGCCATGCCCACGGCGGCCAGCGCCACGCCCATGACGATGAGCATGGTGCCGAGCATCTTCAGGGACGCGGCGCTGCCCGTGTCGGACTTGGCTTGGTCGACGCTGCTCTGGTACGGGGTCGAGTTCGTCCCATCGCCCGTGCTCGGCACATCGTCGGTGTCCTCGCTCTCGGTCACCCCGGAAGCGCCCTCCCCCAACGGGGTCGTGATCCCCTCGTCGCCGATGGATACGGTCCCGTCCGAGCTGATCGTCTTCCCTTGATCGAACGCGTCCGTGGCGTACTGCTTGGTCTTGGTGTCGTCATAGGAATTGCTCGCCTGGTTCGAGAGCCTCTTGGCGAACTTGAGCTGGCCCATGGCCCGGCTGGACCGCGCGTTGCGGGTGCTGACCGACCGGACGCCCCGGCTCGAAAGGAGGCGGTTGGAGAGAGGCTTGACCGTCTTCGTCAGACCCAGATTGCTGAAGGTCTGAGTCTTGGTGAAACCGGCCAGCCCGTCCCGCAGCTTCTCTCCCTGGACGCCTCCGCCTCCGTTGGCCCAGAGCGTGGATTGAGTGAACTTCTTGAAGAACGCGTCCTTGTCCATCCCGCTGTTCTTCTGCGCCTGGGCCAGCAGGGTCTCCCAATCCGGGGATTTGACCTCCGTCTGGCCGTCAGCCGGCTTCCCCTCGTCCACGTCCTTTACCTTCATGGACGGATCCACCGGCGCGGCCTCCTCCCGGGCCTTGCCCTCGGACCGGTCCCAATCGATCTCCCCTTTGTTCGCGGATATCAGATAATCCAGAGAGCGGTTCTTCGGCTTGTCGATGAGCAGCCCGTTCGTGGGAGCGGGCAGGAATGCGGTCATGCTGTTCTCCTGGCTGGGAGGAGTCTGCCGCCACCCTTCCGCCAACCGGACCCCGAGCCATGCCAGCGTGCAGACTCCAGCCAGCATCCCCGCTGCCACGAGCGCGGCGCCGAGTCTAGAGGCGAAGAAGCTGCCCAGGAGCGAGCCCTCTCCGCCGAAGGCGGCGGACAGGAGCGCGGCAAGCCGCGTCGGGCCCAGGAGCGTCCACCACGAACGCGCGCCGATCACAGCCGCGCCCCTGCCGAGTCCGAGCACGCCGGAGGATCCGGAGCCGGCGTATAAAGGGACACCCGCACCCTTGCGCTCCCGGCGCTCCTCGCGCTCATCCTTCTTCAACGGGTTCCGTGCCTGGGAAAAGAACGGGTCCCCTGGGTCGCGCGCTCTGTCGGTGTTCATGGCTCGGCACCTCCTGCCTTCATTTTGGAGGAATCCGGAGCCGAGTTCCACGAAAGAGTCGAACAAGCGAAAAAGGCTTTAAAATCAAGGCTTCTTAAAAGGCGAGGACAGCCCTTGGTCGGTCCTTGAGCGGCCTAGTACCCGGAAGGTGAGAAATGCATGAAATCCTTCTGCCTGCCCTCGATAGTCCCGCCCCAAAGGAAGCCGGCCTCTTTCATTGCGGAGACGACCGGGTCCGTCGGCTTGATGGAAAGAGGGTCTTCATCCTTGTGTCTTCCGCCCTTGATGAGCCGGCATCCCGGGCCCCAGCGCACGCACCGGTCATAGAGCCCGTTGTGACCCTCGTTGAGGTCCACGGCGACCCCGAAGGAATGGAAAGACCACTGGGTGCGCTCGCCCTTTTTGTCGAGGGGGCCTTTGCTCTTCTGGACGCGGTATCCCATGACCGTTTCCACCTTCTGGCCCGAACGGATGGCCTTCTCCAGGGCCGAGCGTACGGCTTCAGCGGCTTTGGCGCAAACCATGAACCGGACCCCGTTGGAGAGCTCGACCTCCTGCTGGTCCTCCCGGCAGAGGGTGCAGCCCAAAGGGCCTGTCTCATCCGAGGCGAGCTCGGAGTAGGACTTCTTCACCTCCCCGCTGCGCGTCGAACGCCGGAGCTTGGCATTCCAGACCGTGTAGCGGTACGTGCAGACCGCGGGCGTGGAGACAGCGACGGCGGAGCCGTCGCTGTGCTGCGTCCCCTCAGGAAAGGCGTTGGACGCATGCGCGGCCGCGGCCAGGAGCAGGGCGATCACGCGGGGATACGCGCGAAGAAGGTCGTGCCTTTCTCCGCCGTGGACTCGAAGGTCACCCGTCCCTTGAGATAGCGCTCGGTGATGAGCTTCATGCTGTAGGTGCCCAGGCCCCGGTCCGCGCCCTTGGTGGAATAGGACCTCATGAACACCTGCAGCTTCGATTCCTCGGACATGACCGCGGGATTGTTCACCCAGAACACCAGCCCGTCGCCGTCCTTGCGGCACCCGGCCTTGACGGCAGGGGAGGCTTCAAGAGCGTTCTTGAGCATGTTGCCCAGCACGCGGGAAAGCAGGGTGCGGTCCGTGGAGAACTGGACGTCCTCAGAGCCGGGGTCCAGCCCGATGGATTTGCCGCGAGCGATCTCGTGGCTTCGGTAGAGACCGGCCAGGTCCTCGAGGAACTCCTTGGACGCGATGCGGACCGGCTTCGGCACAAGCTCCCCGCGCTCGGCGGCCGTGAGATCGCGCTGCGATTCTATTTCCTCGATGAGCCGGTCAGCGGCGATGAGAAGCATCTTCCTGCAGGTCTCGGCCTCCTCTGGGCTGGCCTCGGCCACGATCTCAGCGAGCCCGCGCACCCCGCCGGCCGTGTTGAGCACGTCGTGGAAGAATATCCTCTCCAGCTTGGCCCGGCGCTTCTCGTGCGAGATATCCAGGAGCGAGAAGACGACATAGCGCTCCCCTTGGTGCTCGAACGGGGTGGCCCAGACCCGCAGCTCGTAGACCTTGGCCGGGTCCTGGGTCACGATGCGGCACTCCTCCACGCTCCGATTGCCTTCGATGGCCTCGAGCGTGGCCCTCACCGCCCCGCATACGCCGCAGAAGCGCGTGGTGCCGCAGCCGCCCGGGGTCTCATCGGAATGGACGCAGCCCATGAGTTCCCCAGGGCGCAGGCCGATGGCTTGCTCGGAGCCGAACGTCTCGGCCACGGCCCGGTTGTAGAACACGATCTGCCTGCGCCGGTTCATCACCACCACCAGGGTGGGCACGGCATCCATGAACTGGCGGAGCATCGGGACGCCGGAGAGCTGCTCGTGCTGCTTCCGGACGACGGCGCCGTCGAGGCGCTCGGCCGGGGCGAAATCCGTTTCCATGCGGAGCCATTATATCTAATCAAGGCTGGGCCGAATTCCGGAGTCGAAATAGGACCTCCGTTCCTCCGCCGGATGCGGGAATTCCCTATCATCTCGCCATGAACATCATCCTTCTATCGGCATTTCTATCTCTCGCGCAGGCGAGCGGACTCCCCGAGCTCCCCTCCATGGAGGCGGTCAAGCTCCAGGTCGCGGCGCAGGAGGTCCCGAAGATCCCCCAGAGCTTCAGCATCCGCGAGCGCTTCTTCTCTCTGACCGACTCCTTCGACCTGAAAGACGCCGAGGGCAAGCGCTTCGGCAGGATCTCGGAGCATCTCATCAGCCTGACCAAGTCCTTCACCTACACCGACGGCGAAGGCAAGAAGCTCGCCCATGCCAGGGCCAAGTTCTTCGCCCTGGGCTCCACCGTGATCGTGGAGGACGGCGAAGGCCGCAAGATCGGGACCATCAAGGAAGACATCATCAAGTCCCTCCTCAAGGTCTACACCCACTACAGGATACTCGACGCGCGAGACAACGTGGTCGCCACTTCGGAGAAGGTGGAGGTCCTATCCACCCAGATCCTGCTCCGGGACACTTCGGGCAGGATCGTGGCCGAGCTGCGCAGGGGCTTCGCCGAGAACCTCTTCCGCTTGACGGACCGCTGGGACGTCAGGATCTACGATTCCGAGTCCGTGGACCCGCGGCTGTTGGTCATGATCGCGGCGTTCAAGACCTCGGTGGACAACGACCGGCGCAAGGAAGAGCAGAGACGCAAGGACGAGGAAGAGCGCGAGGAGCAGCAGCAGGGCCGCGACAGCCGTTAGGAGCGGCAGAGCAACAGCAACGGATAAATCCGGACCTCGCGAGCGGATTAGCCTTGCGATACCGACATCTTTTCATTTCCAATGATGGCGCCATCATTGGATCTCGAATAACGTCGTGATATAAAAACCTTTCTCGTTTTTGCCTCCAGATTTTTCAAGAATATCGCGGCTCGCAGGCCTTCTGACCCGGTCCTTGGATATCGGGCTAGCCACCCACCGGCCAAGTCTCGTTCGCGTGGCGCAGCAGCGAAGCGTCTGCCTGGGCTCGTCGGATAAAGTCCGCCACAGCCTCGGACCTCCAGGCTTTCTTGTAAGCCTCCCAAGCGTCCTTCACGGACGTGGTCCTCAGGTCCGCCGGAGCGAACGGGAGCGCGTTGAGTAGTTTCACCTTGCCGTTCGGCACGATGAGCAGCATGGCTTGGGGGCTCTCCAGCCGGCGGCGCATCTCCTCCCGGATGTCCCAAGGGTAGACCGACAGCCTGGTCCCGTCCTTCTCCCGCTTCAGCGTCGACAAGCAGTCGTTCCACTCCTCCTGATGTGGAGCGAGCTCGTCCCACGCGGCCGCTGCGCGGCCTAGGCGCATCAGGGGACCGATGATGAAGGCGCGGCAGCCGAGCTTGGACGCCAGTCTGTAGGCGTCCAGGGCCTCGGAGAGGTTCCAACGCGTCGGGGTGAACACCCACTCGACCGGGACTCCCGCTCGGACAAGCCCCTCGATGGCCGAGACGGCGGAGGCGAAGGTTCCGCCTGGCCGGATCCGCTCATGGGTCGGAGCCTTCGCGCCGTCGACCGAGATCTGGACGCAGCGGACCTGGAGGGACGCCAGCCTCTGCGCGTCCACGCGCGAGCCGTCGGTCTCCAGCTTCAGTCCCACGCCCGCCGAAGAGAGCCTCTCGAAAAGGTCCCAGCAATGCGGGGCAAGGAGAGGCTCGCCCCCCCCGAACACCACGTACGGGATGTCCGAACCGGCGATCTCAGCCGCGATCCTCAAGGATTCTTCTTTCGAGAGCTCGTCCGGCCACGCCTTTTCCGGGCCGGACTCCTCGCAACAATGGACGCAAAGGCAGGAGCAGCGGTTGGTCAGCTGCCAGGCGATGAAGAGGGGGGCCTGGTATTCGCAGGCCCCCCTCCCAGCGCTCACGTGAAGCGAATGTAGGGCTGGGCCATCACCCGCTCGGTCACTTCCTCGAGCACGGGCGTTTCCCAGACGAGCTCCTCAGCCGTCACATTCGCTGTCGTCTGCTCGTTCATGACTTCTCCTATCCCGGCGTCAGCCGGCCAAAACCGTCAATTCCTCGCTCCTGCCCAAAGGCCATTTCCCGGCCAGGACATCCCCCGCCTTCCTGACGAGGACCGGATGCTTCCAAGCACGCCGGTAGGCTTCCCAAGCCTCGGGCAGGCTCTGCGTGCGCAGGTCCGCGCATACGAACGGCAAGGGGCCGCTGACCTTCACGCGTCCGTCCGGCAGCATCAGGAGCGTGGCTGGAGGCGAGCACAGGCTCTCCTCCAGCCCCTCCTGCAGCGTGAAGGGAAGATAGCAAAGTTCCATGCGTCCTGCGAGCTCGGCCCTCTTGCGCTCCAAGAGCGCCCGGAAGAGGCGGTACTCCTCCTGGGACGGCTCGAGCCTGACCCATGAGGGGTCGGCGCGGCCGAGCCGCATGAGCGCGCCGGTGTTGAAGCGGAAGGCCCCGAGGGAAGCGGCGCGGTCGATGACCGCCTCCGCCTGGCGGATGTTGATGCGGGACGGGGCGAACGCGACCTCCAGGGCGATCCTGGCATTGCGCACCGCCCGGCAGGCCGCGTGCGCCTTATCGAGCGAGCCTCCGGGACGCTGGCGCGCATAGACCTCCTGCGTGTCCGCGTCCAGGCTGATCTGTATGGAGCGCACGGGGAGGCGCGCCAGCCTCAGGCGATGGAGTCTCCCAGCCGCTGGCCGTTGCTCTCGATCTTGAGTTCCACCCCTCCGTTGCCGAGCGCTTCCGCCACATCCAGGAAATGGTCCACGACCAGCGGCTCCCCGCCGCAGAGCATGACGTAGGGGACGCGGCTCTCCACGAGGGCGCGGGAGATCCGCAGGGCCTCCTCGCGCCCCAACTCGCCGGGCCAGGTCCCGTCCGGCCCGCAGCTGTTGCAGCAATGCACGCAGGAGAGGTTGCAGGTCCGGGTGAGCTGCCAGCACACGCACAGGGGAGCCTGGAGACGGTCGATCACCGCATCCCTCCCAGGGCGAGGGCCAAGGAGAAAGTCCCCGTAGCCGCCGCGTAGCAGAGGACGATGGAGCGGACCGCGGGGACGAACTCCCTGGGGACCTCGTAGGTGCGCCGGGCCACGCGTCCGCTGTGGACGAGAAGAGGCAGGGCCCCGAGAGAGAGGAGCGCGGCCGGCGGAAACAGGCCCGCGAGAGCGCCCAGCGCGGGGACCGCGAGCCCGGCCGCGGCCAGGGCCAGGTAGAGCCGCACGCCCGCGCGCCTGCCCAGGCGGACGACCCAGTTGCGCTTGCCCACGAGCCGGTCCTGATGATAGTCCGGGATCTCGTTGACCACCGCCAGCGCGGCGATGAGCAGCCCCGGGACGAGCGAGGCGGCCAAGGCGCCCCAAGAGAAGGCGCGCGCATGCAGATACAAGCTCCCCAGGGTCATCCACGGGCCGTAGGACAAGGCGATCATGGCCTCGCCCCATCCCCGATAGACCCAGCGGATGGGCGGGCCGACGTAGAAGGCGGCGGCGATCCCGCCCAAGCCGGCGTAGAGCAGCACGGGCCAGCCGCAGAGCCCGGCCAGGCGTAAGCCGATCGCGGCCGCACCGGCGAACGACGCCAGGCCGAGCCAGAGCACCGCGAACGGCATCGGAGGAACGTCTTCCGGCTCGAAGACCCGGTCCGTGCCCATCCGGGAATCGAAGTACTCGTTGAACGCCTCCACGCCCACCACGGAAAGCAGGATGCCGAAGAATCCGAGCCAGAAGAGGTCCGGATGGAACACCCCTTCCATCCCGTAAGCCCACGCCGCTCCCAGCAGGTAGGGCAGCAGCCCGGCGTAGAGGAAGAAACGGTAGCGGACCAGGTTCAGCAGCCGCGTCATGCGGACAGGGCCACCCAATCGTGCAGCTCCGATGTCAGCTCCGGCCTGCGCCCCATCTCCTCCACGAATGCGTTCACCTGGGGAAGCTCCCACGACCGCTGGAACTTCGCCCAGACCTCGCGCAGGCTCTCGCGGCGAAGGTCCCCGCACACGAACGGCAGCGCGTTGATGAGTTTGACCAGCCCGTTAGGCAGCACGATGAAGAGGGCCGCGGGATTGCGCAGCCGGTAGCGGAGCTCCTCCAGAAGGCCCAGCTCGTGGTAGCGTACGCGCATGCGCCCCTTGTACTCGCGGGACTTCCCCTGCACGACGCGGAAGAACTCCCGATACTGCTCCTCGCTCGGCGCGATGCGGTCCCACGCCGCGACCGCGTTGCCCGTGTACATGGTCCGGCCGGTGTAGAACCCTCCCGCGCCGAGCTCGCGGGCCAGGTCGATGGTCTCGGCGATCTCCCCGACGTTGAAGCGCGTGGGGCAGAAGTTGACCTCGAACGGGACTCCCGCGGAACGCAGGCCCCGGAGGCCCGCCAGCACGGTCTCGAGTCTGCCCCGCGGCCTGAGCTTCCGGTAGGCATCCTCCGAGACGCCGTCCAGGCTGACCTGAGCCGAATGCACCCCCATGCGGGCCAGGCGTCCGCAGGCCTCCGGCGTCAGGAAATGGCCGTTCGTCTCCACCTTCACCGCAGCCCCGCCCGCGCAAAGCGCCCCCGCCAAATCAAAGAACGCCGGATGGGTCATGGGCTCCCCGCCCGATAACGCCACGTAGGGAACCGACTCCCGGACCATCTCGGCCGCGACGCGCAGACACTCCTCGCGCCCCATCTCATCGGGGAAGGCTCGGCCCGGGCCCGAACCCTCGATGCAGTGCAGGCACGCCAGGTTGCACTCGTTGGTGAGCTGCCAGGCTATGTAGAGCGGAGCGGAGAGTTCAATCAACGATAAGCCCCTTGTCCTTGAGTTCGGCGATCAAGGACTCCGCGTCTTTCTGCAGCTTGCCTTCCGGGTCCTTGTAGCGCGACTTCAGCTTCTCCACCAGGGTCCGGCTGTCCGCGCCGGCGACGATCTCGCGCACCACGGCCACGCCGGTCCGGGTCAGGGTGAAGACCCTTTCGGAACGGGTCTCGAAGAGCACTCCCCCGAACTTCTCCTCCCGGAACTTCACATGAGGCGCCAATCTCATATCGCGGACCTCCCCCCTCTCGGGGCCGTCATCCGATGGGTCGCAGCCTTCACGCTCCACGACCCACTCCATCTTCGAGCGCAGGATGAGACGCTGATACTGGTTCATCAGAACTCCCGCTCGAGCATCTGCCGGAGGAACTCGCGCATGGATCCAGCCTTCTCCGGGACCCACGGCAGCATGCGCTCGTAGACTTCCCTCGCCTTGCCGCTGGCCTGTTCCAGATATCCCCCTTCCTGCAGAAGCCGGCGCGCATCCTCGAACGCGCCCGGAGAGCCGCGGCGGGACCATGCCTCCAGGAACCGCCCGCGAGAGCCCTCGTCGTCCAGCGCCAGGATGCACGGCAGGGTGAGCCGGCCGTTGGCGAAATCCTGGCCCGCGTCCTTGCCGGCCCGGTCCGAGTCCAGGGTGAAATCATGCACGTCGTCCACGATCTGCAGGAGGATCCCGGCGGACCTCCCGAGCCGTCGCTGCGCCGCCCCTCCGGCCAAGGCCAGCCCGATCCACTCGAAAAGAGAGCCCGTCTTCCTGGCCGCGAGCCCGAAATACCCTTCCGCCGACACGTTGAGGCTTCCGCGCAGGAACTCCTCCTGTAGGGCGCCCGCCGCCATCTCGCGCACCGCCGCCGCCAGGGCCCGGGCTGCGCCGGGCGGCAAGTCGAACGCCTCGTCCATGGCCTCGGTGAAGGCCAAGTTGCCGAGGAGCACGCCGGACTTGTCCCCGAACTCCGCGTTAGGCGTGGGCGCCCCTCGCCGCAGCGTGCCGTTGTCGATGCAGTCGTCGTGCAGGAGCGAGGCGTTGTGGACCAGCTCGGCCACGCAGGCCGTACGCTCGGAGACCTCGGGTGCCGCGTCCAGGGCCGCCCCGAGGAGCAGAGCATAGCGGGCCCTGAGCATCTTGCCCGGCCTGGCCACGTGGGCTGAGAGCGGGTCTCCGATGCGGCTGCCCAGGCCGGCCGCGCGCCGTCCCATGCGGGCGCGCACGCGTTCGAGGGTCTCTTCCACGGCCGGGAGGGTGGGTATCACGCGATCGGAAGGTGCCGTACATGTAGATTCTACGGCATCCGGTCGGGAGAGGTCAAACGCAGGATGGGACAGCCCCCGGGCAGACCTGCCTAATTCCAGACGGTGCGATTGACGCGGCTGCTCCAGGACCTTGGATCGTTGCCGCGCTGCGAGGACTCTGCGCATAATGGTGCCCATGAAACCACTGAGCGTGGCCCTCGCCGTTGTCCTCGCGCTGCTCCCAGCGGGCCCCGCGGCCGGGGCCGTCCTCAAGACTGTCCCCGCGCAGACGGGCCCGGTCGCGCCCGCCCCCGCTCTCGGCCCCCTCGGCGGCCTCTCGGGGCCGCAGATGTCCCCGCTCCTCGCGCCCGGATCCCTGGACGTCAGGCTCGCCCCCAGGCCCACGCTCCCGACCCCGACGCTTCAAGGGCAGACGCAGGTCCCTCTCAAGGAAATACTGCGCCAGTCGGACGCACTGCTCTGGGGAGAGAACCACTTCTCCCTCTCGGCACTCGATTGGCTCGCCGCCAACCTGCCGCAGCTCAAAGAGTCGGGCGTCACCCAGCTCGCTTTCGAGAACCTGGAGCTCTCCGCCGAGCAGGGGCTTCGGGATTATCTCGAGGGCAGAAGTGACGATATCCCGGAGGACGCGTTCTTCGACTACCGCCGCGAGCAGATCCAAAGTCTTTACGAGTCCGCCAGGTCCGCGGGCATGGGCATCGTCGCGCTGCAAAGACCCTACCTGGAGTGGTACGAGGAGATCGTCGAGATCGCCTCCCGCCACCCCGGCATTCCGCAGACGCTGCTGAGCGACCCGGAAGCCATGATGCGCTTCATCTCCCAAGCGGACTATCGGCGCATCCCCGGCCTCAACGAAGCGGTGGCCGAAGTGGCCATGACCCGCCGCAACAAGTTCATGGCCGACCGGCTCAAGCAGAGTCTGGCTCCGGGCGAGAAGGTCCTGATCCTGGCGGGCTACGGCCACTTGGAGCATCCGGAAGGACTCGAGGTCGATAAAATCTTCGGCGTGCCGGCCGCCCCGCTCGGGAACCTGGGCATGGAGTTGCAAAGCGTCGGGCTCCGTCCGTTCTCCATCGCCCTGACCGGCGGGCGATTCTTGGACGAACAGGCCCGGGACTTGGACCATGAGCTCAAAGCCGCCGCCTACCGCCGCTTGGCCGAGACCGGGAGCGACCCGGACAGCGAGGTCTTCCTGCCCACATCGGGGCGCTCCGCCATATTCCATATGGGATCCCCGGCCCGGGTCCAAGACACCTTCGCGGACTACAAAGAGACCGGGCAGAAGAGCCGGAGGGAGCTCATCCTCACGCCGGCCGCGGGCTCGGAACGGTCCGTGTCGGAGGATGTCTACGCGGACCTCCTGCTGGCCTCCGGCATGGCTCCCGCCGAGGTGATGGCCAAGCTGGACACCCAGCTCCGCCAGGTCGGGATACCCCCTGAGCTGATGCGGGAGCATGGGGCTAGGCTCGTGGGAACGGTCCGGCGCATCAACGCCCTGGTCCTGGATGCCCGCGAGGACGCGGCTCTGCCTCGCGCGCTCGAAGGCATGGGATTCACGGTCCGGATCCGGGAGAAGCCGTCGGAGGTGCCGTCGGACCCGGATCAGTTCAAGCCTGTCGTGGACCCGGCGCAGGTCACGAGCCTTAAGAGGCTGGCCCGCATCACCGGGGCCGATCGGCTCCAGGCGGAGCTCAAGAAGGTGCTGGGAGAACCCCAGCCTCCCTCCCCGGAACGGATGCGGGAGTCCTCGCCCTTGGCGAGGCTCCTGGCGTGGCTGCGCAAGACGTTCTACAGCCTCATCCTCGGAGTGGCCGCGGCGAACCCCGTCATCCCATGGGCCATCCTCGACACGTGGGTCTACGCGGACCATCCCTTCCTGCGGGGCCGCTTCGAGAAGAACGTATGGAACACCCCCAGCCACGAGGACCACGGGACCCATACGGCGAGCACGGTGGTGGGCGTCGATATCTTCAACTTCAGCGGCCGCAGCTACAACATCGCGCCCAACGGCAGCATCTCCGAAGGCAAGGCGACGCTCTTGCTCAACCAGGCCGTGGAGGACGGGGCTCTCGCCACCACCAACTCCTGGGGGCATTGGACCGGCTCGCCGGAGTACGTCCCGGTCAAGCTTTTCATGGAGACCGCGGCGGAGGGCGTCCACCACGACATCGCGGCCGGCAATCTCGGCGGCGACATGAGCGACACCCTATCGACGCCGGGCATCGCCTACTACCTCACCGACCTGGTCCTGGGCCGGCGGACGCTCCCGAAGGCGGTCAAGCGCATCAAGACCATCGGCGCCACGGACGCCGACGGGGCCGCCACGGACTTCACCGGCACCGGCCCGGGGAGCTGGGCCACGGCCATGCTCCCCGCCGATTACCCGGACTACCCGGCCAAGCCGGACGAGGCCACGGTGGGCCGCTACGTCCTGGCCGCGACGATCCCTGAGAAGGGCGACTTCGTCCCGGAGCTCGGAGGGCCGGGCATCATCCACTCAGGGACCTCGATGAGCACGCCTGGAGCGTTCGGGGCGTTCCTCCTGCTGACGCGCGCCTGCCTCGTCCTCCTGCGCGACTATCTGCCGAAGCTCCAGCCGCGCGCGTTGACTCTCTACTCCATGGACCTCGCCCGCCACGCCATGACCGCCACGGCCCGGAAGCTCTCGCCCGCCATCAAGACCGGGGACGGGTCCATCGACGTGTGGGCGGCTTTCCAGTACGCGGCCGGCCTGCTCAAGGCCTCGGATGACCGGTTCTGGCCCCGCGTGCGCGAAGTCTTGCGCCGCATCGCCGGCGTCGGAGGCTACGGCCGCGCGCGAACCCCGGACTCTCCGGCGGCGCCTTCCTTGGCCGTGATCCGGCCGCTGGGCCCGGAGCTGGACTATCCGTATCCGCGGGGAACGCCCGACCCGACGGATACCCGGGGCGTGGTCCAGACCCACTGGGCCTCGGACGGCTCCGCCTTCATCGCCTCGGTCGACGGCCTGCTGCGCCGGATGGATCCGAAGACCGGGGAGTCCCTGTGGACCTACGAGGGCTTCCGCGGGCGGACCGTGCTGGCCTCCGCCCTCAACGCCGATGGGACTCTTCTGGCCGTCGCCGTGGACGACAACTCCGTCCATTTCATCGACGCGCGCGCAGGAACGTCCCGCCGCGATCGCCTGCGCGGGGTCGGAGCCCACGCGCTCGTATTCCATCCCAAGGACCCGGGGCTCCTGTTCACGGGAGGCAACGACAGGGCCGCCTACCTGATCGACGTGAACACGGGGGGAAGGCTCGCCAGGTTCTCCGGCCAGCGGGACCGCGTAGTCTCCCTCGCGGTGAGCAGCGACGGACGCCACCTCTATACCGGCAGCATGGACGGCACTGCCCTGCGGTGGGATGTCGCCCGGCAGAGCTACGACCGGGTCTATGCGACGCCCCACGAATCCATGAACTCGCTCGCCTTGAGCCCGGATGACAAGACCCTCTTCACGGGAGGCCGGCACGCCAGGGCCTGGGACGTGGATTCGGACTCCGGGCGCCCGACGCGGGAGTTCCGTTCGACCTGGGCCGGCTCCATGTTCTGGGTTTCCCGCATGAGAGCCACCCGCGACGGCCGGTTCCTCATCACCGGCCACAACGCGCCGGCCCTTCTCCTATGGGAGACCGCGACCGGCCGGCTGGCGGGGATCCTGCGCCCCGCCTCCGAGCCCAAGGAACAGCTCTCAGCTTTCGATCTGGACTCCGCCGGGCGCATCATCACCGGCTCGGAAGTGACGGCCGAGATACTCCTATGGAGCCTGCCGGAGGCGCCTCACCAGCGGTAGACCTGCATGCCCTTGGAGTCCATGTGCGTGCAGTCGATGAAGACCATGCCCGCGACAGGGTCATAGGCCCAGCCGCCGGAATCCGTCCATAAGGAAGGGTCCCCCACCGCGTCCGCGAAGCCGCCGAGCGAAACGTCCCGGTTCGGGATATGGCCGCCGAAGGGCAGCGCCAGCTCGGGGAGCGTTTCGAGGTAGGCGCCGTCTCCCACGAAATCCGGCTGGCGCAGGTCCTTTGGCGCCGTCCCCTTGTCCGTCTGGTACGCGCTCACCGCCTGCCGGATCGCGTCCAGACGCGCGCGAGCGATGTCCTCGGCGCTCTGCTCCTCGGCGACGACCCCGGCCCGCTGCGCTTTCCCGGCCAGGAACGAGGACGCCGGAATGCCGACGAAGAGCAGCAGCCCCATGACCGTGGCGACGGACCTCAGCCAGATCGGAGCGTCGCCGATCCGCACCACCCGGGTCCCGGCGATGTGGTCGTGCAAGGCGCGCTTCTCCGGGCTGAAGGCGGAGACGAAGTACCCGATGCCCAGGGTGATGTAGGAGACATGGTAGCCGAGCCAGCGGAAGAAGGCATGCCTGCCGTCCACCCCGGACCCGTCCATGGACACGACCTTCAAGCGCATGAGGCGCTTGCCCAGGGTCTGAGACCCGCTCCGGGTCAGCAGCACGTAGTAGCAGGCGTTCGCCGCCCACACCCCCAGCAGGCCCAAGGTGCCCAGGATGCCGGTCAGGTCCGCCCCCGCGCCGAAGAAGCCGACCACCACCCCGACCAGGAAGAAGACGACGACCGTCCCGAGCAGGAAAAGCCAGAAGTCCAACGCGTGCGCAGCGAACCGGATCCAGAAACCGGCCTTTTGGGAGTCGTCCATGATGCTCCTCAACTCAGGTTCTCGCCCTTCTTGAAGAAGGCGGCGAAGCCCTTCTTGTCCTGGGAAGCCTTCCGGATCCTCTCGACGCCCTCCTTGAGCTCGTCCATGCTGTTCGCGATGGAGAGGCGCAGGAAGTGCATCCCCTCGGTGCCGATCTTGCCGAAGGACTTGCGGTCCATGGTGGCCACGGCGTACTCGTAGAGCATGAACATCTGGAAAAGCGTCGAGGGCGTCGTCGCCTTGCGCGCCTTCGGCGGCATGCTCTTGTAGGCGTCGAGCACGCCCAGGCTCTCGACCACGCCCGCGATGTTCGGGAACACGTAGAAGGCGCCCTTGGGCATCTGGCAGCGGATGCCCGGGATCAAGTTGAGCGTCTTGACCACGAAGTCGCGCCGCTCCTGGAAGGTCCGGACCATCTTGGCGATCTCCGCGTCGCGCTCCGGGCTCTCGAACGCCTCGCGCGCCGCCTCCTGGTTGTAGGGCGGGATGCAGGAGAAGTAGTTGATGTTCAGGTTCTTGAAGGCCAGCGCCTCCTCGGCGGTCGGGAACACGGCGTAGCCCACGCGGCCGCCGGTCCAGGAGAAGGACTTGGAATGCCCGCTCGCGATGATGGTCCGGCTCTCCATGCCCGGGACGCTGGCGATGGAGAAGTGTTTGGACCCGTCGAAGAGGATGTGCTCGTAGATCTCGTCCGAGTAGACCCTCACATCCGGCCCGCACTTGCGCTTGATGACATCCGCGATGCCCTCGAGCTGCTCCCGGGTCGCCACGCCCCCGGTCGGGTTGGACGGGAAGTTGAGGTAGATGAGCTTGGTCTTCTTGGTGATGAGCTTCTCCAGGTCCTTGCCCGTGAAGGAGAAGTTGAGTTCCTCCTTGAGATGGAGCGGCACCGGCACCGCGTCCACGTAGCGGATGAAGGACTCGTAGATGGGGAAGCCGGGGCTCGGGTAGACGACCTCGTCGCCGGGGTCGCAGTAGGCGTGCTGGCACAGGCCGATGGACGGCTTGCCGCCCGGGAAGATGACCACGCGCTCGGGGCCCACCTGCAGGCCGCGGGTCTCGGAGATGTGCTTGGCCAGGGCCTTGCGCAGAGGCAGGATGCCCTGCGGGTCGCAGTACTTGGTGTTGCCGAGGTCCACCTGCCGCTTGATCTCCCTGGCGATGTAGGCCGGGAGCGGGAAATCCGGCTCGCCGAGGTTGAGCCTCACGACCTTTTTCCCCATGGACTCGACCTTCACGATATGGGGGCCGATCTTGAAAGCGTTCTCCGTATCGATGCGGCGGATGCGTTCAGAGAAGAGCGGCATGGCGGACCTCCTGCGGATTCCTTTCGACGATCTGGATGAGGTGGAAGCCGAACTGGGTCTTCACGGGCCCGTGGACCTTATTCAGCTCGCCCTTGAACACGACGGAATCGAACTCCTTGACCATCTCCCCGGGCCCGAAGGTGCCGAGGTCCCCGCCCTTCTTGCCCGAGGGGCAAAGGGAGTGCTTCTTCGCCATCTCGCCGAAATCGGATCCGGCCTCGATCTGCTTCTTGAGGTCCTCGCAGGCCTGCTGGGTCTTCACCAGGATGTGACGCGCGCGTGCGCTAGCCATTTTGCCCCCTTGTTCTTGGAAAACGATAGCAGATTTTAGACGGATTGCTCGACCTGCGAGGCGAAGAGGCGGGCGTCTTCTTCGATCGCCTCCAAGGTGCCTTTGGAAGCTGCGGCGGCCATCTCCTGGTTGAACACGTTCCACACGGAGAGCACCCGCCGGACTTGGCCCATGAGCGGAGCCTTGGGGTCCAGGAGCGCGCGGGCCACGCGCAGGGTCTGCTCCTGCACCACCCGCGCGACCCTGAACGCCTCCGGGCTCGGGGCCTTGCCCGCGTAGAGGTCGTTGTAGCGCGCGCACCCCGCATCGATGAGGTCCAGGAAGTCCTGTCCGGTCATGGCGCCGCCCTTCTTCCCCTGCTCCGCGCCGATGTCGTCGGCCAGCACCGCCAGCTCGGCGGAGGCTTTCGCGACGAAGTCGAGCTCCGCGGGAGTCGCCGGGCGGGGAAGGGCCACCGGAGCTCCCCGCACCTGAGGGATGGCTGTCATGGGACCGGCCTGCGGAGCGCGCAGCACCGGTGTGAGCCGTGGGGAGATGAGCGGGGAAGGGAGCGTCTGCCCGCTCAGCGACGGGCCGAGCGGCGTCACCGCGGGTCCCACGAGCGGAACGCCGACGATCGGAGCCGCGGGCAGGGGCGCGACGAGCACGGCCGCCGCGTGGGCGGGTACGAAAAGGGCGCACACCAACGAGACCAGCATCTTGATGACAGGATACCCGGGCTCCCGGCTTGCGGCATGGGCCGATGGGGCGGTCTATTCAAGGAAAAAGACCCCCCCGGATCAGGGCCTCGGGATGGGGCAACTGTGGGCGCCCACAGTTGCCGGGTAGGTACGGCTGATTCAATTCAATCTCCGTTTTGTATGATTACCCCCATGAAGCCGCGCCTGCGCAAGGGCATCGAGACCCTGGCCGCCTCGGTCAAGACCGGCGCGTGCGAGTTCGAGTTCCTGTTCCTGGACGAGGACTTCCTCATCGCCGAGCTCCTGCTCAGACCCGAACCCCAGGCTTCGGAGTCCGCGGTGCGGGACGCCTGCCAGGAAGCGGAGAAGAAGCTGCTCAAAGCCGCGCCCGAACTGCAGGAAGTCCTCTTCGTCCGGGAAGAGCAGGCGCACGGCAGGCCCGAGACCGACGCGGCCAAGATCCGCGCCGGCATGGGCTTGGCCCTGGACATGCTCCGCTCGCTCGAAAAGGCGGTCCAGCGGGACACGGGAGAGAAGATCCTCCTCCAGACCAAGCGGGCGGAGCGTTTCCTCACCGGCCCCTTCCATGCCTGGGTGGAAGAAGCGGAGAACCGGATGTCCTCTCTGCCCGCGGCTGGCGCCGAGTCCAAGCGCCTGGTCCCGCAGCTGCGCGAGACATTCAAGCGCCTGACCCGCTCCTCACGGCAGATATCCAGACTCGTGGAGGCGGAACGCAACGCCTGGGGGGATCTGTCAAAAGGCTTGTCGCAATCCGCCCTGGAGAACCGCCTGCCCGAGATACTCCGGTCCGCCAGCCGGGAGGACTACGAGGGCCTGCTCGACATCCTCGGGGAGCTGCGCTCGCCCTTGGGAGTGCTGGACCTCGAGAGCTACCTGTCGGTCGTGGACCCGGCCATCGAGGAGGCGGGCGAGTACAAGTCGCCGATCAGCGTGCGCCTGCTCAACGCCCTATTCAAGGACGCGGTGCACCGGGGCGCCAGGGACGTGAGCATCGACCCGGGCAC
The DNA here is from genome assembly GCA_041650695.1 of Elusimicrobiota bacterium. GTDB lineage: Bacteria > Elusimicrobiota > Elusimicrobia > UBA1565 > UBA1565 > JBAZKS01. Next base: position 62,408 of record JBAZKS010000010.1, read on the forward strand.
GACCTCGGCGCTGACGCGGTACCGGGCCGGAGCCGAATACTACCCCGTGGTGGAACTCCCTCTCTACGTCTACGAACCGCTCCTCGGCCAGGTCAAGAAGATCGCGCAGATGGACGTCTCGCTCAAGCGCGCGCGCCAGGAGGGGAGCATCCGGTTCAGCCGCGCCTCCCAGTTCGGCGGGCTGGCCGTGCGGGCCCTGACCCTGCCCGACCGCCATAACGAGCGCATCCGTCTGAGGCTGAGCCTCCCATGACGCTGTGGTCCAAGCTGTTCGGCCCCTGGGGCGGCCCGACCGGCTACGGCTACAGCCCCCAGGAGCCCATCCCCTGCGACGGAGAGGCGGGCGAGCGCGAATTCCTGGACAGCCTGCGCTGTCCCAACGGCCACCCCTTCCGGCACCACCGCGCCGCCTCGGTCCCGGGACGCTGCCCGCTGCCGAGCGGACACCGGCCCGCGGGGGAGTGCATCGTGGACAAGTTCGACCTCGAGTGCCAGGAGGGCGAACACACGACCTCGCTCTACTTCGACATGTACCACCCCGGGCTCCCCATGGGGCGTGCCCCCGCGAAGCTCTGCTTCGCGCAGGGCAAGGGGCCCAAGCCCCTGACGCTGACCCTGCAGTTCGACGAGGGCCGGCCAGCCTGGAAGATCTCGGCGGTGCAGCCCTCGCGGTTCCGCGACGTCAACTACGAGGTGACCGTGCGCGTGTTCCGCCTGCCCCAAGGAGCGCTGCTGGGCGTCCTGCTGAACCTCTACGATGTCCCGGACCAGCCCTACTTCCTGCACCGCGTCATGGACCTGAGCGACCCCACGGTGGAACGCTACGTCCTCGCCGCCATCGAGCACGGCAGTCTCGTGGCCGTCTTCGAGCCGAAGGGCGAGGACGCGGGCTTCAGGCGGGAGTTCGATCTGGAACCGCTCCGGTGGGAGCAGTGCCTGCGCGATGGCCGGGAGCACAACCGTTCGATCCAGGTGGACGGAGGCCGGGCGCTGGAGCGCTTCCTCGAGGTGTTCAACCCGGTGAGCCGCGAGAAGGGAGTGGAGCGCGCCTGGGACGAAGTGCAGCGAAAACTCGAAGGGTAGTCAGCGCCCGAGCCTTTCCAGCATCGCCGGCAGTATCTCGGCCTTGAACGACGACGACGCGCTCTCGAAAGCCTTCAGCCCGGCTTTCCGGGCGTCCGGATGCATGCCTTTCGCGTCCTGCAGGGTCCCCTTGTAGAGCTCCTCGCCCTTGGCGCGGTCCGTCACGGTCACCGTGACGTCCACGTACGCGATGTGCATCCCGTAGAAGTCCCCTCCGGGGCGCGACGCGGCCCGCAGCTCGACCACGATATCCGCCCTGGAGAGAGAATCCACCGACGAGAAGCCGAGCCCCGCGAGCGCCTCCCCCAAGGCCGGGACAAGCTGGGGGACATCCACGCGCTTGCCCAGGTTCGTCTCCGAGGCGTCGACGTAGACCGGCAGACCGGCGACCTCCAGGTCGAATCTGGCCGCGGGGACGGGCAACCTCCTTAGGATCCCGTCCACGACCCTGGACGGCTCGTCTAAGACCAGGCCAAGGAGGTCCAGCCGGGCCTCCACGGTCTGCATCTTCTCGCCGGAGGCGATGCGCAGCACCCGGCAGGACCCCGCTCCGGAATCATCCGTCCTCACCCTTTCGGAGACCGTCCCCTGCCCTCGGATGAAGGCGCAGGAAACGGGCAGGCTCCCTGCCGAGGCGGTGAAAGGCAGCTCCAGCTCGAGACCGCGGCCGGACACGGCCTTGGCCCTCGGGGCCGTAGTGGAGAGCTGGAGGCGGCCCAGAAGGGATTGAAGGGAGCTCGTCACCTCGTTGGTCAGGAGCACGGTCGAGCCCCCGCGCGCCACCTCCACGCTCTCCCCCAGGAACTCCTGCAGTCCGCACAAGGCCTGGATGTAGAGGGCCAGCGCGCCGGCCGCGTCCCTCGCCTCCTTCCCGAGCCCCTTCTCCCAGAGGTCGAGAGAGGAAAGGGAGCGCTCCTGCTTGCGCTTGAGCCGCGCCTTCTGGTAGTCGCTCTTCTTGATCCTCAGGTAGACCCAGTACTCGTCCGCGCTGCTCCACGTATCGACCGTGTCGTAATCCTGGAGTTGGGCCTCGGTGGTGGAGCGGATGTCCGAACGCACCTCGTCTTCGGAAAGCCCGGCCCTCTCCGCCACCCGGTCGATGAACTCGCTCGACACGGTCACCATAATCTCGGAGGAGAGGTCCGCCAGGGCCCGGCCCTTGGCCTCGTCGCCCAGCGTCGGCCCGGCCCCGATCCTGCGGGCCATGCCCACGCCGATATAGTGCTTCGCGCTCGCGGGGCGCTTGCGGACCCATGCGGGCGCCGCGGATTGGGCTGCGGCGAGTTGGGGCAGAATCAGCAGCAGTGACGCCAGCCAGCCGTGCATGCCCACATGATAGCGGTTTTCAGCCCCGCCCGCATGCGATAAGCCGGGCCCACGGGGGATCGAGGCTGCCGGTATCCGGCCTAAAGCGAAGCGGGACTTACGGCCGTTGATAGAAGATCGCTTGGGCCGGTCTAGGAGCCGCGCCGGAGCAAAGCGATGATTGCGGCGAGGAGTCCCGGACCGAGTTCCTCCCCGTAGAGCCGCCTCACGAGAGCCTCGTGCATCACGGGACCCTCCGCGGGGACTCCCGACGCGCGTATCCCGGCCAGCATCAGCCTCCTGGCGTCATCGAACATGGCGCAGCCGAGCTTGAGGCGCTCGATCCCGGAGAGAGCCAGGAGGTCCTCGTCGAACCGCCTCTGCGCTCCGGGGCTGGTGTCGTTCACGGCTTTCCCCCACGGACCTCTTCGAGCATGCCTTCGATCCCGAGCTCGCGAGACCATCGTCGGAGGTAGTCCCAGTCCATGCCCGGCACGCATTCGACGATGCTCCGGGCGTCCTTGAGCTGCATCTCCGAACGGCTCGCCTTGGCCCAGTCGAGTTTCGATAAAAGGAGGTCCTCCGCGGCCACGACGGAGAGCGGAGTGCCTTCAAGATCCACGGTCCGCCTCCGGCCGAATTCCTCTCGACGGTAGGGCGTCTCCTTCCTGACCACGAAGTCGACTTTGACCACGCCTGCCGAATGGATGACGTTGAAGATCCCCCGCCGCTCGACGCTCTCCCGGATATCCTCCTCGTCCGCGTAGAAGTCCTCGGAGAAGAGACGGTACAGGCGCCGCCAATCGCCGCGACCCAGCTCCACCACGATGTCGATGTCGCGCGTCATCCGGGGCCGGGCGTAGAAATTGAGGGCCACGGAGCCGCTGACCATGTACGCGATCCCCGCCCGCTCCAGCCGTTGGGCGACCAGTTTGAGGACGTCGACCTGGGTCGTCAATCGAGTCTCCAGCTCATAGGAGAATGCTTCCCGGCTGCTGGGCCTGAGAACACCTGGGGATGATAGAATAGATGGCGGGCCGTATGCGATGGGATCGGCAGGAGCGCGGGAGAGAGGGACGGTGGGCCGAGAGGAACATATCAGCTGTTATTGTTACGGATGCGGTCAGGTGCTGGTGGTCCCAATAGTAGTTCGGGCTAATGTGCCCCCCGAGCATGAGGGGCCCCAATTCGGCACCGTAACCCACGTCACCGCGCACGGTGTGAGCCCGCGAATTCGTCCCGTCAGAGTAATCATTCTTTAAACTTTTCAATTTCATTCGCTTCCTCCTGTTCGATGGGCTTAGGCGATGCCCCCCTCGCGTCAGTGCCCGAACTTGAAGCCGATCTTGGCGGCGACGATAAGGCCCGTGCTCGAATTGATATGGTCCTTGAGGCCGGGTGTAATCTGATCTGAGAAGGTTTTCTGCGCGTTGATATCTCTCCAGCGCACCTCCAGACCGGCAATGACCGAATCCGTGATGCTTCCGTCAAATCCCGCGCCCAATGAGAAAGCCGGACCCGTGGCGTTCCCTGAGTAGTTGGTGCGTGTGCCTGTGGTGAGGTCGGGCCAAGTGGCGGTGGGCCTGCTCTTGGCGTTCGCGCTCACTTGCCCGACGCCAATTCCCCCTATGAAGTAGGGGTTGAATTGCTTCTCGGGCAGGAAGACATAACGGGCTACGGCTTCCAGGGCCCAGACCTTGGAGTCGATGGTTGTAACGGCGCTTGTTACATTGTGGTCTTTGTCGCTATAGGCGGCATAACTGTATTCCGCGCCCAATCCGAAGGCCGGAGTCAGAAGGCTGTATTTGCCGCCCCTTTACCGGACATCTTCCAGATTCCTGTCATAATAATGGTAATGGTTATAGTTCCGGGAGGCCGGATGTAGGCCCACAGGCTTTCCTTGGACGACCACCCCCCCGGAGCGAACCACCTTCTCTCATTTTGTCCTTCTTTTATCCGGCGATTACCCGGGAAGAAGGACATCTACTCTACGGGCACAGTCGCCCGTGGAAGGAGGTGGGGTGCGAAACGACAACGACGGCGACGGCAAAGAAGCGGGACCACAAGTACGCGCCGACCCCACAGAAAGTTCCATGGAACTTTTCGCCCCCCCTCGTGCGTAGATAGGGAGACCTCCAGGAGACGGACAGGGCTATGTTGGACAGGGCTATGTTGGACAGGGCTATTGACACTACATGATTTATAATGTATCCTATGGCTGATGCCTCCCCCTATCATCTCGAATTCCATCGGAGTCCCCGGGGAGACTGCCCGGCCGGAGACTTCCTTGAATCACTCCCGGAGAGGGCCCGGGCGAAGGCCGCAGCATGGCTGGGCCTCCTGCGGGAGCGAGGTCCGGGCCTGGGGCGGCCCTACGCGGACGTGCTGGACGGTCCGATCCGGGAGCTCCGCGTGTCCTTCGGGAGGCTGGAGATCAGGATCCTGTACTTCATCGAAGGGAGAGCCATCGTCGCGACCCACGGATTCCTCAAGAAGTCCCGCCGCGTCGGATGGGAAGAGATCGAAAGAGCGAAGTGGTGCCGCAGCGAATGGCTGACGAGGGTCGGCAGGGGAAGATGCCATGAAGCCTAGAGGGCTGCCGTTCGGATCCTGGCTCAAGGCCCAGCTCAAGAGCCCTTCCTTCAAGAAGGCCTACGAGAAGGAGGACATCCGTGCCCGCCTCGCCCTCCGGATAGCCGAACTCCGCAAAAAGCAGGGGATCACCCAGGGAGACCTGGCTCGCAGGCTCAAGACGACGCAGCAGGTCGTCTCGGATATCGAGACCTACCGCCACGCCAACATCACCCTGGGGACGCTTCAGAGGATCGCCCAGGCTCTGAACAGCCGGTTGGTCCTGGACCTCCGCCTGGACCGCTGATCCGCTGTAACAATCGGGTTACTTCCCGCAACAAGCCTGTGAATTGACCCGAGGCCGAACCTCTGTTAGAGTGAGGGTGAAGGATCGTCCAGGGCAAAGCCGGGGGAACCCGGCGGCGCAAAGCCACGGAGCCTTCCGCAGGGCCCGCCGGGCTGCCGATGAAACCGACTCGATCGGCAGCCCCATGCGCGACACGACCCGGCTTGCATGGCCTTGCGCAATCTTGACCGCGGCCCTGATGGGGGCCCCTCGGCCGGCCTGCGCCGATCCGTACGAGAAGCTCGCCGAGGGACTCTCGCGGTCCGCCCTGGACACCGGCTACAGACGCGTAGCGGTGCTTCCTTTTCAGGCCTCTGGAGGCGGCCGGGTCTCCGGAGGCCTGGCCATCTCCGAGCGCCTGGTCTCCCGGATGGTCTCCCGACGCGGCCTCGAGGTCGTGGAGCGCACGCTCCTGGACCAGGTGTTCAAGGAGCTCGAGCTCGGCAGCCGCGGGGTCATCGACGCCTCCCAGACCCGCCGGGTTGGCCGCGTCCTCGGCGTGCAGGCCATCGTCACGGGCTCGTTCTTCGCAATCGGGGCCGGACTCCTGGAGGTCCACGCCCGACTCATCGACGCCGAGACCGCGCGCATCTTAGGCGCCGCCACTGCCGTCGTCAAGCAGGAATGGCAGGACGAAGGGCTGGGGTCCAACTGGACCTGGGACATCCAGCCCCCCCGGCTCGAGGAGTTCCCGATCGTGCGCCTGGTCCCGGACCCGTTCCAGGAGGAGCCCGATTGCGCGGGGTGGGAGGGCCGCGTGGACCAGCTCCAGGCCTCCACCCTGGAGCTCCGGGCCCGCTACTGGGCCGGCCGGCTTCGCGAGCCGGGATTCAGGCCATCCGAACTCCGGAGAAACCCCGGCTCCGACATCCGCTCCCTCTCCGCGCGCCACGGATTCTACAAGAGGCTCAAAGAACTCTACGACACGGGCTACCGGGATGCGCTCGCGTCCGAAGAGAACGAGCAGCTCGAGTCCTCGGACCGGCTAGCCGCGAGGATGACCGAGGGATGCGACCGGTAGCGAGGCGATCTCGCCCCAGGACCGGCACCTGCGGACTCGCGCGCCGGTCTTGACGTCCGCGTTCCAAGGCCTGTCGAAGATCACCACGGGCATCGCCATCCTCTTGGCGAGGAAGTCGAGCATCATGGGCGCGTCGTCGACCGCGAGACTGAACTCCATGCCTGCAAGTTGCTCAAGGGTCGCGGCTCCCGGACCGGCGTGCAGGGGGAACGCGCGGCTGTACTTATCCACGAACATCAGGCTGGAGTGGGGCATCTCATGGACCTTCAGCCACCGGCGCGACGCCGGCTCGGTCGCCGGCGGCCGTCCGGTCACGATGCAGACCTCGACGCCGCTCCGGGCCCAGCGCGAGAGCGCCTCGGCCGCGCCCTCCATGGGCTCGATGGCCTCGATGATCTCCGGCGCGTGCGCCGCGGCCATGAAGGACGCCAGCTCTTCGGGCCCGAGTCCGAAGGACTGGCTCAGATCGAAGGTCCGGATGGACTCGAACCGGACGCTCTTGCGGAACATGCGCTCCAGCAGCCCCATGAGAGCCTGGGCGGTCTCGCAGAGCACATCGTCGAAATCCACGTAGATCCTTGGCTTCACCGCGAAGATGATACCAGTTTGCCAATTGCTATAATCCGACGCATGAAGGCAGTCATTTTGGCCGGCGGCCTCGGGACACGGATCTCCGAGGAGACCACGGTCCGCCCCAAGCCCATGGTGGAGATAGGCGGACGCCCCATACTCTGGCACATCATGAAGCTCTACTCGGCCCACGGCATCCACGACTTCATCATCTGCCTCGGCTACAAGGGCTACATGATCAAGGAGTACTTCGCCAACTACTTCCTGCACACCTCGGACGTCACCTTCGACATGCGCAAGAACAAGATGACGGTCCTGCAGAACTACTCCGAGCCCTGGCGCGTCACGCTGGTGGACACGGGCGAAGAGACCATGACGGGCGGGCGCCTGCGCCGGGTCCGGGACTACCTCGGTGACGGACCTTTCTGCATGACTTACGGCGACGGAGTGGGCAGCGTCGATATCCGCGCCGCCATCGCCCTGCACCGCCGCGACAAGGCTTGGGTCACCCTCACCGCGGTGCACTCGCCGACCCGGTTCGGCAACCTAACCATGGAGGAAGGCCGCGTCACCGACTTCCGCGAGAAGGTCCCCGGAGACGACGGCTGGATCAACGGCGGCTTCTTCGTGATCGAGCCTCGAGCCATCGACAGGATCCGGGACGATTCAGTCCGGTGGGAAGAGGGACCCCTGCAGACATTGGCCAGAGAAGGCCGGCTGGCCGCCTACCCCCACCCGGGTTTCTGGTACGCCATGGACACGCTCCGGGACAAGGCCTACCTCGAGGAACTCTGGTCCTCCGGTAAAGCCCCCTGGAAACTCTGGAAATGACGGAGGCCTTCTCCGGCAAGACCGTCCTGGTCACAGGACATACCGGGTTCAAGGGTTCCTGGCTGTCTCTCTGGCTCCTGCGGCTCGGGGCCGAAGTCGTCGGCTACTCTCTGGCGCCGGACACGGAGCCCAGCCTCTTCTCCCAGCTCGGACTCTCCGGGCTGATGGAATCCCGCATCGGGGACGTCAGGGACTCGAAGAGCTTGAACGCCGCGTTCCTAAGCGCTAAGCCGGAGTTCGTGTTCCATCTCGCGGCCCAGGCGCTGGTCCGCCGCTCCTATGAAGATCCGGTCAACACCTTCACCACGAACGTGGAGGGCACGGCCCGCGTCCTGGAGGCGGTCCGCAAGACCGATTCCGTGCGGGTGTGCCAGATCATCACCTCGGACAAGTGCTACGAGAACCGCGAATCCCCCCGGCCCTACCGCGAGGACGACCCGCTCGGCGGGCATGACCCGTACAGCGCGAGCAAGGCCTGCGCCGAGATCGCGGTCTCGAGCTGGCGAAGGTCCTTCTTCCGAAAAGGGGACGTATCCGTCAGCTCTTGCAGGGCGGGCAACGTCATCGGCGGAGGGGACTGGGCCGAGGACCGCATCGTCCCGGACTGCATCCGCTCTCTCATGGCCGGCCGGGACATCCCGGTGCGTCGGCCCCGCTCCATCCGACCTTGGCAGTTCGTGCTCGAGCCCCTCTCCGGCTATCTGATGCTGGCGGCGGCGCAGCGGCGCGAGCCCGCCAAGTTCGCCGGAGCCTGGAACTTCGGCCCCCAGGAAGACAAGGCTCTCACCGCGGCGGAGCTCGTGGACCGGGTCATCCGCCGCTGGGGAGAGGGACGGTGGGTGGCCGCCGAGGACCCCTCCGCCCCCCATGAGGCCGGCCTGCTCAGGCTCGACAGCGGCAAGGCCCGGGACATTCTGGGCTGGAAGCCGACCTACGGAGTGGAACAAGCCGTGGACGAGACCGTGTCCTGGTACCGCAGCTCGGTCAAGGCTCTCGAGCGCAGCCAGGCCCAGCTCGCGGCGTATGAGGCGAAGGCCCGATGACACGCCCCAGAGACCCTCGGGAGAAGGAACTTCGCGAAGCCGTGTTCCGCGCGGTCCGAAAGTTCCATTCCTATAAGTTCCCCGGGATCCGCTTCTACCCCGGCCGCACCCCCATCCCGGCCTCCGGCAAGGTGTTCGACGAAGCCGAGCTCATCCACCTGGTGGACTCGGCCCTGGACTTCTGGCTGACCGCGGACCGCTTCGCCGCCGTGTTCGAGCACGAGCTCGGCGAGAGGCTCGGCCTCGAGCACGTGCTCTTGACCAACTCCGGCTCCTCCGCCAACCTGTTGGCGGTGTCGGCCTTGACGAGCCCGCTCCTGGGGGACCGGCGCCTGAAGCGCGGCGACGAGGTCGTCACCGCCGCCGCGGGTTTCCCGACCACGGTGAACCCCATCGTGCAGAACGGGCTCGTCCCGGTATTCGTGGACGTGCGCGTGCCCACCTATGCCCCGGTCCCCGCGCAGATCGAAGCCGCGCTGTCGCGCAAGACCAAGGCCGTCATCCTGGCCCACACCCTGGGCAATCCGTTCGACCTCGACGAGGTCCGCGCGATCTGCCGCAGGCACGGACTGTGGCTCATAGAGGACTGCTGCGACGCCTTGGGCTCGCTCTATAAGGGCAGACCGGTCTCCACGTTCGGGGACATGGCCACCTTCAGCTTCTACCCGGCCCATCACATCACCATGGGCGAAGGCGGGGCCGTGGCGACCGCGGACGCCGTGCTGCGCAAGATACTCCTCTCCATGCGCGATTGGGGCAGGGACTGCTGGTGCGCGCCGGGCTCGGACGACACCTGCAGAAAGCGCTTCAAATGGAAGCTGGGGACCCTCCCGGAAGGCTACGACCACAAGTACACCTATTCGCACCTCGGCTACAACCTCAAGGCCACGGAGATGCAGGCCGCGGTGGGCTTGGCGCAGCTGGCCAAGCTCGACGATTTCATCGCGCGCCGCAAGCGGAACTTCGAGACGCTCTTCGGCGAGCTCACGCGCCACCAGGAGTACCTGGAGCTCCCCCAGGCCACACCCGGGTCCGAGCCCTCCTGGTTCGGCTTTCCCATCACCCTGCGCAAGGGCGCCCCGTTCCGACGGGAGCAGCTGACGTTCGCCCTGGAGGAGAAGCGCATCGGCACGCGCCTGCTCTTCGGCGGGAACATCCTGCGCCAGCCTTATTTCCAGGAGCTGCCACGGCGCGCCGTGGGAGACCTCGCGGGTTCGGACCGGGTCATGCGGGACACCTTCTGGATCGGGGTGTACCCCGGCATCACGGACGAGATGCTCGCCTACGTGGCGGCCCGGTTCGACCGGTTCTTCAAGACCCTGTGAAAGCATCGGATTACATCGAAGGCTTCCTCCACGAACAGGGAGTCCGGCAAGTCTACCAGGTGATAGGAGGCATGACCACCCATCTCGTGGACTCGCTCCACCGCGGAGGCCGTGTCAAACTCGTCTGCGTGAACCACGAGCAGGCGGCCGCGTTCGCGGCGGACTCAGTCGGCCGCCTGACCGGGATCCCGGGAGTGGCCATGGCGACCAGCGGCCCCGGTGCCGTCAACCTGCTGACCGGCATGGGCTCCTGCCATTTCGACTCCTCGCCCGCGGTGTTCATCACCGGACAAGTGAACCGGCATGAGCAGCGGGGAGATCGGCCCATCCGGCAGTTGGGGTTCCAGGAGACGGACATCGTGGCCATGGCGGGACCCGTCACGAAGGCCGCGTTCAGGGTCCGCTCCCCTGAAGAACTGCCGAAGCTCCTGGAGGATTCCTTCCGCATCGCCGTCTCGGGAAGGCCGGGGCCCGTGCTCCTGGACATCCCCATGGACGTGCAGCGGATGGAGGTCTCGGCCCCCTTCCCTGCTCCGGTCTCCCGCGACGAGGGATCTGTCCCCGACTTGGACGAGGTGCTCCAGGCGTTGTCCTCGGCGCAGAAGCCCCTCATCCTCGCCGGAGGAGGGGTGCGGGCGGCGAGGGCGCAGGACCTCCTGCGGGAGTTCGCCCAGACGACAGGCACCCCGCTGGTCCACTCCCTCATGGCCGTGGACAGCCTTCCCTCCGGCCATCCCCTGCGCGCAGGCCTCATCGGCACCTACGGCAACCGCTGGGCGAACCTGGCGCTCGGGCGCTCGGACCTGCTCCTGGTCCTCGGCAGCAGGCTCGACGTGCGGCAGACCGGCTCCGAAACGGGGTTCCTGACCCAGGGCCGGACCGTGATCCATGTCGACTGCGAGCCTGGGGAGATGAACAACCGAGTCCAGGGCTGCAGGGCGCTCCAGGCCCATCTGGCGGACTTCCTCCAAGCGGCCCTGCGCCTCGCGCGGAGCCGGAAGTCCCCGGAGCGCAGGGAGTGGCTCTCAGAAATCCGGAGCCTGGAGGCGAAGTGGCCGGACTCGACCGAGTGCGGAGAGCTCCGGGGGATCAATCCGAACTCATTCCTGCGCCGACTCTCCGAATCTTCCGGCGGCGCCGATGTGTTCATCGCGGACGTGGGACAGCACCAGATGTGGGCGGCGCAGTCCCTGCGCCTGGCCGAAGGCCAGCGCTTCATGACCTCCGGCGGCATGGGCGCGATGGGATTCGCTCTCCCGGCCGGGATCGGCTGCTGCTTCGCCGCACCGGACAGGCCCCACGTGGTGGTGGCAGGGGACGGCGGCTTCCAGGTCAACATCCAGGAACTTCAGACCGTGGTCCGGGATCGGCTCCCCCTGAAGATGATCGTCCTGGACAACGGCTGTCTCGGCATGGTCCGCCAGTTCCAGGAGAGCTACTTCGGGTCCAGGTACGCGGCGACTCGATGGGGCTACTCGGCTCCGGATTTCAAGGCCGTGGCGCAGGCTTTCGGCATCGACGCCGGTCTCATCGAGCATCCCCGGGAGATCGACGCCGGGTTGGCGGGCCTCTGGAAGACGCCGGAAGGGCCGTCCCTCCTCCACGTCAAGATCCCGCTCCAGGCCAACGTCTATCCCAAGGTGGCCTTCGGCCGTCCCTTGACCGAGATGGAGCCGTTCGCCAAGCCCCTGGAGATGGAGGAGACGTAGTTGCGCCTCTCCGAGTCCCGAGCCTTCTGGGTCCTCGCCCTCTGCACCGCGGCTGCGGCCGGGTTCCGCCTCCTGTCCCTTGGCTTCTACAACGACGATTACGTCATCCTCGCGACCCTGGAGCGCGCGGGGTCGACCGGGCTCATCCGGGCCTTTCACGCCGGATTCGCCTCGTTCGCGGCAAGACCCTTGGACCTTCTCTACTACCCCGCGCTCTTCCGCGTCTTCGGGCTTCATCCCTGGCCGTATCACATCTTCGCCGACCTCCTGGTCCTGGCTACGGCGTGGAACCTGTATCGATTGCTCCGCGAACTCGAAGTCGCCCCGCCGACGGCTCTCTTGGCGGCCCTCCTGGCGGCGCTCTACCCGAACCATGACGCGACGCGGAACTGGCTCGGCGGGACCATCGCGGCGTGCGCGCTCGCCGGGACAGTCTTTTCCATGCGCTTCTACGCGCGATGGCTCAAGAGCGGATCGCTGCGGGAGCTTCTGGTCAGCCTGGCGGCGCTGATCGCCTCCGCCCTCCTCTACGAGGCCCCCGTGCTCCTGCCTTTGGGGCTGATCCTGGTCAACGCCCGCCCCTTGCGCAGGCATGTCCCGCTCCTGGCGGCCATCGCGGCGGTGCTGCTCTATCAGCGCATCCTCTCTTGGCTCGCCATCGGGCCGGAGCGGCACGGGCTCTCGCTCGACCCCGTCCATGCCTTCAAGGTCATGACCGCGGGTTTCGAATGCACGTTCTTCAACAGGCTCGTGCATCTGGTGGGCCGCTCGATATCCTTCGCCTGGGCTGATTTCAGCCCAGGCGAGATCTCCTTGTTGTTGTTGTCATGCCTATCGTTGTTTGTCTTCTGCCGCCGTCTTCTCCGCGCAGACCCGGGGGCGCCGCCCAAGATGCTCCTGTGGCTGGGCCTGGGCTTCTTCGTCCTCGGCTACGCCCCCTACGCCTTCGCCGCGCGCTTCGGCTATGTCCCGGCCATGTTCAGCGAGAGCAACCGGCTCAATCTCCAGGCGTCTTTGGGCGGGGCTTTGATCTTCGCCTGGTGTTGCGCGCGCTGGCGCGCCTCGGGCGTGCCGGCCGCGCTCCTGCTCAGCGCCTTCCTGCTCGCGACATGGTCCTCGAACGCCCAATGGACGCGGGCCTATTCGCTCCAACAGGAGATCCTCGGCGCCGTGGGGCCGCACCTCGGGCGGACCGCGCCCAAGCATCTGCTCATCTTCGGATTCCCGAACAACGTGGGCTCTGCCACCGTGTTCCAGTCCACCTACGACTTCGACGGAGCCCTCTACTTGCGGTACCGCAGGCCGGACCTGCGGGGTCTTGTGGGAGAGGGGCGCGTGCGCTTCGAGGAAGATTCCGCCGTGTTGCGCTGGTACGGTGAGACTCCCGTTCCATACGACGCCCTTTACGCGTACCGGCACTCGGACGGGATGTTCAGGCAGATCCGGGACCGGCAGGACGGAGAAGCCTTTCTGGCATCGGCCCGATAGGGTCGTCAGGAATTCCGCGCGATCTTGTCCCGGTGCTTCTCCGGGTGTAGGAAGAAGAAATTCGTATCCGTGGTCGCGTCGTCCATCCGGCCGAACTCGGCCAGCCGCATCCCCTTAACGGTGAAGCACCGGTAGCCGAGGCCCTTCAGCAGAGAGATGATCTCGTTGGGGTGGTAGTCGAACCGGGCCGCCCACTTGCGCAGCATCTCCGTGAATATGATGGGCTTGTCCCGGCGCAGCGTCTGAAGGGCCCCGCGGAACACGAAGAGCTCGCCGCCTTCCACGTCGCACTTGATGTAGTCCACCCGATGCCCGCCCGCCGCGGCGAAGGCGTCGAGCCTCGTGAGCCGGCATCGCACCTGCCGCGCCTCGGGGGCATCCGCGGCCTGGGAGCTGCACGCGTTCTCCGACTCGCCAGGACGGACGTAGAAGGTCCGCTCGCCCTCCGAATCCGAGAGACCGAGCTCGAAGGCCTTGACCCTGGATTCCTTGTTCAAGCCTATGTTCCGCTCGAGCTCTTGGAACGTCGCCGGGACCGGCTCGAACGCGAAGATCCTGGCCTGCGGCACCCGGCGCGCGACGGTCAGGGCGTGCCAGCCGATGTTCGCCCCCACGTCGAAGACGCAGGCCCCCTCGTCGACGAGCGACACGATCCTGTCGATGCAGGGTCTTTCGTAATCCCCAAAATTAAGCATCTCGAGCGGAGCCACGCGCCGCTCCTCCTTGGGCCACGAGAAGCGGAGCCCCGTGTCTCGGAGCGTCATGAACACCTGCCCGTCCACGATCTCGATGGAGGAGACGTTCGTCCCGCGGATGAAATCCGCATACTGATGCAGCCGCAGGTGCTCGTCGTGCATCCTGCGGATGAAATCCGCTTTCGCCAGGCGGCCTTCAGCGAACTCGCGTTTGAGCCCCTCAAGACTCACAGATAGGTCTCCACGGTCCTGCGGAAGCCGACCTCGATGGCGTGGCGCGGCTGCCAGCCCAGACCCCGGAGCTTGGAGATGTCGGGCGAGCAGCGGGACACCGCCCCGGTGGAAGGCTGCGGAGTCCCCCGGAGCTGCACGCCGACCCCGCGCGATTGGAACAAGCCTGCCAAGCGCTCCGCCAGCTCCATGACGCTCAAGCGCGCCTCGTCGTTGGCGACGTTGTAGGCCTCTCCCGGGACCCCGAGCAGGAGCACGGTGAAGAAGGCACGGACCGCGTCCGAGAGATAGCAGAACGGTCGGACGGCCCGTCCGTCGCTCTCGACCAGGATGTCCTTGCCGGCCACGATGTCGCGCACGAAATCGCAGAAGACCCGGCCGTCCTGCAGGTCCATCCCCGGACCGTAGGTGTGGAAGACGCGCACGATCTTGGCCGGGACCCCGAACTGGCGGTGCCAGGCCGCGCACATGGTCTCGCCCATGCGCTTGCTCTCCGCGTAGCATGCCCGAGGGTGCATCGGGTCCAGACGGCCAGGGACCGCCTCGCTCACCGTGGACCGGCAGTCGTCCGGCTCTCCGTAGACCTCCGCGGAGCTGAAGAACAGGAACGCCTCCGATTTCTTGGTCTGAGCCAGGTCCAGGAGATTGCGGGTGCCGATGACATTGGGGAGGATCGTCCCGACGGGGTCGACCAGATAGCGCTTGGGGCTGGCCGGGCTCGCCGCGTGCACGATAAAATCCACAGGCCCGCCGTACTCGAGAGGCTCGGCCACGTCCTGCCTCACGACCCGCAGGTCCCCGCGCCCCTCGTAATGCGAGAAGCGGGCCTGCGCCCGCGCGGCGTCGCGCTCCAGAGCGAGCACGGTGGCCCCAAGACCGCGGGTCTCGTTGAGATACAGCAGGGTCTCCACCATGTAGGACGGGAGGAAGCCGCCGGCTCCTGAAACAAGCACCGTCTTCCCCCTCATGCGCTCGAAAGGCAGTGAGGCGGATGCGATTTCGGCGAGGTCCTCCGAGACGACGGCGTGCCTCATTCGAAGTTCACCTTGTCCTGGATGAAACCCCGCGGCATGCGCAGCGACTGCACGTAGATCTTCCGGACGTACTCCCCGATGATGCCGATGGCGAAGAGCTGCGCGCCGGAGAAGAAGGTGAGCAGACAGACCTGCAGCGTCCACCCGTGCGGAGCCACTCCCCGGAAGATGAACTTGCTGGCCAAGAACCACAGGGTGAGAAGGAAGCCCAGGCAGGAAAGCCCGAGCCCGACCACGACCACGGCGCGGATGGGGACGACCGTGGTGGAAAGCAGCCCGTTGATGGCGTAGCCAGCCAAGCCGACCAGCCCGATGCTCGAGCGGCCGGCCGCCCGAGCCGCGCGGTCGTAGGGCACGGGTTTTTGCCGGAACCCGATGTGCGCGATGACACCCCTGAGGTAGATGTCGTCTTCATGGTACTGCTCGAGCGCCTTGAGCACGCGGCGGGAGGCCAATCGGAATTCGCCCGCGTTCTCCGGAGGGGAGACTTCCGAGAGCCTGGAGACTGCGGCGTAGTAGGCTTTGCGGAGCTGCCGCATCACCGCGCTCTCGTCACGGTCGCGGATGCGGCCGTAGACGACGTCATAGCCCTCCTCCCACCCCCGGATGAAGTCCGGGATGAGCTCGGGCGGGTCCTGGAGGTCCGCCTGGATGAGGATGGCGGCCTCGCCGGCCGCGTGCTGCAGCCCGATGTAGATGGCGCGGTTCGCCCCGATGTTGCGGGAGAAGCGGATAGCGCGCGCCTCGGGGTGCGCCTTGCAGAGCCCGCTCAGCTCCTCGAAGGTCCGGTCCTCGGAGCAGTTGTCCGTGTAGATATGCTCGAACTCGTAGCGGTCCCGGAAGGGCGCGATCGCGGCGCGCACGCGCTCGAAGTGGGCGCGGATGTTGGACTCCTCGTTGTAGCACGGGGTGACGATGGAGATGAGCTTGCGGCCGGTCATGGGAGAGTAGGATAGCAAGATTTTGCCTTCCTATGACCGGTCGAACGCCGCGGCGAACTCCGCGCCGGAGTGGAACCTCTGCCTCGGGTCCGGGTGCAGGGCCCGGCGCACGAGCGCGTCCGCCTAAGCCGGGGCGAGGAGGCGAGAAGGAGGCAAGCCGTTCGCGCGCCTGTCAATGACAGCTCATATCCGCCAGCGCGGGATGTTCTCGAGCTTGCAGCAGACCGCGTCCGGCACGACGCGGTCGCGAGAGATGCGCCGGCGCATGGGCTCGATGCCGCCGGGCCGGCCCACGAGGTCCGGAGACACGACGCAGAGCTTGAACCCCGCGCGCTTGAGCTTCTGGTAGGCGGCGCGGGTCAGCGGCCAGCGCGTGAAGCAGTCCACCCAGACCCAGCGCGCCTTCCCGCGCAGGTTCAGGATCGTCTCCAGGCCCTCGAACTCGGAGAAGCGCAGGGCGATGTTGCGCTCCCCCGCGCGGATCAGCTGGAAGATCATGGGAAAGGAGCTGTCCAAAAAGAAATACCGCCGGACCCGGGACCCCCGGATCGTCTCGAGCACGCGGGGCTCGATGCGCTCGCTCTTGACGTTGAGGATCATGGTCCCATGACGGTAGCGCCGCACGAACGGGGCGAAATCCTCGCCGTCCACGAACGGCTCATGCTGCAGGACGAGGCGCTTTCCGTGGTCGCGGAGATCCACCTCGACCCCGTATTCCGGAGGGACGCGCCGCAGGGCCTGGACAGTATTGACGCGATGAGCGATGAACTCCATGCTCAAGCCTCCTTTCCGATCTTGAACACGGCCTTGAAGATCCGATCCGCGTCGCCGCGTCCCCGCGTCTTGGCCCGATGCAGCCGTTCCAGGAAAGCCGCGCCCTCCTCGAGGGACGGCTGGTGCGTGACCCAGGAAGAGACATCCTCGGACCGCAGGAACTCGAGCCCCGCGCGCCAGTCGTCCGCGGCCTTCCCCTCGGGGTCGTAATGGGAGTTCCACACGCCCTCGATGCGTATCTCCCTGCGGAGGATCGAGCTCACGGCCTTCCGGGGAACGGGCAGGTCGCCGCGGATGTTCCCCACCCAGACCACGGAGCCGAACGGCCGCGCCGCCTCAATGGACGCCAGGAAGTTCTCCGGGGCTCCCGTCGCCTCGAGCACGCAGTCGGCGCCTCCCGAGGTCTGCTCCAGGAACGAGGGGAGCCAGCCTACGGCGAGGGACGGATCCAGAGCCTCGAAGCCCAGGCGGGCCGCCGCCTCGCGCTTGAACGCGTTCCGGTCCAGCACATGGATCGCCGGCGAGGCCAGGCGCCTGGCCAGCTCACAGGCCACGACGCGCCCCACCACGCCCGCGCCGAGGATCAGCACCCGAGGCCGGGAGACCCCCGCGAGGGCCTCCGCGGCCCGGCGCGCCGCATGGATGCCGACCGCGACCAATTCCAGCAGGGCCCCGGACAGCAGGGGGACTTCGTCGGGAAGACGGACGACGTTCCACTCGGGGACCGCCACCAACTCGGCGAAAGCCCCGTCCCGCCGCGATCCGTAGTAGTCGTAGGAAAGGCACTGCGCATGCCGGCGCTCGCGGCACCAGCGGCAGTCGAAGCACGGCAGCAGGGGGAACACCGCGACGCGCTCGCCCCGGCGCACGCGCCGTACGCCGGGCCCCGCCTCCGCCACGATGCCGGAGAACTCATGGCCCATGACGAGCGGATAGTGATAAGCGCCGTTCTCATACGCGCGCGCCATGTCCGAATCGCAGATCCCGGCGTGGCGGACGGAGATGAGGCACTGGCCGTCCGGGCAGACGGGGTCCGGCATGGAACGGCAGGCCAGGACGCCGTTGCGTTCGAGGACTAAAGCCTTCACGTTCCCCCCCATTGAGGCAGCCGGCGCCATAGGCGCGCCGGACGAGAATAGTGGCGGCACGAGATGCGGACGATGCTGACCAGGTAGCGGAGGATGGTCTTGTACTTGGCCATGGCGTGCGCCGCCCATTTCGATTCCCCATGCAGCCGTGTCCCGAACTCCACGGGAAAGGTCTCCAGCGCCATCCCGGCCGTGCGCGCCGCGAACATGACGTAGACGTCGAGTGAAAAATCCGTCGGGGGGTCCTCCCACCGCTCGAAGAAGGCGCGGCCGAAGAGCTTGGGCTGCCCGTTGATGTCCTGCATGCGGTAGCCCAGCAGCCAGCGCGCGGCCGTAGTCAGCCCCCCGGTGAGGAAACGCTCGGCCTCCCGACGGCGCGTGCGCAGCCCCTTGACGAGCGTTCGGTCCATATCCAGACGCCTTTCGCGGATCAGCTCGAGCCCGCGCATCACGTCCTCGGGCGGCGTCTGGACGTCGGCGTGGCTGTACGCCAGGACGGGCGCGCGCGCGGCTTTGAGCCCGGCGAGTATCCCGTGGCCGTAGCCGATGTTCTCCGGAACGGTGACCACTCGGATGAAGTCCGGGTGCTCGCGCGCCAGACGCTCCAGAACGGCGGGAGAACCGTCCCTCGAGCCGTTGTCGACCAGGATCAGCTCGAAGCGCTCCCGCGGACGGAAGGCCGCCAGGCGCTGCGCCAAGAGCGGCAGGTTCGCCGCCTCGTTGTAGCAGGGCAGCACGATGGAGAGCTCGGGTTCCATCCTATCTCGCGAACCCGAAGGGCAGGCGCGCGTCCTCCGGCCGATGGAAGAAGTCCTCCCAGTAATAGAAGAGGTCCAGCTCGATGGGATTCCCGAAAGAGACGAATTTGTCGACCTCGAAGGTCGCCACGCGGCGTCCGGCCGCGATGAGCTGATTGATGCTGGTCCCGACGTAGTATTCCCCGTTCACGCGGGTCCCCTTCCGGATCATGGCCTCGGCCCCCTCGATGAAAAGGGAGGCGCGCTTGTAGGTGAAGGAGCCGACCACGGCCGGATCGCGCTGGGGAGCGGGGCTGATGGTGCGCTTCTCCACCACCTCGGTCACGCGGGAGCCCTCGGTCCGGCAGTAGGCGAACGCGCTCGGATCGGCCTTCTTGACCGCGCCGATGCGGAAGGTCCAGATGATGACGTCGACCGAGGGATCCGCCAGGAGCGCCTGATAGGCGGCTTCCTTGTAGATCGTCTGATAGTCGCAGGAGGCGATGAAGAGGCCTTCCTCCGGCGGCAGGTGTTCGCGCGCCAGCAGGCAGGTGCACGCCTGCCCTTCCGTCGGCTTGGGGACCTCGATGATCCGCGCGTCGCGATAGCGCTCCGGCATGAATTTCCGCAGCCGCGCGGCGTGCTCCTGGCGGCAGATGAAGATGCGCCGGTCCGCGGAAGGGAACGACCTCAGGGCGGCCGCGAACATGGGTTCGCCGGCGATCGTGATGAACGGCTTCGGGACCCGGTATTTCTCCTCAAGGAAGCGGTTGCCGATGCCGGCCATGGGGATGAGATTGATCATCGCGGCGCCTGGGCCTGAAGCCGGGGCAGGTCCTCCCGGAAGTATTGGGACCAGAAGCCGTACTCCTCCAAGTCCTCGGGCGTCCCCCAGCAGATGAAGCGGTCCACCTCGAACGTCGCGATCGCCTTGCCGTCTTGCACCATGGGGTTGTAGATCAGGCTGCAGTAGAACTCGGACGCCACCCTCTCTGGCCCCGAGAGCACCCGTCGGGCATACTCCTTGTAGGAGGCCCAGGTGTCCACATAGTAGATGCCCGCGGAAGCCCACTCGTTGACGCGGTCGTCGGTGAACGACTCCTTCTCCCGGAGTTCCTCCATCTCCTGACGCTCGTTGGTCCGGAGATAGGCGTACTTCGTCTCGCCCAGGGACGCCGGATGGAACCCGCGGAACACGGCGATGGCGCCGTCCGCCATGGACGCCTTCATCAGGAACTGCCGGTAGTCCCAGCGGACGACGAAATCGCAGTAGGAGACGATGACGGGGTCCTCCGGGGCCATCCACGGATCCGCGGCGAGGCTCGTGGCGAGCGGGCCGTCGTCGTGCGCCGGGATGCCCACGATGCGCTTGCGCGCGGCGGCGGCCTCCAGGATGCGGCTGTACGCGGGCTCGGAGAGATGGCCCTGGTCGCAGACGAAGATGAACTCGTCCGTTTGCGAGAACATCCGGCAGACGCGCTCGATCATGGGAGAGCCGTCGATGTCGATGAACGGCTTGGGGACCGTGTAGCCGACCTCGCTAAAGCGCCGCGAGCGTCCCGCCATGGGGATGACGATCTTCATGGACCCCGCCGGCTAATCGACCGGCACATAGGGACGCCAGTACTCCACGGATGCCTTGATGTCCTGCACGACCCGGCTCTCGAACGGCTCCCGCTCGCGGAAGCTCAGCTCCAGGATAAGCGTCACGTCCCGCAGTCCCGCGTCCTCGAGCGCGCGCACGAACCGCTCCGGCTGGATCTTTCCGTCCTTATTCTTCTCCGGGATGAACGGCCAATGGCCTCCCTTGTCCTTGAGGGACTGCTTGAGGTGGATCATGGTGATATCCCGGGAGAACTCGCGGATCCAGGCGTAGGGGTCCGTGTCCGCCGGATCGGACGAGGAGACGTCCCCGTGATCGACGTCGAGGCACAGCTTCATGGGGATCGCGAGGCCGGCGTTGACGGCCGAATGGATCCGGCGCGCCTCCCGGAGTGTCTCGCCGTACTCCCGGGAGACCGACATCGGCTCCCATTGCAGGCGCGCGAGGCCCTTGGACGCGCCGTACGCCGCGATCTCGCGCCAGGCCTCCACGGTCTGGCGGAAGCGCTCCTCGCGGCGGGCGGGGTCGCGGCTGTCCTGGACCGTCAGTATCCCGAAATGGCTGCCCATGTCCCGCGCGCCCAGCGCCGTCGAGATGTCGACCCATTTGAAGAACCATCTCTTCCAGTACTCCCGCATCGCGGGGTCCGGGTGGGAGAGATGGTTGACGCGCGTGAAGGCGCTCGTGAACGTGCTCTCGATGCGCACGCGGTAGCGGTCCGTGAGCCGACGGATCCGGTCGAGCTGCGCCTGGATGAGGCCGTCTTCGAGAGAGGGGTTCAGCAGGTCGGCCGTGAATTGGACCCGACGGACGCCGAATCCCTCGGCCACGAGAGGGATCCACTCCTCCGGCGTGGTGAACCGGTTCAGCGCGAATCCGGTGCTCAGGCCCAGCCGCATCGTCACGGCCGCTTCCCTTGCGCGATCAGGTCCCCCAGCTTCTGGAAGGATTCATCCAGCGGACAGTCCTTGCTGAACAGCCCGGACGATCCCCCGACCAGCATGTCGGCGCCCGCGGCCACCATGTGCGGGATGTTGGGGCCGCCGACGTTGCCGTCCACGCTGATCTCGAACCTCAGCTTGTCCTTCGCGCGCAGGTCGCGCAGGATCTCGATCTTCTTGAGCGTCTGGGGGACGAGCTTCTGCCCAGCGTATCCGGGATTGACCGTCATGATCATGATCACGTCCACTTCTTCTATGACGTACTCGATCGCCTCCAGCGCTGTCGCGGGGTTGAGCGCCAGGCCCACGCGGCATCCCAGCCGCTTGACCTGCATCAGATCGCGGTGCAGGTTCCGGCAGGCCTCGTAGTGGATCGTCAGGATGTCCTGCGGATTCGGGGAGAAATTGCCGAGGATCCGCGCCGGCTCCTCCACCATCAGATGGTAGTCGCCGGGGAGCCGGGTATTCCGGCGGATCTCCTGGATGATCTGCGTGCCCATGCAGAAATCCTGGGCGAAGAAACCGTCCATGATGTCGTAGTGCACGTAGTCCACGTCGTTCCGTTCCAGGGTCCGAAGGTCCTCCTCCAGGCGCATCCAGTTGGCGCAGACGATGGACGCCGATATCTTGACGCCGTGGATCATGGCCGGACCACCGCCTTCAGGCCCAGGCGGGCCTTCGCCGCCGCGAAGGCGTCGTGGATCCTGTCGAGAGGGAAGCGGTGCGTCACCATCCCGGAAAGGTCCACGCGCCGGGAGGCGATCAGCTCGAGCGCCCGCGCGTGCTGGACGGGCGTCGAGCCGTGCGATCCCGTGACGGACGCCTCGCGGTAATGCAGCAGGTTCGAGGAGAAGCGGATGTCGCGCGCCGTCGCCGGCAGTCCGCCGAAGAGATTGACCCGCCCGCGCTTGGCCACGATCCGCAGCGCCAATTCCTGCGCTTCCACGGCGGGGCACGCGGTCAGGATGACGTCCACCCCGCGCCCTCGCGTGGCCTCGAGGGTCCCCGAGACGAAGGCCTCCGCGTCCCCGCACGGGAGGTAGGAGTCCGCGCCCGCGAGCCGAGCCTGCTGCAGGCGGCCGGGGTCGATGTCCGCGAGCAGGGTCCACTCCGATCCGAAGGCCTTGGCCAGCTTGACGAGCATGATGCCGATCGGGCCGGCGCCGAGGATCGCCGCGGTCTGCCCCGGCCCAAGCCCCACGCGCTCCAGACCGTTGATGCAGCACGCCAGGGGCTCCGCCAAGGCCGCGTGCTCCATATCCACTCCGTCCGGGATCCTGGCGACCGGGCCGAACCGGACGACCGTCGGCTCGATCAGGCAGTACTCGGCGTACCCGCCCGCGAACTGGTAGCCCATGGCCAGATTCGTGTCGCAGCAGTTGCCCATGCCGTTCAGGCACCAGTCGCAGCGCCCGCAGGGCACGTCCGCGCCCACGGCGATCCGCTCCCCCACCCGGAACCCCGAAAGCCCCGGGCCGGCCTCGACGATCTCGCCGGAGATCTCATGCCCGATGATCGCCGGAACCTTCACCCGGTCATTGCCGCTCTCCAGGATGCGCAGATCGGAGCCGCAGACCGTGCATGCATGCACCTTCAGCAGGAAGGAGTCCGGGACGACCCCGGGCGTGGGGACGTCCTTGACGACCATGTCGTTCTTGCCCTGGACGATCGCCGCCTTCATGGTGCTCCCATGGGCGCGTACAGACGCATCCCTCCCGCGGCCCCCAGCGGCCGGACGGCGAGCGCGGGGGCCACGCCGTCGAACGCCTGGATCGCGCGCACGCGATACTTGCTCAAAGCAGCCGGCACATCCAGCGAATCGTACAAGCCGACCAATCGTTCGCGGTACCGGACGGTCTCCTCGGGACCCATCCGGCGGCGGTGCCATACCAGCCAATACCCGAAGCCCCGGGCGAGGAAAGCCTCCGTCACGCGGAAGCTGTCGCCCGACAGCAGCTCCTCGAACTCCTCCGAGGGCATCATGAAGTCGAGGAAGCGCTCCTTCTTCCACTGGAACAGCCGGGCGTACAAGGCCAGCCGCTCCAGCAGCTCCTCCGTGGACACCGGGTTGTTGAAGGAACTCCCGACCAGGGCGTCGTGCGGCGTCACCAACGACACCAGGAAGTTCGCCGGGAGGTCCTCGGAAACGACCGTCATGGGGCCCTCGCGGCGCGACGTCGCCAGCGCCCGGGCATGCGCCTCGATGGGGGCCATCGGGCCCGCGACCGTCTCGACATGGTTGCGGTAGAAGCGGAGCGAGGACATGCCCACGATCCACCCGATGCCCGCGATGCCCAGGGCCGCGATGACCGCCCTGAAGCGGATGATGGTGCTGTTGAAGAAGTCATGGACGCGGTCCGCCACCCGGTCGATGCCCCGGACCTCGCGGTGGAAGAACGTCTTCCTCGGCGCGGCGAAGAAGTAGATGCAGGGCAGGAAATAGAAGTAGCGCGGGAAGAAGGGTTCGATGCGCGTGAGGAAGAGCTCCGGCTGCACGAACTCTCCGACGACAAGGTGGAGGTTGATCACCAGGATCTCGACGACCATCATCAGGAACACGGGGGTGAACCGATAGAAGAGCTCGTAGCGATCGGCGCAGTAGAGCTGGATCACCCCGGCGGTCGCGGCGATCGGCAGGAGATAGGAGAACGTTATCCCCCAGGGGTTGACGACGAGCCCCGCCCCTCTCCCGACGACGCCGAGACGCGACATGACCTCGTGGTCCACGGGGCTCAGGTGCGTGAATCTCCACAGGGCGGGCGCCAGCACCAGGGCGACGACCCCCGCGCACAGGAGGAGGTCCGCGATCGCCTTCGCCGGCGACCGCTTCCGGAAGTACTGGCAAGCCAGCAGATAGCCGAACCAGAACAAGATCCCGGCGACGAAATTGAAAAGATAGACGTAGTAGTTGAGCGCCCATAGGGCGGTCATCCCCAGCAGGTGGCTCCGCTTCTCCCAGTACGCCTGCGTGGATATCCAGAACGTCGCGAGGAACACGAGCAGCGAGAGGCTCGGGAAGGGCATGCGCGAGATCTCGGGAGGGACCACGCTCGCCAGGGCCACCGCCTGGGAAGGGTCCCTCAGGCACTGGGCCCAATACCCGAAGGCGGAAAAGCGGCTGAGGAAGGTCGCGCCCCAGAAGGCCAGCAGCAGCGACCAGGAGAGCGAGACGTAGCGGTTGAATATCTTCAGGATGAGGAAGAAGGACAGCATGGGCAGGAGCACGTGCCCCACCAACAGGTAGAGGTCCAGATTGGAGAAGCAGAGCCCCTTGAACAGCAGCCCGTTGATGATCAGGGTCAAGAACGGGAAGAACGAGAGTCCGGAAAGGTCCCCGTAGAAGGCGGGCGCCACGGGCAGGGGCGTGTGAAGACCGAAGCGGGTCACATAAGGCGCGTACAGGAACACCTCGTCGAAGCTCGCGGCCGGGACGTTGATCACCGAAAAGAGGTGGTGGAACGGACCCCTGGACAGGATCAGGACATCGCGCAGCGCCAGGATAGACAGGAGGACGAGCGCGACCAGCGCCACGGCGAGCGGACGGTTGGCCCGTGCCGATTCCCCCTTGAGGAAAAGCTCGGAATACCGGCTCACGGTATATTTCTACCTAATCCTTTTGCGCGAATGGAAGAGATAATACTTCAAGAAGAACGACCACGGCGCGCCCGCGTGCACCCGGACGCTGAGCAGGGCCTCGGTGAACCACCACACGAAGCGGAAGACCCTGTTGTCCGGGAAACGGATGAGCCGCCGTATCAAAGGCCGAAGCCTTGGAAAGCGGATCGCCGCGTGCGAGAACCGCGACAGGCAGAGCAGGCGCTGCCCCTCCTCGTCGATGCGGTAGTTCTGGTAGAAGCACATATCCCGCGTCCCCAAGGCCGATCCCTTGTAGGCGGCCGGGTCCGCCCCGGCTCGCGCCTTCAAGGCCGCCGGGACCTCGTGCGCGCAGATGTCCTCCTTCCGGTACTGGCCGATCTTGACCCCGTATTCCGTGATGTCCAGGCCCGGGAAAGGCTTGAAGATGTTGACCGCGTGGACGCTGTCTTTCGCGGACATCCGCGCGGCCATGTCGATCGTCTCCCAGGCCAGGTCCAAGGTCTCCCCGGGCAGGCCGAACATCATGGAGATGGAGTAGCGCACCCCATGCTTGCGCAGGAAGCCCGTGCCGCTGAACATCTGCGCGTTGGTGATGCGCTTGTTGAGCACCTCCAGCCGGTAGCGCTCGTTGCCGGTCTCCAGGGCCAGACGGACCAGGGCGCAGGTCCCGCAGTCCTTCAGGGCCCGGGCGATGTCGTCGTCGATCTCCCGCACGACCGCGTTGATGGAGAGGGGCAGGCCGATCTTCTCCCGATAGGCCTGCAGGAAGGAGAGGAGCCACTGCTTGTTGTAGGCCAGGGTGCTGTCGTTGAAGAAGATGTAGCGCGCGCCGTACTTGTGCTTGAGGACCGACAACTCCTCGATGACGCTGGGGACGCTGCGCAGCTTGCAGTAGCCCGAGCTCCCCTCCGCTTCATACGTCTTGCGGTAGCCGTGGTTGAAGCAGTAGCTGCAGAGATAGGGACAGCCCCGGCCCGCCAGGACCTGCGTGAAAGGGACGATCCTGAAATAGGGATCGTAGTCCAAGTAGAGGTCCCGGTCGTCGAAAGGAAAGGGATCGAGGTCCGAGGCCCACGGCCGCATCTTCGTCTTGACGATGCGCCCCCCGCTCTTCACCCAGAGGTTCGGTATCCCCGCGAAGTCCTTGCCGGCGTCCAGGGCATCGCAGAGCTCGGCCAGGGGCTGCTCCCCCTCGCCCCGGCAGATGACGTCGAGCGCCGAGTACTCGAGAATCTCCGGCAGGAAAGTGATGTCGTAGCCGCCGGCGACCAGGGGCGTCGGGATCCCGGCCCTCCTGACGGCTGCGGCGCAGGCCAGCATGTGGTTGCGGTAGGGCGTAAGGACGGAGAATGCCACCAGGTCGGGCTTGATCTCGCGCACGGCGGCGACGACCTTCTCCTCGTCGCCGATGACCAGGCGGACCTCGTGCCCCCTGCGCTTAAGGTACGCGGAAAGCCGCGCCGTGCTCTGGAACGGAAAGTAGATCTCCTGCGCGAACAGCACCGTGGCCATGCGTGAAGCCCCCTATCCGAACACCCGCCGCTTCTGACCCGCGGAATTCATGGCCGCGCCGGCGGCGGATGGCGCCGTTGATAGAACCGGAACCCCTCGGTCTCGTGGACCTGGGCGAATTCCGAGCGCACCATCTCGTCGAGGCAGGGAATGGCGGCCAGCTCCCGCTCCGGGTCCGAACTGTGGACGGCGATGGTGGCCACCCGGTTCTTGCGCAAGGAGCCGCACAGACGCGTCTCATCCGGCTCCCCGGTCCGGTATGAGAGGCCCGGGTCGAACCAGAGGAACGGCTGCGGCGGGACCTCCCTTAAGGCCGCGTGGAAGATGGTGGCGTTGGGATAGACGAAGAACGGCCGCTTCTCCGCGGGCAGCGAGCTTAGATACGCGTAAGCCTCCTCCATGACCCGGGCTTTGTCAGGCTCCTCCATGAGTCCGTTCATCCCCGGGACCCGGACCGACCTGTAGGCGATCCACCCGAGCTTGGTCCAGCCTTGGGCGCACTTCACCCCGTACACGTACGCGGTCTGGTAGCAGCCCAGCCCGGTCAGGACGATACAGACGAGCAGCGCCGCAGCGGACAGCCTCATGCTGAAGGCGGGCTTGGGAGCCCTCGTTGCGGACGCCATCGCGCGCAGGAGGAGCACGGCGAATACCAGGCCCAAGACGACCGCGATGGACCCGAACAAAGAGATGATCTGTATGCTGGACACCTTGCGAAGCAGGCTCACCCGCACGCCGGCGTACACGAGGATGCCGAACGCGGTCCAGATCACTCCGGCCGAAGGCATCCCTTCGGCGCCGATGCGCTCCAGGCGCCCGCGCCAAGCCGGCCATGAGGACGCGAACCCCTTGGCGAACAGGAGGAAGATCAAGCCGATCATGCCCGCAAATATGTAGGTCTCGGCCCAGGAGGGCATCCTCAGGCCGATCTGGATGAAGATGAGGGCCGCGAGCAGAGCGCGGTCCTCCTCTTTCTCGAGCGCCAGGAGGATGAGGAGCGGGACGAAGAAGTAGACGTACGTGATCCGGGACCCGAGGGCCCAGACCATCAGCAGACAGGTCGTCAGCCACAGCATCCACTCCTTCCGGGTGAACAGAAGAAGGGCGGCGAGGCCCAGGCCCAGCCCGATGGACACGGGCAG
Organism: Elusimicrobiota bacterium; assembly: GCA_041650695.1. GTDB lineage: Bacteria > Elusimicrobiota > Elusimicrobia > UBA1565 > UBA1565 > JBAZKS01. The sequence goes on from JBAZKS010000010.1 coordinate 89,995, forward strand.
CGGGGATAGGGCGATATGGCTCCGGCCGGCGGTCAAGGGCAGTATGAACAAGTAGCGGAGTATGTCCCGCCAGGGGGCGAACCCGGACCATAGGGCGAAGAATCCGACCAGGCCCGCAGCGAAGCCGCCCGCGTAGGCCAGCAGCAGCCGGATACGCCAGGTCTGGAGGAGCCAGAGCCCGAAGAAGCAGACGCCGATCGCGCCCACGGTCTGCTTGGAGTAGAACGCAAGCGCTGCCGCGGCTCCGGCCAGGATGGCGGATTTATCTTCACCGCGCGTCAGCAGCCAGAGGGAGATGAACAGGAACAGGAATCCCATGGTCTCGTACCAGGGAGCCCCGTGGTGGATCGGGGAGTTGAACAGGGCCGAGAGCACGCCCGCCGCCAGGATCAGGCGGCGGTCGGCCGTGAGCCGGCGGCCGATGCCCATGGCGCAGATAGCGATCACGGCGTTCACGATGCTGGCGCCCGTGACATGGGCCCAATACGAGATGCCGAACAGCTTGAAGACGAGACCCTGCCACAGGAACAAGGGCGGACCCACAGGGGTGTAGAAATCGCGCATCGGGAGCTGGCCAAGGAACACGCGATACGCGCCGTCGAAGGCGACCGAGCTGTCCTGCAGGTCGAAATGCAGGATCCCGCAGGGATAGTTCCAGAGGAAGGCGAACAGGACCACTGCCGCTTCGGGAAGCCATTCGAGTGCGGTGCGTTTCATGCGATGCATGCTTAAGGATATTATAAATCTTCCCTTAATCCTACCATGGACACCCTCCCCTTGACGCCCCGCCGTTCCCAGCACATAGTATTGGGAATGTCCGATCCCTGGAAAGGACGCGGCCCCTGGCTCGCGGCCGGCATACTCGGCGTGCTGGCGGCCATCTTCTATCTCGGCCCCACGCGCGGCGCTAGACCGCGGTCCTCAGGCTCCCTCACGGAGCGCGGGCTCTTCACGACCGAGCCCCGGGCGCAGACTCCCACCGAACCGCAGACGCAGGTGCAGGATTCCTTCTCCATGATCGAGAAGGGCAAGGACTCCGCGAGCCCCGCCCCCCCCGCCAAGGCCA
>JBAZKS010000011.1:0-89180 GCA_041650695.1 Elusimicrobiota bacterium
GGATGCCGATCGTCCACACCGTCAAGTGGTTCCAGGGCTATGAGGGCGTCCGGTGCCTCGAGAAGGGGGGGGACTCCAAGCGCCTGCTCGAGCTCATCGCCAAGAGCCTCGAGGAGGCCCGGACCGCCCCCGGACCCGCGGCCCAGCGCCCGGCGGAGGCCGCCCCCGGCGCCGGGTCGCCCAAGGCGCCCGCACCGCTCTGGGCCTGGCCGAGCCTGACGCAGCGGACCAAGGCCAAAGGCCGCACCATCGCCCTTGTGGACGCCGACGTGGACCGGATGTTCACGACCAAGGACCTGCTCGAGGAGCAGGGCTACACCGTCTGGCGCGCCATGGACATGATGCAGTTCTTCACCTTTCTCACCGACGACAACATCCCGGACCTCATCATCACGGACATGCAGATGCCGGGGGGCGGCCACCACCTGGTCCAGAAGGCGCGCAGCGATCCTCGGCTCCGGCGCGTCCCCATCATCGTGATGACGGAGATGCCGATCGCCCACGCCGTCAAGTGGTTCCAGGGCTATGAGGGCATCCGGTGCCTCGAGAAGGGGGGGGGCGCCAAGCAGCTGCTCTGGCTCGTCGCCAAATGCCTCAAGGAGGCCCAGGCCTCCCCCTCCCCCCCCGGACCCGCGGCCCAAGGCCCGGCGGAGACCCCCTTTGTCGCGGAACCGCCCAAGACACCCGACCCGCTCTGGGCCTGGCATGGTGAAGGGCATCGGGCCATGGCCGAAGGCCGCACCATCGCCCTGGTGGACGACGACGCGGAATTAATGGCCATGACCAAGGACCTGCTCGAGCTGCAGGGCTACAGCGTCTGGCGCGCCGCGGACATGATCCAGTTCTTCACCCTTCTCGCCGACGACAACATCCCGGACCTCATCATCACGGACATGCAGATGCCGGGGGGCGGCCACCACCTGGTCCAGAGGGCGCGCAGCGATCCCCGGCTCCGGCGCGTCCCCATCATCGTGATGACGGGGATGCCGATCGTCCACACCGTCAAGTGGTTCCAGGGCTATGAGGGCGTCCGGTGCCTCGAGAAGGGGGGGGACTCCAAGCGCCTGCTCGAGCTCATCGCCAAGAGCCTCGAGGAGGCCCGGGACCCTCCCCGCTGAGCCCCTACAGGCCTGGGGTCATCGCCAGGCCGGACACTCTTTCGCGATCTCTCCGGTCTGGGTGATGGACATCCGTTTCCCGCCGCAGAGGCTTCCGCCCTTCCTCGTGGCCACGACCTTGAAGTCTCTGGGGCCGGACTGGATCCGATAATCGAAGTACGTGTTCTGGATGCTCATCCCCAGATTCTTGTTCATCTCGGCCGCGTCATCCGCGCTCAGGTAGCGGCCCTTCTCGATCCGGTATCTGTTTTCCGCGTTGAAAACGACCCGCAGGTCCGACACGCAGGACTCTGCGATCTGGATCTCTCTGCCGCGCTGCCCCGCGCCCATCCGCGAACCCGCATAGAACAGTATGCCGACGATCATGACGACGACGAGCATCTCGACCAACGTGTATCCCGCCCGGCTCGATCTACCTGTCGATGGAAACATGGATCTTGTTGTCGTTCTTCAACACGATCGTGCAGGTTATCGTCTCCGTGCACTTGCCGCCGCTCTGCGCCAGGCACCCGACAGAAAGGGTGGCACGGTTGGAAGACGGAGTCCTGGGGTCATTGTCCAGCAGACGGCCTCGCGCCAGCAAGTCCCCATAGACCAGACAGGCATTCGTGGTGTTGGTGCGCACCTGATACTCGTAGTTCTTCCTCAACGCCGAGGCCGTATTGCCGGAAAAGATCAAGAAGACGCCGACCGCCATCAGGGCCATCGTCACCAGGGAGAAAAGAAGCGCCATCATACGGCCAGGACCCCCACGAACCAGAACCTGACGCCGATCTTTTGGAAGACTCTCTCGCCCCTCCCGCCCCTGCTCACCTTCCCGCTGACCGTGACTTCCAGGAAATTCGGCTCGAATCCTCTCTTGTAGCGGAACTGCATCTCGGGCTCATATCTGGCCTCCACCAGGACCTCCTCGTTCAGGGGTCTCCCCGAGCCGGAGACCTCTCTTAGGACGATGTTGCCCTTCTTGTCCCTGGAATAGAGATACCACGTGTCATCGGTCAGAACGGAAGGGGTCACGTTGTAGACGTCCTTCTGCCCGCGGAAATAAAGAGTGCTCTTGCGGCTCTCCTGTCCCGAAGGGAACAACGATCCGTCCTCGATCTTCGAGGCGCTGATGCAATGCAGCCTCACATTATCCAGGGCGTTATACAGCTGCACCCGGAGGAGCGCTTCATCCGTGTCGGAGCGCATCCGCCTCTCGAGCGAGAGCGTCGCGAACCAAAACCCCGTCGCGATGAAGGCGAGCAGGGCGATCGCGATGATCAGCTCGATGAGAGTGAACCCCCGCTTCATGACGCGGCGTTCTCCTCGACGGCGATCAGGATCACGTTCCCCATCTTGAGGCTGATGGCGCCCGCGTCGCTCACCGCCGTCTGTTTGCGCCACAGTATCTCGAACCGGCAATCCCGGAGGCTGAGGTTGTCGACTTCGGCCCAGTTGTTTATCAAGGGCTGGGTCAGTATGGGCGTGCGGGTTTCCGGATAGAAGACGGCAATCGGGACGCCGTTCCTCACCACGCGGGCCTGCGTGTAGATGGTGTCCAGGGGCTGGATGTCCTTCGCGTCGATGACGCGGATGGCGAAATTATAGGAAAGCTGGATGCTCTTCTTCGTCGCGAAGGAGAGCGGGACGGAGTAAAGCAGCGTGTACGTCGGGGTCGCCTGCAGGCTCCGGCTCCCCCGCACGTACTCGGAGACGACGTGGATGTGCGGATAGGGGACGAAATTCACGAGGGACACCGTTTGCCGCAGCTCCTTGTCCTCGCGATACGAGACCTGCACCTCTATCTTCCTGCAGGGGGGGGCCGACGTCCCCGCGAGGTCGCTCACGGTCACCCGCCAATCGAAGGGGTCCCCCGCCTTGACCCTGCACTCCGCGTTGTCCTCCACATCGATCCAGCCGTTGCCCGCGAGGCACTCCGTACCTTGGCTGGAGGCCAACCCGCTGTAGCTCTTCGCGAGGTTCTCCTCCATCTTCATGGAAGCGATCTCTATGGCTTCGGCCCGGCCGTATCCTTTTCTAAGCAGGAGCTTGCTGGAGAGGAGCAGCGGTCCCAGGGCATAGGTGACGATGCCCAGGACCATCATGGTCACCAGGATTTCCGCCAGCGTGAACCCGTCGCTCGTCCTTGAAGCGGATCTCATCGCACGCCGACTTCCGCGAGTCCCGAAGCGGGGGACGTCGCCCGAGTTATTGCAGCCCGGTGATGGGCGTGATGAAGAAGGTCATGCTGCGCATGAACGCCGGGGCCTTCACCTGCGCGCCCGTCGTCCGGTTGATCCAGCGGACCTCGCACGTCAGGGTCTCCGGGAATTCTTTGCCGAAAGTCTCCGGGGTCAGCACGACGCTGCCCGTGATCGTCGGGTCGCTGGGGTTGTAGTTCGTCCCTTTCCCGAGCGGGGGGAACGTCATGGAGAACTCCCCGCTGCGGGGGCTGCCGTTCACGTAGAGCATCGTGGCCAGCTCGCCGCCGGGGAAACTCTCCTCGATCGTCCCGTGCCAAGGAGAGCAGAGCCTTGGGCTGTTGCTCCACGGGTTTATCATGCTCTGATAGGCCTCGGCCCTTACGGTCCAGGAAACGATGATCTTCGCCGTAGCCCTATAAGAGCCGAACCCCAGTTGCCCCAGGCTGAGCGTCTTGGCCAGGATGGGCCGCGGCTCGGCTTGCGGGTAGGCTTTCGGATGCGTTTCATGCTTGGGCCGCCCGCTGAAGCCCGTCCTCAGATTGTCGGCGCACGCCTCATTGTCGCTCGAGGAGGCGCCGAACATCGGCCAACGCGTCGGCTCATAGACCGCATCCGACACGCCGACCTCCTGGACCACTTTGGGCGCGGGCGAGACTCCCACGCTGCTTTCGTCCGCAGCGGATAGAGGAGATCCTGCGAGGCCGACCGCCCCCAACAGCAATGCCGTTATTGTCGTCATCCTTCCTCCTTCATTCTCTCACCCTTATCGCCACGATCTCGGCGCCCGTCACGTCCATCCGCAGTTTGAGCTTGGGATCCTCGTTGATGAAGTAATACAGCCTGGCGAAATACTCCTCTCCGGTCTTCAGAAGCTCGGGGGGGACGGAGATGGCGCTGAAGACGCCGAAGCTCCCCTGAAAGACCTTCTGGTGGACCGGGCTGGTGTAGATGATCTCGCGCTTCGCGTCCTCGACCTGTATCTTGCTGTAGAAGTAATCGGTTTGCGAAGAGTCCCCCGTGGAGGTGGTGTACAGCTTCCACAACAAGACGACCTTCTCATTGCTCTTGGCCACGAACCTGTAGTTGAAACTGTCGTCGGCATAGATCCTCAGGAAACAACCGCCGCAAGTCCCGCCGGCGACGTCGTTGAGGCAGTTCTGCGCCTCCTCGTTCAGGCGCAAGCAATCGCTGTTGGTCAATTCCCAACATTCGAGCGAGCCCCTGTCCACGGTCTTCACTCTCTTGTTCGCTCGTTCCCACGCTTGGACCCGGGTCTTGCATTCCATGTCGACGCAGTTGGCGTCGTAGCCGCCGGACCCGCAGACTTCCGTCTTGCAGCATCGCACTCTCTTCTCGCAGGATTCTCTCGCATCCGCATCTTGCCGGCAGGCATCCACGAAATCACGATATTTCTCCGTGGGCTCGGCGCTTGCGACCTCCCCTGTTTGCGACGTCGCCACGTCGAAATGGCCGCCCTCGAAGGAGGAGAAATAGGACCCGCATCCCGTGAATAGGGGCACGACGGGATCGGAGTTCAGGCTAGGCTCAAGGCCGGGGCAGCCCCTGCTCTGGGCATGAGGTATCTCGGAGATCCGCCCGCAGTCATTGAATATCGCCTGATCCGAGACGCTTAGGGAAGCCTGGGGACACGCGCCGTCGAACCGGGACCCCGCGGTGCAGGCGACACGCGGGTCTACCCCGAACGGGTCGCCGATCCGTGCGCAGCGTATCGCCTCATAGGGGCGATTCGCCGACGGAGAGGCAAGGCAGCAATTCGGACATCTCGTCTTGCGCAGGACGCAATCCTGGCATTCCTGGGTCCTTCGGATGAGCTCTTGCGCGGCATCGCAGTAGTGCTCCGTCAAGACGACGCCTTTGCCGCTGGAGACCATCTGCACATCCTCGTTCCGCGGCAGATAGGTCAGGTCTCCGGCATGCAGACAAGCGCCCAGCGCCAAAAAGATGCCCAGGGATGCCATAGGGCAGGATATCTCAAATGGCCGCGGAAGTCAAAAGGCGATGCCCGGGGTTGTACTACCTCACTACAATGCTCTATCCTCTACAGCATGACCACGACCACCGAACGACTTTCCAACGCCCTCGTCCGCCAGCGCCTGGAGGGGATGTCCCATACCCAGCGTTCCCGCGCCCGCGAGGAGTGCCTGCGCATCGCGCGCGAGAGTTCGCTCTCCATGGAAGACCGCCTCCTGTCGTTCATCCCGGTCCCGCTCATCGTGGACCGGGGGATGTCCTCGGCTTTGCTGGCCAAGCTCGACATCCTGCTGCGGGGGCTCTGGCGCCTGGAAGAATCCTGTCTCGGAGACGCCGGAGGGGCGCTCCACGCGAGGCTCGTGGATTCGCTCTCCGCCGATGGACGGAGGATCTTCAAGCAGTGCGATTTCGAGTCCAAGCGCTCCATGCAGCGGCGCTACCGCCGGCTCGACGGCTTCTGCGACCTCTCCTCCGGCCGCTACTCGGTCATCGATGTCAACCAGGCCGCTCCCTTCGGCAGCCACTTCAACGACGTGCTCCAGCGCATGGCCCAATCCCTGCTCGACGACCTCGGCTTCGAGTACACCCCGGACCTGCTCTGCCCCCGCATCCTCGACTGGCTCGTGGGCGAGTACCGGGACCGCTACGGCAAGGACCGCCTGCCCCGCCTGGTGGCCGCGACCATCGAGCACGGCATCTCCGAGCGGTTCACGGACCTGCCGAGCGTGGCCGCGGCCTGCGAGGAACTCTCCATCGAGCGCTTCGGCGAACGCATCCGCTTCGAGGTCTGCTACGCGCCCGAGCTCAAGCTCCGCGGCGGGAAGGCCATGCTCTGGGAGCGCGAGGCCGACGTCATCTGGCGCAACTCCGCCTACCTCACACAGTGCCGCCAGAAGGGAGAGGACATCTCGGACTACGAAGCCATCTTCTCGGACCCGGAGCGCCACCTCATCGTCAACTCCACGCGCTCCTGGCTCACCCGGACGAAGGAGACCTTCGCGGTCCTATGGGACGACGCCGCCTGCTCCGCGTTCGGCCTGGGGGCCCAGGACCGCGAGGCCATCCGCTCCCTCGTGCCCTACACCGTGAACCTGGGCAGAAGCCGGGGCGCGGCCGCGGAGGTCCTGCGCGACAAGGACTCCTGGGTCAGCAAGCCGGCGGACGGCGACTTCGGCATCGGCGTGGAGTTCGGGGCGAGCCACGACGCGGGCTCCTGGCGCAGCCTGGTCGAGGAGCGCTCCCGCGACGGCTACATCTTCCAGAAGCGCGTCCCCTACCCCTCCATGGAGTTCCCGTTCATCGATGAAGCCGGAGCGGTCCAGGTCACACGGCTGGAGTTCGACCTGTGCCCTTACCACGTGGACGGCTCTTTCCCGGGGACGCTCATCTCGCGGGCCAACCCGCCGTCCACTCCCGGCGTGGTCCGGAAGATGAACCTGTCCGAAGGGGCGATCGTGCTGCCGGCGGTCGTCTCATAGGAGACCCCGGCGAGATGATGCAGGTGGTCATCCCCATGTGCGGGAGCGGGGAACGCTTCCGCGCGGCAGGCTACCGCATGCCCAAACCCCTCATCCCGGTGGACGGCAAGCCGGTGATCGCCCATCTCATCGAGAAGTTCCCGAAAGGCTGGCCGCTCGTCTTCATCTGCACCACGGGCCAGGTCCGACGCTTGCGGCCCGTGCTCCGCCGCCTCCGGCCCAAGGCCCGCATCGCGGCCATCCCCGCGCACAGCCTGGGGCCCGTGCACTCCGTGCTCCAGGCCGGGGCCGCCGTGGTTGACGAGCTCCCGACCCTGGTGAACTACTGCGACTTCTCCTTCGTCTGGGACCCGGCCCATTTCACGGATTTCGCGCGGAAGACGCGCTGCGACGGAGCCATCGTCTGCTACCGGGGCTTCCACCCGCACAGCCTCGGGGGCGACCTGTACGCGTACTGCCGCGAGGAGCGCGGCCGCGTGCTGGAAGTACGGGAAAAGGGATGCTTCACCGACGACAAGACGAAGGAGTTCGCATCGAGCGGGACGTACTATTTCCGGACCGGGAGACTCGCGAAGCAGGCCTTCCGTGAAGCGGTCCGCCAAGGCCTGCGGGTCCACGGAGAATACTACGCCAGCATGCCTTACAACATCCTGATCCGCAAAGGCATGGACGTCCGGGTCTACGAGATCCCGACCTTCCTGCAGTGGGGCACCCCGGAGGATCTGGAGGATTACCTCTACTGGCACAAGGCGTTCAAGGCGTGGACCGACGAGAGGCGGGCTCCAGCCAAGGGGCCGCGGCTCGTGATGCCCATGGCGGGACTGGGCAGGCGCTTCACCGGGGATGGCCTGCCTCCCAAGCCGCTCATCCCGGTCCTGGGCAGGCCCATGTACCGCGCCGCCATGGGGCTGCTCCCGCCGACCGGGCCGAAGCCCATCCTGATCACCCGCAAGGGGATCGGGGTCAACGGCGCGGTCGAGCTCCCGAAAGCCACGGAAGGCCAAGCCGCCACCGTGCTGGCCGCCGAGCCGTTCCTCCGGCCGGATGAGCCGGTGCTCGTGTCCGCCTGCGACCATGGGCTGCTTTTCGACCCCGAGGCGTGGGGAAAGCTCCTCCGCTCCAAGCCCGACGTGGTGGTCGTGGGTCAGCGAGGCTACCCCGGCGCCCGAAGGAAGCCGAAGGACTACTCCTATATCGAGGAGAAGGCGGGCCGGGTACAGAGAGTATCGGTCAAGGAGCCGGGCCCCCCGCTGGTCCTGGTGGGCACCTTCTACTTCCGGGAGGCGCGCCTCCTGTTCCGCAGCATCCGGAGGCTCAAGGCCCTCGACCTGCGGGTGAACGGCGAGCTCTACCTGGACTCCGCCGTCGACATCTGCATCCGGGACGGACTCGACGTGAGGAGCTTCGAGTCGGACGCGTACCTATGCTGGGGTTCCCCGGACGAGCTCGCCGAGTTCCGCTACTGGCATCGCTACTTCCGAGGAGGTCCCGCATGACGGCGTTCCTGCTGGCGTTACTTTCCCCGGCCTTCGCGCTGGAGCCCTACGCCGAGACGCTCGGTCCCGGGACAGCCGTATTCTACGCCTCCACGAAGGCGGCTCAAGACTGCCTGCCGAGTTTCGCCGTCACCGTCTCCCGCCGGGGGAAGCCGGGCAAGGGCGGCGTGCGCACGATCCCGCGCTTCGACGGCCGCGTCGTGACCCTGGCCGTCAGCTCAGGGACCTCCCTGTACGGGACCGGGGAGGCCGCCGGCCCATTGCTCCGCAACGGTCGCACCCTGACGCTGTGGAACACGGACGCCTACGACTACAGCGCGAGCTCGCCCTCGCTCTATCAGTCCCATCCCTGGGTCCTCGGGGTGAGGCCGGACGGCTCCAGCTTCGGCGTCCTCTTCGACACCACCTACCGCCAGGAGCTCTCTTTGCCTCCGCTCTCAGGGGGGGAGCTCCGGACCTCGGTCGAGGGCCCGGATTTCCCCGTCATCGTCATCGAACGGCAAGGGCCCGCCGCGGTGCTGCGCGAGCTCTCGAGACTCACGGGGAAGATGCCCCTTCCGCCGCGCTGGTCCTTGGGCTATCATCAGTGCCGCTACAGCTACACGCCGGACAGCAGGGCCCTGGAGGTCGCCCGCGAGTTCCGCAAGAGGCGGATCCCCTGCGACGTGCTCTGGCACGACATCGACTACATGCGGGACTTCCTGATCTTCACCTTCAGCCCGCAGGCCTTCCCGGACCCGGCTCGGCACAACCGCGAGCTGCACGCGCTGGGCTTCCGCACCGTGTGGATGATCGATCCAGGAGTGGGCGCGCAGCCCGTCAGCTACCCGGTCTTCAGCGCGCTTATGGCCGGAGGTCACGCGGTCCTAGCCGCGGATGGGAGCACGTTCTTCGGCAAGGTCTGGCCGGGCAAGGTGGTGTTTCCGGACTTCCTCCGGAGCGAGACCCGGCGCTGGTGGGCCGGGCTCTACAAGAACTGGCTCTCCTACGGCGTCGACGGGGTCTGGAACGACATGAACGAGCCCGCGGTCTTCGAGACCCCCACCAAGACCATGCCGGAGGACAACATCCATCGCGCGGACGCGAAACTAGGCGGCGCGGGGCCGCACGCGCGCTACCACAACGTCTACGGCATGATGATGATCCGCGCCACGCGCGAGGGCATCCAGGCCGCCCGGCCGGATCGGCGGCCTTTCGTCCTCACCCGCTCGAACTTCATCGGAGGGCAGCGCTACGGCGCCACTTGGACCGGGGACAACAGGGCGGACTGGGACCACCTGGCCTGGTCCATCCCCATGGTGCTCAACATGGGATTGAGCGGCCAACCCAACGTGGGGCCTGACATCGGCGGCTTCATCGGGAACGGACCCGAAGGACGGGAGGGCGAGCTCTTCGCCCGGTGGATGAGCTTCGGCGCGCTCCTGCCGTTCTCTCGAGGGCATACGATGAAGGGCAACAGGGACAAGGAGCCCTGGTCCTTCGGCCCGGAGGTGGAGAAGAGCTGCCGGACGGCTCTCGAGCGGCGCTACCGTCTGCTGCCCTACCTCTACACCTTGTTCCGCGAGGCCAGCGAAACAGGCTTGCCCGTGGCCAGACCGATCTTCTTCGCGGACCTCAAAGACCCCGCGCTGAGGGGGGAAGACTCGTCGTTCCTCCTGGGAGACGGCCTCCTCGTCGCGACCGGGCCCCGGCCGTCTTTGCCCAAGGGGGGGTGGAGCAAGTTCGTCTTCCCGGGAGAGGAGGCGGACCCGGGCCAGGCGCAGCTCTACATCAAGCCCGGCGCCGCGATCCCGGCCGGGCCGGTGGTGCAGTATTCCGACGAGAAGCCGCTCGAGGAGCTCACCCTGCTCGTGTGCTTCGACTCCCAGGGCCGCGCCTCGGGCCGCCTCTACGAGGACGCCGGCGACGGGCTCGGATTCGAGAAGGGGGAGTTCCGCGAGACCGTCTTCCGCGTGACGCGAGGGCCCAAGGTCAAGCAGGAGATCACCGGCCGCTGGGGGCCCGCGAAGCGCGAAGTGCGCACGGTGGTGCTGTGCCCATGAGGGCCAAGCTGCTCGCGACGGTCGACCGGCTCGCCCCGGAGATCCTTGCGGTGAGCCGCTACGTGCACTCCCATCCCGAGGAGGGACTTCAGGAGACCCTCTGCTCGAAGTTCCTGAGCCGGAGGCTGGCGCGACTCGGCTTCAAGGTGGAGCGCCCCCTCAAAAGCCTGCCCACGGCCTTCATCGCCTCCAGCCGCGGGGCCAAGCGCGGCCCGTGCGTGGGCTACGTCGCGGAGTACGACTGCCTCCCCGGGATCGGGCACGGCTGCGGGCACAACCTCATCGCAGCCTCCGGCTTCGGCGCGGCAGCGGCCCTGGCCCCCTTCGCCCGGGAGCTGGGCGGCTCGGTCCGGCTCTTCGGCACCCCGGCGGAGGAGGAGTTCGGAGCCAAGGTACCCATGGCGCGAGCCGGGCTCTTCGACTCCGCGGACGCGGTCTTGATGATGCACCCGGAATCCTTCCATCTGGCCAGGACCTCGGGGCTGGCCTTGGACGCCCTGCAGTTCCGCTTCCTAGGACGAGCCTCCCACGCGGCCTGCACGCCCCATGAGGGACGCAGCGCTCTGGACGCCCTGATCAGACTGTTCAACGCCGTGAAAGCCATGCGCCGGCGGGTGCACGGCATCATCACCAAGGGAGGGACCGCTCCCAACATCATCCCGGGCCTCACCGAGGCCAGGTTCTACGTGCGGGCCGAGACGCGCCGCAGGCTGGACAAGATCACGTCCAGGGTGAAGGCGTGCGCGCGCCGCGCGGCCTCGGCCGAAGGCTGCCGCGTGGAGATCACCGAGTTCGAGAGCCCCTTGGACGAGGTGCGCAACGACCCCAAGTTGGTCGCGCTGGCGGAGAAGAACCTGAGGTCCCTGGGGGTGCGCAGGATCCTCTCCAAAGACCCGTGCCCGGGGTCGACGGATTTCGGCAACGTAAGCCAACGCGTGCCGGCGCTCTACCTCTACTGCGCCACGGCCCCCAAGGGCATGGACCTGCACACCCGCGCGTTCGCCCGGGCCTCAGCGGCTCCCCGAGCTCACAAGGCCCTCATCCTCGCGGCCAAGACCCTCGCCCTTTGCGGCCTGGACCTGCTCCTGCGGCGCTGAACCGGACCTGCCGGCTCCCTCGGCCGCACGCATCCTGGCGAGCACGCTGTGGTGCCTGCCGTACATGAAGTAGACGACGAAGCCCAGGGCCAGCCACACGAAGAGCCGCAGCCAGTTCTCCACGGGCAGGGCGAACATGAGGAGCATGCAGGTCGCGATCCCCGCGATGGGGATGAGCGGGACCCAGGGGCAGCGGAACGGTCGGGCGGCGTCCGGCTCCTTCTTCCTCATGATGAGAACGGCGGCGCACACGATGACGAAGGCGAGCAGGGTGCCGATGTTCACGAGCTCGGCCAGCACGCGCAGGGGGACGAAGGCCGCCAGCAGCGCCACCACGATGCCGGTGAGGATGGTGGACTTCCACGGGGTCCTGAACTTGGGGTGTATCGCGCCGAATATGCTCTCCGGCACCATGCCGTCGCGGGCCATGGCAAGGAACACGCGCGGCTGGCTCAGCATGAGCACCAGGAGCACGGAAGTGATGCCCGCCAAGGCCCCGCCCGCGATGAGGAACTGCGCCCAGCCGAGCCCGTGGCGGGCGAACGCGTCGGAGACCGGGGCGTCGATGTTGATCTCGTTGTAGGGGACCATGCCGGTCAAAACGGCTGAGACCGCGATGTAGAGTACGGTGCAGATGATGAGCGAGGCCACGATGCCGATGGGTACGTCCTTCTGCGGCTGCTTCGCCTCCTCCGCGTGCGTGGAAACCGAATCGAACCCTATGTAGGCGAAGAAGATCATCCCGGCCCCGGCCAGCATCCCCAGGGGTTCGCCTCCCACCCCGCTCTGGCCGAAGAGCGTCTTGCCGAAGAACCCGACCCCGGTGAGGCCGAACGGCGCGAACGGGACCCAGTTCTTGGGGTCTACGTAGAACGCTCCCACCGCGATGACGAAGATGACGACGACCACTTTGATCGCGACCATCGCCGTGTTGAAGGACGCGCTCTCCTGTATGCCCTTGACCAGGATGGCGGTGACCAGCAGGGCGATCAGGATGGCCGGGACATCCACCAGGGTGCCCGTGGACACGAGCTTGCCGAGCTCCGGGCTGAAGTCGAACGGGGCTTTCGATATGAGGGCCGGCAGCTGTATCCCGAAGATCTTAAGGAAATCTTGGAAGTAGGCGGACCAGCCGTGAGCCACGGTCGCGGACGCGACGGTGTACTCCAGGACCAGGTCCCAGCCGATGATCCAGGCGAAGAGCTCGCCCAGGGTCGCGTACGCGTAGGTGTACGCGGAGCCCGCCACCGGGGCCATGGACGCGAACTCGGCGTAGCACAAAGCCGAGAAGATGCAGGCCATGCCGGCCACGACGAAGGAGAGGATGAGGGCCGGGCCCGACTTGTCGTGGGCCGCGATGCCGGTGAGCACGAAGATGCCGGTGCCGATGATGCAGCCGACGCCCAGGCTCGTGAGCTGGACCGGACCGAGGATCCGGCGAAGCCGGTTCTCTCCCTTGCTCTCCTCGAGAAGCAGGCTCAAAGGCTTTCTTGCGAATATGTTCTTCATGCCGCCTCCTCTAACTCGATTTAAATTATGCGGCAGGCGGGGGGTCGTTTACATGGGCCTCGCGGCACCCGGAGCGGGGCCGGAAGGGCGGGGGAAAACGACAGCGCCTATTTGATGTTGTAAATGAGGATGGCCGCCACCATCACCGGGCAGAGGTAGCGGATCACGTAGAGCCAGGGGACGAAAAGCCTGGTGAAGGGCGTATTCTCCCCGAACTCGCGCCGGACGGTCTCGGGAGACATGCGGAAGCCGACGAAGATGCACATGAAGAGCCCGCCCAAGGTCAGCATCCAGTTCGACACCAGGTAGTCCATGGAATCGAAGAAGTTCCTCTGGCCCAGCACATGCCAGCCGCTCAGCACGCCGCCGGACAGGGCGGACGGGACTCCGCAGAGGAAGATGACAAGCCCGGGGATCCACGTGGCTTTGGCCCGGCTCCAGCCCCAGGTATCCATAAGGTAGGCGGTCACGACCTCCAGCATGGAGATCGAGGAGGTCAGGGCCGCGAAGAGCAGCAATGAGAAGAAGATGACGGCGAACAGCATGCCGCCCGGCATCTGAGAGAAGACGATGGGCATGCTCTTGAAGACCAGGCCTGGCCCGGCTTGAGGCTCCATCCCGAAGGTGAAGAGGATGGGGAAGATGACGCAGGCGGCCATGAGCGCGATGGAGGTGTCCATGATGGAGACGAGGCAGGAGGACTTGACGATGTCGGTATCCTTGGGCAGATAGCTCCCGTATGTCAGCATGGCTCCCATGCCAAGGCTCAGGGAGAAGAAAGCCTGCCCCATGGCGCTCAGAGCGGTGAGCGGGGTGAACTTGGAAGGGTCGGGCCAGAACATGAACTTGAGCCCAGGGACCCAGCCGGGCAGGAAGAAGGCGCGGGCCAGGAGGACGAACATCATGATGAAGAGGGCGGGCATCATGATCTTGTTGGCCTTCTCGAGGCCTCCCTTGACCCCGCCCAACACGATGAACATGGTCACGGCGATGAACATGGTGTGCCAGAAAAGGTTGATCTTGGACGACTGGAGGACTCCCTCGAAGATGCCGCCCACCGCCTCCGGAGAGCCCGCCGCGCCGAAGCCGCGCAAGGACAGCACGATGTAGTGCATGGTCCATCCGGCCACCACGCTGTAGTAGGAGAGCATGATGAAGCTCGCGAGCACGCCCAAAGCGCCCACGCCCAGCCAGAACCGCCCCCCGCCGCTCAGGATGCGATACGCCTCCACGGGAGAACGCTGGCTGGAACGCCCCATGGCGAACTCGGCCACCATCAACGGGATGCCCAGGAAGACGACGACCGCCACATAGGTCAGGACGAAGAGAGCCCCTCCGTTCATGCCGCAAAGGTACGGGAACCTCCAGATGTTGCCCAACCCGATGGCGGAGCCGGCGCAGGCCATTATGAATCCGATGCGTGACGCCCACTGATCGCGAGCAGTCGCTTGTTCTGTCATGGGATCTCCTACGTCCAATAAAGCCTGTCCCCCGCGTCGCCCAGGCCCGGGACGATGTAGCCGTGCTTGTTGAGCACCGGGTCCACCGCGGCCGTGACGATGCGCACGTCGGGATGCTCCCGCTGCACGCGCGCCACGCCCTCGCGGGCCGCCACGAGGCACACCAGGGTGATCTCCTTGGCGCCGTCCGTCTTGAGGATGCGGATGGACTCCGCGGCGGAGCCGCCCGTGGCCAGCATGGGGTCCAGGAGGAGCACGAAGCTCCTGCGGATGTTGCGCGGCAAGCGGACATAGTAGCGGACCGGGTTGAGGGTCTCCTCGCCTCGGTAGAGGCCGATATGGCCGATGGGCGCTCCCGGCAGAAGCCGGGAAAGCCCGGGCACCAAGCCCAGCCCGGCGCGCAGCACCGCGACCAGAGCGACCGGCTGGCCCGCCCGCCGGACGCGCGCGGAGCGCAGCGGTGTCTCCACCTTGGAGACGCGCGTGGGCAGGCGCTCCAGCGCGGCGAAACCCAGATGGACGCCCGCCTGCTCCATCAGCTCCCGGAAGCTCGACGGGGGAGTGCGCTTGTCCCGGAGTTGGGCCAGGACCTCCTGCATGAGGGGATGCGAGCAGACGGTGAGCTTGTTCATCGCACCACCTTCAGGATGACGGGAGAGCTGCGCGGCCGCTTCGGGGCCACGCTCACGCCCTCGGAGAATATCCGATGGCCTTCGCGCAGACGCGCCGGGTCGCCGGCATAGAGGCGCGCGATCTCGTCTCCGGGGACGACCGCGTCCCCGACCTTCTTGAGCAGCTCGATGCCCGCACCGTAGTCGATGGAGTCCTCCATCCGGTCCCGGCCCGCTCCCAGGGCCACCGCGGCCCGGCCCGCGCACCTCGCGTCGAGCTTCGCGAGAAAGCCTTTCCGTTCGGCCTTCAGCGCCAGGCTCCGCCCTGCCTTGGGCAGGAACCGGTCGGGCGCGTCCGCCACCCGGGGGTCTCCGCCCTGGGCCTTGACCATCTCCTTGAACTTGGCCAGAGCCTTGCCGTCGCGGATGAGGCGGCGGCAGAACTCGGCCCCCTGCTCCGGCGAGCGGGCTTTGCCCCCGAAATGCATCATCCACCCGCCCAGGGTCAGGAGCACCGACACGTAGTCCGCCGCGCGGAAGTCGCCGTGGAGTATCTCGACCGCCTGGCGCACCTCCAGGGAGGTGCCGATGAGCAGGCCCAGGGGCTGCTCCATGGCGGTCAACAGGCCCACGCACTTAAGGCCCAGGCCGTGCGCGGTCCGGATGAGCTCCTTGGCCAAGGCCTCGGCCTTCGACGCTTCCTGGAAGATGGCGCCGGACCCGCATTTCACGTCGAGGACGAGCCCGTCCAAGTCCTCGGCCAGCTTCTTGGAGAGGATGCTCCCCACGATGAGCTGGATCGACTGCACCGTGGCGGTGGCGTCGCGCAAAGCGTAGAGTTTGCGGTCAGCCGGGGCGAGCTCCTCCGTCTGCCCGAACATGCAGACCCCGATCCTCGAGACCTGGGTCTCGACCGCCTTCAGACCCATGCGTACCCGGAAGCCCTTGATGGACTCCAGTTTGTCGAGGGTGCCGCCCGTGTGTCCCAGGCCGCGGCCGGACATCATAGGGACGGCCAGGCCGCCGGACGCCACCAGGGGGGCGAGGGCGATGGAGATCCCGTCTCCCACTCCGCCGGTCGAATGCTTGTCCACCTTGGCGGCCTTGAGGTGCGAGAGGTCCAGACGCGGGCCCGAGCGCGCCATGGCGGAGGTCAGCAGCACGGTCTCGTCGCGCGAGAGGCCCCGCAGCAGCGCGGCCATGAGCCAGGCGGAGAGCTGGTAGTCCGGGACCGTGCCCCGGGCCGCTCCCTGGGAGATGAACTCGATCTCCTCCTTGAGATGCGACTCCCCATCGCGCTTCTTCGCGATGAGGTCCGGCATGCGCAGCAGGCGCGGACGCGCCGCAGTGCCGCGCCGCTTCGGGAGATGCTTCAGGCGCGTGCGCAGAGCAGCCATGGCGCTACCTCTTGGGGGAGCCCAGGCGGACGAGCACCGCGGTCAAAAGGCGGCGCAAGTGCTCGGCCACGCGATCGCCGAGGGCGAGCACGTCGGGATGGCTGAGGACCTCTTTGGAGATGCCCGCGCCCATGTTCGATATCCAGCTCAGGCCCAGGATCCGCAGACCCATCTGACGGGCCGCGATGACCTCCGGGACGGTCGACATGCCGACCACGTCCGCGCCAAGCTTTTGGAATGCGCGGATCTCGGCGGGAGTCTCATAGGACGGCCCGCCGACGGCGACGTACACGCCTTCCCGGGCTGGGATGCGCAGCCTGCGGCATTCCGCCAGGGCCAGCTTGCGCAAGGACGGGGTATACGCCTCCGCCATGTCCGGGAACATCTCGCCGAACTCCTCCTCATGGAATCCGCGAAGGGGATTGCGTCCCATGAAGTTCATGTGATCCTTGAGCACCGCCACATGCCCGGGCTTGAGGCGCTTGTTCAGCGAGCCCACCGCCGCGGTGATGATCACGGTCTTGAGTCCAAGGTACTCCAGAACGCGAAGGGGCAGGACGATGGATTCCATGGGGTGCCCCTCGTAATAGTGGAAACGGCCCTGGAGCACGGCCACGGAGAGCCCGCGCAGCTGCCCCATGACGAGCCGGCCGGTGTGCCCCTTGACCGTGGTCCGGGGAAATCCCGGGATCCTGGCGTAATCGATGGCCTTGGTCTTGTGGAGCTCCGGCACCGCGCCCTTGAGACCGCTTCCGAGGATGATGGCGACATCCGGGCGGAATCCGGGCGCATTGGCGCGCAGGTACTGGGCGGCACGACGGACAGTGTGGATATATGTTTTTATTTCCATCGGAATAGCGGGATATTAGCATTTTTGATACCATGCTTCGCCCATGGGGAAAGACGCGTTGCGCGCCCTCACCAGAGAGCTTCGCATAGACATCATCCGGATGCTGGAAGCCGCGGGCTCCGGCCATCCCGGAGGATCGCTCTCCGTCGTGGACGTCCTGGCCGCCCTCTACACCGGGCCCCTGCGTCATAAGCCCGAGGACCCGGTATGGCCGGACCGGGACCGGGTGGTGCTCTCCAAAGGGCATTGCTGTCCGGCCCTCTACGCCGTGATGGCCCGCTGCGGATACTTCCCGCGCGAGCGTCTGTTCGAACTGCGCAAGCTCGGGAGTCCGCTGCAGGGCCACCCGGACCGGGTCCGCCTGCCCGGCGTGGAAGCCTCCACAGGATCGCTGGGGCAGGGCCTGTCCGTGTCCGTCGGCATGGCTCTGGCCGCCAAGGTCGATAAAAAGGACTTCCGGGTCTGGTGCGTGCTCGGAGACGGGGAGATGCAGGAAGGCCAGGTCTGGGAAGCGGCCATGTCCGCCGCGAAGTTCCGGCTCGGCAACCTCACGGCCATCGTGGACCTCAACGGAGGCCAGATCGACGGCCCGGTGCGCGAAGTGATGGACCTGGAACCGGTGGAGGACAAGTTCAAGAGCTTCGGATGGGAGACGAAGGAGATAGACGGCCACGATTTCCAGCACATCACGCAAGCCCTGGCGCGCAAGCCGGGACAAGCCCCATACGCGATATTAGCCAGAACGGTCAAAGGCAAGGGTGTCTCCTTCATGGAGGGCAAGGCCGAATGGCACGGCAAGGCTCCGACCAAGCAAGAGGCGGACCTGGCCGTGGAGGAACTGAGCCGTGGCTAAGGCGACGCGGCAGGCCTTCGGCGAAGCCCTGCTCAAGCTCGCCCCGGCTTTCCCCGGCATGGTCGTGCTCGACGCGGACCTGAGCAAGTCCACCATGACGGCCGCCTTCGCCAAGCAGTACCCGGAGCGCCACTTCGAGTTCGGCATCGCGGAGCACAACATGCTCGGAGCGGCCGCGGGCCTGGCTTTCTGCGGCAAGATCCCGGTGGTGGCCAGCTTCGCCTGCTTCCTCGCCACACGCCTGGAGACGATACGCGTCTCCATCGCCTACAGCCGCGCCAACGTCAAGATGGCGGGCACGCACGCGGGCCTGGGCATCGGCGAGGACGGCGCCACGCAGATGGGGCTGGAGGATGTCGCGGCGCTGCGCGCGCTCCCCGGGATCGCGATCGTGCAGCCCGCGGATGAAGCCGAGACGCTCCAAGCCGTGGAGTGGATGCTCGGCCACGAGGGGCCGGTCTATCTCCGGCTGACGCGGCAGAAGCTCGCGGACGTCCACGGCTCGGACTACCGCTTCCGGCTCGGCGTCGCCGACCCCGTGTACGAGCCGGCTCCCGCCGAAGCGCGCCTGCAGGCCTCGGTCTTCGCGACCGGCGGCACCGTGGGCCCGGCGGTGGACGCGGCCCGCGCCCTCGCACAGAAGGGATTCCGCGTGCGGGTGATGAACTGCGCCACGCTCGCGCCTTTCGACGACGAGGCGGTCGCGCTCGCCTCAGAACAGAGCCAGCGCATCGTGACCGTGGAGGATCACAACCTCGTCGGCGGGCTGGGGAGCGCGGCATGCGAGGCTCTGGCCTCGCGGGGCAAGGCCTGCCCCGTCCTGCGTCTCGGCGCGCGCGAGTTCGGGGAGTCCGGGACCGCGGAGGAGCTCTACCGCAAGCACGGCCTTTCGGCCGACTGCATCGCCGAGGCGTGCATCCGCAACCTGGGAGCATGACGGCCGCTGCGGATGCAGGGCCGCGCTGCGCTCTCTCGGGAATGGCGTCGGGCGCATGCGCACTCCTTATGCTGCTCCTAGGCACCGCCGCGCAGGCCCAGGTCTACGGAGTCCCGCTCTTCGAGGCCGGGGAGCACGGTGTCGCCCTGCATCTCGGCGTGGCGGCGCCCGCCGCCAAGAACGGGTTCAACTCCTACGCCAAGCCCGGTCCGGCCGTGGACCTGCAGTACCTCTACTATCCCTCGGACTGGGTCGCGCTGGGCGCCGAGCTCGGGATGTTCAAGTTCGGCAAGAAGAGCTCGAGTTCCTCCTCAGGAGAAGCGAGCATGACCGACCTCGGCGTCCTGATGCGGGTCAACCTGATACGCGAGCGCACCTGGACCCCCTACGTCCTGGGCGGGGTGGGCTACCACTCGTCCACGTTCAAGGCCGCGAGCGCCCGGCCGGGAGAGCAGGTCTGTTTCGGGAACACGTGCGCAGAGAGCCTCAGCGACAAGGCCAAGGGCCTGAGCGTGACCACGGGCGCCGGGGTGGAGGCCTTCATCATGCACGGCCTGAGCCTGATCGGAGAAGCCCGCTTCCACGAGTTCCGGATGAGCTACGGCAACCGCGCGCAATCCATGTCCTACCTCGTCGGCGCGCGCATGTGGTTCAGGAAGAAAGAAGAGAAGTAGGCTACTTCGACCCTGTCTCGTGCTGCGCCATGCCAGTGCCGATGGACCCCGCCCGGAATATCCAGAACATGCCGGCCACGGCCCAAAGGATGACCGCCGCGAGGATGCCCCACGCCAGGCGGCGCGCGAGGGGGGGGACTTCCGGGATCTTCTCCCCGGAGTCCAGATGGGCGAACTCGGGCGGGATGCCTTCCTTGACCTGTCCGGAAGACTCGGAGCTCACCTGGTGGAGCTTGCGCAGGACGTCGGGAGAGACCGGGACGGCCTTCTGCTGAGGTCCGGACTTCGTCCGAAAAGGCTCCTTGCAAAAATCGCACCACGCCTGGCCGTCCGGAGTCTCGAACCCGCAAGCCGGGCACTTCACAGGGAGAACCCTCCGGCCATGAACGCGCCGCGGATGTGGCGGAGCTCTCCGCCGGACAGCGCGATCACGTCGAACCGGGCCGGCCTGCCCGTCAGCCCCCGCTCCTGAAGGTACGACTGCGCCAGGCGCGACAGGCGGGCCTGCTTGGCGCGGCCCACGGATTCCTCCGGAAGACCGAAGCGGCTCGAGGAGCGCGCCTTGACCTCGATGAACACCACGGTCTCCCCGTCCGCGGCCACGAGGTCCAGCTCGCCGGACCGGCGGCGCCAGGAGCGGTCCAGCACCCGCCAGCCCAGGCGGCGGACATGATCCTCGGCCGCTCGCTCGCCGAGATCGCCCAACGCTTTCGTCCGGCGCGTCACAACGGGAGGGAAGGCTCGAAGAAATTCCGGAGGAAGGACAAGCGATGCTCGGGGCTGGGGCCCAGGCGCTGGAGCGCCTCGTAATGCGCCTGAGTGGCGTAGCCCTTGTGCTGCTCGAAGCCGTACCCGGGGTGACGCCGGGCCAGCACGCGCATCCAGCGGTCCCGCACGACCTTGGCCACCACGCTCCCGCACGCCACGCAGAGCGAGCGGGCGTCTCCGGAAACGAGGGTCTGCTGGGGGAGGTCCAGATCCTTGATGCGGCGGTTGCCGTCGACCAGGACCAGCAGACCGCCCCAGGGGACGACGGGCGGCCGGACGCGGGACAGGGCCCGCTTCATGGCCGAGAGCGTGGCCTGGAGTATGTCGGCGTCGTCGATCTCCTTGCGCAGCGCCCAGCCCACGCCCACTCCCGTCGCGACGCGCCGGATGAGGGTGAAGGCCTCCTCGCGCCTCGCCGGAGAGAGCTTCTTGGAATCGCGCACGGGCTCGAGCTCCGGCAGCGGCCTGCGGGGGAGCCAGACCGCGGCGGCGACCACGGGCCCGGCCAAAGGGCCGCGGCCAGCCTCGTCGATGCCGATGAGGCACTCGACCTTATGGCGGGCTCTCAACGATTCGTCGAAGCGCTCGAGGGGAGTCAAGCCGACGCGGCTTCCGCTTTGGGAGCGTCCTGTGCGGGAGCGGACTTATCCTGCTTCGCGGGCTCGCCCTCCGGCTGCGCCTGCGCATCAGGCCGGTCCACTTCGGAGAGCCTCGCGGCCTTGCCGCCCAGCCCCCGCAGGTAATAGAGCCGGGCGCGCCGGGCGCGGCCGCCGCGGGAAAGCTCGATTTTCTGGATCCGCGGGGAGAGCACGGGGAAAGTCCTCTCGACTCCGACCCCGAAGGAAATCTTGCGGACGGTGAAGGACTCCGAGACGCCCCTTCCGCGCCTGCGGATCACCGTCCCTTCGAACACCTGGATCCTCTCGCTGTCGTCGCCTTCGACGACGCGCATGTGGACCCGGACCGTGTCGCCCGGCCGGAACTGGGGGATAGTCTTGGGATTGACGTCGTGAGATATCGCTGCCATGATCTTCTCCATCTACAGGCTGACTAAAAGGTTAGGCGTTTCTATGAAGGAGTATTATAGCTTATTTCAGCAAGTCTCGTCGTCTGCGCTTCGTCGACTCCAGTGCCGTCCGACCGCGCCACTCCTCGATGCGGGCATGGTCCCCGGAGAGCAGCACCTCCGGGACCTTCCTGCGCCGCCACACCCTCGGCCGCGTGTACTGCGGCCCCTCCAGGAGGCGCTGCGTGAAGGACTCGTTCACGACCGCATCCTCTTTGGCGAGGACTCCGGGCAGGAGCCTGGCCACGGCGTCGGTCACGGCCATCGCCGCGATCTCGCCTCCGGTCAGGATGAAGTCGCCGAGGGAGAGTTCCATATCCACGCAATCCAAGAACCGCTCATCCACGCCCTCGTAATGGCCGCACACCAGCACCAGATGCCTGCAAGCCGCGAGCCGGCGCGCCGTCGCTTGGTCGAAAGGCTTGCCCCGAGGGGACATGAGGATCACCCTGGAGCCCCTGCGCTTGACCCGGCGGACGGCTTGGTACAGGGGCTCCGCCATCAAGAGCATGCCGGGGCCGCCTCCGTAAGGCCTGTCGTCCACGGTGCGGTGGCGGTCCACGGCGAAGTCGCGCGGGTTGGTGAATGCGACCTGCAGGAGCCCTTTCTCCCGGGCCCTCAAGAGGATGCTCTCCGACATGGGGCCGGCGAACATCCCGGGGAAAAGGGTGACGATGTCGACCCGCAAGGGCTACTCGACGTCGAGGAAGACCTTCCGCTTGGCCTTCGCCCCGGCGATCCCCAGGACCTGGCGGATGGCCTTGACGACCTTCCCCTGCTTGCCGATGATCTTGCCTTTCTCCTCGTCCGCCACGCGGACGCTGAACCGCGTGATGTCGCCTTCCTCCGTGGAGGATATCTCGACGCGGTCCGGAGAATCCACGAGCCGGGTGACCAGATACTTGGCCAGCTCCTTCATGCCGCCGCCTTCGCGGCCGACTTGAGCAGGGTCGCGAGGGTCTCGGAGGGCTTCGCCCCCACCTTGAGCCAATAGTCGACGCGGTCCTGCCGCACCTTGATCTTGTCCTTGGACTTCTCGGCGCGCGGGTTGTAGGACCCGAGTATCTCGATGGGCTTGCCCTGCGCCGCCCGCCGCTTGTCCACCGCCACGACCCGGTAGTGGGCCTGCTTGGGTTTGCCTACGCGCTGAAGCCTGAGTGTCACAGCCATGTTTTTCTTCCTCCTAGATCCCTCGTCCGTCGTACGCCTCCTGAGCTTTTTTGCTCAGGCTCCGCCATGCACGCACCGGATCGCCCGCCTTGAAAACGGCGCTCCCGGCCACGAGCGCGTCCGCCCCGGCCCCGGCCGCCGCAGCGACGGTTCCCGCGGATATCCCTCCGTCCACCTGCAGCCACACCGGGAGCTTGCGGCGCTCGATCTCGCGGCGCAGAAGACGGATCTTGGGGAGCATCGCCTCGCGGAACGCCTGGCCGCCGAACCCGGGTTCGACAGTCATGACCAGGACCAGATCGAGCTCCGATAGAAACGGCAGCAGACGCTCGGCCCGAGTCCTCGGCCGTATCGCGAGCCCGACGCCCGCGCCGAGCCGCCGCAAAGAAGCCAGCAGCCGCCGGGGCTCGGGGCACGCCTCCACGTGGAGGACCACCCAGTCCGCGCCCGCCTTCGCGAAGACCGGCCCGAAGCGGCCGGGGGCCTCGAGCATCAGGTGCGCGTCCAAACGGAACCCGCCCCGGCGTTTGAGAGCGGCAACGAGATCCGGCCCGAAGCTCAGGTTGGGCACGAAGTGCCCGTCCATGACGTCCACGGACAGCCAGTCCGCCCCCGCGCGCGCCAGCGACGACGCGGACCGGCGCAGCTCCCCGAAATCCGCGGCCAACAGGGAGGGGACCACGCGCACCCCGCCGTCCGGGACCGGGCGACGCGGATGCGCCCCCGCACTGCGCCGCGTCTGGAGAGGAGTGAGGCGCATGTGGGGTCGGCGGCCGCTCACAGGTCCCGCTCCTCGACCAGGATGTTGTTCAGGAATATCTTGATCCGGGACTTCCCTCCCGGCGGGACCGACAGGTCGATCTTGCTGCCCGGCGTACGGAGCCCGTTGAAGAGCTCTCGCTCCCCCTGCTCGCCCTCCAGGACGATGCGCACCAGGCTATCGGAACCGCCCTGGGGCACCTGATACTGGAAGTTCACCATGCGGGTATCCACGACCTTGCCGGAGGCGCGCCCGCTCACCTTGATCTTGAGCTTGGTGGCGTCCGTGACCACGGTGTCCGGAGCCGGCTCCTGCTCCAGGACGGTGCCGTACGGATGGCGGCTCTCCATGTCCTTGGCCACCGTGACCGGGACGCCCGCTCCCCCGGCCCATTCGGTCGCCTCGGCCATCCCCTTGCCCTTGAAATCCGGCATGAGATCGATATCCTCGGGAGGCTCGCCGTTGGAGACCACGACGTTGACCGGGGAGTTGCGCTCGACGCTGGTCTCCGCCTTCGGGTCCTGGGACAACACCAAGCCCTTCTCCGTGCGCAGGGAATAGGCGTTGGTCACCTCGCCCAGGAGCAGCTGGCTCTGACGGAGCAGCATCTCCGCGTTGCGCAAGGGGAGTTCGTCGAGCTTGGGGGTGAACACCGTTTCACCTCCCTGGCTGACCACCACCTTGAGGATCTTCCCCTCGCGGACCTTGGTGCCTCCCGCGGGCCTCTGCCTCAGGATGGAGCCGATGGGGACGGAACTGTCGAACTCCGCGCCCTCCTTGCTCAATCCGATGCTCAGCGGAGCGAGCAGTTCGAGCGCCCCGGAGACGGACTTCCCCTTCAGATCCGGGACGACCTGGATGGGCCGGTTGTGCACGATCCCGCCCACGCCCCAGCGGAAAAGAACGGCGGCCAGAATGCATAAGAGCACTGCCGTGGCCAGCACTTCGAAGCCGGTGACCCTGCTAACACGTCCGCTCATGAACAGTCTCCAGCAGCCCGCCCGTCTTCAGACGCGCGCCATTGATGAAATCCGTCGCTGAAATCGGCCTTTTCCCCTCAGGTTGGACTTCTTGGACCCACAGGCGGCCGGACGCGCATTGTACCAAAACCCCTCGGGGCCCTTCAACGCGCACGATCGAACCCGGGGTGCCGGAGGAGCCGCCGGACTCGGGATCGACCGAGGCCTTGAGGATGAGCACGCGCAAAGGCCTGCGGGCTCCGGGAAGAGACAGGAAGAGGTGCGCCCTGGGCCCGGCGGCCAGACCGCGGACGCGATCATGGAACTCCGAGGCCGACAGTGCGAAGTCGAGCACGGCCAAGGACGCCGGGATCTTCGGCGCCAGGCTGGGCTCTCCCTGCTGGGGCTGCCTCCTCACGTCGCCGGACCCGATCTCCCGAAGCCCCTCCCGCAGTTCGCGCACGCCGAGGTCGACCATCCTCCGGAACAGCCCGACCGCATCCTCCGCCGGCCCGATATCGAGGCTCGCCTGTCTCTGGATGGGCCCCGTATCCAGCCCCTGGTCGATCCAGAAGAGAGTCACGCCCGACCGCCGCTCTCCCCGCACGAGGCTCCATTGCACCGGGGCCGCCCCGCGGTACTTCGGCAGCAGGGAGAAATGGACGTTCAAGAACCCCAGGCGGGTCGCGGCGAGGAGGTCGGACTTAAGAAGCTGCCCGTACGCGACCACCACGGCCATGTCCGCGCCGAAGGCCTTGACCTCGTCGACGATTGCGGAGGCCTTCAAGGGCTGCAGCACCGGTATCCGGAGGCCCGACACCGCGGCCTTGACCGGAGGAGGGGTGAGTGCGAGGCCCCTTCCCGCCGGCCGGTCCGGCTGCGTCACCACGCCGACCAATTCGTGGCCCGAGGCCCGGACGCACTCCTGGAGGAACGGGACAGCCAGGCCGGGCGAGCCAAAGAACAGCAGTCTCACGGGTTCACTTCCAGGTCTTCTTCAGCTCCCTGAGGATCGGGGCGATCCGGAGACGCTCGACCAGGCTCAGGTGGTCCAGAAAAAGCTTGCCGTTGAGGTGATCCACCTCGTGCTGGAAGGCCCGCGCCAGCATCCCGGTCCCGGTGCGCTCCCAGACCTCTCCGTGGAGGTCCAGGGCGCGGATCCTGACCTTGGAGTAGCGCTTGACCTTGGCGTAGAGGCCGGGAATGGAGAGGCAGCCCTCCTCCGCCGCCAC
Source organism: Elusimicrobiota bacterium (assembly GCA_041650695.1). Lineage (GTDB taxonomy): Bacteria > Elusimicrobiota > Elusimicrobia > UBA1565 > UBA1565 > JBAZKS01. The sequence goes on from JBAZKS010000011.1 coordinate 25,656, forward strand.
CGTCCCCTCCGCGCCGACGATCTCCGGGTTGATCAGGACGAGCGGGTCGGACTTCTCCTCGACCTTCACGTCGATCACGGACATGCGCAGCGGCAGCCCGATCTGCGGAGCCGCGAGTCCGACCCCGTTCGCCGCGTACATCGTGTCCCACATGTTCCGGAGGATCCTGGGGAGGTCCTTCTTGACCGCGTCGAACTCGATGACAGGCGTCTTCTTCTTCAGGATGGGCTCGCCGTGCTTCCAGATGCGAAGGATCATCGTCCCTTTCGCCTAGGAGGACTGGCGCCGCTGCTCTTGCGCCCGGATGGACTCGAGCGCCTCGACGCCGGAGGAACAGGCCAGCAGCTGGTCCAGGAACGCCGCCTGGAAAAGCGTGGACACGGCCCGGAGCATGTGCAGGTGCTGGGCGAAGAGTTCCTGCCGGTTGGGGGACAGGAAGAGGAATATGGCTCGGATGACGATGTCAGGCTGCTTCGGGTCCGGAAGGCCGTCGGGCAGGAGCCCGAGCACGGCCATGAAGTCCTTCAGACCATCGATGCGCGCATGGGGAACGGCCAGCCCCGTATCCAGGGTGGTGCTGAGCACGCCCTGCTGCTCGCGCTCCAGGACCTTGGCCAAGTAGGGCTTGACGTCCCCGAGGCCGCGCCGCTCGCAGAGCCGCCGAACCAGCTGCTCGATCGCCTGTTCCTTGCTCAGCCGGGGAGGCAGGAACACGACCAACCGGTCATCCAACAACCGGCCGACGCCGCTCACCGCGTCGGCGGGGGCGGCTGCAGAGGCCCCTCTCTGGGCCGGGGGCTGCCCGGCTCTCTTCTTGAACCAGTTCATGCAGCGTACCCTGTAATATACCATATTGACTCCCACCGGCACCGGAGTGAATGGTACAATCTCCGTCGTGAAAGCTCTCCGGGACGCCACGGTGCTGGTGACGCGGCCGCGCCGGCAAGCCGCTGGCTTGGCCGGGCTCCTGCGCAGAAACGGGGCCCGCGTCCGGTTCGCCCCGGCCATCCGGATAGCGCCCCCGAAAAGTCCGGCCGCCCTGGACCGGGCTCTCCTGACCCTGAGCGGCTTCGACATCGCGGTCTTTACCAGCGTCAACGGGGTCGACAGCTTCTTCTCCCGTGCCCGGAAGATCCTGCGCAAAGGGCCTCCCCGGCCCCGCGGGCTCTGGGCGATCGGCCCGGCCACCGCCGCGGCGCTCGCCAGGCACGGCTGGAAGGGAAGCCGGGTCCCTCCGACGTACACGGGAGAGGCCCTCGCGCGGGCCCTGAAGCGGGAAGGACTCCGCGGCCGAAGAGTCCTCATCCCGAGAGCCGCGGCCGGGAACGACCTCCTGCCGCTGACCCTGCGCCGCGCCGGAGCCGACGTGACCGTGGCGCCGGCGTACAGCATCGTCCCGGATCCGGCGGCGAGACGCCTCGTCCGTGCCGCGGCGGCGCGGGAAGTCGACTGGGTCACGTTCACCTCGCCCTCCACCGTCGAGGGATTCCTCGAGGCGGCCGGTCCCGTCGGGGGGGAACTGCTGCGCAGAGCCAAGGCCGCCGCCATCGGCCCGGTCACGGCCGAGGCGCTGCGCCGCCGCGGGGTCGAACCGACCGTGACCGCCGTCCGGCACACCGCCGCGGGCCTGGCCCAAGCCATGTCCCGGTGGGCCGCCCCCGAGACTCCGGACTCCCTGCAAGCGACGCTCCTTGACGCGCTCCACGAGGGCGGGGCCATGCTCCGCAAGTACTGGGGCAAGGCGCGGTGGAGCTATAAAGGACGCGCCAACCTCATCACCGAAGCGGACCGCGCCAGCGAGGCGCGCGTCCTGGCCGTCATCCTCGGCCGGTACCCGGGCCACGGCTTCGTCACCGAGGAAAGGCCTCCCCGTCGAGCGGCCTCCGACTACGTCTGGACCATCGACCCGCTCGACGGGACCACGAACTACGCGCACGGGAACCCGGTCTGCTGCGTCTCCATCGGGCTGTCGAAGAGAGGGCGGCCGCTCGTGGCCGGGGTCTACGACCCGTTCCGCGACGAGACGTTCTTCGCGCGCCGGGGAGGCGGAGCCTCCCTCAACGGCAAACCCATCCGGGTCTCCAAGGTCCGCACGCTGCCCGAATCCCTGCTGCTGACCGGGTTCGGCTACGACCGGGCCGAGCGCTCCCGCTTCTACCTGGAGTACTACAGGCGCTTCATGGAGATCAGCCACGACGTCCGCCGCAGCGGCTCCGCGGCCCTCGACCTCGCCTGGACCGCCGCCGGCAGGGTCGACGGATTCTGGGAATTCAAGCTCAGCCCCTGGGACGTAGCCGCGGGATGGCTTCTGGTCACGGAAGCCGGCGGCAGGGTAAGCGATTTCTCAGGCGAGGAGTGGACCGGTCAGGCGGACCTGGGGGCCCAGACCCTGGCGACGAACGGAAGGATACACGGGCAGATGCTGAGCATACTGCAGCGGGCAGCCTAGAACCGCCAGCCGCCTGAGATGCGGTGCGTGTTCCCCAGGTCCCCGTACGGGACCCAGGCGTAGTCGAACCGGAAGCGCTTCATGTCCAGCCCCGCCCCGGCGGCGAGCCCCGCCAGACCGCCGATGTCGTCGCGATCCCGGAACTGCATCCCGGCCCTCGCGCTCGCCCGCATCCCGTCCCCGACGGGGAGGTGCCCCTCCAGCCCCATGCTCGGATAGGGATCGTGGTCCACCGGCAGGTGTCCGTCGAGCATGAAGCGGATCCGAGGGCTGATGTTCCAGAGCATGCCGGCCTGCACCTTCATCGGGAGCGGGTCCGCCATGCTCCCGGTCTGGATGGCGGGCCCCAGGTTGAGCAGACTCAAGCCGAAGTCGATCGGGCCTTCCCCGACGTCCGCGACCCGCTGGATCTGGATGCCGAGGTCCACGGCGAACGTCATGCCCGAGGCGTCCGCCAACTTGGAGCGGAGGAATTTCGTCCCGGCCCCCAGATTCACGTTCCTCATCCGTCCCGCGTACGCGACCGCCAGGCAGAGATCGTTCGGGGTGAAGGAGTCCGCGGGATCGCCCACCGTGTTATAGCCCTGGATGGAGGACTGCGAGAAATAGGTGAACGCGGCCCCGAACACGCCGCGGGCCTGCGGCGCCAGCGGCTTGGCGAAGGCCAGGGCGCTCGCATAAGACGATTCCAGGAGCGCGCTGTACCCGAAGCCGAGTTCCGAGAGCCCCTGCTCTTCCATCCGGGCGAGTCCGGCCGGGTTCCAGAACATGGCCTCGGCTCCGTCCGCAGCGGCCGAGTAGGAGCCGGCCAAGGCCTGGGCCCGGGAGCCCGTCGGTATCTTAAGGAACGCGGCTCCGGTGGTGCCGGAGGCCTTGTTCGAGAACGCGGAGTCCGGGAAGACCCCGGCGGCGCTCGACACGGGGAGGGACCCGAGGGATGCCGCCAACGCGCAAGCCAGGGAGGACCTCATGAGTAGGAAGCACTCAGACGGGCCAGACAGGCCCCTTGGCCCTGGGTTTGAGGATGTCGTCCTCTCCTTCGGCGGACTCAGCGGCCGGCTGCCCCGGGACGGAAAGGCTCAGCGACTGCGCGATGTCCTCGGCCGCCTCCCGAGCGGGAGCGGGCGCAGGCTTGACATCCTCGGGGGTGATCTGTATGGGCATGGTCGGCTCGGCGATAGGGACGACCTGCGCCGCGGGCAAGGCCACCGTATTCTCGATCGCCACCGAGACCGCCTGAGGCGCGGGTGCTGCCGCCGGCGCGGGAGGAAGAGCCGTCGTCTCCTCGATCTGCACGGAAGGGACTTGCGCGAGCTGGGGGGCGTCCTCCTGCATGACGATGGCCGGCTCAGGAGACGCCTGCGGCGCAGGAGCGGGTTCGGGTGCAGGCGCGGAAACGGAAGCGGCGGCAACGGCCTGGGACACCGGATGCTCGACTTGCGCATGCACTGCCGGCGCGGATGAGCCGCTGTGCTGCGCCGCCTCGGGGGATGCCTCAGGCGCATGCATCTGCTGATGGATCTCGGCCTGCATGCTCCCCATGCGCTTGACGATGTCGCCGAACTGGTCGTCATGCTTCTTGGCGTAGTCCAATATCTGTCCGCGCAGCTGGTGTATCTCTTTTTCGAAGTGCTCGATCTGGATCTTCAGGTTCTGCAGATAGACGATGGCGGGGCTCAACCCGGAGGTCAGAGTGATCGAAGGGTTGATTTTCTTGGGCTCGGGGACGACCTGGGGAGGGGGCGTTTTCACAGGCGTCTCCGCAGGAATCTCCACATCCGCCACCTTCTCCGCCGGCTTCGGAGGGGCTTCCTCAGGCTCGGCCTCGACCACCCTCACCGGTTCCACAGGCTCCACGAACGCGGGCGGCTCGCGAAGGTCCATCGGTATGTCCGGCGAGACGCTCGATGCCGGAGCGGCACGAAAACGTTTTAGAATGAAGGGAAAGGCGATGGCGGAGACCAGCAGCCCTCCACCGGAAGCATAGAAGAACGTGTCGCCAAGAAGAGCCGTGAGCATGGCATGAAGTTTAGCGGATAATATTCGACCTGTCAATATACCATCTAAAAGTCAATATCCCGCAGGCGTACGAGGGCGTATGGGTAGCGGACTCCGAACATCTTAAGTACGACACCGCTTCTTCGACGCCCAAGGAACCCCTGCCGGTTATACGCAACTTCACCTGTTAAGTCCGGCACTTTTCGATAATCTTGACGGCCTTCACCATATGTGCTACCATTGCCTCCTGCCTATGGGGAGCGCAACAGCCGGACCCCTGCCCCCGAGAAACCCGAGGTGAGCGAATCCGCTATGGAACAACCGATGAGCAGCGGCGAGGTCTTCATTTTCAAAGGAGAGAAACCGGAGGACATCCTTGAGACCCTGAAAACGGTCCTGCCGCAGGTCCCGGAGTCCGGCAGCCTCGCGGCTTTGGCCGCCAAAGCGGGCCGGAGCAAGTCCGGGCGGTTCGTGCTGGCCATCCCGGCCGAGGACGGCGCGAAACTCAAGGAGAAGATGGATTTGGTCCTGAAATCCGGAGCCGGCGCCTGGGAAGCCCCTCCTTCCTCGTTCTCCCGCAAAGGCATCTGCGTGGGCAGCCCCGACCTGAAGCCCAAACTGGGGTTCCTCTTCCCAGGGCAAGGCTCGCAGTATGTGGATATGCTCCGGGACCTCCGGGACAGATTCCCCGTGGTCCGGGAGACCTTCGCCGAAGCCGACGAGGCGCTGGCCGGCCTCATGGACGGCAGGCTCTCCGACCTCATCTTCAGCAAGGGCGGCGAGACCGCGGAGCAGCTGGAGGCCATGCAGGGCCGCCTGACCCAGACCGAGGTCACGCAGCCGGCCATGCTCACCGCGGACGTGGCCCTCTACAGGCTGCTCCAGCGGCACGGGGTGGAGCCGGACTCGGCGTGCGGACACAGCCTGGGCGAATACGGCGCCCTGGTCGCGGCCGGAGTGCTCGATTTCAAGGATGCGGTGCGCGCGGTGCGCGTCCGCGCGCAGGAGATGGCGAAGGTCCAGGCGGGCGACAACGGGAAGATGGCCTCCATCTCGGCCCCTGTCGACAAAGTGGAACCGATCCTTAAAAGCGTGGACGGCTACGTGGAGGCCGTCAACAAGAACGCTCCGAATCAGACCGTCGTCGCGGGCGCCTCGGCCGCGGTGGAGGAAGCGGTCCGCCGCTTCGCCGCCGCCGGGATAAAGGCTCAGCTCATCGCGGTCTCCCACGCGTTCCACTCCCGCATCGTGGCGCCCGCGACCAAGGGCTTCGGCGAGTTCGTCGCCAAGCTCCCGGTCCGGGCCCCGCGCATTCCCGTGCTCTCGAACGTAAGCGCGGACCGCTATCCGTCCGACGACGCGGGCATACGCAGGCTCATGGTCTCGCAGATCGAAAGCCCGGTGGAATTCATCCGCGAGGTCGAGCGCATGTACCAAGACGGCGTCCGCTGCTTCGTGGAGGTGGGCCCCAAGCGGGCCCTCTCGAGCTTCGCCTCCGCCATTCTGGAAGGCAAGCCGGATGTCCTCGTTTCGAATTCGAACCACCCCAAGCGGAGCGCGCTCCTGGAGTTCAACGACCTGCTCGCCCGCCTCGCCGCGGCCGGGTTCCAGATATCCTTCCCCGAAGAGCCCTCGGCGTTCCGCGCACAGGCAGCGTCGGCGCCAGCCTCGGACTGGGGTTTCTACACGGGCCCCGTGCTGGTCTCCGGGATCGCGGCCGGAGTCCCGGGCTCGCACAACCGGGTCTTCCGCGAGGATGCCCTGGACTGCATCATCGCGGGAGAGAACCTCATCGACGTCCTGCCCGAGGAAGAGCTCGCCAAGCAGCGCGAGAAGAACCTCCAGCGGACCCAGAGCCCCGAGGACGGAGGCGATTCCGGCCCGGACGCGGTCATCCGCCTCGCCGGACGCGCCGGGGCCTTCGATATGGCCCAGGAGTTCGGCGTCCGCGGCAGCGTCTCGAGCCTCATGGACGTCACGGCCAAGCTCGGGCTCGCCGCAGGCATCCTGGCCCTGAAGGACGCCGGAATCCCCTTGGTGCGGAGCACGCGCAAGCACCCGAAGACGGGACGGATGGTCCCCGGCCCCTGGGCGCTCCCCGAGGAAGTAGGCGCCCGGACCGGCGTGGTCCTGGCGACCTCGTTCCCAGGCCTGGACAGCCTCATCGACGACGTCTCCAGGTACTACGCCTACAAGTTCGCGGCCAAGCCCGCCCAGGAGTTCCAGGAGCTCTTCGAAAGGAGCCTGCTCTTGGTGCATGACGAGAACGACAAGAAGGAGCTCACGGACTGGTACGAATCCTTCCGCAGCCGCCACAAGGTCTTCTCCTCGCAGCTCCAGGCGTACGAGTTCAGCCGCTCCTTCCTGATGCGCGTGCTCACCATGGGACACGGACAGACGGCCCAGTTCCTGCACGCGCGGGGACCGTGCACGCAGGTGAACGCCGCCTGCGCCTCCACCACCCAGGCCGTGGGCATCGCCGAGGACTGGATCCGCATGGGACGCGCCGACCGGGTGCTCGTCGTGGCGGCCGAGGACCCCACGAGCCCGAAGCTCATGGAGTGGCTCGGCACCGGCTTCCTCGCCACCGGCGCGGCGTCCACCAAGGCCTTGGTCTCGGAAGCGGCCCTCCCCTTCGACCGGCGCCGCAACGGCATGATCATGGGCATGGGCGCCGCAGCCCTGGTCCTGGAGACCGCCGACGAGGCCGCTCGGCGGGGGATCACCCCTCGCGCCGAACTCCTGGCCTCTCAGTTCGAGAACAGCGCCTTCCACGCCACCCGGCTCGACGTCGAGCACGTGGGCCAGGTCATGGAGGACCTGATCCGGAAGGTCGAGAGGCGGCACGGCCTCTCGCGCCGCGACATGGCTCCCAAGACGGTCTTCATGTCCCACGAGACCTTCACCCCCGCGCAGGGGGGGTGCTCGGCCGGGGAAGTCTCCGCCTTGAAGCGGGTGTTCGGCGAGGACGTCTCCAAGCTCGTGATCGCGAACACCAAGGGATTCACAGGACACGCCATGGCCACGGCCCTCGAGGACGTGGTGGGCATCCACTGCATGAACGTGGGCAAGCTCCCGCCCATCGCCAACTACCGGGAGCCGGACCCGGACCTCTCCGGCATCCAACTCAGCCGAGGCGGGGAGTATGACTGCGAATACGCGCTCCGCCTAGGCGCGGGCTTCGGCTCTCAGGTCGCGCTCACGTTCATGAAGAGGGTCTGGCGCTCGGCCGAGCCCCGGATCCAAGACCAGAAGCGTTATACGGAATGGCTGGGCCGGGTCTCGGGCCAGGCGCGGCCGCAGCTCGAGGTGATTCACAACACCCTGCGGATCAAGGAACCGCAGGCGGAGGCTGCCCCGTCCAAGCCCGAGCCCGTGAAGGCCGCGGCTCCCGAGCCGGAGCCTCCGCCGCAGGCCATCGTGGTCCCGGAAAGCGGCTGGGTGCTCCAGAGCGTCCAGGAGACGGCTTCCGGACCCGCCCCCGCCCTGCAGGGGCAGACCGTGGTCATCCTCTCGCCGGACCCCGAGTCGGCCAAACCCTTCGTCGGAGTCCTCAAGAACGCGGGAGCCGAGGAGCCGGTCGTTCTCAAGGGTTCTTGGCGCACCCGAGAGGAGGCGGCGCGCGCCCTGCGCTCGGCGCTGACCGGCAAGAAGGCGCGAGGTCTGCTGGACCTGAGCAGCCTCGCACTCGAGGACTTCGAATCCCTGACCACGGCCGGGCTCGAAAAGAGCTGGCGTTCGTCAGTCAGCCCGCTCCGCTGGGCCGTGGAGACGCTGCGCAAGGAGCCGGACCCGTTCTGGCTGCTGCTCGTCACGCGGATGGGCGGCCTGCATGGGACCGGGAGCATGTCCTGCTCCCCGATCGGGACCGCGCTGACCGGCTTGGTCCGCCATTTCCGCCGCGAAGGCCTGCGCGCCCTCTCGGTCGACTTCGAGGCGGGGGCGAGTCTCGACGAGATGGCGCGCTCGGCGGTTTCACAGCTCGCGACCCCCGGGTCCCCGGACGCCGGGTTCAGCGGAGGCAAGCGCCATGCCCTCGGCGTCGCGAAGCAGGCGTTCCCGCCCGAGCCGAAACGCGCGCTCTCCCATCGCTCCACCGCGCTCCTCGCCGGCATCCGAGGGCCGGTCGCGGCGGCGATCGGCAAGCTGCTGGCCAAGCGCCTGAAGTGCTCCGTCGTGGCGATCGACTCCGTGGAGCTGCGCAAGGAGGCCGCATCCTGGGCCAGGATGTCCCCGGAGGAGCTCTCCGAGACCGAGAAGACCCATGCCGAGGTCCGGGACGTCGTCGGCCTGGAGCACGACATCGAGGAGATGTGCCGTTCCGGGTCCAAGGTCGTCTACGTGCAGGCCTGTCTGACGGAGGCGGCTTCGGCGGCCAAGGCCGTCAAGACGGCGCTGCGCTCCGCCCGGACGATCGACTTGGTCGTGCTCGGCTGCGCGGGCGGGGAGACCGACGCCGTCCGCTCCGCGTTCCACCTGCTGCGCAACGTCCCGCCCTCCCGGCGCCAGGCCTGGGTGTTCCTGTCCGAGGAGGGGGACGACGCGGGGGCCCGCGGGTTCCTGACCGGGCTCGCCCGCCGGATGGCCGCAGCGGGACGCCCCGCCATGTCCCTGGCGCTAGGTCCCGGGGACGTCGAGGAGCTGGCGGAGAAAGTCCTCGCGCAGGCTGAATTCAACGCCGGCGACGCCGAGGTCCTGCTCTTCGAGCCCGCGCCCCGGAAAGAGCCCGTCCCGGAGAAGACCGCCGTCGCCGCATGAAGGAGGGAAACATGACGCCGCAGACCCAACAGCACAAGAAGGCCAAGCGCCCGCCCATGCCGCCGCCCAGCATCGCGCACATGCGCGAGGTCATCGAGCGCGCCAGGGAGGGCGGCGACCCGGACCGCATCCAGGCCCAGAAGGCTAAAGGGAAATTCACGGCGCGCGAGCGCATCCACTACCTTCTCGACGAGGGGAGCTTCGAGGAGCTAGACCTTTTGGTCCGCACCCGCTGCCATGAGTTCGGGCTCCAGGAGAAGAACATCCCCGGGGACGGCGTCATCACCGGCATCGGCAGGATCGGCGGCCGCGAAGTCTGCATCTTCGCCCAGGACTTCACGGTGCTGGGCGGCTCTTTGGGCCTCGCTCACGCGAGGAAGATCGTCAAGATCATGGAGCTCGCCTGCCAGAACCGGGTCCCGGTCATCGGCCTCTTGGACTCGGGCGGCGCCCGCATCCAGGAGGGCGTGGACTCGCTCGACGGCTACGCCGAGATATTCTACGCCAACGTCCAGGCCTCGGGGGTGGTCCCGCAGATCTCGGTCATCCTCGGTCCCTGCGCCGGAGGGGCGGTCTACTCGCCCGCGCTGACCGACTTCGTCTTCATGGTCCAGGGGAGCAGCCACATGTTCGTGACCGGCCCCGAGGTGGTCAAGGCGGCCACGGGGGAGATCGTCTCCTTCGACGAGCTCGGCGGCGCCAAGACCCACGCCGCCAAGTCGGGGGTCTGCCAATTCGTGGCCAACTCGGAGCAGGACTGCTTCCGGCAGATCCGGGAGCTGCTCTCCTATCTGCCCTCGAGCAAATGGGAGAAACCGGCGCGGGTGGCCAACCCGGACCCCATCCGGCGCACGACGCCCCTGCTGGAAGCCATGTGCGAGGTCGACCCGCGCAAGCCCTACCGCGTCAACCACATCATCTGGCAGATCGCGGACGAGCACAAGTTCTTCGAGGTCATGCACGACTTCGCCAACAACATCGTCATCGGCTTCATGCGCATGGGAGGGGACGTGGTCGGCGTGGTGGCCAACAACCCGGCCCACAAGGCCGGAGCGCTGGACATCAACGCGTCCGACAAGGCGGCGAGGTTCATCCGATTCCTCAACGCCTTCAACATCCCCATCCTGACCCTCGTGGACGTGCCGGGCTACTGGCCGGGAGTCGAGCAGGAGCACGGCGGCATCATCCGCCACGGAGCCAAGCTGCTGCACGCCTTCTCGGAAGCCACGGTCCCGAAGGTGACGGTCATCCTGCGCAAGGCCTACGGAGGCGCGTACATCGCCATGTCCTCGAAGTGGCTGCACGCGGACTTCAACTTCGCCCTTCCCTCGGCCGAGATCGCGGTCATGGGGCCCCGCGGGGCCATCGAGATACTCTTCTCCAGGCAGATCAAGGCGGCCAAGACGCCGGAGGAGCAGGACAAGATGCGGGAAACGCTCACGGCGGACTACAAGGCCAAGTTCGCCTCGCCGTATCAGACGGCGGCGAGCGGCTCGCTCGACCACGTCATCGAGCCCAGCCAGATCCGCTACACCGTGATCCGGGCCCTGCGGTTCCTGAAGGACAAACGACGCCCCGAGGAACACGGCAACCGGGGGAACATCCCTCTATAATGAGGGGTTAAGGCTCGGTCTCTTCGCCGGGATTCCCGGGCGTTCCGCCTTCGCCCTGCGGGGGGATGCCGGAGGGTCCTCCCGGGGAGTCCTCGACGGCATCTTCCTCTTCCTTGTCCCTGTCTTTGTAGCTCGTGTCCTTGTCGATGACCACGCGGAAGGACGCGTCATCCCAGTCATCCTCGGCCTTGGGCTTCTTCTTGGGCTTCGCCGCGGCCTTCTTCATGGCCGGCGAGGCCCCGGCGCCGACATGCACGACCGCGGCCAGGGAGCCCCTGAGCGTATAATGGACGGAGTCGCCGATCTGGACGTCATCGAACGCGATGCGGGCCTTCTTGCGCCCTTGGGTCAGGGCCGTGGCGCCGCCCACCGAGAACTGGACCAACTCGCCCGCCCGGGTCTTCACCGTGAGCTTGCGCTCGGCCGGCTGGATGGCGACGACCATCCCGGCGCCGGACTCGAGCTTGGGCGCCTTCTTGCCCCTGCCCGTCGGACGCTTGGCAGCCTTCTTCGGGACTGAGCCGGGGTCCGGCTCGCTGGACGCCGTGTTGGCGGCCGAAGCCCAGACGGCGGACAGCGCTACGCACAGCAGAGCCGCTCCCAGCCTTCTCCCGATGTTCGTACGGCTACCTTAGGGGCATGGACTTGCGAGACTCGTCCATGTTCAGCGGCATGAGCTGCGGGCTCTGGTCGCGGTTCTGCCGGCGCGCCGCGTCCGCGACCTTGGGAGACAAATAGTTGTAGAGGCTCTCCACGCTCACCGTCCCGCCGCTCCCCTTGGCCGCGCCGGAAAGGCCCTTGAGGAAGTAGTAGGTGAAAAGCCCGTGCCCCTGGGTCTCGTCCGTGCCCGTGACCTCGTCGGCGCCGGATGCGGAGAACACCACGAGCTTCTCCCCGATCACGTTGGCGCCCGAGTCGAGCTTGAGGACCAGCGGCCGCGTGCCCTTGGCGATGACCGACCGACCGCCCGCGCCGGAGAAGCAGGCGTCCATGGCCACGATCACCTGCTTGGCCTTCAGGGCGTTGAGCTTGGAGTAGAGGCGCTTGACCGAGTAGCCGGTGTTCTCGAGGAACTTGGCGTCCCCGTCCCACGGCACGAGGTAGGCGTCGCCGGTCGTGGGCTCGGGTGACCCGTGCCCGGAGAAGTAGACGAACACGCGCGAGTCCTCGCTCACGTTGCGCGGGAGCCAGGACTCCACGTACTTCTCGATGCTGGCGCGGCCGGCCTGCCCGTTGGTCAAAAACAGGATGTTCCGGGCCGGATAGCCCAGGGCCAGCAGGTTCTCGCGCATGGCCTTGGCGTCGCGCTCCGCGAACTGCGCCTCGACCATGCCGGAGTACTTCTCGATGCCGATGACCAGGGCGAAGTCGTTGGGCCTCTCCGGGAGCTTGAAGCGGGGATGGTCCACGTCCGAGACGATGCTCGGCGCCTCAGGCTCCTTCTTGGCCGCGGCCTGGGCTGCCGGCGCCGCGTAGCCGCCGCCCGGGGTCCAGACCGCCTCCTTGCTCGCCTCGCTCTTGGCCTTGTCCTGGGCCTGCTTGATGAGGCGGACGGCTTCCTTATTGCCGCTCTTGGACGCGTACATCAAGGGCGTCGTGCCCTTGTCGTCGGAAGTCATGACCAATGAGCCGCGGTTGAGCAGCTCCTCGACGACTCCGGCGTGGCCGCCCGCGGCCGCGGCCATGAGCGCGCTCCGACCTTTCAGGTCCCTCGCGTTGATATCGGCCTTGTCGTCGAGCAGCATCTTCACGACCTCGAGATGCCCCGCCTTGGCCGCGTCGATGAGGGGGAAGCTGTTCGTCCACAAGTTAGGCTTGTTGACGTCCGCCCCTCCGTCCAGGAGCCCGCGGACCTCCTCCGCATCGCCGCGCATCGCGGCTTTCTGCAGCGGCGTGAGCGCGCAAGCCGTCAGGAAGAACGGCAGCAGAAAAACGACGGGAGGGCGCCTCCATGGGACGTCCCGTTCCAAGCGACGTACGAATGAGATCCCGTATCCCATGGCAGGCACCCTCCCGAATCGGCGCGGCTTACGATCAGCCGACCTTGATCTTTATGGCCTTCCCCGTGATGGTGACGGTGTACTTCTTGAAGATGAAGGGAATCCGCGTCATCTCCCCTTTGGTGATCCTGACGGCGACAAGCCCATCGGCCTCAGGCTGGGACTCCATCGCGTTGTAGAGCGCGGCCTGCTCGACGATGGTCAAGCGGCTTGGCCCCTGCGCCGGCTTCCTCCCTTTGAGGATGCCGAGCGTGGCCACATCCTTATAGACCCGCAGAATAGCCCCGACTCCCTCCGCCTGCGGAGTGGCCAGGCTGGCGACCATCTGCTTGGTCCCGCCATCGATGATGGGGATGCCGAATATCTCGGTGCCCTGGGCTCTGCCTTCCACGTCCCCCAGGATGACGTACTCGCCCCTCTCCAACGGGTCCAGAGAGAGCGTGGGATTCATCATCCCGTAGGGGTATTTCTTGATCGAGCCCACGCAGCCCGTGAGCAGGAGCACGGTCCCGAGCACAAAGAGCAGACTTTTTCTCATCGTATTCTCCCTTAAGACTCGCCGCGACATCCCCGGCATCCGGGGAAGCCGCCCGCCGGTCCGGATTGGCGGGCGGCTTCCCTCGGGAATGCCGTAGATGAGACGATGCTTCTTACGCTCAGCCCTTCTTGACCTTGATCGCCTTGCCCTTCAGGGTGACCGTGATCTTCTTGAAGAGCAACGGGACAACGGTCTGTTCGCCCTTGATGACCCTGACCGCGACGATGCCGTCCGCGTCGGGCTGGGACTCCATGGCGTTGTAGAGAGCGGCCTGGATCACAGGGTCCGCTCCGCCCATGAGGAACTCCTGCCGCCCGGAGGCGAGGCTTCCGCTGAAGCTCTTGTTCCCACCCTCGGTGAACTTGAAGAACAATATCTGGCTGGCAGAGGCCCGGCCTTCGACATCGCTCAGGATCTCGTACTGGTCCCGGGCCAGGGAGTTCAGGCTCAGGCCCGTGTTCATCATCCCATAGGGATACTTCTTGATCGAGCTTACGCAGCCCGTGAGCAGAACGGCCATTCCGACCAACATCGCCAGGTGCATCCGCTTCATCGTTGTTGTGTCTCCTTTTATCTACGGCATTCACTCGGGCGCCGAACCGCACGCCCGTGATACCGCCAGATTAAGCCAGAATGCCCGAATCGGTGTCAAGGAGATTCTCTCTTGACCGCCGAGGGGACAACTTGGGATATTGTCCCATGCGCAAAGGCGCCCTCTGGGTCGTGCTCCTGGCCAGCCTGTGCGGCTGCGTCCTCGCCGGACTCTCCACCTGGCAGCACCTGCGCATCCTGCGCCGCGGCTTCGAGGAGCAGAGCTTCTGCGCCATCAGCGAGAAGGTCAACTGCGACGTCGTCAACGCGAGCTCCTACTCCGAGTTCCTCGGCACGCCCATCGCCTGGTGGGGCCTGCTCTTCTACCTCCTCATCGGAGCCCAGGCGCTCCTCGGCCTGAACGCGGAGCGCAAAGACGGGGTCGCGTTCGCGTGGGCCCTGTCCATGGGGAGTCTGCTTTACTGCGCCTTCCTCGCCTACATCTCGGCCTTCGTCCTGAAGACGTTCTGCATCGAGTGCCTCGGGATGTACGGCGTCAGCATAGCCTTCGCCGTCGGCCTGTACTTCGCCCTGGACGTGCGGCCGCGGGAAGTCCTCTCCCTCTACGGCGATCCGGTGCGCCGGTTCATGCCCCATGCCCTGGCCGCCGCAGGGCTCTACGCGTTCGGCTGGGGCGCCATGGCGCTCGCCGGGACGAAGGTCCTCCCCAAGCAAAGCCTCTCCCTCGACGAAAAGCTGCTCGTCTACAACAGCCAGCCCAAGCTGAGCCTGGAGCCCGACCCGACTTGGCCGGCTTGGGGCGACCCGAAGGCCAAGACCACGCTCGTCGAGTTCAGCGAGTTCAAGTGCCCCTTCTGCCGCATCTCCGCGTTCGGAGTCAAGCCCTACCTCCAGGAGTTCCACGACCGGCTCCGCTACTACTTCGTGCATTACCCGCTGGACACGGAGTGCAATCCGCACCTCAAGGAGACGATGCACCCCTCCGCCTGCTTCGCGTCCAAGGCGAGCGTCTGCGCCCAGCGGCGGGGGGACTTCTGGGAGTTCCACGACGAGCTCTTCCGGAACCAGGACAAGCTCGACAAACGCTACATCGCGGACCTGGCCGTGGCCCGCGGCTGGGACCTGGCCGAGTTCCTCGCCTGCGTGCAGTCCCCCGAGGTAGCGGAGCGGCTGCGCAGGGACATCGAACTCGGAGCGTCCCTCAAGATCGAGGGGACCCCGACTTTGGTCCTCGACGGCCGCGTGCTGCGGAACTGGAGGGACCCGAAGTTCGTCCAGGAAGTCGTGCGGCGGAAGACCGCGGAGTAACGCTACCCCTTCGCTGAAGCACTTCCCGATATCCCATGGCCCGGCACACGTGTCCAACGTCTTCCAGAGGGACACGGTGCCGTACCGCACCGAGCCGTATCGGAAGGCTCGGTACCGCAGGGCGAATTCGCATGTTGGGAAACCATACATGCGAATTAGCACTTCTGCCTTGCTGGGTCTCAGACGGATAAACTGGAGCAAATCAGGGATAAAATCAACAGAAATAATTAACCCATCCCCAGGCTGCTGACAAAGCCATCATAACGCAGAGGGTCCCCCTGGCCGTTATGGTCCGGCCAGGGACCTGCCGACAAAGGCGTGCTCCTTATCGGCAGGCCTGTCGCCCGGACGCCACCCCCCGCGACCCATCCCACGCTGCCGGAGCAGCCGAGAGAGCCCATGAACTCGAGCGACTGTGGTCGCCCACAGTCGCTCTGAATTCGGGGATTCCTCGACGTGTTATACACCACTTGCGCCGACGCAAGTGAAAGCCCCGTCGGGGGCCACAACGGTTCTTCTTCTAAAGAAGTCGACATCGAGGAACGACAGTCGTTGAGCTGTTGGGAAACTTCGTCCCGAGGCGGCCGTATGCCTCGGGGCGAAGTACGGCGCACGCGGCGCCGATAAATGCCGTTCAGAGGGGGTTTATCAGCACCCTGTTAGTCCCCGGGACTTGACGCCCGCTTTTTGGCGCGCTTGACGCGGTACATCTGCGCGTCCGCCCTCCGGACCAAGTCCCGCACTCCGTCGTCGTCGAGGAGCGTGGAGCTGCCGATGCTCAGGGTGACGACCGAGGCGTAGGTCTTCTCTTCCGAGCTCTTGCGGATGCGCTCCGCCACCTTGGCCGCGTTGCCCGCGTCGAGCCCCGGGAGCAGCACGACGAACTCGTCGCCCCCGTACCGGAAGGCGGCGTCCACGTCCCGCCGGAGGCACTGCTTGAGGACGGCAGCCGTCTCCCGGAGGATGCGGTCCCCTTCCAGATGGCCCCAGAGGTCGTTCGCCTCCTTGAAGCGGTCGAGATCGATGACGAGCAAAGACAGGTCCTGGCGCAGCCGCTTGGCGCGCTGCACCTCGGCACAGACCCTTTCCTCGAAATGGCGGTGGTTGTAGAGGTCCGTGACGGCGTCCGTGATGGACATCTCCCGAAGGCGCCGCTCCAGTTCGAGGCGGCGGCTGATGTCCTTGGAGATGCCCAGGGTCCCGATGATCCTGCCGGCCGGATCGCGCAGCAGGGCGGCGGACATGCTCACGGGGACTTCCCTCCCGTCCGCGGTGAGGAGCGCGGTCTCGTGGTCCGAGATGCTCCCCTTGGCGAGCAGCATGCGCATGACCGTGCAGGCGTCCTGCCGGCCCCGCGCGTAGAGGCCGGCGGCCGGCGCGCCGACCGCTTCCAGGCTCCTCCTGCAGAGCAGCTTCTCCGCTCCCGGGCTGAAGTACATGACCCGGCCCCGCAGGTCGGTCGTGATGATGGCGTCGGAGGTGGACCCCAGGATGGCTTCGAGGTACTGCTTCGCCTGGATGAATTGGGCGGAGAGGTAGACCAGGGGGTGGTCGCGCTCCTCTATCGCGGTGTCCGGCATATCGCGGATAGGATAGCCGGCGTTCCGGCGTCCTCCAGGGGCGAAGGGCCCGTTCGCTCCGCGGAAGAAGGGGCTTTCAGGCTGGGCCCGAGGACCTACGCGCGGCGTCCACGATGCGCTTGAGCTTGTGCTGCTCGCTGAAGTGCGGCTCGAACTGCACCGCGTAGTCGCTGCCGGTCCTGCGCACGATGCGTGAGCGGATGATCGCCGTGCCGCCCGGTTCCGGGACATCGATTTCCATCATTGGGCCCGGCAGGTCCGCGTCGACGCGGACCACGGCTCCGCCCGCGCTGATCTCGACGATCTCCGCCGGCCACGAGGAGGGGCCCGCCCGCAGGCGGACCGCGATGCGGCAGGGAAAGCGCGCGTGCACCCGGCGCGGGAGCTCCATGGGGACACGATATCACAAGCGAAGGCCCCTTGACAAATCAAGGTTGAGGGTGTAGATAATGGGTAGGGACATCCGCCGAGGCGGACTACCTGATGAGCCTCCGAGCGGCGTCGCCGCCGGGACTGAGGAAATCCCCATAATTGGGGATTTCCTCTTTTCTGTTGACTCCCCGCGATGGAAACTGCCTAAATGCTCGGAAGGCCCGTGAGCGAGCGTTTGGACGGTTTCACCCGCGAGGCGGCCCGCGAACCGCTGAGCAGCCGGAGGGAGCTCTACGGAGAACTCCTGCGCTGTCCTACCTACCTGCTCCACTGCGGGGAGAAGCCTGTCGATGGGACGGAGACCCGCTCTTTCCATTCCGGGGATACGTTCTCTGTCTGGGCGGACCCGGACTGCGGATCCGGCGGGGTGTGGATCCCGGTATTCTCGCGGGAGGAGCATGTGTCTGCTTTCGTCGCCCAGCGGGGCCTCGCGGGCCAAAGGGGCGAGCACTGGCAGTGGATGCGGCACGACCCCGGCCGGGTCTACGGCCTGCTGCACGATGTCCCCTGCCTCTCCGGCATCTTGCTGAGCCCCGGGATCTCGGGCGGGGTCCGGCTGGAGTGGCCGGAGGTGGACGCGCTCTCCGCGGGGCACCCTCCAGACGAGGCTCCCGTCCTGTACGAGATGCCGGCCGAGGGCTACCGCATCCCGGAAGGGACGGACTGCAGGTGGGGAGAGCTCGACGGGGAGCTCTCGCCCCCGGGCGGGCGGCAGCTGCTCTTCCCCGAGGCCGGGCGTCCCGAGCGCCACGAGTTCCGCAGGCTCGTCCGCCTTCGTCTGGAAGGCGCCGAGCCGGCCTGGACTCCGTGCAGGCACCTCACGGCCGCCCTCAGGAGCTTCGCGCGCCGGTGCGGCGATGCGCCCGAATATGAGGCCCTGCTTCTGGCCGCGCTCGCGCATTTCGGGATGGCCGGGGAGGCGGAGGCCGCCTGCCGGCGGGCGATGGCCCGCCGAGAGCGGCGGCCCATCGCTTTCTCCATCCTCTCCAAGGTCCTGCTGCGGTCCGGGCGCCTGGACGAATGCGTCGAGGTCTGCAAGGAGGGCATGGCGGAATGTCCGGAGGAGCGGTCGCTCTACCTTCACCGGACCTTGGCCCACGCCCAGTTGGAGGACCTGGATGCGGCGCGCGAGGTCGCGCGAGGGGCGCTCAGCCGCTTCCCGGAGTGCGAGGAGCTCGAGCGCTTCCTGTGATAGGCGCATTATTCTATACTGACGCCACATTGGAGAGCCCACAATGAAGATCGCCCGGATCGCCGTCGTGCTGTGCGCCGCCGTCTTGCCGCTTTCGGGGACGCTCCTCGCGCAGGACTATATGGGCGAGTCCGACTCCGCGTCCCGCAAGAGCGATTCGCCGAAGCCGGAGAAGAAGGCCAAGAAAATGATCCAGGACGACGCGGTCGAGCCTGGGCAGAAGACCGACGGCGACCGGAAGAACATCAACGCCTACCTGAAGGTGCGGCTGAAGCAGCTCGAGGATTCCCACCGGGCGCAGGAGATATTCGGCAGGCGCATGAGCAAGGCTTGGGACGATTTCTGGACGCGCTGCTACAACAGCCGGAAGGACTTCGACGTCTCCATCGCCCGGAACAGGCTCAACCACATGCAGACGCTGGCCACCCTCGACCCGGAATACCACAAGCAGATGACGTCCAAGTTCGAGGACCTTCAGTCGGTTCAGCTCCAATCCTTCGAGAAATCGCAGAAGAAGGATCTCGCGGAGTTCTTCACCCAACTCCAGAACGACGTGAAGGCCTTTCAGGCCGAGCAGGACAAATGGCTGACGAGCTTCATGACCGAAGCCACGCAGGCTTGGCTGGAGCAGAAGCAGGACTCGAAGGCCCAGTGATCAGGGCTCGTAGAGGCGGAACCAGAAGGGCTTCTTGATCAGCAGGCGTTTCCGGAAGCGGCGGTAGCGCTCCAGTATCCTCTTGAGCCGCCCCACCTCTGCAAAAACCTTGTCGATGGCCGCCTGGGCCGTCTCGCGGGTGATGGGCTGGTCGTAGAACTCGGAGAGGTCCACGGGCTTGCCGTAGTAGAGCAGGATGGTCCGGAAGACCCGCGGCCAGAAATGGCCCACGGGCTGCAGTCCGCTCATGCCGTCCATGCACACCGGGATGGCCTTGGGCCGCGTCTTGAGCATCACGTAGCCGATCCCGGACCGCGGGGGCAGCAGCCCGCCGTCCCGCGTGCGCGTGCCCTCGGGGAACACGATCAGGACGCCTTCCCGCAGGCACGCTTCCATGCGGAGCATGGCGCCCACGTCCTTGCGGCCTTTCTTCACCGGGATGCAGCGCCAGTTGTCCGAGAAGAAGCGCATCACCGGGTTCTCGAAGAAGTTCTCCCACGCGGCCGGCAGCCAGGGGAAGAGGCTGGGCTTCAAGAGCGATTTCGGGAAGAAGACGAGCGAGCCCACCAGGAAGCCGTCGATCATGGTCTGGTGGTTCGGCAGCAGCAGGGTGTTCGGCTGGACGCCGACGTTCTCCTCTCCGAAGACGAGCGTCGTGTTGAGCGCCTTGAAGAAGAACTTCGCGGCGCCGGCCGAGACGCCGGTGACGATGTAGCTGGTGAAGGGCCAGAAGAATTGGAATACCGGCCCCCGGTGCGCGATGTTCTCCGGGTGCAGGGTCGATCCCTTCAGCCTGCCGTTGCTTTCGGACTCGGACGTTTCGGTCGGTCGGCTCGCCATGGAGGAACGACCTCCATTATATCCAATGCGCGGGGGCTAGCGGAAGGACTCGAGCGCGGCCGAGAAATCCGGGGGGAGGGGGGACTCGATCTCGATGCGCGACTTGCCCCACCCCAGGCGAAGCTGCCGGGCGTGCAGCATGAGCCTGACGGCGCCGCCGACCGGGACGGGCTTTCCGTAGAGCTTGTCGCCCAGCACGGGATGGCCGATGGAGTAAAGATGCGCCCGGATCTGATGCCGGCGTCCGGTCCGGGGCTCTACCGTCAGCAGCGAGGCTCCCCGGAGCCTCTCCAAGACCTTGTAGACGGTCTTGTAGGGCTTGCCGTTCTCCGCCACGCCCATGCGGCCGGAGCCGAACTCCCGGAGCGGCTTGTCGACGCACCCGTCCGCGCTCACGGCCCCGAGGACGAGGGCTTGATAGGTCTTCTCCACCCGGCCGGCCTCGAAGAGCAGGCAGATGTCCCGGTGGGCCGCCGCGTCCTTGGCGAAGAGGACGATGCCGCTCGTCTCCCGGTCGATGCGGTGGACCACGAAGGCCTTGGCCTCGAGATGCCGGGACACCTGCTCCACGAGCGAGCTCCCAGGCTCGACGCCGCGCCCCGGGATGACCGGCTGGCCGGAGGGCTTGTCCACGATGATGAGTCTGGCGTCCTCATGCAGGATGCGGAGCGTCATGGGACCACTATATGAATCTTGAGGAGTCTGTTGGAATGGGGGATGCTAGCGCATGTCGGGGATGGCCGGCAGCAGCGTGCGGATCGCCCCAAGGAGGCGCTCCCTCTGCGGAGGTTTGAGCATCACCTGGATGAGCGGGTCCAAGGGGACGATGCCGACCACCTTGAGCGGGTCCAGGGTCGTCAGAACGATGATGGGCATGGACTGGAGCCGGTAGGCGCTGCGCAGGTGGCGCAGCAACACGGCCTCGCCGTTGACGCAGGCGAGCCTCAGGTCCAGGATCATGAGCACGGGCTTGAGCACCGCGGCCTGGATGAAGCCTTGACCCGTATCCGTCGCGGTCGTGACCCGGAAGCCCGCCTCCTCCAGCATCACGGTGAGGTGGTCCAGTACGCCGGCGTCCGCGTCGACGACCACGATCCGGTTCCTGTTCGGCATGAGGGGCCTCCCATCCTGCGGATAGCTTAAGCCCCTCTCCGGCATATGACAACGAAACTTTAGGTTAACTCTGAGCGGGGGGGCGTGCCGGTTGCGTGCACGGTAGGCATTTGTATTTAATACGGAACGATGGATGTCGACGGTCTCCACGAGAAAGCGCGTCAGATCCGGGCGACCTGCGTCAAGATGGCTCATCATGCCAAGGAGGGCCATCTCAGCTCCGCGCTGAGCCCCGTGGACCCCCTGGTGGCGCTCTTCTACTCCTGGCTCCGTCTCTACCCCAAGGAGCCGCGGCATCCGGAAAGGGACCGCTTCATCCTCTCCAAGGGCCATGGCTGCTCAGCCCTGTACGCGATCATGGCGGACCTCGGCTTCTTCCCGGTGGAACTGCTCCGGGACTATGGCCGCGAGGGCTCCCCTTTGGCCAGCCACCCTTGCGCCCACGCCTTGCCGGCTCTCGAGGCTTCGAGCGGGAGCCTGGGCATCGGTCTAGGGCTGGCGACCGGGATGCTCTACGGGCTCCGGCTCAAGGGCTCTGCCGCCAGGGCGGTCGTCCTGCTGGGCGACGGAGAGTGCAACGAGGGGAGCGTGTGGGAGGCCGCTATGTTCGCCGCGGCGCAGCGGCTGGAAAAGCTCCTCGCGGTCGTGGATTACAACGGCATCCAGGCCGTGGGACGCAGCGACGAGCTCATGGGGGGCGCCTCGCTGGAGGAGAAGTTCAGAGCCTTCGGCTGGGCCGCCCGGACCGTGGATGGCTCGGACATCGGCGCGTTCCTCGCCGCGCTCAAGCCTTTCCCCTTCGAGGAGGGGAAGCCTTCCGCCGTCATCGTCCGGACCCGGCTGGGCGTGTCCTTCATGGAAGGCGACGTCCTCTGGCACTACCGCGTCCCCTCCGACGACGACCTGCGCCGCTCTCTTGAAGAGCTCGCGGCCCGGCCCTTGGGGTGGGAAGCCTGACATGCGCCGAGCTTTCGTCGAAGCCCTGACGGATCTGGCCCGGAAGGATCCGGCGGTCGTCTTCCTGACCGGAGACCTGGGGTTCCAGGTCTTCGATGACTTCAAGGCTCGCTTCGGCCCCCGCTACATCAACGTCGGCATCGCCGAGGCGGAGCTCGCCTGCGCCGGAGCAGGCTTGGCTCGCGAGGGCTTCCGCCCCTTCGTCTACTCCATCGCATCCTTCATGACCGGACGGGCCTACGAGCTGCTGCGCATCGCCGTCGCCTATCCGCGGCTGCCGGTGGTCGTCGTCGGAGCCGGGGGAGGCTACTGCTATTCCACGACCGGCGTCACCCACCACTCGCCCGACGATGTGGGCTTGATGTCCCTGCTGCCGGGCATGACCGTGACGGTCCCCGGAGATCCGACGGAAGTACGCGCTCTTCTGCCCCAGCTCGCGGCCCTGCCCGGGCCATCCTACATCCGCATCGGGAAATTCGGGGAGCCCTCCTACGAGTCTCCGGCGCCGGTGACCCTGGGCCGGGCCCGCTTGCTGCGGCGCGGGGAGAAGGTCGCCATCCTCTCGTTCGGCGAGATGGCGTCGGTCGCGCTGGAGGCGGCCAAGTCCCTGGAGGCGGAGGGCATGCGTCCGTGGGTCCATCAGTTCCACACGCTCAAGCCCATCGACACGGGCGCCCTTGAGGAGATCTCGGCCGAGGCGCATACGCTCGTGATCGTCGAGGAGACCTCGCCCATGGGAGGGCTTCACCGCGCGGTGACGGAGCGGCTTTGCGGATCTGCCCGCCGGCCGACGCTGATCCGGCTCGGTCCGCCCGACGAGCTCGCTCTGGGCAGCCCTCGGCGGGAGACCCTGCGGCGGCGGTGGGGGTTCGACGCCGAGGCGACGGCGCAGGCGTGCCGCCGCGCGTGGAAGGCCGTGTGACGGGGTGAACGGATGCCGCGCGAGCTCGACATACTCCTGGTGAACGTCGGCGGGACCAAGAGACAGGTCTATCAGGACCTGAGCATGGAGTTCTCGGCGATCGATCCCCCGTTTTGGGCCGCTTTGACGGCCGGGTACCTGCGCAAGCACGGCTTCTCGGTCGACATCCTCGACGCCAATGTCCGGAACCTCGGCCAGGAGGAATCCGCCGAGGAGATCCTGAAGGCCGGGGCCCGGTTGACAGCGATCGTCGTCTACAGCCAGCAGGCCAACACCTGCACCCCGATCATGACCGCGGTCGGCCTGCTCTGCCGGAAGCTCAAGCAGCGCTGTCCGGATATCCGACTCATCCTCACGGGCTGGCATCCGTCGGCCCTCCCCGAGCGCACCCTTCGGGAGGAGTCCTGCGACATGGTGGCCCAAGGGGAGGGTTTTTACACCCTGCGCGCCCTGCTGGAAGGCAAGCCCTTGGAAAAGGTCCCCGGATTGTGGTGGAAGGAGGGACAGGACATCCGGCACACCCCGCGCCCAAAACCGGTCCAGGATCTCACGGGAGAGCTGGACGAGGTGGCCTGGGACCTTCTCCCCATCGGCAGCGGGCAGTACCGGGGCTTCAATTGGATGTGCCTGCAGAGCCTCGAGACTCGCGACCGCTGCGCCTCCATGCTCACCAGCCTGGGCTGTCCTTTCAAGTGCAGGTTCTGCGCCATCCACGCCACATTCGGCGAGAGGCGCGTCCGGTATTGGTCCCCCGAGTGGACCCTCCAACAGATGGAGACGCTCGCGAAGCGCTACGGGGTCCGGCATATCAACCTCAACGACGAGCTCTTCGTGTTCAACAAGGAGCACTACCTTCCCATCGCGGAGGGACTCATCCGGCTCGGCCTGGACTTGAACATCTGCGCGTTCGCGCGCGTAGACCGCGTGGACGCGATGGACGCTTCGGAGCTCAGGACGCTCAAGAAGGCGGGGTTCAACTGGTTCAAGTTCGGCATCGAGTCCGCCAACGCGAGGATCCTGAAGCTCTCGAACAAGGGGAGCTACGACAAGGAGGTCATCCGCAGGGTCGTGGCGAAGGTCCACGACGCCGGCATCGACCTCTGCGCCAACTTCGTCTTCGGCCTCCCGGGGGACGACTGGGAGACCATGCAGGAGACCCTCAACCTGGCCTTCGAGCTCAACTGCTCCTTCCCCAGCTTCTTCTGCGCCATGGCCCTCCCGGGAGCGGACCTCTACGAGGAGTCCGAGCGCAAAGGCGTCCTCCCCCCCACGTGGCTGGGCTACGCTTCGCAGGGATACCATTTTCAGCCGCTGCCGACCGAGCACCTGAGCTCCGCGGACGTGGTCCGGTTCCGCGACTATGCCTTCGACGCCTACTTCAAGAACCCGCGGCTCTTGGCCAAGATCGAAGCCAGGTTCGGCCGCACGGCCAGGGGACACATCGAGGCGATGACCCGGCATCGCCTCAAGCGGAAGCTGCTGGGCGATTGAGGCCCCTCTCATGCGCCCCTGGAAGATACTGAAGGAACGGACGGTCTTCTCGGCCAAGCCGTGGTTCCGCGTGTCGTCGCAGTGCGTGCGCCTTCCGGACGGACGCAGGCTCGACGACTACCATCAGATCCGCTTCCCCGACTACGTCGCGATCGTCCCGCGGGCCGAGGACGGCCGGTTCATCCTTCTCAAGAAATACTGCCACGGCTTCCGCATCGTGGGGCTCCTGTTCCCGGGGGGCGCCGCTCTGGCCGGCGAGCCTCCTCGAAGGGCGGCTGCGAGGGAGCTGCTGGAGGAGACCGGCTACGCCTCGCGGCGATGGACCCGGCTCGGCAGCTACTTCCAGCACAGCAACTATGGGTGCGGGAAGGTCCACATGTTCCTGGCGGAAGGGTGCCGCAAGGTCCAGGAGCCCGATTCCGGAGACCTCGAAGAGATCGAGCTGCGCTTCATGTCGCGCTCGGCCGCCCGCCGTCATGTGGCCGGCGCGGACAACCTGTCGCTAGCGTGCGTGGCCGCGTTCCTCCTGGCTGAACAGCGCCTCCGCTGAAGCTCCGCCCTGGGACCTTTTACATCCATCCTGAGCCCTTTCGGCCCAGGCATGATCCGTCCGGTTCCTGCATACTATACGTGATGCTCCTCGCATTGCTGCTGTTCCTGACCCAGCCCGCGCAAGCGCAGACCCGCGCGGCGGCCGCGCCGGGAGCCGCTCCGGTCGCGGCCGCTCCCATGGGCTGGAGCCTCTCGGGGCCGGAGAGCCTCAGCCTGAAGGCTCCCCTGCTCGCCCCCGGGATGTCGTCCACGCTCCCGAGCCCCTCGCTCCAGTCCCTCTCGCTGCCCGACCCCGCGGTCCGCGACCCCGTGACCGGGGTCTACGGCATGAACGAGGCCCAGAGCAAGGAAGTCGTCTCCATCCTCAAGGAGCACTACGGCGACGACATGATCGACCTGGCCGTGATCGGCTCCAGGGCCAAGGGCAAGGCCTCGGCCTTGAAAGGCTTCCGGCCCGTGGGTCCTCACAGCGACCTGGACATCGTCCCCCTGGTCAAGAACGACTACGGCATGCGCGGCCCCGTCCCCGAGGAGCTCAAGGCCAGGCTGCGCAAGCTCCTGGGCTACTCCGTGGAGATCCACGGCGTCATCTCCTTCGACGGGGAGCGCTTCAAGGACTCGGTCCCCTTCTACGGCGGCGGGTACGAGACCTACCAGTACTTCGAGCAGGGCGAAGCGGTCCGCCTCCCATTGGACTGAGCCCGCCGCATCATCTATCATACCCCTGATGGACAAGCCCGCTCCGGCGTCTCATTCCGGAACTCTTCCCTGGGTGAGACTGCGCTCGGCCTCGTCCGGCCCGACCCTCTTCAAGAGGATGATCGACGAGGTGGACCCTGCCGCGCGTCCCGGCGATATCGTGGCCGTCTACGACAAGACCGACGCTCCCTACGGCGTGGCCCTCTACAACCCCAAGAGCCTCATCACCCTGCGCCTGCTCTCCCGCGGCATCCCGGCCTTCGGGGCCGAGGAGTTCTTCGCGGACAAGCTTGAAGCGGCGGTGGAGTTCCGGCGCGGCCTCCTGCGCCTCGACGAGAGGACGGACGCCTATCGCGTCATCCATGACCACGGCGACGGCCTGCCCGGCCTGGTGGTGGATCGCTACGGGAAGGACATCGTCCTGGAGTTCTATTCACTCGGCATGTTCAAACAGGCGGGGCTCATCGAGCGGATACTGGGAGGGCTCTTCCCGGGGGCGCGCTTCACGCACCGGGCCTCGAGCCACACCCAGACCATGGAGGGGTTCCGCCTCAAGGAGGCTCGGTCCCGGAAGACCCGCATCCAGGAGAACGGGGTGGCCTTCGAGGTGGATCTGACCGGCGGGCATAAGACGGGCTTCTTCTGCGACCAGAGGGAAAACCGGCTGTTCGCGGCCGGGCTCGCGGCCGGCCGCAAGGTCCTGGACGTGTGCAGCTTCACGGGCGGCTTCGGGCTCTACGCCAAGAAGCTCGGCAAGGCGGAGGAAGTCACGTGCGTGGAGCTCGACCCCGAGGCGTCCGAGATCTGCCGCAGGAACGCGGACCTCAACGACGTGAAGGTGCGCAACGTGTGCGTGGACGCGTTCCCGTACCTGAGACAGATGGGGGCCAACCAGCAGACCTGCGGCATGGTCATCCTGGACCCGTACAAGCTCATCGCCACCCGGGAGGGCTATGCCCTCGGCAGGCAGAAGTACCTGGACCTCAACAAGCTGGCCCTGGCCGTGGTGGAAGAGGGCGGCATCCTCGTGACCTGCTCCTGCAGCGGCCTTCTGCCCTGGCATGAGTTCGAGGGGCTTCTGCGCACGGCTGCGGGCGTAGCCCGCCGCCGCGTGCAGGTGTTCAGGAAGTCGGGCGCAGGGCCGGACCATCCGGTCGCGGCCGACTACCCTGAGGGCGAGTATCTCAAGGTCCTCTGGTGCAGAGTCGTCTAGCGCGGCTGAGCCGGGAAGGCTCTCTCTACGACAGGCTCCCCGACGGGAGCGTGCGCTGCTGGGCTTGCGCGCACGAATGTCGTATCCGTGAAGGGCGCGCAGGTATCTGCCGGGTACGCTTCAACGAGGACGGCCGTCTGAAAGTCCCCTTCGGCTACGCCGCGGGCCTGCAGGTCGACCCCATCGAGAAAAAGCCGTTCTTCCACGTCCTGCCCGGCAGCGCGACACTGTCGTTCGGCATGCTGGGCTGCAGCCTGCGCTGCAGGTTCTGCCAGAACTGGGTCTCGAGCCAGGCTTTGCGCGACCCCGAGGCGCGCGCTCCGGTGCAGGAGTGCTCCGCCGAGTGGCTCATCGGCCTGGCCAAGGACCACGGGGTCCCGGTGGTGACCTCCACCTACAACGAACCCCTCGTCACGGCGGAGTGGGCCATGGCCGTGTTCGAGAAGGCGAGGGCCGAGGGCCTGCGCACGGCCTTCGTGTCCAACGGCTTCGCCTCGGAGCGGGCTCTCAAGACCCTCCGGCCCTGGGTGGACTTCTTCAAGGTGGACCTGAAATGCTTCGACGACCGGACCTACCGGAACGTCATGGGGGCGCGGCTCTCCAAGGTGCTGGCCGCCATCGAGACACTGGCTTGCAGCGGCACTTGGGTGGAGGTGGTGACTCTCGTGGTCCCGGGCATGAACGACTCGGACGAGGCGCTGCGGGGCATCTCCAAGTTCCTCGCGGGAGTCTCCAAGGACATCCCTTGGCATGTCACGGCTTTCCACGGCGACTACAAGATGGCGCAAGCCTGCTCGACCCCCGCGCGGACCCTGGAGCGCGCGGCGTGGATCGGCCGGGCCGAAGGGCTGCGCTACGTCTACGCCGGGAACCTGCCGGAGGCGGGCGGAGGGCTGGAGGACACCCGCTGCGCGGGATGCTCCCAGACGCTCGTGCAAAGGCGCGGATTCAGGGTCCTATCCAACATCATCATGGGCGGACGCTGTCCGAAATGCTCTTCGGCCGTGGCGGGCGTGTGGGGATGAAGGGCCGTCCGTGGGCCCTCTACGGCGTCCTGGCCTTGGCCGCTCTGCTGCGGTTCTATCGGCTGGACTTCGACCTCCCCGAGGTCCCGTACGTGGACTCCTTCAAATTCGTGGGGCACGCGGGCCGCATGCTCGAGCAGGGGAGCCTGCGTCCCCTGTACTTCCAATACCCGGGCCTGTTCAGCGGTCTGCTCGCCTGCCTCTACTGGCTTTTCGGAGCGGAGAGCGTCTACTGGAGGCATCTCATCGGCCGGATCGTCGCGGCGCTGTGCGGAGTCGGGATGGTCGGCGCGGCGTGGAGCGCGGCGGGCAAGGTCTGCGGGACCCGCGGCCGCTTGGCCGCCGCGCTGCTGACGGCGTTGTCCATCGAGTGCCTGACCTTCTCCAGGGTCACGGCCACGGACACGCTCATGACCATGCTCATGACGCTCGCCATGGCGACTCTGGCCGGGATGCCCACCCAGGTCGGCCCCTACGCTCTCTCAGGGACCTTGATCGGCTTGGCCGCCGGGACGAAATACACGGGCATCTTCGCCAGCGTGTTCCTGGCCGCGACTGCGATCGCCGCGGCCTATAAGGCGAAGAAGCGCTCGCTCCTCTTCAAAGGCCTGGGAGCGGGGGGAGCGTGCTGCGTCGCCGCGTTCCTTCTGACCACCCCCTATTTCATCCCCGATTTCGGCCGGTATCTGAGGAGCTTCGCCTCCGAGCTGGCCACGCAGACGTACGGCGCTATCGGCGAGGTGCAGGGGGGGTATCTGGACCTCCTCATCTCCAAGACGCCTTCCTGGTCCACGCCTTGGCTGGGCTACTCGCTCTGGGTCAATGCCGGGCCCCTTCTGTTCTGCGCCGGGCTCGTCGCCTTGGCCGCGGGCTTGAGCACCCGCTTCGGATTCGCTCCGTTCCTCTACGCGGCGTACGTCGTCTCCTATATCGCAGCCATCTCCAGCCCGGGGCATGCCAAGTCCGCCAGGCTGCTCATCCCGGTGCTCCCCATCCTCTACAGCCTGACGGGCTGCTTCCTCGAGCGTTTGTCCCGGGACCGCGGGCGGGCCTACGTCTTTCTGCTCGGGCTGCTGCTGGCGGTCCCGGCTTTCAAGACCGGCGGGACCATGAGCAGGCTCCGCAGACCCTCGACCAACCGTCTGGCTCGCGCATGGGCCAGGGAGAACATCCCCGCAGGGTCCAAGGTGTTCATGTCTCCATTCTTCACGCACGACTTCTTCGGCCTTCCCTTCGCGTTCATCCTGCACGAGCAGGTCGGGACGCGGCAGTACGGGTTCCCGGAGGCCGTCGGCAGCAGCCCGGAGCGGGACCCCATCTACTATCCGGGATTCGTGGACGAGCTGCAGGCGGCCGGGGTGGACGCCCTGGTGCTCAACTCGTACTACGACGGGGCCTTCTCCCCCGTGCCCGAGAACCTGCGCTGGTTCCCGCGTTCGGTCGAGGAGTATCGGAAATTCATGGAGCGGGTCAGGCGGAAGGCGGAGCCGGTCTACTCGGTGCGCGGCCTGTCCGACGGCCGCTTCGGCCCGGACATCGGCATCTGGCGGTTCACTCCTCCAGCGCCACCTGCGACGAGAAGGTGAAGACCTCCAGGCTCGAAGTCCTCCAGGCGTCGTAAGACAGGCCGAGCTTCTGACGGCACAGCTCGCCGAGGAACTCGTCTTTTCCGGGGAGCTTCTCCCAGACTTCAGGCAGGAAAAGGCCGCGTCTGTCTCCGGACGCCAGCATGACCCCGATCCCGGGCCGCACGCGGTCCAAAGAGGACGGCATCATGGGAGAGAGGACGGAGACCTCGCAGGCCAGGAGAGGGAGTTCGGGCCCGCGTATCCTGGGGAAACGGGGATCCGAGGTCGCGCTCTGTATCGCGTAGTAGCCGACCGCGTTGCCCAGCGTCTTCTCCGCGTAGGGGTCGCCGATGCAGCCTCTGAGGTCCAGGCCGGAGGCCCCGCGCCGCCACCAGGTCACGAACACGCCGGACGGCAGGTTCAGGCGCGGGTTCTCGGACAGGACGGGCTTGGGCTCCGTCCCCTTGCGCAGGTGCTCGTCCAGGCTCTTCCTGGCCAGGGCGAGGAGCTCCTTCTTGTCGGACTCCGACAGCTCGAAGAGCCGCTCCTCTCGGGGCTTGCCTGTCTTCAGGAACAGGGCCGAGCCGTAGCCCACCACCCGGTCCGGGTCCCCCGAGACGTCGCCCGAGTTGGCGTAGCGAAGGACCTGGCCGCGGTCGGCGCCCAGACGGGCCGCCGCTGCTTGGGCCACGGCTAGGGCGCCTGTCCCGCAGCAGGCGCAGTCCATGCGCTTGATGCGCAGGTCCATGAGCGCGGCTTCGGTGGTGAAGAGGTACTCGGGATCCATGACCGCCGCGGCCTGCAGGCAGGCCAGGTCCGCGCGCCGTGCGTCTTCCTGCGAGGGGAAATGCGAGAGGTCCGCCGAGGCCAGGATGAGCGCCCGCTTGCCCTCGAGCGCCTTGACCAGGGCCTCTCCCAGAGGCTTGGCCTCCTCGGCGCTATGCGCGCCGGCCACCATGGGGAGGATGGAGAAGCCTTCGAGCGTCTTCTGCAGGAAGGGCACCTGCACTTCCACGGAGTGCTCCCCCGCGTGGGCTTCCGGGGACACGCGCACTCGGGCCGGGGACCGGCGGAGCTTGTCCAGGGCGTCGAGGTCCACCGGGACCTCTCCCAACGGGGTGCGGTAGGCGGAACGTTCGTCCAAGAGAAGGCCTGGATAGGGCGCGCGGTGCGGGCTGCCGATGATCGCCACGACGTCGAACTTTTTTCCCTGGAGCGCCTTGTAGGTGTGGGCGGCCACAGGGCCGGAGTAGGAATAGCCCGCGTGCGGAGCCAAAGCCGCGACGATGTCGCCTTCGATCCGGGGGACCTTGGCCTTGTCCAGGTACGAGTCGATCTCCCGCGAGAGCTCCTCGGGGGACTCCGGGTAGAAGCGGCCGGCGAACTCCGCCGTGCGGGGGGAGGGGGGCATGTTCAGTAGTCGCTGAATCTCTTGGACATGTAGTCCGTGTGCGTGCAGTTGATGAAGACGGCGCCGAAATCCTGACTCGTGGGTTCGTTGACATAGCCCCACCCGCCTTGATCATCCGCCGCCGCGGGGGACGGGAAGTAGGTCAGCTTGCCGGAGCGGGAATGGTGGACCGTCCCGTTGATGCAGATCGTGTGAACGTCCGGGATCGATGTCACGTACTTACGGTCCTTCGTCAGGGTCATGAGGTCCGTCGGGTACTGCCCCTGCATGTCCCCGTAGTAGATGGACAGGGCGCTGCGGATGCTTCCCAGATTCCCGATGGAAGCTTCGTGGTTGCTCTTTGACATCGCGCAGTCGAGGGCGTCCCCGCATCCGCAGGCCAGCATCAGCAGAGGCAGGAGGAACAGGCCGGGCATGTTCTTTGGCATGTTCAGTACTCGCTCCAGATGCTTCCCCTGTGGTCCGTGTGCGTGCAGTCCACGGAGACCGAGCCGAACCCTTCCTTGTCTCCAGCGTCGTTGTTGTAGAGCCAGCCGCCCGTGTCCGCCGGGGTCTTGCCCATGCGCAAGCTCGAGGTCTCCGGATGGTAGGGCTTGAGTCTCGTCGGGGGGATGGCCTTGAGGTACTTGCCGCCCAAAGTCAGGCTGAGTGGGTCCGCCGGGTAGAGCCCTTCCATATCCCCGTTGTAGATGTTCAGCGCGCTGCGGATCGCGCCGAGATTGCTCTGGGTGGCGCCTTCAGCCGAGACGCGGAGGAGGTCCATGAAAGTCCTGTAGATGTGATAGGCCGGGAGGTTGAGCGCCACGCAGAGTCCCAGGGCCGGGTAGACGCGCCGCGCCAGGGTCTTGTCCCCTTCCAGGACCACCTTGGTGCGCGCGGCCCAGTTGTGGATCCCCAGAGGGCAGAGCAGCGCGCGCAACAGGCAGCGGAAGTATCCCGCAGGGCTGCCGTCGAGCCGCACGACGCGGATGCCGGTGAGGCGCTTCCCCAGGGTGTTCCAGCGGGTCCCGGCCAAGGCCCAGTAGAGAGGGGCGGCCCAGAGGGCCCAGGGGCTCATGAGTACGGCCGCATCCAGGACCAATATCAGGTCCAGGAGAGCCGCGAGGAAGCGGAGCCAGAATCCTGCCGGCATCTTTCGAGCATAGTATACTATCCCCCGCATGGCATCAAGGCTGGAGTGGCCCAGGCAGGTCCTGCGCTTCCCGGTCCAGGGTGGAAGGGATTTTGATACCATAGTTCCGACATGCTCCTTTGGGTCGTCGTGGTCCTCGCGGTGCTCCTCGCCGCCGGCGTCATCGGAGGCCGCGTGGCGTGGTCCAAGTACAGCGAGAAGCGCGAGACCGAGTTCCAGCCCCTCATCCTGATGGCCATCGCCAACGAGGCCTTCCGCAAGCTCGGGCCTCCGTTCCCGGACCAGCTCAAGCCCGGGGATTGGGCCATCATGGAGAACGCGCTCTTCAAATGGTCCAAGGGGCTGCGCGGCTTCGCTCTGAAGGCCTTCTGCCAGATCTACGAGCAGAACGGCTTCGGCGAGGCGCAGCGGCAGGCTCTCGCGAGCGTGTCCAGCTCGACGCGCGCCCGCGCCGCGCAGCGTTTGGGGCAGATGCTCTACCTCAAGGCCGTTCCGGACCTGCTGGCGCGGCTCGAGGACCGCTCCGTGGAGGTCAGGCGCCTCTCCTCCTGGGCCCTGGCGAACATGGGGCATTCGGACGCGCCGGGCCATTTCGTGACCGCCCCCAAGCCGCAGGAACGGCTGAACCTCCCGCCGGACCGCGGGGCCTCGGTCTCCGGCCGCTTCTACTGGGAGAACGGGGACCCCATCGTCATCACCGAGGAGCAGGAGAGCGCCTACCTCATGCACAAGCCGGGCGGGCTTTCCGGCATGGTCAAGAACATGGCCCGGCCGGCCCCCGGAGGCAGGACCACGGACGACAACATCTCCAAGACCTACAACACGGAGTACGTGCTGCCCTGGGTCTCCTCGAGGTCCCCGACCGTGGTGAAGGCCATGCTGGCCCAGCCGGTGGAGGGCTATTACGCCGTGACGTACCGCAGACGGGCGAACGTGCCGGTGCGCGACGGATGCATGACCGAGAACATCGATTTCGTGTTCCCGCGCTTCGCCAACGCGGACGACCGGGTGTCCGTGGTCGGGACGCTGAGCTTCCCCGCTTCCGCCGACCGCAGGCACATGGCCGAGGTGCACACGACGCAGGTGACCCTGGAGTCGGAGAAGGGCGAACCCATGTTCGGATGCCTGGAGGGGGGGGCGGCGAAGGCGTTCCGCGTGCACGACGTGCCTCCCGGGAAGTACAAGCTCGTGGCGGAGGCGGGGCCGTTCGCCTACGCCGGCGTCCTGGACGTGACCGAGACCCAGCCGATAAGCGTCAAGCTGGACCTGACGTAGGCCCTATACGACGAGACGCATCAACAGGTAGGTCGCCGCCAGGTAGCCCGCGTGCAGCGCGGCGCGCAACCCCGGCGCAAACCTGTCGAAAGCGCAGCCCGAGCTTCTCGGAGATCACTATGTCCTGATGGCGTCGCGCACGCGCGAGTATAGGCCGTTCTCGAGGAAGAGGACCGGGTCCAGAAGCCGGTATCTGTCCTTCGGCGGAGCGGCCAGGATGTCCTCCCTGATGGAGGCCGCGACGATCCGGCCGAACACGATGAAGCCGCTCCCGATTTCATGCGTGCCTTGCAGGACGCATTCCAGATGCGCGGGACATCGGTCCACCAGGGGGGCGTCGATCTTCTTGGCCGCAGACAGGGTGATTCCCATCTTCTCGATGCGCTCGCGGCCCGACCAGGCGATGCATCCATAGACTTCGTCGGCCATGGAGCCATCCACGAGGTTCACGGCGAAGCTGCCGGTCGCCAGGATGTTCTTCTCGGTCGTGTTGCCCTTGCTGCCTGAGAACATGAGCGTGGGAGGGTCGAAGGCCGCCATCTGGAGCCAGCTCTTGGGAGCGACGTTCGGCTCTTTCGCTTGGTCGCAGGTGGAGATGAGGACGAGGGGCCCCGGGATGAGGCTGGGAGCCCATTCCTTCTTGCGGATCGGGTAGTCGACCTTCTTGGCGGCCATGTTATGGCTCAAGCCCCTTTCCGATGCTCCACGCCTTGCCGGCGACGGGACCGACCTCCCAGTACTGATGGTCGGGCATGGTCAGGGTGAACGGCCTGAGCTTCTTGATGTCGGGCTTGCCGTCCGAGCAGCACTCGGGTTCGGCGTAGGCGGCGACGATCTCCCCGATGAATATCTCGTTGGTGGGGAGGTCCACGACGTCCACCAGCCGGCATTCCATGCATAACGGGCAGTCATCGGCCAGGGGAGCCCCGGTCGCCGCGCCGGGGACCACCTTGAAGACGGCGGACTTGTCCTGCTTGCGGCCCGAAACCAGGCCGCAGTAGTCCGTCTGCTTGATGAGGTCGAGGCTCGGGATGTTCACGCTGAAGGCCTTGGCGGCGCGGATCCCGCCGTTCGTGTAGTGGTTCTTGCCCAGCGCGACGGCGATCATGGGAGGCTTGACATTGACTCTTGTGATCCAGCCGACGGCCATGAAGTTCGGACGGCCGTCCACCAGCGTCCCCACCAGGGTCATGGACATCGGATACGTGAAAGCGTTCTCGCTGATCGTTATCTTCGCCATATTCCCGCCTTATCTCCCTTGCGCACCTCTTAGCCCGCTGAGCTGGAATCGATGCCTTTGGCCCTGCGAGTGACCGCTGTCACGAAATCGGTCTTTCCCATGGTGTAGGCGACCCTGTCCTTTGGAGAGCCGGTCGCGAGACGGAGCTTGAGCGCCCCGTATTCACGGGCCGTCTCCGGGTGCGCGATGAGGTAGTCTCTGAACAGGAGCCTGTCCCAGTGCTCGGTGAACGTCCCCTCGACCATGTGGAGGTGATGCGTCCGGCGGCGCGTGGCAGGGTCGCGCTTGATGAACCAGGCGTAGAAGGGGGGGCCGTCGTCTCCCAGCGTGGGCCGCCAAAGGTAGTCGTAGCCCTGAGCCTCCAGGATGGGCACGACGCGTCGTTGGGTCTGCTCCAGGCTGGAGACCTCGATGAGCATGTCGATGACGGGTTTGGCCGAGAGCCCTGGCACGGCGGTGCTGCCGAAGTGCTCGATGCGGCGGACGAGGCCCTTGGGCAGGCAGGAGAGGAGATGCTCCTTCTCGCGCTCGAAGAGCTCGGGCCAGCGGGGGTCGTAGGGGACGACGGCGATCTCCTCTCGGACCAGCCGTCGGACGCGCTCTTCGATGCTCCCCATTCAAGCGGCGGCGCGGATGGCCTTGATGATGCGGCTTCGGAGCCCCGGCTCCAGGCCCGCGGCGGATTTTGTGAACTCTTCGAGGACGCGCGCCTTGTCGAAGGGCTCTTGCGTCCCGCTGAAGGCGCGGCCCATATCGTGCTGGAAGCCGTCGCCTTCGCCGCTGTCCACTCCGCAGTGGCGGCAGCCATCCTCGCGGGACCAGAGCAGGGCCCTCATGGGCCCGTCTCCCAGGAGGTAGAGGAGCTGGAAGTCGCGGATGCTGCCGTCGGGCTCGTGCCAGGTGTAGAGCTCGAACACGCCGTCGGTGAAGCAGCGGCGGCGCTCTCCCTTGCGCTGGGGCAGGTCTTTCCATTCCTTCAGCATGACGCTCAGCGCCGGCTCCAGGCGCGGCCGTTCGAGTCCGTGACCACCCACCCGTCAAGGGACGACGGCATGCTCTTGCCGGCGATGTCTTCGACCGGCGGCTATTTGCCCAAAGCTTTGAGGAGCTTGGCTCGATCGGCCTCGAGCTTCTGGGCGAGCTCGACGGCGATCTTGCGCCGCTGGAGATCGTCCGCTTTGTTGCCGACATCGGTCGCGTCGGCCTGCATGCCCCACTTGACCGTCGATTCGGCGCGCACCACGTATTTCGCGATCTCTTGCGCATCCTTCGAGAGCGCGGCCGCGGCATCGTGGACCCCGGTCATGCTCGGCCCGACGCCCACGCTCGCGATCCCAAGCGTCAGACCGACGATGATCCCGGCTCCCGCGCCATGGCCTTTCCATTGCCCGTTGACCGTCAGTCGGAGGACGGCGTCGACCGGATCGCCGTCCCTGTACGGGTAGGTGACGGCCTTGAAGACCCCCATCCCCTCCCACAGCTTGACGACGCCGGGCCCGTAGGCCGCGGAAGCCGGCGTATCCGCGAGCACGACGCCGACGCGCAGGGGCAGGGGCGACGGCGCGGCGTAGCTCGGCGCCGCCGGGATGCGCTGCCAGGCGCATCCGGACAGGATCATCGAGACCAACAGAACGGCGGACATCGTCGCTTTTCCCGCTGACCGCATGGTTGCTCCTCCTTTGCTGGTGCCGGATGGGATTCTATCACAAACTGTCTCAGAGAGTGCTATCATCACTGCTGTCATGGCGACCACAGTCGATACCAAGCAAATTATATTTTCCCTAATAGACGTCGGCCGCATCGTCCCTCCCAAGCGCCAAGTGCTCAAGGGCATCGGCCTTTCTTTCTACTACGGCGCCAAGATCGGCGTCATCGGCGAGAACGGCGCGGGCAAGAGCACGCTGCTGAGGATCATCGCCGGCATCGACACCGACTACACCGGCGAGATCACCAAGTCCAAGGGCTACACCTTCGGCATGCTCGAGCAGGAGCCCAAGCTCGACCCCGAGAAGACGGTCAAGGAAGTCGTGGAGGAGGGGGTCGCGTCCATCAAGAAGCTCGTCGACGACTTCGAGAAGATCAGCGCTTCCTTCTCCGACAACCTCTCGCCCGAGGAGATGGATAAGGCCTTGAAGAAGCAGGGAGACCTCCAGGACAAGATCGACCAGGTCGGCGGCTGGGAGCTCGACAGCAAGCTCGAGCAGGCCATGGACGCGCTCCGCTGCCCGCCCCCGGAGATGAAATGCGGGGTCATCTCGGGCGGAGAGAAGCGCCGGGTCGCCTTGTGCCGCCTGCTCCTGCTGGAGCCGGACATCCTTCTGCTCGATGAGCCCACCAACCACCTCGACGCCGAGACCGTGGACTGGCTCGAGCAGCACCTCAAGAGGTACAAGGGCACGCTCATCGTGGCCACGCACGACCGCTACTTCCTGGACAACGTCACGGAGTGGATCCTGGAGCTGCGCGGCGGGGAGGGGTTCCCGTACAAGGGCAACTACGCCTCCTGGCTCGAGCAGAAGCAGCAGATGCTCGCGGTCGAGGAGAAGGCGGAATCCAAGTACCGCAAGTCCCTCGCGCGCGAGCTCGAATGGATACGCATGGGAGCCAAGGGAAGGCAGGCCAAGAGCAAGGCGCGCATCTCGGCGTACGAGCAGATGCTCCAGGAGGAGCCCGAGGCCAAAGCGCGCGAGCTCGAGATCTGGATCCCGCCCGGGCCCAGGCTGGGCGAGCGCGTCATCGAGGCCAAGGGGGTGTCGAAGGCCTACGGGGACAAGCTCCTCTTCGAGAACCTGAGCTTCCGGCTGCCCCAGGGCGGCATCGTGGGGGTCATCGGGCCCAACGGAGCGGGCAAGACCACCCTCTTCCGTCTCATCACGGGCAAGGAGAAGCCGGATTCCGGGGAATTCCTCATCGGAGAGACGGTCCAGCTCTCCTACGTGGACCAGGACCGCACCCTGGACGCGGATAAGAACATCTGGGAGATCATCTCAGGCGGCCAGGAGGTCATCACCCTGGGCAAGCGCGAGATCAAGTCCCGCGCCTACGTGGCGGACTTCAACTTCACCGGGCCGGACCAGCAGAAGATGGCCAAGGACCTCTCCGGCGGCGAGCGCAACCGCGTGCACCTGGCCAAGATGCTGCGCGACTGCGGCAACGTCATCCTGCTCGACGAGCCCACCAACGACCTGGACGTGCACACGCTCAGGGCCTTGGAGCAGGCCCTGCAGGACTTCGCCGGCTGCGCGGTCATCATCTCGCACGACCGGTGGTTTTTGGACCGGCTCGCGACCCATATCCTGGCTTTCGAGGGCGAGTCCCAGGTCCGCTGGTTCGAAGGCAACTACGAGGCCTACGAGGAAGACCGGCGCAAGAGGCTCGGCGAGGCCGCCGGTCCCAAGCGCATCCACTACAAGAAGCTCATGCGCTAGGGCCCGGATGGGCCCTGGTCCTGAGCGGATATGGGAGTTGAGTCAGTGAAGGACTGACGATGAGACGCATCCCCGAGAGCGGAGTCAACCTGTTCCAGAGCATCTACGAATACGTGCGCCGGTACGAGGCGCGCACGGGGACGTCCGCCCTGAACCTCTCCTTGGGCAACCCGGACACGGTGCCGGAGCGCGAGATCCTCGAGCTCCAGTCCCGCTTCGCCGCGGACCCCTGCTTCGACCATCACACCTACGCCGAGTCCGGCGACCTGCGCGGCTTCGCCGAGGGCATGGTCGAGCTGCACGGACGCATCCGGGTCAGCGAGCACGAGCATCTGCGGGCCGTCCCCATCCCGGGCATCAAGACGGCGACGGCCGAGCTGCTCTTGGCGTGCGGAGTGGGAGGCCGGAGGAAGAAGTTCAGGCTGGTCTCCAATCTCCCCGCCTACGACGTGGTCGGCACCTGGGCCGGCTATGTCGGGGTGGAGCGCGTGGTCTGGCCGCTCTCCTGCGCGAACAACATGCGCCTGGACGTAGACGCGCTCGATGGATCGAAAGCGGACCTCGTGTTCGTCATCAGGCCCGGCAACCCCGCATCCGTGGGAGCCGACGAGGCGGAGTGGAAGGCCCTCATCGAGTACTGTCTGGAGCGCGGAGCCCGGCTGGTCAATGACGCGGCCTACTCGGGGTTGGCGGATGGGAAGCATATCCCTTTGGCGATGGCGGCAAAGGACTATCCCGCGCTCGAATGGCTCGAGCTCTACTCCGTGAGCAAGTCCTTCAGCGACCCCGGCGCCAGGCTCGGCGCCCTGGTCGGGTCCAGGGATTTCGTGGAAGACTTCCTCATGATCAAGGGGAACACGGAGTCGGGCCCCGTCCCCTATGTGATGGCCGCGTACGGCGAGTTCTTCAAGGGCCGCACGAAGGCCAAGGCGTCGATGGAGGCCAGGCGGAAGATGTATGAGGCGAGGCTGGCCTACCTCGTCCCCAAGCTGGAGAAGGCGGGACTGCGTCCCGCGTGCAGGACCGACGCCGGTTTCTTCACGCTCTGGAAAGTGCCCAAGCGGGTGCTGGGAGCCGCGCTCGAAGGGCCCCGGCATCAGGCTTACAACCGCCGGGTCACGGACGAGACCGGCATGGTAGGCGTGCATTTCCTGGGGCAGGGAGAGGAGCCCCTCATCCGCTACGCGGTATGCACGGATGTCCTGTCTCCCGCGTTCCAGGAGCGCTTCGAGAAGGTCCTAAAGAGACTCGGACCGGAGTACTGATATGCGAGAGCCCCTCCACCTCTGGCCCACGACCCTGGACCTCGCCTGGGCCGATCCCAAGGAGAATGTCCGCCGCATCGAGGCGGCGGTCAAAGCAAGGCTTAGACATTCCGCGGTCCCTCCTGAGCAGACGCT
Source organism: Elusimicrobiota bacterium (assembly GCA_041650695.1). Classification (GTDB taxonomy): domain Bacteria; phylum Elusimicrobiota; class Elusimicrobia; order UBA1565; family UBA1565; genus JBAZKS01. Next base: position 64,997 of record JBAZKS010000011.1, read on the forward strand.
GTTCCTCCTCCCGGAGCTCACGCTCACCGGGTTCGTGACCAAGGACCCGAAGCCGGCTTCCCCGGAACCGGTCCGCAATCTGGCCCGCAAGCTCAAGACCGGGATAGCCGTGGGCTACCCCGAGCCCAATCCCGCGGACCCCAAGAAGCCGTTCAATACCTTCTCGCTCGTCGGCCCGGACGGGAAGATCGCGGCGTCCTACCGCAAGATCCACCTTTTCACCGCGGGCAAGAACTCGGAAGCCTCTTCCTACAGCCCGGGAGAGTCCGGGGTCCTGTGCGGCTATCGCGGGTGGAAGACCGGCTTCGCCGTCTGCTTCGACATCCGGTTCCCGGCCCTGTTCCGCGCCTACGCCAAGGCCGGAGCCGACCTCATCCTGGTGAGCGCCTGCTGGATCGGCGGGCCGTACAAGACGTATCAGTACAAGACCCTCAATTCCAGCCACGCCATCCAGACTCAGGCGTACGTGGCGGCGGTCAACCGCTCGGGCCGCGACCCTTTCTACGAATATGACGGGGCGGCGTATGTGTTCTCTCCCTACGGGGAGAACGTGCATACCAAAGGCCCGGTGAGCCTCGATCCGGCTGAACTGGACTCGTACCGGAAGCTCATCACCAGACCCTGGGAAGGGGACCGGAAGGAGTACGGGGTGATATGAGGAGAACGACTTTTCTGCTCGCGCTGCTCGCTGCCGGGATCCTGTCGGCCGCGGGCCCGTCCCCGGACGCGCAGTTGAAGATGCTCAAGTCCAGGCTGAAGGCCTTCATCGCCCGGAAGAGCGGGCCCAAGTCCACAGCCGTGGCTGCGGTGCGGGGGAGCGTGTCGCTGGAGGCTTTAGAGGATCTCGATATCAGACTCGGCCGGCACGCCCAGCTCTTCAGGCAGAACCTGCTGCTGCTGCCCAAGGCTCCGCCTGCCGCGGAGACATCGCTGCGCCGCATCTATCGGGCGCTCGCCGTGGGCTCGTTCATGAAAGCGGCCGGGATCGGGGATGCCAAGACCAAGGCCGAGGCGGCCGCGGTGCTCAAGGGGCTCTCCTCCCAGCTGGGCGCGGACGGCGCTCCGGAGAGCGTCCTGGCCCTGCTCTCAGGCCCCAAGCAAGGCCTGAGCATGGAGTCCTTGCTGCGCTACGGCTGGCCCGCGCATGTGAAGTCCCTGACCTCCGGCCTGCAGCAGTCCTTCGGCCCGGGAGGGGGCAGGCCCCAGCCCCAGACCGCGGAACTCGACGAGGTGCTCGCTTCGGTGCAGAGCGCGCGGCAGGAGACGCTCCTTTCCCCAAGGGAGGAGTGCGAGGCCTACATGCTCCAGGGCATCGCCTATCGCGGCTTATCCGCAGCGGATTATAGCCCGCTGGCCGGCGGCCCCTCCGGCGGCATCGACCTGCCGCCCGACGAGGAGCCGACGGGCGAGCGGCCGCTCCCGCCCGCGTTCGACCCCACGGCCGTATACCGCAGGGCCTCGCCTTCCGTGGCCTTCATCCTGTGCTCCTCGGACGACGGGACCGGCGGCATGGGCAGCGGCACGGTGGTGGACCAGAAAGGGGCCATACTCACGAACGCGCACGTGGTGGTGCGGGATTCAACGGGACAACCGTGGGAGAGCGTGCGGGTCTACTTCAAGCCCAGGCGCATGACCGGGGACCCGAACACGGACCTCCGGAGCCCGGCGGCCATGAAGGTCAAGGACTGGGACTCGTCCATCGACCTGGCCCTGCTGGAGCCTGAAGGCAGGATCGAGCCGCCCAAGCCCTTGTCCCTCGGAGACCCCCGCGACGTGGAGATCGGCGACCGGGTCATGGCCATCGGCCATCCGGAGCAAGGCGGGCTCTGGACGCTGACCACCGGCGTCATCAGCACGCTCGTGGCCGAGTTGGGCGGCGTGCGGGGCAAGCGCGCCTTCCAGACGGACGCGAGCATCAACCGGGGCAATTCCGGGGGGCCCCTGCTCGACTCGTACGGCAACATCATCGGAGTGAACACCTCCATGTCCCGGACCGGGGCCGACGGCGCGGCCATCACGGCCATCAACTTCGCCGTGCGCTCGGACGTGGTGCGGCACTGGCTCTCCAAGAAGGGCCTGGTGCTCGCCTACGCCAAGACGGCGCCGCTCGCTCCGACGGTGGTCCCCCAGAGCGCGCTGGGAGGGGCTGAGTCCGCGGCCGGAGCCGCGGCCATGGAATCCTTCACGCAAGGCCTCAGGGCGGAGCCGGCCGCCGCGCCCATGGAGATGGAGCGGAAGGCGGACATGAGCGAGGCGGACTCCTTCGATCAGGCCGTCCAATCGAAGCCCAGGATGGAGCGCGCGCGGACTCGTTCGATGGGACAGCTCTCCGGGGCCGCCATGGGTCCTCGTCCGAAAGCTCCGAAGATGGTCACCGAGGGCAAGCCCTACAGCATCGACCAGTTCCTCAAGCAGAAGCTCAAGGGCAAGTGATGGACTGGCGTTTCCGGTTGAGGAAGGCGGGCGGGCTTGACGCGGTCTGGGTCCTGCCCTTTTTCCTGCTGGGCATCGACACCGCGTTCACGGTCTTCTTCTACCTGGCTGCGGGCGGAGCGCCGACCAAGGACGCCTTGTTCGGTTTGATGAGTTATGGCACGCGCCCTGGCGCGAAGGTCCCGGCCTTGAGCGCGCTGTACCTCTATATCCCAATCCTGTTCTGGTACCGCCCTATAGAGCGGTTCATGCGCGGGGGAAGGCCCGAGCTGGCCGAGGTCGTCAAGCGCAGGATCGCGGCCATCTACCCGGCGGCATTCGCCCTTTTCGGATTCCTCCTGGCCGTGAAGGTCGGCTTGCACCTGTTCGCGTTCCGGAGCTGCATCGTATGGAGGGAGTTCTTCGCGCTGCACCTGCCGTGCATGCTCCTCGTCGTCGCGGTCGAGCTTTGCTTCACCGTCATCTTCATAGACAACGTGATGGGAGGAGAGGCCGGAAGGCTCATGGAGAAGCTCTACTCGAGGGAGGAGCTCCACATCCTGCGTCAGGGGGGCAGCATCTCGCTCTTCTACAAGATATTCTTCCTGCTGTTCTCCACAGCGGTCGTGCCCATGCTGATGCTCTACTTCTTCATGCGGACCCTCCAAGTCCCGGGCTTCCAGCGCGAGGCCGTGAACAGCCTGCTCATCCACTCCTTCACCGCCATGGTCCTGGGTGTCGCGGTGGTGCTCGGCACGTTCCAGAGGCCGGTCAACGGGCTCATCGAGAAGATGAAGCGCCTGGCTTCCGGAGACTTCGACGTGAAGACGCGCATCTATTTCGCGGACGAGATCGCCCAGATCAAAGCCAGCTTCAACCGGATGGTGGACCAGGTCAAGGAGCGCGAGACCCTGCGCGAGACCTTCGGCAAGTACGTGTCCGTGGAGGTGGCCAAGAAGCTCATGGGTTCCGGGAAGCTGGACCTCGGCGGCGAGGAGATCGAGGCCACGGTGCTCTTCTGCGACATCCGCAACTTCACCCCCATGAGCGAGAAGCTCACGCCCAGGCAGGTCGTGGATTTCTTGAACTCCTATTTCTCCTACGTGACCGAGCCCATCATGAAGAACAACGGGGTCATCAACAAGTTCATGGGCGACGCGGTCATGGCGGTCTACACCCCCATCCTCGGCTCCCAGGACCACGTGAGAGACGCGCTCAGGTCGGCCGTGGGCATGAGGGAGGCTCTGGCGCGGTTCAATGGCGGCAGGACGGAACCCGTCCGCTTCGGCATCGGGATCCAGACCGGCTCGCTCGTGGCCGGCAACGTGGGGACCTTGGCCCGGCTCGAGTACACGGTCATCGGCGACACGGTCAACGTGGCGTCGAGGCTGGAGTCCGCGACCAAGGAGGCGGGCGTGGATATCCTGGTGAGCGATGAGGTCCGCTCCAGGGCCAAGGGCGGGTGGGAGTTCGAGCCGGTCGGGCCGGTGAGCCTGAAGGGGAAGTCCGGAGCCTTGAGCCTGTTCGCCGTGCGGGCCGCCCTGCTGGCGTTGCTGGCCGCCCCCGCCGGGGCCGCGGACCCGGCCCTGCTCAAGAAGGTCGAGGGCTACGCTTCGGGCCCGCTCAAGAACGCGTCCTGGGGCATCAGCGTCAAGGATGCGGGCACCGGCGCCGACATCCTGTCCTATCACCCGGAGAAGAGCCTCATCCCCGCGTCCGCGCTCAAGCTCCTCGTCGCCGCGGCCGCATTGAGCGAGCTGGGGCCTGAGCACAGGTTCAAGACCGGGCTGTGCGTGGGCGGGCGGGACATCGTGCTCAAGGGCGGGGGGGACCCGACCTTCGGCTCGGACCTGGTCAAGGGCTCTGTGCCCATGGACGAAGTCTTGAGCCTCCTCGCCGGGAAGCTGCGCCGGGTGGAAGGCGGCATAGTGGCCGACAACACGCTTTTCACAGGCCTTCCGGTGCCCGGGAGCTGGCCCTACGAGGACCTTGGCAACTACTACGCCGCCTCGGCGGACGCGCTCTCCATCCACGACAACCTCTACAAGCTGTTCTTCGCGCCTGGGAAGAAGGAAGGAGACGACGCCCCCGTCCTGCGCGCGGAACCCGAGGTCCCTGGGCTCGAGTTCACGAATCTGATGAGGACCGGGCCCGAGGGCTCCGGGGACCAGGGCTATCTCTACGCCGCGCCGGGGCAGTACAAGGTCACGGCCCGCGGCACCGTGCCCGCCGGGCCCCCGGAGTTCGCCATCAAGGGCGCCATCCCGGAGCCGGCCCGCTTCGCGGCCCAGGCCTTGAAAGCCTATCTCGAGAAGTCAGGGCTGCGGGTCAAAGGGGCGGTCAGGGTGGGAACGGCGGAATGCCTGGACCGGGTCTACGAGCATCCATCACCTCCGCTCCAGGACATCGTGGCCGTCATGCTGAAGAGGAGCTTCAACCTCTACGCCGAGATCCTGGCGCGGGACCTGGCGGTGGCGCGCGGCAAGCCCGGCTCCATCCAGGGGGGCGTCGAAGCGGTGAAGGATTTTCTGGCGGGAGCCGGCATCGAGGTCTCGGGGATGAGGCTCTTCGACTTCTGCGGCCTGTCCCGGTCGAACTTCATCCGGGCGGAGACGTTCACGGACCTGCTGGTCTTCATGGCCAAGGGGAAGCTCTTCGACACGCTCCGGTCGTGCATGGTCTCGCCGGGGCAGGGCGAGGCCTTCGGCCACATCCGGAGCTTCGGCAAGGGGACCGCGCTCGAGGGGAACCTGCGCATCAAGTCGGGCTCCCTGGCCGGGGTCCGCTCCTACTGCGGCTATGTCCGGACCCGCTCCGGCCGCTGGCTGGCGTTCTCCTACCTGATCAACAACTACGCCTGCGCCCCTTCGGAGATCGAAAGGATCCACGAGGAGCTCATCTCGAGGCTGGCCGAGCTATGACCGCCCAGTTCCACGAGGAGCTCGTCTACGAAGGCCGCAAGACCACCCTGTCCTGCTGCCCCGGGCTGCCCAAGCAGCACCCAAGGATCGTCAAGACCGACTCCCCCATCCAGTGCACCGCGTGCTGGCGCGGCTACATCGGGTCCTGGGAGGTCAAGGCCGGCAGGTTCTTCCTGAAGCGGCTCAAGGGCGGCTACCGGCTCAAGGGCAGGGCCCCTCTGTTCGCCGAGTGGTTCTCCGGGGAGCTCCGGATACCGGACGGGGAGATGCTCCAATACGTGCACATGGGCTTCGAGACGGTCTTCGAACGGGTGACCGTCGCGCGCATCGAGAAAGGCGTGGTCGTCGAGACCCGGAGCGTCGACAACAGGGGACGGCCGCCTACTTCATCCCCGCCTGAGCCGAGCTGAGCGCGTCGCCGATCCCCTTGTTGAACTCCTTCACCTTCTGAGCCGTCGCCTTGGAGATCTCCCCGCAGAGGGCCTTTTTCTGCTTCTCGATCCCTTCGTTGCTCTTCCAGAGCCCCTTGTTCTCCTTTTCGAGCTCCTTGAGCTTGGCTTTGGCGGCTTTGCTGCCGTCGAGCTTGAGCTTGGTGATGGCGGCTTCGTTCTCCTGGATCTTTCCGCGCATCTCCTCGCTCTTGGCCTGCAGCCCGGAGACGCGGGCGGAGGAGTCCTCGGTCCATTTCTGGAAGCCCTCGTAGGCGGCCTTGTACGCGTCGGTCACCGCCTGCAGGCTCTGCGCGCAGCCCGAGAGGGCGGGACAGGAGGTGCACTTCTCCATGGGCAGCTCGACTGTCGCCAGGGCCGCCGGGGCCTCCGGGGTAGCTCTCAAAGCGGAATCCGGAGCCTCCGGCTTCACTTCCTTGTCCTGGGCCAGGGCGAGCCCGGCGAACGGCATGAGAGCCACGGCGATCAAAATCGTCTTCATCGTTCCTCCTGTACCCGAGCATGATACCAGATTATTCGTATCATCAGGACGGCCGCCTCATGAGGTCCCTGCTCCGCCTGCTCGTCTTTGAAAGGACTGCCTAGAGGAAAGCCAGCCAGACCACGTGGTGGGCCCCGCGATGGCCGTCCCGGCCCCGCACGGGGACTTCCTTGACCTCGAAGCCGGTCTTGCGTACGAGCTTGAGGAACTTCTTGTCCGGCTTGTCCGCCCAGAACGCGAGCACCCCGTGCGGCCGCAGGGCCGAAGCCGCGGCCAGGAGTCCGGCCTCGGAGTAGAGCCAGTCATTGGACTTCACCGTCAATCCCCTCGGCCCGTTGTCCACGTCCTGGAGGATGGCGTCGTAGGCGCCGCGCGCGTTCTTGAGCACGAGCGCCACGTCGGCCTCCAGGACCTTCACCCGCGGGTCGCGCAGGGGGTGGCCCGCCAGGTGCGAGATGAGCCCGCGGTTCCACTCGACAACGGCCGGCACGAGCTCGGCCACGTGCACGCTGGACTCCGGTCCCAGGCGGGAGAGGACCGCGGCCAGCGTGAAGCCCATGCCCAAGCCGCCGATGAGCACGGTGGACTTTTTCGCGTTCACGAGCCGGCTCAGACCGATCTTGGCCAGGGACTCCTCCGATGCGTGGGCGAGGTTGCTCATGAGCAGGCTTTTGTCCACCTTGATCTGGTACTCGTGGCCCCGCCTGTGCAGGCTCAGCTCCTCCCCGCCTCCCGGGACCTTCACTCTGGCCAGGATCTCCCAGGGGATCATAGGAGGGAAGAAGACTCCGCGGCGGTCAGGAAGCGCCACTGTCCGGAGGGGACATCCAAGGCGAGGCCTCCGATGGCCGTCCTTTTGAGCTCCAGGACCTTGAGCGGAGTCCCGAACTTCGGGTCCTTCATGGAGCCGAAGAGGCGGCGGATGTGCCGGTTGCGGCCCTCGTCCAGGACCACTCTCAGGCGCGTCTTGGGGCCGGCTTGCCCGAGGACCTCCACTTCCTTCGCCCGGAGGGCGCCCGTGAGCGCGAGCCCCACATGCTCCGGGGTCACGCGGCCCCGGACCCAGACCTCGTACGTCTTGGAGAGCCGTCCGGGCCGGGTGAGGGCGTCCACCTCCCTGCCTCCCTTGGAGAACAGGAGCAGGCCGCGGGAATCCAGGTCCAGGCGGCCGGCCGGCATCCAGCCTTCGTCGAAGGCCCAGGCGGGCAGCAGATCGTAGACCGTCTTTCGGCCCTTCTCGTCGGAGCGGGTCACCACATAGCCTTTCGGCTTGTGGAGCATCAGAAGGCGGCACTGCGACGTCGGAGACGTCGCGGTGCCGCGCCGCGTCAGGACATGCGTGAGGCGCATGTATTCTACATGCAGTGCAGGCTGGAGCGGACCAGGCGCATGAGCGTCTCGGTCTTCTGCTCGGGGCCCATCTCCGCGAGTCCGGACGCGAGGTCCTTGTCCTGCTCCGCGTCCAGACGCCGGACGCAGTAGTCGAGGGTCGCGGCAGGGAACACGCCGTCGGCCGCGTATCGGGCCCGGTCCGTCTCAAGGGCCCGGGCGGATTCCCAGCAGGAGCGCGGAAGGGGCTTCAGGCGCGCGCAGGCCTTGGGATCGTTGAAGATGTTCCGGTCCACCTTGCACTCCAGGGCGGCCTTGAGCGACTCGTCGCCATGGGTCAGCCCGTAGCGCACGGCCGCGGCCATGCCGGCCAGGAGCAGGTAGATGTCCGCGGAACCGTCCGGGGAGCGCAGCTCCACGGTCTGCCCGAACTCGTCTCCGTCGAAATCCGCCGGCTGCTTCGGGTTCACTCGGGTGGCCAGGTTGCGGACTCCTCTCCAGCCCAGGGGTACGCGCACCAGGGCCGAGCGGTTGGCCGCGCTCCAGCAGACCCGCACCGGAGCCTCTTGATGGGGGACGAGCCGGAGGTAGGAGGCCGCGCAGGTGTTGCCGAAGGCGGTCAAGGACGGGGCCGCCTGGAGGAGCCCGCCGATGGTCGAGTGCGCGGTCTCGCTCAGGTCCCCGTTCTTCTCCGTCATGACGTTCGCGCCCTTGCGGGTCACGCGCAGGTGGAAATGCAGGCCGCTGCCCGCGTCGCCGAGGCTGAGCTTGGGAGCGAAGGTGACCAGGACCCCTTGGCGCGCCGCGAGGTTGCGGATGATCCATTTGGCGACCAGCAGCCGCGCCGCGGTCTCCTGGACGGGGGCCGGGAGGAACTCGAGCTCGACCTGGCACATGCGCTTTCCCTGCACCTCGGGGAGGTCCGCGGTGGAGGCGCTGATGTAGCCCACCTCGGAGTGGACGTACTTGACCCCTCCGCAGATCTGGGAGGTATGCCTCAGGATGTCCTCGGCCAGCCCGTCCCACCGGGCGTAGGGAGCGGCCTCATGGTAGAAGCCCTGCGTCCTGCCGGGGTAGAGGTTCTGCTCGTCCGGGTAGATGAGGTAGAACTCGAGCTCGCCCAGGGCGTGGAGCTCCATGCCGGTCTTGGAGCGGAAGGCCTCGTCCGAGCGGGCCAGGACATTGTCCGGGGTGAGGAGCGCGGGCTCGGCCTTGTTGTCCAGGAAGCGGCAGACGAATTCCAGGCAGTCCGGGACGAAGGGGCTCAGGTAAGCGGTGCGGTAGACCGGCACCACGTACATGTCGCTCGATCCCGGGTCCACCATGCCCTTGAACAGGCTCGATCCGTCCACTCGCTCGCCGTCGGCCAGGACCGCGTCGATGTCGTTCAGGTCGTTGATGGGGAGCTTGAGCTCCTTGAGCTTGCCGTCGCCGCCCGGATAGCGGAAGTGCACGCTCCGGATGCCGCGTTTCTTGATGAGGCCGAGGAGGTCCTTGCGCGTGAAGTCCTCGGGAAGCTTGCCGAGAGCCTGGACGAGCGGATTGGCGTGCGCCTCCGGCGGGCGCTGTTCCGCTTCCCGCCGTCCCCGGAGCGTATGAGGCTCCGGGGACGGCGGGCGCTTCGGAGTCCGGCTGTTCGATGTCCTCATAGTGTCTCCCTTCAGCTTCCGCTCTTGGAAAGCAGGGCCTTGATGTGGGCGTGCCTTTGGGCGAGGGCCTGCACGGTCTGCGTGTCGCCCTGGATGTCCGCGATCATGTGGCGCGTCCCCACCAGGGGCAGGAAATAGGGGTCGAGCTCCTGCGCCCGGTCCAGCACGGCCGCAGCCTCAGACAAGGGGCTCGGCCCGCCGAGGCGGGATTCGATGAGCATGGAGAGCCCGAGCATGTGGCTGCTCGCCGGGTCCCGCGGATGCCAGCGCACCGAGTCCCGCCCCACGCGCACGGCCTCCGAGGCCAGCTCCAGGGAGAGCTGCGGCGGCGTGGCGGCGTGCTGGCTGCGGTTGAGCAGGGACAGGTTATAGCTGGCGCCGTACTGCATCTCCGCCGGGAAGAGTTCGAAGGCCCGACCGAAGCGCCGCTCGGCTTCCAGCAGCCGGCCCGCCAGCTGGGCCCGGACTCCGAGGCCGTAATCCCGGTCCGCGGCGCACAAGCGGAGGAGGACGAAGAGTATGAAAGAGAGGAAGAACAGGACTGAGAAACGGAGGATCCGGTCCGCCTTAAGGCGGACCGGATGACAGGGCACCACCCAGGCGGCCCAGACCGAGAGGATGGCAAGGGCGGCCAGGGGAGGGGGGCCGAATTTCGACTGCACGAAGAGCCCCGCGAAGGCGCCGGCGGCCACGGACGCGGGGCCTTTCAGCGCGGGTTCCTCCGACGCGGCGCGCAGGGCGCCCCACAGGCGCCACTGGAGCCAGAGGTAGGCGGCCAGGCCGAGGAGGCCGAGCGTGGAGAGCGCTTGGATGAGGTCGTTCTGCGCGCTCAAGTAGCCGCGCCTGTCTCCGAGCGTGCGCAGCGTGTCCTCGCTGCGGAAGCGCCGGAAGGAGAGCATGAGCGTGTCGGGACCGGTGCCGAGCAGCGGGCGTTTGAGGAAGGCCTTGCCCGCGGCGATCCAGGTGTGCGTCCGGGCCGGATCCGAGACTATCCCGGGCCTGACCTTCCATATCATGAACAGAGCGGCGAAGAGGGCCAGGGACACCAACGCCAGGGCCTGCAGGCTTTGGCGCGAGGGTCTCCGGAGGGGGAGCCGGCCGGAGAGGAAGAGCGCGGTCAGACAAGCGGCCAAGGCGCCGAGATAGGCTGAGAAGGACAGGGTGAGCGCCAAGGCGCCGAGCATGAGCAGGCTCGCCGCCCTCGCCGCGGTGCGGGTGCGTCCGCTTTCAGACAGTGAAAGGTGCAGGCCCGCGGGCAGAAGGACGGCCAGGCACGCCCCCAGATTGACGGGGCTGCCGCTCGCCCCGGCTACGAAGTGCTGCGGAACGAGGTCCCGGAGAGCGAAGGGTTCCAGGCCCGCGCGCTGCAGCAGGGCGTAGGCGCTGGAGAGCCCCCCGGCGCCCACGCACCAAACGGCGAGCCGCGTCCACCCGCCCGGGGAGCGGCGGAGGCTGACGCATCCGTAGAAGAGCGCCGCGCACGCGGACCAGGGCAGCAGCCCCGAGGCGTAGGAGTAGTGGCGTCCCAGGAGGCTCAGGGGCCTGTCGACGGAGAACGCTGCCGCGAGGATCGCGGCGGTGCCGAAGAGCGCGGCGGCCTGGTCGAGCGGCGTGCGCGCGAGCGCGCCCTCCTCCCCGAGGCAGAGCCCGAGCCAGGCGAGCCAGGCTCCCACGGCCACGGCCAGGAGCTTGGGCAGGGCGAAGGAGTCGTTGAGCATGGTCGCGAAGAGCAGCACCGAGCCCAACGCGGCGATGCCCGCCCCGATGAAGGGCAGGGACCGGGCGGCATCCCTGAGAGTACGCCTTGCCCTCATGGGCGACAGGTGGTGATGAGGTTCCTGTCCCCGTAGGGATTATCGATCTTGCTGACCGCGGGCCAGAATTTGTGCTCCCGCGTCCACGGAGACGGGAACGCCGCCTGCTCCCGGGAGTAGGGGTGCTTCCATTCGTCCGCCGCGACCTGGTCGGCCGTGTGCGGCGCGTTCTTGAGCGGATTATCCTCGCGGTCCAGCCGGCCTTCCGCCACGGCCTGTATCTCGGCGTGGATGGAGGTCATGGCCGCGATGAAGCGGTCGAGCTCCTCCTTGGGCTCGCTTTCCGTGGGCTCGACCATGACCGTGCCCACGACCGGGAACGAGATGGTCGGAGCGTGGAAGCCGTGGTCCATGAGCCTTCGCGCCACATCCCCCACTTCGATGCCGGAGCGGGCCTTGGCTTCACGGAAGTCGAGGATGCACTCGTGCGCCACCAGGCCCCCGGGCCCGGTGTAGAGCACCGGGAAGAGCCCCGAAAGCTTCCGGGCCACGTAGTTGGCGTTGAGGATGGCGACCGCGGTAGCCTTCTTGAGTCCCTCCGCGCCCATCAGACGGATGTACATCCAGGTGATGGGCACGACCCCGGCGCTGCCCCAGGGGCCTGCGGATACCGGGCCGATGCCCTTCTCCCCGCCGGTCCGGACGCACGGGTGAGTGGGGAGGAATGGGGCCAGGTGCTTGGCCACGGCGATGGGCCCCACGCCCGGGCCGCCCCCGCCGTGCGGGATGGCGAAGGTCTTGTGCAGGTTCATGTGGCAGACGTCGGCGCCGTACTCGCCGGGCCGGCAGAGTCCGACCTGGGCGTTGAGGTTGGCCCCGTCCATATAGACCTGGCCGCCGTTGTCGTGCACGATCCCGCATATCTCCCGGATGGAAGCCTCGAACACGCCGTGCGTGGACGGGTAGGTGACCATGAGCGCGGCCAGGTCCTTGGCGTGCTGGCTCGCCTTGGCCTTGAGATCCGAGACGTCGATGTTGCCGTTTTTGTCGCAGGCGACTTCCACGATGCGCAGACCCGCCATGGCCGCGCTGGCCGGATTGGTCCCATGCGCGGAATGGGGGATGAGGCATACGTCGCGGCCCTTCTCGCCGCGGCTCTCGTGGTATTTTCGGATGACCAGCAGGCCGGTGTATTCTCCCTGCGAGCCCGCGTTCGGCTGCAGCGAGACCGCGGCGAAGCCTGTGAGCTCCGCGAGCCAAGTCTGCACCTGGCGGAGCATCTCCTGGTAGCCCGCGGCCTGCTCTATCGGGACGAACGGATGCGGACCCGCGAACTCCGTCCAGGAGATCGGAGCCATGAGGCTCGCGCCGCTCAGCTTCATGGTGCACGATCCCAGCGGGGTCATGGAGTGGGTGAGCGAGAGGTCGCGCGACTCCAGGCGGCGGATGTAGCGCAGCATCTCGGTCTCGGAATGGTGCCGGTTGAAGACCGGCTGCCGCAGGAAGGCGCTCTTCCTGGAGTGCGGGGCCGGGAACGAGGCGTCCGCGGCGGAGAGGAGCTCCTCGACGGCGGGGGCGTTTCGCCCGGCCGGGGCGAAGATCTCCAGCAGCGCCCGCAGTTCGGCCGGGGTGGTCTTCTCGTCCAGGGAGATCCCCACGGCATCGTCGCCGAAGGACCTCAAGTCCATGCCCTTGGCCCGGGCCCGCTCCAGGACCTCGCGCTTGCACGGCACGCGCAGGGTGTCGAAGCACGGCTCCTTGCCAAGGTCATAGCCCAGCTTCCTGAGACCTGCGGCCAGGGCCGCGGTCAGCCGGCGCACGCGGGAGGCGATGCGCGTCAAGCCCTCGGGGCCGTGGTAGACCGCGTACATGGATGCCAGTACGGCCAGGAGCACTTGGGAGGTGCAGATGTTGCTCGTCGCCTTCTCCCTTCGGATGTGCTGCTCGCGCGTCTGGAGCGCCAGGCGCACTGCGGGCTTGCCGCGCGAGTCCTTGGAGACTCCGACGATCCGTCCGGGCATGCTGCGCTTGTGCTCGTCGCGGGTCGCGAAGAAGGCCGCGTGCGGACCGCCGTAGCCCATGGGGACGCCGAAACGCTGCGTGCTGCCCAAAGCGATGTCGGCTCCGAATTCCCCCGGAGGGCGCAGCAGGCACAAAGACAGCAGGTCGGTCGCCACCACGGACAAGGCTCCGGCCTCGCGCGCCTTGGCGCATAGGGCGGCGTAGTCCTGCACCGCCCCGCAGGTCGTGGGATACTGGAGCAGGACGGCGAAGGGCTTTTGGGTGAAGTCGAACTTCGAGGGGTCTTCCACCGAGACTTTGACGCCGAGGCCCCCGGCGCGCGTTTTCACTACTTCGATCGTCTGGGGATGACAGCCCCTGGAGACCAGGAAAAGGGTGCGCCCTTCTCCTCCCTTGAGCGAGTACGCCATGTGCATGGCCTCCGCGGCAGCGGTCCCTTCGTCGAGGAGGGAGGCGTTGGCTATGGGGAGGCCCGTGAGCTCCGCGACCATGGTCTGGAAATTGAGCAGGGCTTCGAGCCGGCCTTGGGCGATCTCGGGTTGGTAGGGAGTGTACTGGGTGTACCAGCCCGGGTCCTCGAGGATGTTCCGCTGGATGACCGAGGGCATCACGCAGTCGTAGTAGCCGGCGCCGATGAAGGGACGCGTGACCTTGTTCTTGGACGCGATGGACCGGAGTTCGGCCAAAGCCTCCCATTCGCAAGCCGGGGCCGGGAGGGCGTAGCCCTTCTTCGTGCGGATATCCTTGGGTACGGCTGTGTCGACGAGCGCTTCCAGAGAGGGGAGGTCCAGGGCTTTGAGCATCTCCTGGATGTCGGCGTCGGAGGGGCCGATGTGACGGTCCGCGAAGGAATCCGGGTTCTGGAGTACGGCGGTCTTGTCAGCGGAATCGGTCAGTGTTGGCATAGGGGGAAAATAGCAGTTTCCGACGGCGGGCGGCAAGGACGCTTACAGCTTCTCTTTCTTCTTCTCGACTCCGACCGGCGCCGGAGGTTTCTTCCGTCCCGGCTTGGGCTTGGTCGGCGAGGGCTTGGCGCCCGGCAGGACATCGATCTGGATGGAGAACTCCTGCTGATCGGGCGCCTTCGGGTCGGGCTTCGGCTCTTTGGGCGCCACGGTGCCCTCGCGCAAAGGGGGCACGCGGAACTTGCTGGAAGCGCTGCAGCTCTGGAACGAGGCTTCCTTATATCCGGTGACCGCGCGCAGGGAGCTCATCATGAGTCCGTATTCCGCGCCGTGCTCCTCGTCGCGCTTCTTGGCTCCGTCCGCCACGTAGAAGCAGAGATCCTCGCGGTAGCGCTCCCCCATCTTGTAGTCGCCGTCCGAGCCTTCCAGTTCCTGGTCGCCGTGCCCCTGCGTGATGACCCTCTGGATGACCGCCCCGTGGTTGTTCACCCTCCAGTCGACGTCGTGCCAGGCGTTCAGGACCAGGACGATGGGGCGCTCCGAGGGATGGACGTCCACCTCGATGACGTTGTCCGCCGCGGAATCGTTCGTTTCCACCGAGATGACGTGCACGGCCACGGGGGAGGCGTTCTGGGTCCACACGACGGTCATGGGCTCATCCCCTCCGCTGCAGGCCTCCGGCACGAGCCTGTAGGAGGGGTAGGGGGTGCGGGATTTCTTGCCGGCGAGCTTGCCCCTGAGCTTTTCGCAGGGAACCGGCTTCTCGGCGAAAGCCGGCAGGCAGGCCAGAAGCAGGACCAGCGCGTGCGTCACGCGGGAATACTATACAATATGCCGCATGGGCCGGGACCTCTATGTCGGCGTGGACATCGGCGGGACCAAGATCCTGGCCGCCCTGGTGGACTCCAATGGGAGGATATCGGCCAGGTCCAAGCGGCCGGCCCCCATGGGCGGGGGGAGGAAGAAGGTCTATAAGACCGTCACGGCGGCCATCCGAGAGGTCTTGGGGGCCCGCCGCGTGAAGGCCATCGGCGTCGGGGTGCCCGGCATCGTGGACTCGCGAGGGCGCGTCGTCCGCGCTCCCAACATCGAGCTCTCCGGCGTCCCGCTCGGCCGTTGGCTGGGCAGGGAGTTCGGGACCCGGGTGGCGGTGGGCAACGACGCGAACCTTGGGCTGCTCGGAGAGCGGTGGCTGGGGGCCGGCAAAGGCGCCGGGGACCTCATCGGGATATTCCTTGGGACGGGGGTGGGCGGCGGGATCGTCGCGGGAGGTCGGCTGGTCTGCGGAGCGCACGGCGCCGCCGCCGAGTTCGGCCATATGCTCCTCGCTGAGGACGGCCGAACCTGCGGCTGCGGCAATATCGGCTGCCTGGAGGCCGTGGCCAGCCGCTCAGCCATCGAGGCGGACATCCGCCGATCCGTGAAAAAGGGCAGGAAGACCCTTCTGCGCGGGCTGGAGAGGATCCGCAGCAAGGCCCTGCTCAAGGCGCTCAGGAAGAAGGACCCGGTCGCGAGGAAGGCGGTGCGCAAGGCGGTGTCGGCCTTGGCGCGCGCCTGCGTGACCCTGCGCCATGTCTTCGATCCCGAGAGGATCGTCTTCGGCGGAGGCCTCGTGGAAGCGTGCGGCGACTACATCCTCCCGCCCATCCGGAAGGCCGTGGCCAAGGATCCGTTCTTCAGGCCGCTGGGCCCCTGCAAGATCGTGCCGTGCGAGCTCGGAGACGACGCGGTCGTGCTCGGGGCGGTGGCTTTGGCGAGAGGGAAGTAGGGGCCTACCAGCGGATCAGGGCCGAGGCCCAGGTCAGGCCTCCGCCGAAAGCCACCAGCGAGAGAAGGTCGCCTTTCTTGACGCGTCCCTGCCGGCAGGCCTCGTCGAGCGCGATGGGGATGGTGGCGGCAGAGGTGTTCCCATACTTGTCCAGGTTCACGAACACCTTCTCCATCGGGATGTCCAGGTGCTTGGCCGCGCTCTCGATGATGCGCGCGTTCATCTGGTGCGGGATGATGAGGTCGATGTCGTCGCGCGTCAGGCCGCAGCGCGTCAGGGACTGCTCCACCTGCTCGACGATGGTGGAGACCGCCTGCTTGAACACGGCTCGTCCTTCAAGGCGGATGAAGTGGAGCCGCTTCTCGAGCGTCTGCAAAGAGGGCGGGTTCAGGGAGCCGCTGCCCGGGATGATCATGATGTCGGCGCCGGCGCCGTCCGCGGCCATCTTCAAGTCCAGGATATGCCCCTGTCCGTCGGCTGAAGGGCTCAGCACGGCCGCCCCGGCCCCGTCGCCGAAGAGGATGCACGTGCCTCGGTCCTGGTAGTCCGTGAACCGGGTCAGGACTTCCGCGCCGATGATGAGCGCGTGCTCGGCCAGGCCCGCGGCGATCTGAGTCTGGGCCAGACCGACCGAATAGATGAAGCCGGAGCAGGCCGCCGCCAGGTCGAAGCACGGCACGGTCCGGGCGCCGAGTTTGTGCTGGACGCGGCACGCCGTGGACGGGAACACCGTGTCGGGCGTGACCGTGGCCACGATGATGAGGTCGATGTCCTTCGCGCAGAGGCCGGCGCTCTCGATCGCCCGCCTGGACGCCTCGTAGGCGAGGTCCGAGGTGGCCTGGTCCGGGGCGGCCACGCGGCGCTCGCGCATCCCCGTGCGCTTGACGATCCAGTCGTCATCCGTCGCGACGAGTTTGGCGAGGTCCGCGTTCGTCAGCCGCTTCTCGGGGAGATAACTGCCGGTTCCGGATATCCTGACTTTGCGCATAGGACAAAGACCGATGATACAAATTTTCGGCGGCGCGCGGCACCGGGTTCCTTAAGGGAGCCGTGGGACGCGTGCGCGGGGGCTGGCCCGGTCCGCGGTGCGGTCGGTCAGTTGTCGCGCCGGCGCGAGAATTCCTGCCTGTCGCGCTGGCCGTTCCCGCCGCCGTGCTGGGAGGACGTGCTGTGCTCGCCCATGGGGCGGGCGAGGTTGACGATGATCTTCCGTCCCCCGACCTCGGACCCATTGAGCTTTTCGATGGCGGCGTTGGCCTCGGTCTCGTTCGTCAGCTCGACGAAGCCGAACCCCTTGGAGCGGCCCGTGAACTTGTCCACGATGAGCTTCACGTTCTCGACTTGGCCGTAGGACGTGAAGAGGGATTTCAGCTCCTCTTCCGTCATGCTGTATGGCAGGTTCCCCGCGTACAACCGCTTGTTCATGTTCACTCCTGGCGACCGATGCGGAACACGACTTTCACTCACAGCGTACGAACATTATTCCACAAAGCGGCTGATAAGTCAATTCCGTACGCCGTAAGAGAACCCAGGGATGCGCAAGGCTTCCAGCCCTGAGGTCTGACATGATAAAATCTTCGCCCGATGAAGGCGTCCGACAAGCACGTCGATGTCCAGGAGTATGATCCGGCTTGGCCCTCCAGGTTCGATGAAGAGCGCGCCGGTCTGCTCCGGTTGGGAAATGACCGGATCGCCGGCGTCGAGCACATCGGCAGCACCGCTATCCCCGGACTCGCGGCCAAGCCCATCATCGACGTGATGGTCGGGGTCCCGGAGCTCCTCATCGATGCGCGGCTCCTGTCGGACCTGGCCGGTTTCGGCTACGAGTATTTCGGCGAGTACGGCATCCCGGGGCGTCATTTTTTCCGCAAGGGGGACCCCCGCACGCATCATCTGCATTGGGTCCGTTCCGGAGGGGACTTCTGGGAAGAGCATCTGCTCTTCCGGGACTACCTGCGCCGGCATCTCGACGAGGCCCGCCGCTACGAGGAGCTCAAACGCGGGCTCGCCTTGCGCTACGCCGAGGACCGCGACTCCTACACGGCGTCGAAGACGGGCTTCATCCAGGAGGTGCTGGCCAGGGCTCGGCGCTGGAAGGCCGGCGCAGCGTGAGCGAGCCCATCCCGCCTTTGAGGCGCGACGTGCAGCCCGTCGCCGTCGAGAAGGACGGCCAGCGCATGTTCCTGCTCAACGATCCGGAGGGCATTTGCAAGAACACCCTCCTCCTCTCCCCCGGCGCCATGCTTCTGGCGGCGCTCTTCGACGGAGAGCTCGGGGCCCGTGAACTCCGAGGCATCTTCGCGGAGAAGGGCGGCCAGCTCGAAGAGGAGGAGCTTGTGAAGCTCGCCGAGACGCTCCGGCAGGCCGGTCTGCTCGAGACCGAGGAGGTCGCCGCGGAGCGCAAGCGCATCCTCGATGGCTTCCTGGCGAGCCCGGTGCGCAAGGCGTTGCACGCGGGCGGAGGCTATCCCAAGGACACGATCGAGCTCGCCAAGTTCCTCGGCGGCTTCTGCGTGGACCCCAAAGGCCCGGGCAAGACGATGGGGGCGCCCACCCGCGCCGAGGCTTCCCTGGGGCTGATGAGCCCGCACATCGATTTTGAGCGCGGAGGTCCGACCTACGCCTGGGGCTACCAGGCCCTGTCCGAGGCTCCTCCGCCGGACCTCATCATCGCGCTGGGAGTGGCGCACGCGTCGCCCGACTCGCCTTGGGCCGCGACCCGCAAGGACTACGAGACCCCCCACGGGCCCATGAAAGTCAGCCCCGAGCTCTTCGACGCGTTCAAGGACTCCCTCTGGTACGACGCGCTCGACGACGAATGGGTGCACCGCAAGGAACACTCGCTGGAGTTCCAGGCGGTCTGGCTCAGGTTCCTCTGGAAGGACAAGACCCCGCCCTGGCTCCCCATCCTGTGTTCCTCCTTCGAGCGCTTCTGCCCGGACCGGGCTCCCTCCAGCGTGGAGAACATCGAGGGGGCGATCCTGCGCTTCGGCGAGTCCCTGCGGGACAGGGTGAAGGCGGGGCAGAGGGTCATGGTCCTCGCCGGAGTGGACATGGCCCACGTGGGCCCGTGCTTCGGGGACGACATCGCGCTCGACCAGGCGCTGTTCCAGCGCCTGGAATCCGAGGACCGCGTCTCGCTCAAGCACGCCCAGGAACTCGACGCGGACGCGTTCTATCTCTCGGTGGTGAAAGGCGGGGACTGGCGCAAGGTCTGCGGCCTTTCGGCCATGTACACGGCCCTGCGCTGGATGAAGGCGCTGGGCGGCGGCGAAGGCCGGCTGCTGTCCTACGGACAGGCGCCGGACCCGTCAGGGGGTGTCGTCTCCTTCGCGAGCCTGGTCTACCACTGATTCATCCGCCAGGAAGACCAGCCTTCCATCCGTCGGCTTGAGGAGGCTCGCGGGGGTCCCCCCATCCAGGGTCCTGCGAAAGGCCTCGGCCTTCTCCTCCCCGGCCACCACGACGAGCAGCATGCGGGCGTCGTTGAGCGCCGGGAGGGTCAGGGTCAGCCGGCCTTCGGGCCGGCTCGGAGCGCGCGCGGCCGCCACCCAGTGCCGGGTCTCTGAGACCGCGGGGTTTCCGGGGAAGAGGGAGGCGGTGTGGCCGTCCGTGCCCAGGCCCAGCAGGACCAGGTCCAGGCGCGTGAGCGCGGCCCGCAGCGTCCGTTCGTAATCGGCCGAGCCGTCCGCCGAGACGGGCATGGGATGCACCTGGGCCTCGGGGACGGGGACCTTCGAAAGCAGCAGTTCGCGGGCCATCCTGTAGTTGCTGTCCGGATGCTCGCGCGGCACGCAGCGCTCGTCCCCCCAGTACACGTGCGTCCGGGCCCAGGGGAGGTCCGCGTAGCGCCGCGTCGCCAGCAAAGAGTAGATGCCTCGCGGGGTATTGCCGCCGGATAAGGCGACATGGAACGCGTCCCTCGCCGAGGCCGCGGCCCGCGCCTGGTCCGCGAAAAGGCCCGCGGCGGCCAGCGACAAGGCGGCGGGGTCCTCCACAACGATGAGTTCGTGTTCCGCCATGGTGGTGGATATTATAATATGGACCGTATGCTGAAAATCGCCCTGCTGCTCCTCATGTCTTGCCCCTCCTATGCCAGTGACCATGGGTTCGCGCTGAGTCTTTATCATCGGCTGGCTGCGTCCGAGAAGGGGAATATCTTCTTCTCCCCGCACAGCATCTCCGCGGCCCTGACCATGACGTACGCCGGAGCCGGCGGGAGGACAGCTTCCCAGATGGCATCCGCTCTCCGCCTTGGCGGGGATGCGCACGCGGCTTGCCGCGACCTGGCCGTCTCGCTGGATGAGGCGGCCAAACTGGGCAATATCGAGTTCAGAGTGGCCAACGCCCTCTGGGGCCAGAAGGGCTTCGGGTTCAAGAAGTCCTTCCTGGAGCTGACGGAGCGCTACTACGACGCGGGGCTCCATGAGATGGATTTCAAGCGCGACAGCGAAGGAGCGCGCAAGACCATCAATACCTGGGTCGAGGGCAAGACCGCGGAGCGCATCAGGGACCTCATCGGCCCCGGCGTCCTGGACGCGATGACGCGGCTGGTGCTCACGAACGCGATCTATTTCAAGGGCGACTGGGCCGCGCAGTTCAAGGAGGATTCGACCGCGGAGGAGGACTTCCAGCTGGGCGGCGGCAGGACGGCCCGCGTCCCCATGATGCGGCAGACGCGCGAGTTCCGGTATCTGGAGGTGCCGGGGCTCCAGGCGCTCGAGCTGCCCTACGCCGGAGAAAGACTCTCCATGCTCATCCTCCTGCCTCCGGAAGGGGAGCTGAAGGCCCTGGAGTCCGAACTGGACGAAGGGACGCTCGCCGGCTGGATCAAGGGCATGCGGAGGAAGAAGGTCCGGGTCCAGCTCCCCAGGTTCAAGGCCTCCTCGGGCTTCCGCCTGGACTCCGTGCTCAAGGCCATGGGCATGAGGGACGCCTTCAGCGTGAAGAGCGCCGATTTCTCCGGCATGGACGGCAAGAAGGACCTCTATATCGGCGCGGTCCTGCACAAGGCTTTCGTGGACGTGAACGAGCAGGGCACCGAGGCCGCGGCAGCCACGGCGGTTTCCATGGTCCAGAAGGCGGCGTCGGCCCCGCCTCCCCAGTTCCGCGCGGACCGTCCTTTCCTCTACCTCATCCGCGACGCCAAGACCGGGGCCATCTTGTTCATGGGACGCCTAGCCGACCCTAGAGCCTGAGTCCATGCTTTGGCTTCTCCTGCTCCTGGCCGGGCTCATCGGCTACGGCTTGAGCTACCTCTGGCGCATCCTGCCCGTGGCCGGGGGCTACAGGGCCAAGGTCGTGTGCACCGCGGTCTTCGCCTGCGGCCGCGACCTCGGCCAAGTCCTGGCCGAGGACGCGGCCGCAGGGGGGAACCCTGTCCTGAGGTTCATGCCCGTCCGGGTGGACTGGGAGGCCCGCAGCGTCACGGCTTCCTGGTTCGGGCTCCGGCCGAGGACGGTCGTATCCCGGCCCGCGGAGCGCGCAACGGCGGGCAAGCCGTGGGCCGAGGCCGAGGGGCGCCTGGATGTGTCGGCGGCGTTCGCCGAGCCGGACCCGCGTAAGCTCCGGCGCACCCGCGCCGTGGTCGTGGTCCACGACGGCCGCATCGTGGCCGAACGCTACGCTCCGGGATTCTCCGAGGAAACGCCCTTGGCCGGCTGGTCCATGACCAAGAGCGTCCTGAGCGCCTTGGTCGGAGTCTTGGTGGCGAGGGGCCGGCTGTCTTTGTCGCAGAAGCTCCTCCTGCCCGAGTGGAGCGGCGCCGGAGACCCTCGCCGCGACATCTCCCTGGACGATCTCCTGCGCATGCGTTCCGGATTGGCGTTCGAGGAGAAGTACTCCAGCCCCTTGGGAGACGTGGCCGCCATGCTCTTCACTTCCCCGGGAGCCGGGGCCTATGCCGCAGCCAAGCCGCTGAGTTCGAAGCCCGGCACGGCCTGGGCTTATTCGAGCGGGACGTCCAACGTGATCTCCCGCGTCATGCGTCAGGGCATGAGCCCGGAGGAGTACCTGCGCTTCCCGCGCCAAGCCCTGTTCGACCGCATCGGGATGCGCAGCGCGGTCATGGAGGCGGACGCGGAGGGGGAGTTCGTGGGCTCCTCCTTCATGGTGGCCACGGCCAGGGACTGGGCCCGGTTCGGCCTGCTCTACGCCCAGGACGGGGTCTGGGAGGGGGAGCGCATCCTCCCGCAGGGCTGGGTGGAATACAGCACGCGTCCGACCCCCGAATCCTCGGGCCGCTACGGCGCGCATTGGTGGCTGAGGCTGCACAGGGAACTCGGGGGCCAGACCGAGGCCGCTTCCCGCCTTCCGACGGATGCGTTCTACGCCTTGGGCCACGAGGGGCAGACGATCAGCGTCATCCCGTCCAAGAAGATGGTCGTGGTACGGCTCGGGTGTTCCGCGGCTTCCGACGCGTGGGACCAGGCGGCTTTCCTGACGTCCATCCTGAAGTCGATCGGGTAGTCCGCTATCTCCAGACCACCACGACGGTGACGTCGTCGCTCGCGCCCCGCTGCACCGCGAGAGCCATGAGCTTCTGCGCCGCTGCCCCGGGCACCGTCGAGGAAGTGAATACCTCGAGGATTTCCTTCTCCGAGAGCTCCTTGGTCAGGCCGTCGGAGCAGATGAGGAACATGTCCCCGGGCTTGGATTTGCCGTGGAACACGTCCGGGACGAGCGGGCGCGAGGAGCCGACGGCCTGGGTCAGGAGCCCCCCTTCGGGCTGGAGGGGGATGTCTTCCTTGGCGATGACGCCTTCCTTGTATAGGCGGAAGGCCGGGGTGTGGTCCTCCGTGACCTGCTCGATCCGCTTGTCGCGGATCAGGTAGCCCCGGCAGTCCCCCACGTTCAGGAACCAGTAGTCGTCCTCGGCCAGATAGAGGAGGTTCAGGGTCGAGCGCATGCCCTTGAATCTGGGGTCGGAGGCGGACCAGCGTTGGACCTCCTGGTGGGTCTGCCGCGCCCCCGCCAAGAGGCACTCCTTGATCCCCAGGGCTCCCGCGGGCAGGGTGCCTTTCAGGACGGCTGCGAGTCCTTCGACCGTGGCCGCGGGGGTGCCGGTCGCGCGGACGGCGCCCTCGATGCCGTCGGACAGGATGTGCAGGCGCACGCGCAGGTACTCGGGGAGCATCTTGGTGACCACCCGACTCGCGGTGGCGCCGCCCGCATAGCCGCCGAGTCCGTCCGCGACCACATAGAGCCTGAGCCCGTCGTCCCGGTAATGGCTGTCCTCGTTGTTCGCGTTGCTCCGCCCGGTGGCCGTCACCGCGCAGGAAGAGGGGTTCATGCGGATGCCATTCTACGATTTCTCCGGCTCTTCCAGTAGACCTTGACTCACCGTCCGGATTGTCGTTTGATGAGTCATCCTCGATGAAGAGAGCCGTCTGGATCCTGCTGCTGGCCATCCCCGCCCCCGCCTTCGGCCAGGGGGCCTGGTTCGGGATGGGGGGCTTTCTCTCCGAGTCGGAAGGCGGGGCCGCGTACGGCTTCACCCTGTCTCCGGCGGAGCACGACAGCCCGCGCATCCTCCGGCACGAGGCCCGCGGCACCCATGTCCTTTCGCATCGTAGCTCGGACACGTGGTCCGTGGCCGGCCGCGCCGGACAGACCGAGCTCTCCGCCTCGCCCCTGGTGGCTGAGACGGGCTTGAGGGTCCCGGCCAAGCTTTGGAACCTGCAGGCCAGCGGCGCCTTCGCGAGGCGGCTCGGCGAGCGCAAGCGCTGGGGCGCGAACATGGGAGTCGGGTCGGCGAGCGACGAGCCGTTCCATACGATGCGGGAGACCGAGTTCAGGGCCACGGTGTTCGGCGAGCTCCCGGCCTGGGGGCGGGATTCCTGGCGATTGCTGCTCTCCTACTCCAACAACCGCTCTTTCCTGAACAACGTGCCGTTCCCCGGCGCGGGGTATGTGTTCCGGGACCGCGTGCGCGGCCTGCAGGCAACGGTCGGTTTCCCCTTCCTCGCGGCGTCCTATCGCCCGAACGAGGATTGGCGGGTGAGGGCCTTCATGTTCGGGCCGAACCGGGTCTCCGTGGACGCGGCCCGGCGCCTGGTCTCCGGGGTCTGGACCTATGCCCGCTACGAGCGCGATCCGGACCAATGGCTGCGGTCCGGGCGCGAGCACAGATACGACCGCCTCACCTTCGAGTCTCAGAAGGCGCGTCTCGGCCTGCGCGTCTCCTTCCGGTCGGGGTTCTCCTGGGACCTGTCCGGAGGCCGCGAATTCGAGAGGCGCTTCTTCGAAAGCCGCGACGCCAATCACTCGCACGTGGCGAGGGCGGATCTGGGCGACGCCTGGGTCTCGTCGGTTCGGCTCTCCTGGCGACGCTAGCAGGGTGCTGATAAACCCCTCCTGAACGGCGCCTCCTGCGCGCCGTGGGGTAAGGAGCACGGCTCTTCCCCACGGTGCCGAGCGTTCCGATATCGCTCGGCGCTCGGGCTTGCGGCTTCGTCCTTTCGCTATCGCGAAAGGGCGAAGCTCTCTTCGACAT
>JBAZKS010000012.1:0-88686 GCA_041650695.1 Elusimicrobiota bacterium
GTTGAGGGATGACGACGGGATTTGCGACGAGAAAATGATTATGGCAAGGTTATTCGGTCTCAGAATCTGCTGTCCGGCAGATTTTCCCCGGACAGATGTGTCGGAGCGGAAGTGCTGTGGATAAGCCGTCGGCCCGCCTCCTCCGGCGGCGCGCGCTGTCTCCCGCGTCTCCGGAAAAGTATGATACCCCGGTGAGCCGGTCCGACCTCCCCGTCTATAAGGATTTCAAGGAAGTCCTCGGCCGCTACGACCGCAAGAGCCTGGCCGCCCTCGCCGTCCTCGTCCTGAGCCAGGTCTGCGTCGGCTTCACCATCCGCGACCTCATCGCGCGCAACCCCTGGATGTGGTCGGACGAGCTGTTGGGCTTCACCTGGCTGGCCATGACCCTGCTCCTCATGTGGGACATCCGCCCGCGCCGCGACGCCATGCTGGTCCTGGTCGGCCTCGCCGGCGGCCTGGTGGTGGAGTGGTGGGGGACTCAGACGCGGCTCTGGGACTACTTCACGACCGAACGGCCGCCTCCGTGGATCATCCCGTCCTGGGCCGTGGCCGCGCTCGCCATCGACCGGCTCGGCCGGATGCTCACCCCGCTCATCCCGGTCTTCGGCGAGCCCAAGGTCGCCTATTGGGGCGTGTTCTCGACCTTCATCCTCGCCGCGCTGCTCTTCATGCGGCCGGCCTTCGGCCATGCCTCGACCTGGGTCGTGCTCTGCATCATGATCTTCGCCCTGCTCTGGAGGCCTTTGCCGCCGCGCGACCTGTGCATCTTCTTCGGCGGGAGCCTGCTCGGCTTCCTCCTGGAATACTGGGGCACTAGCCGCCACTGCTGGACCTACTACACGCGGCAGGTCCCGCCCCCCATCACGGTGCTGGCGCACGGCTACGCCTCGGTCATCTTCAGCCGGACGATCCAACTCCTGGAGGACGCGGCGGCTAAACTGATATAATCAAAAATCCTCCCATGAGTGTCAGCAAACAGGATTTCTCCAAGCTGGTCAGCGTCCAGGAGCAGGATACGCTGCTGGATGCGCTGAAAAGGGCCATCGACAAGGTCCCCGAGGACATCGACGCGCTGCGGGCGGAGTTGGAGGGCCGCAAGGGCCGCTTGAACGCGGCCCAGGAGACGCTCAAGGCCATCCAGCTCAAGAAGAAGGACAAAGAGCTGGCGATGGCGCAGAAAGAGGAGCTCATCCGCAAGCACCAGCGCGAACTCAACGCGATCAAGACGAACGACGCTTTCAAGGCGCTCCTGAAGGAGATCGACGAGGAGAAGGCGGGCGTGAGCGATTTCGAGACCGAGATACTCCTTCTGATGGAGGAGACGGACAAGGCGCTCAAGGAAGAGAAAGACGCCAAGGCCGAGCTCAAGATCGCCGAAGGCGAGACCGAGGTCAAGGTGGCGGAGCTCCAGGCACACAAGGCGGGCTTGGAGAAGCAGCACGCGGAGGGCTCGGCCAAGCGGAAGTCCCTGCTGGACGGGATCCCGGAAGAGCTCCTGAGCCTCTACGAGGAGACGCGCAAGCGCCGCGCCGGCATCGCCATAGCCCAGGTGCACAATAACACCTGCACGGTCTGCCACATGCGCGTTTCTCCCCAGTGCGTGATCAACACGCGCAAAGGCACCACGATCGAGATGTGCGATTCTTGTCAGCGCATCCTCTACGACCTGGAGACGTCCCAAGCCAAAGCCGGGTGAACCCAGATTTCAGGTCGGCCGGGGGGCCGCCTTCCCGCGCCTCGAAGGGCGGGGGGGAGGAACTTCCGAACTCCGAAGGACACGGTGCCGGTCGAAAGACCGGAAGCCCGGGGCCAAAGCCTCGAGCGATGGAAAGTGCCACAGAAAACATACCGCCCGGGAAGCCGTCGATCCTGGGTAAGGGTGAAATGGCGGGTTAAGAGCCCACCGCTCCGGGGGTGACCCCGGGGGCTAGGCAAACCCCACCGGGAGCAAGGCATAGGGCGGCATGCGCGGTCCGCGCGCCCGCGGTAGCGTGGGCACCGTCCGGTAGCTGCACTAGAGAAATGGCCCTCACCCGGGCGCAGGCCCGGGGACAGAATTCGGGGTATAGGCCGACTTGAAAAAGCACCCCTGGGCGCCAAGCGCCCAGGGGTGCTTCTCCTTCTAATCCTTCATCCGCCGTTGTCGCTCTTGTCCAGCAGCGACAAGGCCACGGGCGTGTCCGTTGACGAGCCGGTGAAGCCCGCGCACGCGGGCTTGGGCTGGTCGTTCATGGCGGCCAGGTAGGTCTCCTTCCTGCAGGCGGCCGGAGGATGTTCGCACCCCTTGGCTTCCTGGAAGATGTTCATCTGCTCTTCCGGGGTCTTGGAGGACTTCACGCCGCCGGTGAAGAGCGTGATGACCTGGTCGATGCCCGGGGTCAGGGTCTCGCGGTAGCTGCCGCTGTAGGCCCGGCGCATGCCCACCCCGGCTCCCCAGTAGTCCGCTTGCCCCTCGCAGGACATGTTCTGCCCGGGGTAGTACGGCTCCCCGCCGTAGTGGTGCCCGAGTTCATGGGAGAGCACCAGCGCGATGCCTTCGATCTTCAGCGCGTTGTGGCGCAGCAGTCCGCCCAAGAGCGCCACGTGCGCCCCGCCGAACCAGTCCTTGTAGGCGTAGGCGTTGACCGTGTCGTCGTCCCAGTTGATGTGATAGGTCACGTCCGGATAGAACTTCTTGAAGTGATCGGCCAGGGCCTGGGCCTTCTCCTGCACGATCGAGGAGTCCTTGTCCGCGAGGCTCCCGGGCGACGCGGTCGTCATGTAGTCCGGCAGGAAGCGCCGGGCGTCCGGCGGGATCTGGACGTTGTCCTCTCCACGGCCGCCCTTCTGCGGCACCTCCACGGCGTTCTTGATCGCGGGGGCTTCGGTCCTGGACTCCTTGACGTCAAGGTTATTAAGGAGCGACGCCCCGTAAAAGGAGAGCTCCTCGGATGAACCGGCCGCCGAAGCGGAAGACCCGAACGACGATACAAAAGCGCCGGCCAGCATGACCGACGCGAGAATGCGCGATGTCCTCATCACCACCTCCTCCCTCCACCCGTCTGCTGCGCGGGCCACCCGCCCGAGCATAGGCTCATCATATTGCCCCAAAGGCCCAGATGACAATAGAGCAAAAGGCCTGGTGAAAAGTAGGCCCGGGGGCCTAGGTTGTTTGCGTGACGCTTGGCTTGGACTCGTCCCAGCCCGCCGAGCTGATGCGCGCGAAGCGCGCCCGCTTCCAGAAGGAGCGCAGGTTGCGCGCCCCGGCGTAGCTCATCCCGGAGCGCAGTCCGCCCACCAACTGGTGGACGACCTCCGCCACGCTGCCCCTGTAGGGGACGATGGACTCCACACCCTCCGGGACCACCTCGGCCACTTCGGCGGCCCGCGGGTCTCGTGAGTGCTCGGTCCGTCGGCGGCTCATGGCCGCGCCGAGCGAAGCCATGCCGCGGTAGACCTTGTACTTCCTGCCGCCGCGCACCGTGGTCCAGCCCGGACTCTCATCCGTGCCGGCCAGGAGGCTGCCGATCATGACGGAGGACGCGCCGGCCGCCAGGGCTTTGGCGATGTCCCCGGATTCCCGGATGCCGCCGTCCGCGCAGACGGGGATGCTCCGACTCCGCGTGACGCGGGCGCAGTCGAGGACGGCGGAGACCTGCGGCACGCCGGACCCGGCCACGATGCGGGTCGAGCAGGCCGCGCCGGGGCCCACGCCCACCTTGATGCCGTCCGCGCCGGCGGAGGCCAGGTCCCGGGCCCCTTCGAAAGTGGCCACGTTGCCGGCCACGATCTCGGCCGACGGCCGGGACTTGCGTATGCGGCGGATGGCCTCGATCACATGGTCGGAGTGGCCGTGGGCCACATCCACCACGAGCACGTCCGCGCCGGCCGCCAGCAAGGCCTGCGAGCGCTCGAGATAGTCCCCCACGACTCCCACCGCGGCTCCGACCAGGAGCTGGCCCTTCGCGTTCTTGGACGCGTCCGGGTAGCGCTCGCGTTTGAGCAGGTCCTTTGCGGTGATCAGGCCTTTGAGCCGTCCGGCCCTGTCCACCAGGGGGAGCTTCTCGAACTTGTGCTTGCGCAGGAGGTCCCTGGCCTCCTGGCGGCTCACTCCCGGATGGGAGGTCACGAGCCGCTTGGACATGACGCGCCGTACCGGGATGTCCGGGTCGTTGACGAAGCGGATGTCGCGGTCCGTGACCACGCCGAGGAGCTTCCCCATCGCGTCCACCACGAGCAGCCCGCCCACGGCGCGCTCCGCCATCATGCGGCGCGCCGCGTCGACCGAGTCGTTCTGCGAGAGGGTATAGGGCTTGTCGATGATGAAGCTCTCCTCGCGCTTGACCCTGGCGACCTGGGCCACCTCGGCCTCGATGGTGAGGAAGCGGTGGATGATGCCCAGGCCTCCGAGCCGGGCCAGGGCGACGGCCATCTGGGATTCCGTGACCGTGTCCATGTTGGCCGCCACGATGGGGCAGCGGAGCGTGATGTTCTTGGAGAACCGTCCGGTGACGTCCACCTCGCGCCGCGACCGTATGGAGGAGCGGCGGGGGACGAGGAGCACGTCGCGGAACGAGAGCGTCTCGGGGATGATCATGGGCCTATGATAGAAAAGTCCCTACGCCGGGATGTAGGGCTCGAAGGCCCGGAGGATCGTCCGCAGCCCCGCGACATCCTTGACCGCGCGGAGGCGGCTGCTCGCGTCGTCGTCGGACATGAGAGCGGCCAGCTTGGCCAGGATGCGCAGCTGGGAGGTCGGGTCGGCAAGGGGCGTCAGGATGAGGAAGACGATCCGCACCGGCTGGCCGTCCAGAGCGTTGAACTCGATTCCCGTCGAAGAACGCCCCACCGCGATGAGGGGACGCTGCAGGCCCGGCAGGCGGGTGTGGGGGAATGCGATCCCCTGGCCCATGGCGCTGGAGAGCCCTTTTTCGCGCGCCCATAGGGCGTCCCAAGCCGCCTGAGGGTCGAACCCTCCAGCGGCCTTGTGCAGACGCAGCAGCAGGGACTTCAGGGCCGCGGCCTTGTCGGTCTCCGCTATGTCGAGATCCGAGCCATCCGGGACCAGGAGCGAATCCAGGTCCCAGGCCTTTCCGCTCTCGAACTCATCATGGATCTCTCCCACCAGCTCTTCCAGGACGTCCTCCAGGGTGGCGATCCCGACGACCGTTTCTCCTGCGTCCGTGACCAGGGACATGTGGCAGCGCGCGCGCTGCATCTGCGTGAGAGCCTCCTCGATAGGGGTCTTCCCGGGAAGCCGCAGGATGTCCCGCCGCAGGGCGAAAAGGTCCGGCATGGTCCCGCCCGGAGCCAGCAGGGCGCGCTGGAGGTCGCGCGCGTGGATATAGCCGGACGCGGTCTCCAGTCCCGCTTCGCACAAGGGGTAGCGGGAGAATCTGCCGGCGCGGAGCACGGCGAGGTTCTCCTCGGGACCGCGGGCTTTCGAAAGGGACGCGACGGAATCGGCCCGCGTCATGACGGTATCGAGCGTGATGCCGCCGAAGTCGAAGAGGTTCTCGAAGAAGAGCAGTCTGCGCAGGGACATATGCCCCTGCTCCTGGGCTTGGGAGAGGAGCAGGCGCATCTCGCCCATGGAGTACCCGTACTCCGTTTCCGCGTGCATCAGGCTGAACATGCGCAGGAAGCGGTTGGAGAGCCAGTTCAGCACGGACATGGGGATGAAGAAGAGGGTGTGGAAGAAGCTCAGCGGCCGCGCGCACCAGAGCGAGTAGGACTCCGGAGAGCGGATGGCCAGGGACTTCGGAGCGAGCTCGCCGAGGACGACGTGGCTCCCGGTGATGAATATGAAGGCGAGCCCGAATGCGAGCGAATGGGAGAAGACCTCGTCCCAGATCGGGGGAAGCCCGCCCAACTGGTATTCCACGACCTTGGCCAGGGCCGGCTCGCCGAGCCAGCCCAGGCCAAGGCTGGCCATGGTGATGCCGAGCTGGATGGTGGAAAGGTGGGCGTCCAGGTCCTGGGTGATGCGATGGGCCAGGGCGGCGGACGGGACCCCCTTGCGGGACAGCTCCGAGAGTCTCGACGAGCGCACCTTGACCAGGGCGAACTCCGCCAGGACGAAGAAGGCGTTGAGCCCGAGGAGGAGCAGGGAGACGACCAGCGAGAGGATGATGTCCATGCGGCCTTATGATAGAAAATCCGACTCGCCCCGGCACCGTCCGTAAAGCCGCGCG
This sequence comes from Elusimicrobiota bacterium, assembly GCA_041650695.1. Taxonomy (GTDB): domain Bacteria; phylum Elusimicrobiota; class Elusimicrobia; order UBA1565; family UBA1565; genus JBAZKS01. The sequence goes on from JBAZKS010000012.1 coordinate 6,174, forward strand.
GGAAACGGCGAGGATTTTAGCGGTACAATATCGGCGTGCAGATACATACGCACGACTGGCTCTTTACCCTGTCCACCTACGGCGGCATGCTCGTCCTCATCGGCTGGATGGCGGTGGGGCAGTGGAGGCGCGCGCGTACCTGGAAAGCGGCGGCGAAGCGGCTGAAGCTGCGCTCTTTAGGGAAAGACGACTCTGGACTCAAGGGTCTTTCCAGGGGCCTCGGGAATCCGGACAACGGGCGGTTCATCAACGTCTGCAAGGGGATCGGCCCCTCCGAGACGGTCTATATCGCGGATTGGATGACTGAACGGGGCGAGAAGGACTCGAGCGTGTGGCGCAGGACGGTCTGTTTCGTGCGCAAGCCGGGCATGCGCCTGCCGAAGGTCGGCATCGACTCCGAGGGCGATTCGGCCGACGCTGTCCTCCCCGAGGAGGTCCGGCGCTTCTTCACGGAGCGCGAGTCCGAACACCTGCAGGCGCTCGGACAAGGGGATGTGCTGATGCTCTTCCCGGACCGTCAGCTCCCGCCGGAGAAGGCCGCGGAGCTGCTGTTCGAGACCCTGACGCTGGCGAGCATCTGGAGTCGGGGGTCCTAGGGCCTACCTCTATAAGGTACCAATTCCCTCGCAACTTAAGCCTGCGCCGTTCCGGCGCGCGCGTCCAAGGCCGCAGCGTTTCCAGATAATTGTAGAATCCTTAATATATGGCTTTCCCCATCCATCGGCTGCGCCGTCTGCGTTCCCATCCAGGCCTCCGCTCGCTCGTGCGCGAGACCGTGCTTTCTCCATCGGACTTCGTGATGCCGTTCTTCGTGAGGCCGGGCAAGGGGCAGAAGCGGGCCATCGGCTCCATGCCCGGGCAGTTCCAGTACTCGGCGGATGAGCTGGCCAAGGCCGTGCGGGGGCTCCCGAGGCTCGGGATCCCGGCCGTCATCCTCTTCGGCATCCCGGACAAGAAGGACGGCCGCGCGAGCGGAGCCTTCGCCAAGGACGGCGTCGTCCAGCGCGCCATCCATGCCGTAAAGGAGGCCGCTCCTGGGCTCGTGGTCATGGCGGACCTTTGCCTGTGCGAGTACACGGACCACGGGCATTGCGGGGTGGTCAAGGGCTCGGGCGGCTCGTTCCGCATCGACAACGACGCGACCCTGGACCTGCTGGTCCGGACCGCGGTGAGCCAGGCCGCGGCAGGCGCGGATGTGGTGGCGCCGAGCGGGATGATGGACGGCCAGGTCGCCGTGATCCGGAAAGCCCTCCCGGGAACGGCCATACTCTCCTACGCGGTGAAGTACGCCAGCGCGTTCTACGGCCCGTTCCGCGACGCGGCGGAGTCTCCCCCCAAGTTCGGCGACCGCGCCACGCACCAGATGGACCCGGCGAACGCGCGCGAGGCCTTGCGCGAGGCGGCGCTGGACGTCGAAGAGGGCGCCGACATGCTCATGGTCAAGCCCGCGCTCCCCTACCTGGACGTGGTCCGCGCGGTGCGCGAGCGCTTCGACCTGCCGTTGGCCGCCTACTGCGTGTCCGGGGAATACGCCATGATGCGCGCCGCGGCCCTGCGCGGGTGGATCGACGAGAAGAGGGTCGTGCTCGAGGCTCTCACCGGCATCCGGCGGGCCGGGGCGGACTTCATCCTCACCTATCACGCCATGGACGCGGCCCGGTGGCTTAGCGACTGAGACGGAACTTTTTCAGACCTCGCTCGTAATATATAGAAGGGCAGGCCTTGACATACAGTGTTATACGGTCTACCCTATAGGAGGTCGCCGTGCGCATCCTGCAGGTGTGCTGCGATGAGGATTGCGAACTGCACATCTGGACGCGGCACCGCGTGACGTTTCGGGAGGCCGAGGAGGCGGCCTACAACCACGGCTTGGCTGTCCGCGGACGCAATGAGGGTGTTTATGAGGTATTCGGAAGGACCGATGCGGGACGATACCTCATGCTGGCGGTCCGACGATTGATGGGAGGTCGGGTGAGGCTGATTACGGCTCACGATATGAGCCTTACCGAGCGGAGAAGGTATTCCCGATATACGGCACATTAGGCGCGAACCATGAAAAGGAAAAGAACCCACAGCGAGGTCCAGGACAAGGTCCTTAGAGACTACTATGATCGGACCTCTGAGCTGGAAAAAGAAGCTCCGATCAAGAAGGTCGATTTGTCTTTCCCAAAACCGCGGCGCTTGGTCGCTTTGCGACTGGAGGAGGAGACTCTGGAAGGGGTCAAGAAGCTGGCGGCTTCCAAAGGTCTGAACTACTCGACTCTGATGAGGATGTGGATCACGGAGCGGCTCCGCACCGAAGTGCGTTGATATATTTATAGAATCGCCAGGTGGCTCATCGCTCGCGAAGATTTTTTGATGTCGCCCGGGGAGTGCTCGCCGGCGGGGTGAACTCGCCGGTGCGGGCGTTCCGCGCCGTCGGGGGGGTCCCCGTCTTCGCCGCCTCCGGCAAGGGCGCGCTCCTGAAGGGCGCGGACGGGAAGACGTACATCGACTTCTGCCTCTCCTGGGGTCCCCTCATCCTGGGCCACGCGCATCCGGAGGTCGTGAAAGCCGCCCAGGCCGCGCTCAGGCGCGGCTCGAGCTTCGGCATGCCCACCGAGGGCGAGACCCTGCTGGCAGCGGCGATCCGCAAGGCCCTGCCGTCCATGGAGCGCGTGCGCCTCACGAGCTCCGGGACCGAGGCTGTCATGAGCTCCCTGCGCCTGGCGCGCGCGTTCACGGGCCGCGAGCTCATCGTCAAGTTCATCGGCTGCTATCACGGGCATGTGGACAGCCTGCTGGTCGCGGCGGGCTCCGGCGCCGCGACATTGGGGCGGCCGGATTCCGCCGGCGTTCCAAAGGCCTGGGCCAGGACCACCCTGCTGCTCCCGTATAACGACCTTGCGGCCGTGCGCCGGGTTTTCGCCAGGCACGGTCGCCGCATCGCTGCCGTGATCGTGGAGCCCGTGGCCGCGAACATGGGCGTGGTGCCCCCGGAGACGGGGTTCCTGGAGCTCCTGCGCTCCGAGACCCGGAGGTGCGGGAGCCTGCTCATCTTCGATGAGGTCATCACGGGGTTCCGTCTTCTCTACGGCGGAGCGCAGACCGCGCTGGGCATACGGCCGGACCTCACCTGCCTGGGCAAGGTGATCGGCGGCGGGTTCCCGGTGGGAGCGTACGGAGGTCCGGCCCGCGTCATGCGCCTGCTGGCTCCGGACGGGCCCGTGTACCAGGCCGGGACGCTCTCGGGGAACCCGGTCGCGGTCGCGGCCGGGCTGGCCGCGCTCAAGGCGCTCGAGCGCCGCGACCCCTACGCGAGGATGGCGGAGCGGACCGCCGCGTTGGCGAGAGAGATCCGTTCTCTCGCGGAGCGGGCCGGCCTGCCCGTGCGGGTCAACCAGGAGGGCTCCATGTTCACGGTGTTCTTCACCTCGCGGCCGGTCCGTGATTTCGCGTCCGCGAAGCGTTCGGATGCGCGGATGTACGCCCGATTCTTCCATGAGCTGCTTTCGCGCGGAGTCTACTTCCCGCCCGCCCAGTTCGAGGCGGCCATGGTCTGCTCAGCCCACACGGACGCGCAGTTGGAACGGGCGCTCGACGCGGTCGCTGCCGCGTTCAAACGGCTTTGAGCGGGAAAGCGAGAGCGGCCAAGTCCGCCAAGCCGGTCCCCGCCCTTTCTTCCTCGGTGCCGCGCCTGGCCGCGGTCGCGGCCGCGACCGCCTGGGTCCTCTTCGCCTGGTCCAGGTTCCTCAAGGCCGGAGTGCGTCTGCATGCGGAGGGATGGAGCGGACTCTTTTCCCTGGCTGCGAGTTCACCCGCCGTCCTAGCCGGCGGCTTGGCCAAGGACCTGCTGCTGACCGCGGCGTATTGGGTCCTCCTCGTCCGGGCCGGTTCGCTCGTCCTGAAAGCCATCGGCCTGCGCGTGGAGCCGCGCTCGGAAAGGACGCTGCTGTCCGCCGGATTGGGCCTGGGGGCCGTCTCCATAGGCCTGTTGATCCTTGGCTTGGCGGGACTCTGGAACCCGATCGTCCTCCAGGGCCTGTTCTGGTCCGGCCTGGCTTTCTGCGCGGCGGAGTGGGCGGTCCGACGCCGGGAAGCGGATCCGGAGACGGACCTTCGCAGCCGGTTCGGGCCATGGGAATGGGCGGCCGTGCTGCTCCTGGCCGCGGTGACGTTCATGAACATCATGGCCACGGCCGCGCCGGAGATCTTCTACGATTCGCTGGTCTACCATCTGGCCTTGCCCAAGCTGTATCTGCTCCGGGGGCGCATCACGCCCACGCCGGAGAACATCTACTCCGGCATCCCGTTCGTGGTGCAGATGCTTTACGGGCCCGCGCTGGCCGTTTCGGGCGAGGACCTGGCCGCGCTGCTGCATCTCTCCTTCGGCCTGGGCACGGCCGGGGTCCTGGGCTTGGACGCGCCGCTTCGCTCCGGGGGGCCAGGCCGGCCTTTTCTCAGCCCTGCTCTTCTGCCTCTGTCCGGTGTCCTTCTATGCCGGCTGGAACTCCGGAGTCGACCTGGGCGCGAGCTTCCTGACGGCTTCGGCTTTCCTGGCGCTGTCCCGCGCCCTCTCTCCCCAGGAAGAGGGCTCTTCCTCCTGGCCTCTCGCCGCAGGGCTCCTGACCGGCTTCGCCATGGGCACGAAGTACAACGCCTTCGCCATGGGCGCCGCGTTCGTCGCGGTGCACGGCTGGCTCTGCGTCCGGCAAGGGCGGCCGCTGCGCTCCACCGTGTGGATGGGCGCCGCCGCCGCCGCCGCTCTCGCCCCATGGCTGGTCAAGAACGTCCTCTTCTACGGCAACCCGCTGTATCCTTTCCTGCACGCGAAGCTGGGCCGGGTCTCGCCCGCGGACTGGACCTCCTTCCTGGCCGCGGCCGGGTCGCGGCCTCTTGAAGCCACGTTCGGCTCCTGGGCCGGGTTCAGAGAGACGCTCGTGTTCCCATGGACCGTATCCTTGAGCGATTGGCCTATGGGGGATTGGCCCGGAGCCGCGTTCCTGATGCTCGCACCGCTGGCCTTCCTGATGCGGTGGGGGGTGTTCCGGAAGGACGAGGCGGTCCCCCCGGCGCACACCGCCCTCGCCGCGCTGGCCATTGCGGGACTCCTGTCCTGGTGCTTCGCGAGCCGGCTGGTCCGCTACGTGCTCCCGGCCCTGCCCGTCCTCTGCGTGGCGACGGCTTTGGCGGTGGAGCGCGGCGGGTGGCCGGGCTGGTTCAGGCGTCTGGCCTGGCTGGCCGCGCTCTACGCGGGGGTCTTCAACATCGAGGCCGGGATGCGGCAGGGGCAGCTCATCGGGCTCTGGGACGTGCTCACCGGCAAGGAGAGCCGCGTCTCCTTCCTCACGAAGCAGCGGGTGACCTACGGGCTCCCGTACTACTCGGCCGCGGAATTCATCAACCGCGAGCTTCCCAAGGACGCCAAGGTGCTCTTCCTCGGGGAGTCCCGGGCATTCTATTGCGAAAGGGACTTCATCGCAGCCACCATCTACGATTTCAATCCGTTCTGGACCGCGGTCCAGGAGTCCAAGACCGCGCAGGAGCTCGGCGAGCGGGTCCGCGAGCTCGGAGTGACGCACATCTTCGTGAGCGCGCGGCAGTTCCTTTACAGGAAGGAGTCCGGGAACGTGCTTCCCAAGGAGCAGGTCCGCTCCGAGGCGTTCATGGAGTTCTGGGCCCGCTGGCTCAAGCCCCTGTTCGAGGACCGCGAGGATGGGAAGGGGAATCCGAGATGGCTCGTGGTCTACGAACTGAGGCAGCGGCCGGTCGGGATCGGGGACACCGAGGAGTTCCCCGTGAATCCGGCCAGGTTCGTGCTGGACTACATCGCCGCGACGCAGCGCCCCTGACCCTATGGAAAGGTTCCTCTATCTCTTATTCTTCCTCTCCGGCGCCTGCGGACTGGCGTATGAGACCTTGTGGGCCAAGTATCTGGCGCTCAGCCTCGGGCACGCGGCCCACGCCTACGCCGTGGTCCTCGCGGGCTTCCTGGGGGGGCTTGCTTTGGGGAACGCCTGGCTTGGTCCGATCGCGGACAGGGTCGGGAACCGCCTTCTCCTCTACGCGCGGCTCGAACTCGGCATCGGACTCTTCGGCCTGATCTCCCCGTTCCTTCTCGGAGCCCTGTCCTCGAGGCTGATGCAGGCCCCGTTCGCCCTCCGCGCCGGCGCGGCGTTCGCCGCGATCCTGCTTCCCACCATCCTCATGGGAGGGACGCTCCCGGCCCTGACCCGGCTCCTGACATCGGATCTGTCCATGACGGACCGTTCCGTGTCGCGTCTGTATTCGCTGAACAGCGCCGGGGGCGTGGCCGGCACCCTGCTGGCCGCCTTCGCCCTCATCCCAGGCCTTGGCTTGGACTTGAGCACGTCCTGCGCCGCCGGCATGAACATCCTGATCGGGCTGGCGTGCCTGTTCATGTCCCGGAGATCCCCCGCACACGCGTCCAACTCCTTCCCGAGGGACGCGGTGCCGTGCCACATCCGTGGCACGGGCACATTTCTCCTCGCAGCGGTCTTCGTCTCCGGGTTCGTATCCTTGTCCTATGAGGTCGCGTGGACGCGGCTGCTGGCCCTGTCGTTGGGCGCCTCGACCTACTCCTTCTCCATCATGCTCGCGGCGTTCATCAGCGGCATCGCTTTGGGAAGCTGGCTCATCGCCCGGCGCGCTTCCCCGATCGAGGAGCCGGCACGGGTCTTCGGCTTGGTCGAGATGGGCATCGCGGTCTCCCTCGCTCTGTGTCTTCCTCTCTACCCGTACCTGCCCTACCTGTTCTACCGGCTGCAGGGGATGCTCCAGCCCGTGCCGGAGACGTTCCTGCTCCACCAGGGCCTGAGATTCGCGGCCTGCTGGCTGCTGACGCTGCTCCCCACCGCCTTCATCGGCGCGACCCTGCCCTTGGCGTGCAAGGCCGTGGCCGAGAGCGGGTCCGGACTGGGCCGGCGCGTGGGGCAGGTCTTCGCCTGGAACACGGCGGGGAACGTCCTGGGAGCCCTGTGCGCCGGGCTTTTCCTCATGCCGTGGCTGGGGCTCAAGGGATTGCTCGCGGCCGGGATGCTGCTCAACTGGCTCGTGGGGGCGATCGTCATCGCCTCAAGCGGAAAGAGACGTTTTCTCGCCCCCGCGGTCTCCTTGATCCCGGTGCTTCTGTATCTGGTCTTCTCCGTTCCCTGGGACAAGAACATGCTCACGAGCGGCGCCTACCGCATGCGCCGGCGCAGCGGTCATGAGACCTACCGGAATTTCAAGAGATCCGTGGATGACGGGAAGATCGTCTACTACCGGGACGACGGCGAAGCTTCGGTGGCGGTCGTGGAAACGCCCGACGGCGACCTGCTGCTCAAGATCAACGGGAAGACGGACGCCTCTTCCGGCGGGGACATGCAGACGCAGGTCCTGTGCGGACAGCTCCCGCTGCTGCTCAGGCCTGACGCGAAGAGCGTCCTCGTGGTGGGCCTGGGCTCCGGGGTCACGGCGGGGTCGGCCCTCACCCATCCGATCCGCAGCCTGGACGTGGCCGAGATCTCGCCCGCGGTCGTGGAGGCGGAGAGGTTCTTCGCGCCCCACAACCGGCGCGCGCTGGCGGACCCGCGTCTGAGGCTCCACGTGGAGGATGCCCGCGTGGTCCTGGCCTCGTCGCGCGGGCGCTATGACGCCGTCATCTCCGAGCCCTCCAACCCCTGGCTGGCCGGCATCGGAGGGCTCTATACGTCCGAGTTCTACGGGCTCGCCAAGTCCCGCCTGAACCCGGGCGGGGTCATGCTGCAGTGGGTGCACAACTACGAGATGTCGGATGATGTCATCCGCCTGGTCCTGAGGACCTTCGCCTCCTCCTTCGAGCACGTCGCCCTTTGGGCTCCCCGGCCGGAGGACATGCTCCTGGTGGGTTCGTCGCAGCCCCTCGAGCCGGGCTTCGAGGCGATGCGGCGCCGGTTCGAGGAGCCCGCCGTGAGCGAGGATCTCAAGAGGATCGGGATCCGCCGCTTCGCCACGGTGCTGTCCTTGAACCTCGCCTCGGACCCGGACGTGCGTCTCATCGCGGGCCAGGGCCCGCTCAACGAGGACCGGTTCCCGGTCCTGGAGTACGAGGCTCCCAAGGCTTTCTATTCGAACGAGCCGTCGAACCTCATCCGCGGCCACGACGCGCGTCTCGCCCAGGAGGCGCGGCCCGGACTGTTCTTGCCCCTCTATCTGTCCGCGCGCGGGCAGGGGCTCAGCCGCGAGGAGTTCAAGGACGCGGCGGAGTACCACGGCCGTTTCGAGTATCCCCTGCATCGGCTCTACGTGGAGGAGTGGCTCAGGCGCTTCCCCCGGGATGAGGACGCGCTCTGGGCTTCCTCGATGATCGACGCGGGGATGGGCCGGCTCCCGCAGGCGCGCGTGAAGCTCCGGGCCCTCCTGTCCCGCAGGCCCAAGGACCCGGAGCTCCTGTCTGCCCTGGCGGTCGTGGAGCGCGGCTTGGCGCTGGAGAACCGGTCCTTCCTTGGGCAGGCCGGACGGAGCGAACCATGACGACGCCACTTATCATCGCGCTGGCCGCCTGGGCGGCTTTCGCCGGGGAAACCCAGGTCGTATCCGACTCGGTCGAGCGCATCCGCAGGACCGTCGAGCTGAGCGAGGATGAGAAGAAGTTCTTCGAGGAATTCCAGCAGCGTCATGATCAGGGGCTTCCCTTGACCGATGAGATGCGGCGGGTGCTGCAGGCGCAGAGGGTCGCCCATGACGCGGAGAAGTACATGGGCAGGTCACAGGAGGCCGACGATCAGATCCAGATGTGGTACTGGCGCTTCAATCCGGATCGCGAGACGGCCGGCCCCGCCAACACCAAAGAGGCGGATGCGCACGCGCGCCGCCTCGTGGGAGTTTTCAAGAAACAGCCGGGTCCGCTGGCCGGGGGGGTGCTCTCGGCTGCGGAGGGGGTGGCCAAGAGCAACTCCCGAAGCTACGTGCTTCCCGCGGCCGTGGGAGGGGCTTACGCCGAGCAGGGGGATCATCCGAGCGCGTATCGCAACTACGACCTCGCCATCCAGCGGGGAGACGACCGCGCGGACACCTATTACGGCCGCGGCGCCGCGGCGGAGCAGCTCGGGGACATGGCCCAGGCCAACCTTGACGCGGCCGCCGCGCTCGAACGCGAGCCGGCGCATCCGCAAGCCCTGGCTCTGTTCAAGCTCACGCAGTCGAGGGCGCCCAAGGTGAAGATCGGGCGGGTCCAGTCTCCCCTGTCCGGGACGCCCGGCGGCGAGGCTCAGCCCGCCGCCTTGGCCACGGAGCTCCAGTCTTTAAGCCCTCCGAGCGCTTCCGGCGCGAAGCCGGGCCGGGGGCAGTCCGCCAGCCTAGTCAAGGCCGCGCTCTCCGACGTCGTCGTGGGCGGCTACCCGGCGGCTTTCGAGAAGCTCGCCAAGGCTATCGCGGCGGACCCGGAGAACCCCCAGCCCTATTATCTGCGGGCCCGGATGTCCATGCAGATCGGAGACTACGAGAGCGCCGCGCGGGATGCGGGCGAGGCCCTGCGCCTCGCCCCGCAGAGCGTGGCGCTCCTGAACACGCGAGCCATGGCCTACAACAGGCTGCGGCGCTATCCGGAGGCGTTCGCGGATGCCTCCGCCGCGCTGCGCCTGAACCCCAAGAGCGCGCTGGGCTTCTACAACCGGGCGTACGCGAGGGCGGGTCTAGGGCAGCGGAAGGAGGCTCTCGAGGACCTGCGCCGGGCGGCAAGCCTCGCGCCGAGCCTTCAGGGTCTGCTCCAGAAGGCGGTCGAGCTCCCGGCCGACGCGGACCTGACCCTGCTGTTGAGCGGATCCGGTCCGGTCCAGCCTCGGCCGGGGAGCAGGGGGAGATCGCGCTGGCCTCTCTACCTCCTCTTCGCGCTCGCGAGCGCCGGCATCGTGTGGGCGGGACTGCGTGCCGGCTTCGGCGGCGCGGAGGCGCCGGCTTCCGACTCGCTGCTGGGACGCTACAGCGTCGTGCGCGAGCTGGCAGCGGGCGGCATGGGCGTGGTCTACGAGGCCTTCGACCCCGGGCTGCAGCGCAAGGTGGCCATCAAGATCATGCGCTCCGAGATCCGCCTCGACCCGCGGGAGCGGGAGCGCTTCCTGACCGAGGCGCGCACCGTGGCCAAGATGCGGCACCCCAACATCGTGGAGATCTACTCCATCGAAGAGCAGGGGAGCGACGCCTATCTCATCTTCGAGTATGTGGAGGGCCGGACCCTCGCGCAGGTCCTGCGCGAGAAGAGCCGGCTCGGCCTGGCGGAAGCCAAGGCCGTCTTCAGGGGCGTATGCGCGGCCCTGGAGTATTCGCACGAACTCGGCATCGTGCACCGCGACCTTAAGCCCTCGAACATCATGATCGACAAGGACGGCCTCGCCAGGGTCATGGATTTCGGCGTGGCGCGCGAGGCCAAGGACGCCATGGGCCGCCTCTCCGTCACCCGCACGGTCTGCGGCACGCCTCCCTACATGGCTCCCGAGCAGGAGGGCGGGGTCGTGGGCCGAAGCACGGATACCTACGCCCTGGCCGTGTGCCTCTATGAGTGCCTGACCGGACGCCTCCCGTTCGAGGGTTCGGCGATAGCGAAGAAGCTCTCCGGGGAATACCCGCCGGCTTCGACCCTGGTCCCCGGCCTGCCGAAAGGCCTGGACGCCCTGGTGGCGCGCGGGCTGGATCCAAAGCCCGAGAAGCGCTTCGATTCCGCCCGGGGATTCCTGGAAACACTCGAGAGCCTGGCTTGATGGCAAGGCGCTGGCTGGCGTGCGTCTTCCCCGCCGCGGTCTTCCTCGCCGTCATCCTGCCGACGATCCCCAGGGGCCCCGTGCTGGGGACTGGACAGGATGAATGGCACAACATGGCCCGGGGCTTGCGGGGGCTCCATGAGGCGTTCAACCCCGGGTACTTCGTACACCCGGCGCTCTACTACGAGACGCTCGGCGCGGTCTACGCAGCGCACAGGGCCTCGCTGCGCCTTTCGCAAGACGCCTACCTGGACCGCTTCCTCGCGCGGGAGGGGGAGTCCCTCGGGCTCGCCCGAGCGGTGTCGGTCTTCTTCGGCGCCTTGTCCGCGGCCGCGGCCGCGTGGCTCGCGGGCATGCTGGCCGGGCCGGGGGCGGGACTGCTCGCGGGACTGCTCGTGGCCGGTCTGCCGTTGACCGGGAAATACGCGGTCTTCATCCGGGTCGATTCGCTCGCGCTCTTCTGCCAACTGGCCGCGCTGTGCCTGCTCCTGAGGCGCATGCGCGAGGCTTCCCGTTGGAGCCTGGCGCTCGCCTCCATCGGCATCGGCGCGGCGACCGCGGCGAACTACCCGGCCGCGCTCCTGCTCGGCCTTCCGGCCTTCTCCGAGTTCCGGCGGGACAAGGCCTGGCTCAAGGACATGCTTCTGGCGTGCGCCGTTTCTTTCGGGACGTTCATGCTTCTGAACCCGTATGTCCTCATCGACCTTCCGGACTTCCTGCGCTGGTTCTCCTTCCAGGGAGGGACGCTGCTCACCACGCATCCTCACGCCGAGCCGCCGGGGGCTTGGCGCTACCTCTCCGTGCTCGCCCGGCAGGGTTTCTTCCCGGCCATGGCATTGGGAGCCGGGGTCACCGCGCTCGCCTTCAAGGACAAGGAGCTGCGGAGCCTGGCTCAGTACGGCGTCGCCACTCTCGTGCTGTTCGCCCTCTCGCGCACCCAGTACGACCGGTTCGTCATCCCGGGGCTCGTGGTGCTCTGCTGCGTCGGGGTCGCGGTGATGGCCCGCGGCATGGAGCGCTTGACTCCGCGGCAGCGGGCCGCGGCCATCGGCCTGGCCTCCATCCTGCTGACCGCTTGCGCCTGGAATGTACGCACGCACCGCCCGCGCGAGGGGCCGGACGTCCGCGGGGAGATGGCCTCGTTCGTGTACGATGAGATGACTCCGGCGGATACGCTGATCCTCGAATCAGACACCCTGCCGCTGCTGCAGACCGCGTTCGACCCGGGCGGAGGGAGGTTCGAGGCCCTTCTCGCGAAGGCGGTCAGAAAGGCGCACCCGTCCCTGCCGGGCCGGATCATCAAGGCGCAGTACATCGGGGGGGTCTATAACTACGACCCCAAGCTGCTGGAGGGCGGCGCCTACTTCCTGGGTTCTTCCCTCAATCGGGCAAGCATGCCGGAGTTCTACCAGGCGGTGGACTCGAAGTGCCGGGCCGTCTTGACTAAGGTCTCGTCCGATGAGGAACTGACACTCTTCGTCTGCGCCCAGCCAACAGGATCAGTATCCCCCAAAACTCCGGCCCGCCGAGGTTGATGTAGACATCGTCGCCTCCGGAGCTGGCCTCAGCCGGCTTGGCGCAGCCTGCGCCGCCCTTTTTCTTGTCCTTATCCTTGTCCTTGTCTTTGCCGCCGCCCCCGCCTCCTCCGGGAGGACTGCCGGTGGAGCCGCTCCCCGGGCTCTGCGGGCCGCCGGCCGAGGCCTCTGCCCTGGCCGGGGTCTGATCGCGGCGGGCTTCCCAGGCCTGGCGCAGGAGTCCGGTGGTTTTTTCCGCGGCCGTGCGCGCTCCGTCGAAGATGCTGGACAGCCCGTTTCGGTCGAGCATGCCGTGGATGGACTGCAGGTTCGCGAATATGCCGTGCGTGTAGTCGTAGGCGGACGTGATGCCGACCACGCGGCCCAGCATATCCAGGAGCGGGCCTCCGGAGTGGCCTTCCACGGGCTCCCGGTCCGTCTTGGTGGGGCCTGGGCCGCCGGCGACCACCTGCGCCGAGTGCGGGGTGATGACGCTCTCGAGGTAGGATTGCCCGACCCACATGACGGGGTCTCCCGGGACCGGGAAAGCGTCCTTGCCTCCCACGGGCCGGACCGGCACGGCCTCCCCGCTCCAGAAGGTGATCAGACCCAAGTCCGCCTTATAGGTCCGGGTGTTGTAGTCGCCCACAGTCCCCTGGAAGGTGCGCATCCGCCCGTCGACTTCCATGGAGATATCGGCCTTTCCACCCGGACTGCCGTCCACCACATGGCCCGCGGTCAGCAGCACGTTCCAGTAGCCGGGCTTGCCTGTGGCCGGGTCCACGCCCTGCTCGCTGTGCACAACGACCCCGGAGCCGCCGCAATGGCCCATGTCGACCGTGGCCACGCCGTAGCGCGGGTCCGTGAGCCCGGGGCTGCGTCCCTGGATCTCGTGCCCCGGCGGCGGTATGGGGGTGACCCCGGACCTGGCGTAGATGGGATGCAGGGCCCCCGGCGTCCCTTTTAAAGGGCCGGGAGAGTCGCGCAAGCCGCTCGCGGAGTCCTTCGGAACGCCCAGCGCAACCTTGCGCGGGATGTCCGACCCCGCGAGTTCCCCGAGCACGCCGAGCTCTCCCGGCTCCAGAAAGGCCGAGCGTTCATACACGAGCCGCCTGGCCTCCGCCCGCATCTCTCGAGTGGGATTTTCAGCGTCGGCCAGGGAGTCCAGCAGGCGTTCGGCCTGCGCCCGGGTGCGCGCTTCGAGCCGCGTGAGGAGCTCTCCTTGCGTCAGGTCGCCTTTGCCGGCGAGGAGCTCCTCTCGCTCTTCCTCGGTGAGGTTCAGCGAGTCCAGGAATTCGGGGGTAAGAGGCTTGTCCAGGTCCTCTTCGGAGGCGTTCTCGCGGAACTGCTCTTTGACCCGGTCCGACACCTCGGGCTTGGCCGGCTGCTCCCGCTTTTCAGCGGCTGGGGCCGGTTCGGATGGGGGCGCGTCCGCGGCCAGGGCCGGAGCCCGGCTCAGCAGCGATGCGGCGAGCAGCAGAATGACGCTGGCGCGCATATCCCCCTCTCACGATAGTGTCCCCCGGGCGAGGCGGATAAGCCATGGATAGAGGGCCTAGGGGGGATATGAGACCAAAGACCTATGGTGTTGAGGCTATAGGGGGGGCAGGGAGGCCGCCGCGATGGCTTGGCCGTGGCGCTTGTCCCTTTCGCTGAGCGTCGCGAAGCCGACCGCCTCATGGATGGACGGGAATTCCGCCTTCAGGACGTCTTTGGCGGTGGAGAGGATGAGCTCTCCTCCCTGGCCGGACATGACGCGGCCGAGCAGGAGCAGGCTGCCGAACTCGTAGAAGTCCTTGTAGTGCGCGACCGCGTACCCCAGATAGACGCCGATGCTCTCGAAGATGCGCCTGGCGCGCGGGTCGCCTTTTTCCATGAGATCCTGGACTTCCTTGAGCTTCTCCGGGAGCTTCATGTCCCGAGGCAGCGCGATGCCAGACGCCGGCAGCAGGCGTCCCACCGCCTGCTGGGAGAAGTACTGGACCCCGCAGCCGATGTCGCCGGACCATTCGTCCGCCGGCGCGGAGGCCCGGTAGTCGATCGGGGCGAAGGCCAGCTCATTGAGCCAGGTCGTGAGATTGCCCTTGGGGTCCACATAGCCGGCCGCCTCGCTTGTGCCCATGGCGACGCCCAGGACGGCGTTCTTCTTGAGGGACATCGAGCCGGCGAGCGCGGTCACCTCGCCGTCGTTGACGACCACGAAGGGGACGCTGTTCCACTCCTTGCGCAGGTCGAGGAAGATGCGGCGGACCTTGGACTCGAACAGGTCCGCCGGAACGCCGCGGAACAGGGACGCGACGCGGACCTCGTTGTCCACGTAGATGCCGGCCGCGCTCCCCCCGATGGCGTCCACGCGCGGCAGGTGCGCCGCGGCGCGCTTGAGAGAGTCGTTGATCTCCTTGTAGTGCCAGCCGGGGTCCTTCGCCGGATAAGGGTCCCACACCACCTCTTCGGAGAACACCACCTTGCCGTCCACGACCGCCGCGGCCTTGCGGTCGCTGCCGCCCAGGTCGAAGCCGATCCTGCAGCCCTTCAGATGCCCGCCGAGGCTCAGCGCGCGAGCGCCCTCGTCGCCCTTCCGGGGGGCGCCGGCTTCCACGACCATCGGGACGCCGGACACCGTCTTTCCCATGAAGGCGTGGTCGAAGGAGCGTCGTCCCTCCGGGGAGTAGATCCTTCGGACGTGTTCGGCCAAGGCCGGCTCTCCCGAGACGGTGATATGGAACCCGCCTTTCTGCCAGAGGAGGAACTTGATGAGGCGCTCGACATGGAGCTCGTTTACGGGGATGGCCGGACCCTCGTGCGGCAGGATGCGGGTCTCGTGCACCGCAACGGCCCCGCCGCTCCTTTCGACGGCGATCTCCAAGGTCTTCTCGGCCTCGGCGCGGTAAGCCTTGTTCCACAAGGCCGCCGGCATGAAATCCGGATCCAAAACAGGCTTGAACTTGGGTCGGATATCGATCATGAAGGGAAGCTAGCATTTGGTATCCTATCCGCGCCATGCGCGAGTTCTGGCTGTGCTTCGTCCCGATCTTCGTCGCTGTCGATGTCGTCGGGACCATGCCCATCTACCTGGGGATGATCGAAGGCATCGACGAGGGGAAGGTCGGCCGCATCCTGATCCAGTCCGTGGTCACGGCCCTGGCCGTGGCCTTGGCCTTCCTCTTCATCGGCGAGGCGGTCTTCAAGCTCCTCGGCATCACCTTCGCGGATTTCATGGTGGCCGGAGGGATGCTCCTCTTCGTCATCGCCATGAACGACATCGTGGGGGAGAAATCGAACGCGCGCCTCGACCCCGAGACCTTGGGGGCGGTGCCGCTCGGAGTGCCGCTCATCGCCGGGCCGGCCGCGTTGGCCACCATGCTGCTGTGCGCGACCGAGTACGGCAAGCCCATGGCCGTGCTGGCGAGCACCGCCAATATCCTGGCGGCGGGCATCGTCCTGCGCATGGCCAAGACCTTCCTTCGCCTGATGGGCAAGGCGGGGACGCGTACCTTCTCCAAGGTCGCCAACCTCGTCCTGGCGGCCATCGCGGTCATGATGGTGCGCAAGGGCATCACGGTATTCCTGGGAAGATAGATGCGGGTCCGGTTGAGGCCGCATCACCTCCTGTGCTTCTTCGGCTTCCGCGGGCTGGGCTACAGCCCGGCGTTCGTGGACAACATGACGCGGCTGGCCGGGCTCTTCTTCTCCCGCGGGAGAGCGTCCTTCGAGCTGGTCCTCGGCCCGGATGATGTCTGCGCCGCGTGCCCGCATCTGAAGGGCAAGGGCTGTTCCAATGGTTCGGACGCCGCGGTCCGCGCCCGCGACCGGGCCGTGCTCGGGTTATTGAGGCTCAAGACGCGCTCGCGCCTGGGAGCGACGGCCTTGAGGAAGCGTGTCCTCAAGTGCGTCAGCGTAGAAGAGCTCCGCCGCGTCTGCACGGGGTGCGGTTGGCTGGCAAGGGGATATTGCGAGGAGGGGCTGGCGCGGCGCCCGAGTCAATCCAACAGCCTGTTGACGAGCCTTGGGACTTCCTTCTCGAAATAGGCTCTGACGCGCTCCCAGGATATCCTCTTGAGCAGCCGCGGCATGGGCTCCTTCTCCGCGTCCTCGAAGTATACCAGGGCGCGCGAGGCCTCCAGGAGCATGTCCCGGTGGCCGGAGAACTTCCTGGGAACAGGCCGCAGGACCGCCTCCAGGCCGGTCCTGGAGCAGATCTCGTAAAGGTCCACGAAATCCTTCCTGGAGCCCCGGCCGATGATAGCCGATACCTTCATGGCGGCGATGTCCTCCACCGGAGCGACGGGGATATCGCCCCACTTGTCGCAGGTCCCAAGGAGAGGGTAGGGATACCGGATGAAGCTGATATGAGCGCCTTCGACCAGCAGATGGAGCGAGCCGTCCTTGTTTTGCTCGACCTCGACCTTTCCTCCGGCGCGTATGGCTTCCAGCAGGAGTCCTCGGTCGGAGTCCTTCAGGGGATTCTGCTCCGAGAAGAAGTCCAGGTCGAGGGAGACCCGGTGGCCGAGGCGAAGGGCGAGCCCGGTCCCACCGGCCAGGTAGAACCCGGAGACCGCCGGGACTAGGCGCACGGCGGCTCTCTTCGCTGCCGGGTTCAGGACCTCCGCGTGCCAGTTCACAGTCCCGCCTCGCGCCATGGGTCCGCCCTCCTCCATTTCGGGAGCGCCTTTGGGACGACTTCGAACACCAGGGACCACAGCCTCAGCGAGCGCCGCGACAGGAGCCGGGAACCGTCCTGCTCTATGAACTTGGAAACGTCTCCCTTGGATAGACGCCGAAGAAGCCAGCGGATATCCTCCAGCCGGCCCCGGTCCAGGACCCGCGATATGACGACGGTCCTGTCCCTGCCCGCGTTGAGCTTCGAGACCTCGTACTCGGGGAACAGGGGAGCCAGCCGCGCCGGGATCGGCTGCGCAGCGGAGGGCGCGCGGGAGAGCCTCTCGACTCCGGCGCTGTCGAGCAGCCATTCGCCGAAAGCCTTCCCGTGGGACGCCAGGACACCGGTGGAAAGAAGGCGGTACACTTGCCGGCGGCTCAGGGAAAGGCTGCGGCATGCTTCCTTGACCGTGCACACCTCTCGGGGCTTCCCCCCGGCCGGGTCCAGGAGAAGCCAGCCGCCGGAATCGGAGCGGGCGAGGAGCATGTCATACTTCATATCATATAGTATGACACAAAGATTGAAATTCGTCAATGCCTGGCGGGCTCCGGGCTATCGCGAAGAGGGGCTGAGCGGCGGTCAAGGTCCTGTGAAGGCCCCTGCGCCGGCAGAATAAAAGCCTTTAAAATCCAGCAGGATCTTCTTTTCCGATTCTTAGGTGGAGCGCTGCCCATGGTCCGGGCATCCTTGTCCTAGGATGTGGGAGGTGGGTCATGAAGCTCCAGATACTGTTCGTGTCGCTCGCGGCGCTGCTCTTCGCCGGTTGCCCGCAGGAAGACGATGACCCGCAGCCCGGGCCAGGGCCCCACGGCCCGCGCTGCGACAGCTCCACGAAGCCGAGCTGCACGGACGGGAAAACGGCCTTATGCGATCACGGGAAGTGGGTCTGCGGTCTCTCGTGCGAGAACGTGCACGTGAGCTGCGCGGACGGGTATGGTCCCAGGTGTACGAGCAGCGGGATGAGCTGCGCGCCTATAGGCGACTAAGACTCCATCGCCTTCTGAAGCGCGCGGCTGTGTCTGGCGAACTCGGAGGAGGTCATCTCCCTCATGAACACGAGTCCCTGGGCCCGCCGTATGGCGGGCTCGGGGTGTTTCTTGAAGAATCCCGCTCCTAGACAAGACCGGACCATGCGCAGCTGCTCTTCCTGGATATTCCGCGCGAGCCGGCAGAACGGGCCGTCGTACTCATGGCTCGGGAAGGAGGCCTCGCGCTGGCTGGCGTACATGTCGAGGAAGGAGCGCTCCATGGAATCCAGGCAACCCTTGTCCACCGGCACGATGAGCTCCGCCTCGGACGGATGGAACCGGAACCAGACGTTCCGATAGCCCCAGACCCGCGTCTTTTTCGACCAGCCGCGCAGCGCGGCGTTGATCGCCTGCATCACTTTATAGTGCGTGTCCGGACCGCTGGCCTCGGGGTCGAAAGCCACCGCGACGATATCGGGATTCGATTCCTTGAGCAGCCTGGCGATGGGCGGCACGTCCCGGCCCTGGGTGGGCTCCTGCGTGAACAGGTCGCCGGTGTAGAACCCCAAGCGCAGGTGACGGATGTTCGGCGAATAGAAGCCCAGGCTTCCCCACAGGCAGTCCGCCTCCCATTCCCGGCACCTGCCTTTGAGCTGCTGCATCACGGGGACGTCCTTCTGGCCGGGGTAGGCCTGCGACAGGTACCGGAGCCATTTTCGGATCTCTTTCGGCAGGTTCTTTCCTGAACTCTCGCGCAGGTCGCGCGCCAGCCGGAGCCCCTCGCCGCGCTCCTTGCGGCCGTTGAGAAAGAGCTTCACCTCGTCGTCCCGGGAGACCTTGCCCAGCTCGTCCCGGAAGTCCTTGCGCCGCAGCAGCTCCAGCAGGGATCCGAGTCTGCGCCGCATGAGGCTGTTTGTCACGGCCGTGAAGCCGCTCGTCAGGGTGGCGAACGTGTGCTGGTTCGAGGGCTCCTTGAAATTCATGGCCATGGCGGGCAGGCAGCCCAGCATGAGGTCGTCGTGATGGGGCTCGGTGTGGAGGAAGTTGGTGCCCGACAGCGGCCGGCAGCCGCGCTCCAAGGCCGCGGCCAGATGCGCCCTGGCCCTGAGAGCGGTTTTTGGGCCGTTCGTCAGGAGCCGCCCGAAATCATCCCTTCTGAAGTCCTGTCGCGTCAGCCGGTCCAACGGCTTGCCCAGCCGGACCGAGATGTCCACCGCGATGCGTTCGGCCTCGCCCCGAGGCATGGCCCGATGCCGCCGGAGCGCCGCGAGCCGCCTGGCCTCGAGGAGGCCGGAGGCTCCTTCCGTGACGTAGAGGCGGCCCAGGGGAAGCTTGTGAAGGGCTGTGGCGGGATAGCGGGGCTGCGGAGCCCGCTGCACCGCGTCCGCCACGACCCGGGCCTTGGCTGCGCCGGCCGCCATGATGATGGCGACGCAATCAGGATTGGAGGTGATGGTCTGAAGCCCCAGGGTGATGACGGCTCGGGTCTTGGCCACCTCGATGCCGCCCAGGTCCCCGGCTGCCGCGGCCTGGGTCTCATAGTTGGTGCCGCATAGGCGCGTGAGCGAGGAATGGCTCGATCCCCTCACGTTGAACGCGATGTGGCCGTCCGGACCGATGCCGCCGAGGAAGAAGCCGATGCCGCCCAGGGCCCGGATGCGCTCCTCGTAGCCCCGGCACCACTCGTCGACCCCGGCCAAAACGGACTTCTGCCGGGCCTCGAGCCGGGTGCGGGCCTTGCGTCCGCGCAGGGACAGATCCACGGCCATGCCCGGCCAGACGTCCCCGAGCCGTTCGCCCCGGCGCAAAGCGATTCGGGAGCCGTCGATGAGCATGGCTTTGCCCGGGTCCATCCCGAAGCCTCGGATATAGAAGCGCTCGACATAGGAGAGGAAGCTGTTCTTCTGCGAGGGCTCGATGGGGTAGAACTCGTCGATCTGGACGAAATGCAGGCCGCGCAGGTCGGGGCGCTTGGCGGGATCGACGCCGTTGCGCGAGAGTATCCGGCGCGTCCCGCGGGTCTTCCAGGTCGAAAGACAGCGCTGCACCCACGCGATGAAGTGCTCCGGGGTCTTCCCCGTGGGCAGGGAGACCACCCCGTCGGGATTCTCCTGCACCCATTCCAGGAAGCGCATCGCGGTCAGCCGGCCCAGGGCCGGGAAGTTCTCGACTACGATGACCGGGATCCTCTCTTCCGGCGCGTAGATCGCGTCGAAGCGGGAGGACCTCAGGGCCGCTCTCTCGACACGGGGCAGGTCCATGCTAGTAGGCGCGCGCCATGACCACGCGCTGCTCGGAGGGCTGTCCCGTGAGGATGCATTTCCCCTTCCCGCGCGCCTGCTCCGGGACATCCTCCGGCAGGGGGATGCAGCGGATGGAGGTCTCGAAGCGCCGCGCCATCTGGTCCTCGTGCCCCGCGTCCCCGGCCCAGTGCACCCAGGCGAACCCGGGCTCCTCGGACTTGAAGAACGCCTCGTAGTCCTCGATGGAGTCGATGACCTTGCTGCGGCTTGCGCGGAACGCGCGCGCGCGTTCCAGGAGCTGCTTCTGCATCTCGTCGAGTATCTTGGGGACGGAGGCCAGGGCCTCGGCCCGCGGCAGGAAGGATTTGGCCTTCTTGCGTCTCTCGACGTCCGTCAGCTTATCCGCGTCGGCGAGGAACCGGCGCACGAGGCACAGAGAGCCTTTTTCCAGGTCCTTGGGGCCGACTTCGACGCGGATCGGCACGCCCTTGGCCTCCCACTCATAGTACTTGGCCCCGGGAGTGAGGCCTTCGCGGTCGTCGAGCTTGACCGAGAGCCCTTTGGACTTGAGCTCGTCGCGCACTTTCGCGGCTTCCTCGAGCACCCGAGTCTTCTCCGCGTCCGTCTTGAAGATGGGGACCACGGCCGCATGGATGGGGGCGAGCTTGGGGGGGACGATGAGGCCGTTGTCGTCGCTGTGCGCCATGATGAGGGCTCCGACCAGGCGGGTGGAGACCCCCCAGCTCGACGCGTAGACGTACTCGAGCCTGCCTTCCTTGTTGAGGAACTGCACGTCCGCCGCTTTGGCGAAGTTCTGTCCCAGGTAATGACTCGTGCCCATCTGCAGGGCCTTGCCGTCCTGCATCATCCCCTCGATGCAGAGCGTCTCGACCGCTCCGGCGAAGCGCTCGCCCGGGGTCTTGCGCCCCCGGAGCACCGGCACGGCCAGCACGTTCTCGGCGAACTCGGCGTAGACCCCGAGCATGCGCCAGGTCTCCTCCAGGGCCTCCTTCTCGGTAGAGTGCGCGGTGTGTCCCTCCTGCCAGAGGAACTCGGCGGTGCGGAGGAACACCCGGGTCCGCATCTCCCAGCGGACGATGTTGGCCCACTGGTTGATGAGGATGGGCAGGTCGCGATAGCTCTGGATCCAGTTTTTGAACTGCGCCCAGATGATGGTCTCGCTCGTGGGCCGTATGACGAGGGGCTCCTCGAGTTCGGACTCCGGGTCCACGCCGACCTTGCCGTTGATGGACTTCAGACGATGGTGCGTGACCACCGCGCACTCCTTGGCGAAGCCCGAGGCGTGCTTCTCCTCGCGCGTCAAGAGCGAGAGGGGGATGAAGAGGGGGAAATAGGCGTTCTGGTGGCCCGTGGCCTTGAACCGCTCGTCGAGCTCGCGCTGCATCTTCTCCCAGATGGCGTAGCCGTGCGGCCGGATGCACATGCAGCCGCGCACGGGAGTGTGCTCGGCGAGCTGCGCCTTCTTGACGATGTCGAGATACCACTGGCTGTAGTCCGCGGCGCGGGGAGTGATCGCGTCCGGGTCCTGCTTGACGACGGGTTGGTTGGACATGGAGAGACCTCGCTTCGGGGCCTAGCCCTTCGCTGACACAATCCCCATATCCGCTCAGGACAAGGCGACTCCGCCGCCTAGTCTAGCTTATTGAGGAGGGCGCGTTGGAGAGGGACGTCAGCCGGGTGCGCCTAATCGTTGTAGGAATGCGCGGACAGGCAATCCGAACGAGCAGTTATCCCCAGGACTTCCGGTCCGAAAGTATTGGGGATAAGTTCGTCGGAGTCGATGGTCCCCTCGGTTTGAAAGGCGGAAGCTGACCCCCGACGGAACGAGCGCCCCCGTGGGGGCCGCTCGGCCTCCGTCCGGCTCCGCCGGCCGGAGGTTCGAACGGCAACGGCCACGAAGATAAACGCCGTCGGCTTGCCGACGGCATCCTAAGGGTCCTTCCGCAAAGGAAAGTAATCGCCGTTCCTCAAGCGCCGGGCCCTCAGAGGGCCCGGCGCAACTGGGTGGCGGTGCTGTGGTCAACGGCGCTCAATGAGGGACGCCGACCACCTACTTATTTCCGGCGCACCCCCTGGGACAGCCCGTGGGACTCGCGCCCCGGGCGCGCGTGGGTCGTCCACCCCGTGCGTCGAACACCTGAGCGCGGTATCCTGTTCCCAGCATCCTATGGCCATGAGGAAAACGCTCTCTTTCTCATTGTCCTTGTCCCTGGCCCTCTCGGGCTTCGGCCCCGTGATGAGAGCCGCATCAGCCGCCGTGGCCGTTTCGGCCGCGGCGCCGACAGCTCCGGTGCCAGTCCCGTGCCCGGCTGCGGCCATCCTCGGCGCGAACCTCTATTTACCCGTGACGCCGGGCCTGCAGGGCGTGGCGCCCAAGCTTTGGACCCAGGCCGTTCCGGCGCTGCGGCCCGTACCGGCGGACTCCGCCGCTCCTGCCGCGGTGACGGCGGCCGGACCCGTGAAGGGCCTGGATGCCGTTCCCGCTCCCGCCACCCCAGTCCCTCAGGACGGCGTTCCGGCGCTCGACGCTCCATTGAAGGGGTTTCTCGAGCAGGGCAAAGCCGTCGCGGCGCCCGTCGCCGCGATCAGCCGGATGGACGTGTCTGACGCG
This sequence comes from Elusimicrobiota bacterium, assembly GCA_041650695.1. GTDB lineage: Bacteria > Elusimicrobiota > Elusimicrobia > UBA1565 > UBA1565 > JBAZKS01. The sequence continues at coordinate 28,906 of JBAZKS010000012.1, forward strand.
TACGCCTCAGGCCAGGCCATCGAGGATTTCATGCTCGGCGACGTCCAAGCCGCCGGGCTGGGGGATCCCGGGCATGGAGTGGCGGCCCTGTCCGCACACCACTGGAAAGCCGAGCCCCGCGTCCCGCGGACCCAGCCCATGGCGCATCCGCCCGCACCCCTCTGGACGGGCTCAGGGGTCGTCATCCACAGCGAGCTGGCCGGGGATCCGGGCACCGGCACGGACCGGTACCTCAACATCGTCATGACGGCCGCTCACGTGGTGAAGCAGCAGAAGTGGATAGCCGTCAGCCTGGACGTGGACGGGCAGACGCGGACGTTCAAGGCGAAGGTCGTAAGCCATTGGTCGAATGGACCGGGGATGGATCTGGGCTTGGTGAGCTTCTGGAGCGACCGGCGGCTGCCGTCCCGGCCCGTGGCCGGGCAGGACGGGATCCTAAGAGAAGGAGACCGTGTCATCTGGGTCGGGAAGTCCCCCGCCGAGAGGGGGATCACTCCCCATGCGGCGACCGTGACGGGGATGACGCATTACAGGGGCGGCCTCGCGATCAACACGGACCGGAGCCCGTCCCCCGGGCACTCGGGAGGGCCGCTGCTGGACATGCTGGGCCGCGTGGTGGGGATCACCACGGCACGCGACGCCGAAGGGATCTTCGCTAGCCTGCAGTCCATCCATCGGTTCCTGACCGGCGTTCATTGGGGGCGCCTCATCGGCGCCGCGCAGGGGACGGCGGATCTTCTGCGTGATGGTTGGGACGGTCTCGAATCGGCGAGGCGCGTTGAGCCACAACCCGGGTCCTAGGTCCCGTAGGCCATCGGGCCTATTGGCGGGAAGGCGGTTCCCGGTGGGCTCAGCAAGTTCGGCGGGCTTTTTCGTATGATAGGTGCCAGGCTTTCGAGGAGACCGAATGGGACGCCCGAATAGGATACAGTTCGCAGGGGCTTGCTATCATATCATCCTTCAGGGGAACAACCGGCAGGACATCTTCCTGAGCAATCAGGACCGCAGGTACTTCCTGACGCTCCTGAAGGCATACAAGGACAGGCACGGACTCAGGGTGTACGCCTATTGCCTGCTTCCGAACTACGTCCACCTCTTCCTGGAGACCCTGCGTCCCAACCTCTCGAAGGTCATGCAGGGGTTCAACACCGCCTACACCAAGTACTTCAACCAGAGGCACGGCACGAGCGGCCACGTGTTCCAGGGGCGCTACCGCGCCGTGGTCGTGGACAAGGACGCCTGCCTGCTGGAGCTGACCCGCCACATCCACCTCGCGCCCATGCGCGAGGGCATGAAGGAGAAGGCGTGGCGCTACCCGTGGTCCTCCTGTCCGGCCTACGTGGAAGCGGAGACGCGCGAGCCCCTGGTGGATTCCGCGCCCGTGCTCAAGGGCCTGGGGGAGAACCGGTTCAAGCAGTCCGTGCGCTATCTGCACTTCATCAAGGAGCGGGCCAAGGACGGCGACCTCCAGGCTCCGGAGGTCCGCGGCATCTTCATGGGCTCGGACTCCTTCGCGGCCCAGGTGCGCAAGCTCTGCGGCAAGGCCGCGGCCATGGACTCGGTGGTGCCGCGCCCGACGGCCGAGGCCATCCTCAAGGAGATCACGGCCAAGCACGGGGTGGACACGGAGCAGCTCTTCGGCCGCATCCAGTGGCGCCAGATCGCGACGGTGCGCAAAGAGGCCATCTACCGGATGTGGAAGGAGGCGCGCCTGGGCGTGACGGAGATCAGCCGCATGTTCAACCGCACCCCCTCGGCCGTGAGCCAGCTCATCCGCGCGGTGGAGACCAGCCGCATCAGCGGCAATTAGGCCAAAAGTCCCACGGCGGCTTGGGCCGTTTTCCGCCTTCGTGCAGACCCTTTTGCTCAGCCGCGCAGTCCGTGTCCCCGCTATCCTATAAGCGTGAAGAAGGCGTTGTCCTGCATCCTGGTTTTGGCTCTTAATCTGCCGGCGTTCGAGGCCGTCGCCACCGAGGTCGTGAACACCCAGGTGGGCGTGGCTCCTGTCCCGGGCGGGATCGCGGGCGCCGGGATCCTGGGAGCCGGGGCGCTCGCTTCTCCCTTGGGGAGCCCGCTTTCGTCCAACATCAACCCTTCTCTTAAGACCACGCTCCCTTCGGTCGCGGCATTGACTCCCGCGGTCAGGAGCGCGGCTCCGTCCCAGGTCCTGGCCGCGGACGCGGCCAGGCCCGTGGGACGCATCAGCCAGGCCATGGTGGAGCGGGCCCGGAAGGCCGAGGCTGCTCCGCGGGGCTTGTACAACATCCTGGTGCAGGAGAAGGCTCCTGAGACCCGGTTCCTGACCCCTCCCAGCCAAGCCATGGAGTCCCCGGCTTCCTCCAAGGAGTGGGGAGCCAAGAGCTTCTCGGCCTTAAGAGGCGAGGCTCCGACCTCCGGGGCGGCTGCGGCCGTTTCCGCGGACTCGCTGACTCCCCAGCCTTCCCGGGCCATGGGCCTGCTGCCGGCAGGCGCTTTCCAGGCGGAGCCGAAGAAGAAGGGCATCCCGCTTCCGGCCAAGGCCGCCGGCATCGCGGCCGGAGCCGCGGCCATCATCGGCGGGGCCTTCGCCTTGGGCTTCGATTTCAGCAGCCTCGCCTCCCTTAATCCTCTGGGCTTCCTGTCCGGCCTGTCCTGGCCCGCCTGGATCGCGGTCCAGATCGGCATCAGCATCGTGGTCCAGCTGGTCAAGTCTTACATGAAGTCGCGCAAGGCCAAGCAGGAGAAGGCGCAGAAGAAGGCGGCCGAGGAGCGCGCTTCCGTGTTCCATGACAGCGCGGCGCTCGATCCGGAGAGCGCGGGCCGCGGCGTGGAAGAGACGCTGACCTCGGGGCGCCTGGCCGAGGCGCAGATATTCGATTTCACGCTCGGAGAGTTCCGCAGCGTGCCCTTGAACGAGCGCCTGCTGGAGATGATCCGCGCCGGTGAGTTCCACGTGTCCACGGACGACACCGGGGCGCTCTACTTGGTCCCCAAGATCTCGGCTGAGAAGCCTTCCTAGTCTCCGTACAACCTTTTGTAGCGCGTCTTGATGACGTCGTCGAAGCCGCGCTTCAGACGGACCGGAAGCCCCGATCTGTCGACCCTCTGCCTTAATCGCTCCCGGGCGCGGCGGAACTTCTCGAAGACGTCGCCCGAGGCCTTCGCGTCGATCCGCAGGTCTTCGGCCAGGGCCTCGAAGTCCGGCCGGCCGAGTTCGTCGTTTTTGCCGCGGAGCGTCAGCGCCGACTCGGTCTCCCGAGGGAGATAGACTCTCGAACAGACCAGATCGTAGCAGGGCGCGAGCGCGGCTTCCCTGCCGCGGACGAGCAGGGCCCAGTTCTTCAGATGCATGTCGCCGTTCCCGGTCAGAAAACAGAAGAGCACGCGCTCGAAGAAGTCTATCGAGTCGAGACCGACGTTCGCCGCGTGGGCGCGGATCGCCCCGCCGACCCGCTCCAGCGAGCCCTCGTATTTCTCGGCCGCCTGCAGGAGCTGGAACATCGTCTCGTTGTGGAGCTTCTCCCCGCCGGACCGGTCGAACCTGGCGACGACGTAGCACAGCGCTCCGTCGGCCATGGGGAAGAGCCCGTGCGGCGGCACCGGCAGCCCCAGATCGGCGGCCATGCTCATGCAGAGGTTCTCGTTCTGCGGAAGGGCCGGGAACTGCTGGGGCTCCGGCTTGAGGATGTGGGTCCCGCCGGCCGCGACCACTTCGAACCGGGTCTTCCCGGCATCGAGCCGGACCGAGGCCTTGATCTGCACGCCCGAGATCGACATGCGCGCCCCGGTCTTGAGGACTTCGGCCGGCAGGTCGGCCGGGCTGAAGGGGATGGCGGGGATGCGCGCCGAGCCGAAGAGTTCCTTAAGGCAGCGGCGGTGGTAGCGCCCCTCCTCCGCCGTGAGCGGCCCCGTGCAGCAAAGGCAGCTAGCCATGCGGGTCGTCCTCCAGGGGGCGGACGCTGACGGCTCCGACCGGGTCTTGCCCCGTGTGGAGCAGGAGGCGGAACTTGTCGTCCTTGTCGATCTTGGCCGCGGCGCACGTGAGGTCGAGGAGCCAGCCCTCGGGCAGCAGGCCGTCGAAAAACGGGAACAAAGCCCCTGACTCGTATTTCTCCGGGCGCAGCGGCATGGCCAGGCTGATCGGCGCCGCCTCGGGAGCGGCCAAGTATCCGGCGTCGTAGCTGAACTCGTAGCCGGTGTCTTTCTTCGTCAGCAGGCCGGCCCTCCTGCCTTTGCAGAAGACGGCGGCGCGTTGCTCCCGGGCCATGCCTTACTCGCGGGGCAGGTCCACCGGGCCCAAGCGCTTGCCGAAGAGGAACAGCAGCTTGTTGACGGTGTCGGTGCGCAGCGAAGCCTTGCCTTGCTCGACATCCCGGATGAAGCGCAATCCGACGCCGGCCTTCGAGGCCAGCTCGGCTTGGGTCAGCTTGGCTTCACGGCGCTTTTCCCGGACGAAGCCGGCGATGGGGTTCTTTTTCATGTCTGTACTCCGTATCTTTAGGCACTAGCGGGTATATTTTGAATAATATTATACCCGATGCAGCCGGTTTGTCAATGTAAGTCGACATATTATACCCGATAGCACCTAAAATGTGTTCTCCATCCCCCCCGACCCCAGCCTATCGATTGCCCGGCTCGCGCGACTCCCTTCTACGAAAATGCGGGGCGCGCCGCATGGATGCTACCCTATCGCATCCATTCGACGCCGATGCAGGTCCGCAACAACCTGGAGAGCCGCCGCATGCAGTACGCCCTCGCCGAGAAGGCTCGCGGCATGGGGTTCGCGCGCGTCGAGATCGTGGACCAGGACCTCGGGCTGTCGGCCTCCGGCGCGGCCTGCCGCCGGGGGTTCGAGAGCGTCCGGCAGACCGTCGTTTGGCTGCGGCAGGAGGGGGTCGAGATCCCGGTGAAAAGGCACGGGCCGGCGGGCTGGGAGACGACATGGAGGCCGGCGTCCTACGACAACCTCCGACGGATGCTGATCCACCCGTTCTACGCGGGAGCGTACGCGTTCGGCGTCAACGCCAGGGCCCCGGAGCCCGGGGCGAGGGGAACCGGCCCCTGGTCAGGCGGCCGCCAGGCACTTGACTTGCGTCCGTGCCTCCTGCATAATACTCATAGAAATTATGAGTTTTGTACATGGCTAGGAAAACCCTCGACTGCAGGCCCTACGAGCGCCTCTACAGGACGGCCGAGGCCCAGCAGGGCTACTTCACCGCCAGGCAGGCGGCCCTGGCGGGCATCGACCCGCGCAATCATCCCTACCATGTCCAGGCGGGCAATTGGGTGCGCGAGGGACGGGGAATCTACCGCCTGGCCCTATTCCCTCCTGCGGACCGGCCGGACCTCGTGGCCGGGTCGCTTTGGTCCATGAACCGCAAGGGCGTGGCCCAAGGCGCGTTCTCGCACGAGACGGCTCTGAGCATCTGCGAACTTTCGGATGCCATGCCGCATAAGCTCCATATGACGGTCCCTCCCGGGTTCCGGCGCTCGGCCCCGGCCCCGAACGGTCTCGTCCTTCATCGCGGCAACCTCGACAAGGCGGACATCGAGTCCAGGCAGGGCTACCGGGTCACGACCCCGCTGCGGACCCTGGCGGACCTGGCGCAGGAGGGCCGGTTCCCGCCCGACCTGCTCCGGCAGGCGGTCCGGGAGGCCGTGGACCGGGGGCTTCTGAGGCTCTCGGCGGTCCGGCGGGCGGTCCACCTTCCAGCCGAGACCAGGCGACGGCTGGAGAAACTCATCAGCGAGGCCGGGTCTTGACCGCGCGCCAGCGATACGCCACGGCGACCGCCTTCCGGCGGGCCCTGGAGGACCGGCTCAAGAGGGTGTCGCAGCGCGAGGGTCTGGACATCCAGCGCCTGCGCAGGCAGGTCGCTTTCGACAGGTTCCTGGCCAGGCTCTTCGCGGACCCGGCCGCGCCGTGGGTGCTCAAGGGCGGCTACGCCATGGAACTGAGGCTCAAGGAAGCCCGCGCGACCAAGGACATCGACCTTGTCCTGAAGAGACCTCCCGCCGGGACGGCGGGGAAGTCTACGGATGAACGCATCCGCGCCGCGCTCCAGGACGCCGCCGACCGCGACCTCGCCGACCACTTTATGTTCATCATCGGCAGGCGCATGATGGACCTGGACGCGGCTCCCTACGGAGGCGCGCGCTTCCCCGTTGAGGCGCGCATGGACGCGCGGATTTCCGTCCGGTTCCATATCGACGTGGCCATGGGGGACCCGGTACTGGAGCCGCTGGGCCTGACGGAGGGCCGGGACTGGCTGGACTTCGCCGATATTCCAAGGGGCCGGTTCCCGACGCTCTCGGCAGAACAGCAGCTCGCCGAGAAGCTCCACGCCTACACCCTGCCTCGCGCGAGACCGAACTCCAGGGTCCGCGACCTCGTGGACATGGCGCTCCTCCTGCGCTCGGCCGGGCTGGACAAGGGCCTGACGAAGAAGGCCCTGCGCGCGGTCTTCGACCGGCGCAAGATTCATCCCATTCCCGCCGCGCTCGAACCTCCTCCGAAGAACTGGGAGGCTCCCTACCGGGACTTGGCCGCAGGCTGCGGACTCCCCGGCGACATGGACGCGGCGTTCGCCGGGCTCCGTGCCTTCTGGGACGAAGCGCGACGCTGAACACCTGCCCGGTCTTCCCGAAACCGACAGGCTCAAGCTCGGCAACTACAGGGCGGACTACACCTTCACGCCTTTCGGCGAGCTCGGCAACGCTCAGAGGTTCAGCCTCGGCGCCCGGTTTTAGGCCGCGGACCGGGCCTCAACTCACATCCTGAGGATGCCCAGTCCCATGGCCCATCCGGGCCATGGGATGCGGCCTGGCACCGCGCGGATATGGGGATTGTGTCGGCGCGCGCGCTAGACCTCGACGCTCAGCCCGGGCCTGGCGAAGCTGAGCGGGACCCAGCATGCGGACTTGGACATCCGGGCCAGAAGGCCCTTCAGGGAGTCCGCGCGCTTGGCATCGGAGCTGCTCGGGTCCAGGTGGAAGAGAAGGACCTTCCTGACGCCGTATTCGGCCGCCATGTTGATGACGAGGGAGGGGCAGCTGTGCCCCTGCCCCGTCCGCATGTGGAACTCCTCATCCATGTAGCGCGAGTCGTGGATCAACAGGTCCGCGGCGCGGACGAAGTGGCCGAGCTTCCTGTTGAAGTCCGACGGGAGGCTCTTCTCCACGGCCTGCTCGATCTCGTTGACCGGGCAGTAGACGATGCTCTTGCCTCCGCATTCCACCCGGTAGGCGAGCGTGGCGCCGGGATGGTGCGCCCAAAGCGCGCGCACGCAGATGTCCTTCCAGGGGAGGAAGGTCCCTTCCGTGAGCTTGAAGGCCTCCATCCCGGGGACGGCTTCAGGGCCCAGGCGCTTGGCGAGCACGGCCCCCAGCGACTGGCTCGTGTCCAGCGGGCCGCCGACCTTGAGCGAGCCGCCCGGGCCGAGGATGGAGCGGATCGCCGGCAGCCCCGCCAGCTGGCTCTCCCCGCAGTGGGACAGGAACAGCCAGACCTGCTTGGGCAAGGCCTCTGGCTTGAACGAAGAGAGCCCCGTGCCCGCATCCAGGATGAGCATCCGATGGCCGAACTCCAGGGTCACGCAGTCCGTCGGGGCCGTGGAGGACCCTTCCTGCGCGAAGCACCCCCGGACCTGAAGGCGCATCGTGACGACTTTGTGCGGGGTGAGGTCCGGCAGGGGGGTGAAGATCTTGGTGCCGAGCAGCTCCTTCAAGGCCTGGCGGACCGGCTCGATGCCGCCCCTCTTGCCCACGAAGGAGTCGGCCTTGCAGCGGAGCGCCTCCAGCCTGTCTTTCTCGAACGCCTTGGCGGTGCAGAACATCACCTTGACGTCCGCGGTCTGCGGGTCGGACTTGATGGACTTGCAGATGGAGAGCCCGTCCAAGCCGGGCATCATGATGTCCAGGATGACCATGCGCGGCCGCGTCTGCCGGATGATCTCCATGGCCCGGGAGCCGTCGAAGTACTTCTCGGCCGTGAACCCCTCGCCCGTGGCGACACGCAGGAGCATCTCGGCGAAGGAGGTGTCGTCGTCGAAGATGAGGATATCCATATCAGCCCTTGCGCGCCCGCAGCGCCAGGAACATCGGGATCTCGGAGCGCGCGGAGTCCTCCGCCCCGGCCCTGGGGCCGGCCTGGGAGCTCCGCTCGGACACCCACTCCTCCAGCGCGTCCACGGCCAGACCGCACGCCGCCAGCGCCCCGAAATACCCGGACAAGGGATGATGGAACGTCCATGTGTGCACGCTCGGCGCGGCTCCGGGGTGCATCTGGATGGGGATCTTCATGGGGCTCATGTACCGGTCGACTCGCCTGAACTGGAGTTTGCGCTTGTCGTCGAAACCCCACCCGCTCTGCCGCGGGATGCGGAAGCAGGGGTGGTTCAGGACCCAGACGAGCCGGCCGCCGGACTTCAGCGCGCGCGACATGCTCCGGACCAGGTCCGCGAGCGGCTCCATGTTCTGCAGGGCCAGGATGCAGACCAAGGCGTCATAGGAGCCCTCGAGCTTGCCGGCGTCGCCCACCAGGAAGCGGGGGCCTTTCCAGCGCTGCGCCGCCGTCTGGATGAGGCGCTTGGACGCGTCCACCCCGGTGGCCTCGGCTCCACGGCGGGAAAGCTCGTTGCAGAAAAAGCCCTGCCCGCAGCCCACGTCCAGGATGCGCTCGCCCTTCTTGGGGCCCAGCAGGCGCAGGGCTCCGGGAGTGACCACGTCGCGGTGCAGGTCCGAGCCTCGCGTGAGGGAGCGGTCGTACCACCGCGCCACCTTGTCCCAGCTGGTGTCTTTCATCGTCCCCTCCGCACGACCGCGGCCCTCGAGCCTTCCGGGACCTCCACGATCACGTCGCCGAGCTTCTCCAGGTCCCACCACCTGGCGGACTTATGCCAGCGCAGCGGGGCCACGAGCCCGTGCATCTGCGCCCGGGTGCCGTAGGTCTGTACCGCGTGCCGGACGCGGCGGTAGCAGACCACGTGCACGTTGGCCGGGTCCAGGCCGCGGTACTTCTCATAAAGCCGTACCCAGAGCTCCTTGGGCCAATACGTGGGGCGGTCCAGGATGCCGGCGGACACCAGGCCCTTGGACACCCAGCCCGAGCAGTTGCCCCACTCGGGCTTGCCCTTGAAGAGGTTCTTGAGCCAGGACAGGACCAATGAGAACCTCGCGTCCCCGGAGCGGCTGCGGGCCTGGAGCTCGGCATAGTACCGGTCCAGGGCCAGGAGCGCCTCCGGAGGCAGCTTCTCCACGCGCACCGAGACCATGCCGCGGTTGTAGACTCCGCCCTGCTCGGACGCGGTGTCGAAGATCCCGGTCCCGTAGAGATACTCCGCCGGACTCACGAAATGCACCATCTCCCGCTTCGGGTCGCCCACGATGTTCATGACCTTCTGAGTCCTGTCCGGCAGGGTGTAGCGGACCACGGCGTGGCCGTAGGGGTTCCTCCCGCTGCCCGCGTCGCCGAACACCTTCCAGTGAGGGAGCGGTCTCACGAAGATGTACTCCAGCGAGGGAGGTCCCGCGCCGAGAGCCTTGTCGATCTCCGCCAGGACGGTCTGCTTGTTGGAGATCTCTTCGCCGTTCTTGGCGCCGAAATCCGCGGCGGAGGCCAGGAGCAGGAATACGAGGGCCGCGGCCCGCATCAGAGCCCCGGCTTGAGCACCATGCCCTGGAACGGCCCGAGCTTGACCTTCAGCTTGCCTTCTGAGACGGGGTAGGAGGCTTCGCCGTAGAGGTCCGCGAGCGCCGAGGCCTTGCCCAAGGCCGGCAGGTCGATGGAGACTTCCACGGGTTCGGACCCGCGGTGGAGCACGACGAGGACGGTGTCACGGGTGAACGCGTAGACGTCCTTGGCCGGATCCACGAGCACGGCCTTGAAATCGCCGCGTCTGAGCTCGGGCAGGGATTTCCGGATGCGGATGAGCTTGCGGTAATGCTCGAACAGGCCGCGGTCCTGCTCCTCGGCCTTCCAGGGGAAGCAGCGGCGGCAGTCCGGGTCCTTCTCGCCCGGGAGTCCGACCTCGTCGCCGTAGTAGATCACGGGAGCGCCCAGATAGGTCATCTGGAAGAAGACCGCGAGCTTGAGCTTCTCGAGGTCGCCCTTGAACGCGTTCCTGAGTCTCTGGGTATCGTGGCTGCCCAGCAGGTTGAACTGCGCCGGGAGCGAGGCCCGCGGATAGCGGCGCCGCTGCTCCTGGAGACGGTCGTGGAACTCGTTCAAACCGAGATCGCCGGAGCCGAAGTAGCCCAGCACGGCGGAGCGGAACACGTAGTTCATGACCGCGTCGAACTCGTCTCCCCCGAGCCAGGGGAGCCCGTCGGTCCAGATCTCGCCGACCAGGTAGGCCTCGGGGTTCGCCTTGCGCGCCTTCTCGCGGAAGGCTTTCCAGAACGCGTGCGGCACCTCGTTGGGCACGTCCAGGCGCCAGCCGTGGGTCCGGCGGTTCAGCCAATAGGAGCACACGTCGAGCAGATGGTCCCGGACCTCCGGGTTCGCGGTATCGAGCTTGGGCAGATGCGCGAAGCCCCACCAGCTCTCGTAGTTCGCAGGAGCCTGCGTCACCGGGAAGCCGCGGAAGGTGTACCAGCGCGCGTAGGGAGAGGCCGCTCCCGAGGAGACCACGTCCTGGAACGCCCAGAACTTGTCGCCGGTATGGTTGAACACCCCGTCGAGGATCACGTGCATGCCGCGGTCCTTGAGCGCGCTCGTGAGCCGGCCGAGGGCCGCGTCCCCGCCGAAGGACGGGTCGACCTTCTTGTAGTCCGCCGTGTCGTACTTGTGGTTCGTGGGCGCGGCGAAGATGGGGTTCAGATAGAGGGCGTCGGCGCCGAGGTCCTCGATGTAGGACAGGCTCTGGCGGATGCCGTCCAGGTCCCCGCCGAAGAAATTATCCAGCTTGGGCGCGCCTCCCCAGGCCTCGACCCCAGGCGGGTCGTTCGACGGGTCCCCGTTCGCGAAGCGCTCCGGGAAGATCTGGTAGAAGACCGCGTCCGCGACCCAGTCCGGGACATCGAGACGGGGAGCGTTCGAGGTGTCGAAGACGAAGCGGCCATAGGGCTGGCTGTCGATCATGAAGGAGTAGGAGAAGACCGGGGAGGAGGGGCGGATCAGCGCTTCCCAGAGGGAGGGACCGACGGCATCCATGACGACGGGTGTGGAATCGACGAGCACGACTGCGCCTGCGGCGCCGCCGCGGACCCTCAATACGGCCAAGCCATCCCGCCGGGCCCATTCGCAGTACTCGATATCCTGCCGGTGGAAGGGCGCCGTCGAGGTCTCGGCCTCGACGCCGATCCTCAGGACCGAGTTGAACCCGTCGAAGCCGTCCGGTTCCTTGGCCGGGTTGCCCGGGTCCTGGGTCCAACGCTGTCCATCCACCACGAACTTATAGGGATAGGTTCCGGAGCCGAGAGGAAGCACCCCGCTGAAGGAGCCCGCGCTGTCCGGCCCGTTCAGGAAGAACGCGTCCTTCTTCCAGCCGTTGAAGGAGCCCGCCACGGACACGCTGCTCGACGCGATCGGGGGGGAATAGGAGAACGCCGCTTCGTACGCTCCGGTGGAAATGGTCCGCACGCTGACTCCTGCGTGGGCTAGACCCAGGAGGCCGGCGGCCAGCAACCTTAGCGCCATGGCAGGTATGATACCATACGGCCATGTTCGACCTCATGGATGCGCATGTCCATCTCCAGCATCCGCTCCTGTCCAGGGACATCGAAGGCGTGTTCCGCCGGGCCAAGGCGGCCGGGGTGAAGCGCCTGGCGTGCAACGGGACCGAGCCGCGCGATTGGCCCCGGGTCCTTGCGCTCGCCGAGGAGCACCCCGAGGTCGTGCCGTTCTTCGGCCTGCATCCCTGGTATGTCCCGGAGGCGCGGGAAGACTGGGCCAGGGTCTTGGAGGGCTTCCTGGACAAGAGGGCTTCGGGAGTCGGCGAGACCGGCCTGGACGCGACAAAAGGGGACGCGGCTGCCCAGGAAGCGGCTTTTCGGACGCAGCTCGGCATGGCTCGCGAAAGGCGGCTGCCCATCGTGGTGCATTGCGTGCGCGCCTGGGGACGGCTCATGGACCTCCTGCGCGGGGAAGGCCCATTGCCCGGGGGCATGCTCCTGCACGCCTACAGCGGCCCTGCGGAGCTCCTGGCGCCTCTCGCCAAGCTCGGCGCGTACTTCTCGTTCGCCGGGTTCACCCTGGAGGACCGCCGCAAGAAGGTGCTGGAGTCCCTGCGGGCCGCGCCTCTGGACCGGCTGCTCCTGGAGACCGACGCGCCAGACCCCAAGTACGGGGGCGAGCCGTCCGAGCTCCCCGCTGTCCTTTCCCGCGCGGCCGTTCTGCGCGGCATGAAGGAGCCCGAGCTGGCGCGCATCGTCTGGGAGAACGCGGCCAGAGCCTTCGGGAGGCTCTGGTGACGGATCCGCGCTTCTCCAGGATCCGTCTGCTCTTGGGGGCGGCGGCTCTCGAACGCCTGCGGCGCTCTTTCGTGGTCGTGGCGGGCCTGGGAGCGGTGGGTTCCTACGCGGTCGAGGCCTTGGCCCGCGCCGGGATCGGACGGCTCCGGCTGGTGGATTTCGACGAGATCCACGAGAGCAACATCAACCGCCAGCTCTACGCTTTGGAGTCCACCCTGGGCCGTCCCAAGTGCGAGGAGGCGCGGCGGCGGGTCCTGGACATCCACCCCGCCTGCCAAGCCGAGGCTCTCAGGCTCTTCATCGAGCCAGCGAGCATGGACCAGACCCTTGGGGGCGCTCCGGACGTGCTGGTGGACGCCATCGACTCGCTCAGCCCCAAGGCGAGCTTGCTGCGCTCGGCCTTGGAGCGGAACATCCAGGTCGTCTCCTCCATGGGCGCGGCGCTCCGGACCGACCCCACGAGCGTGCGCGTGGGCCGGCTTTCCGAGATCAGGACCTGCCCTCTGGCCTCCCGGGTGCGGGAGCGCCTTAGACCGCTCGCGTCCTCCGACAAGCTCCACTGCATCTATTCCCTGGAGCCGTGCAGGGACCTGACCACGAAGGCGAGCTCCCGCATGGAGGCGGACGCGCACTACGAATTGAGGAAGGGCCGGAAGAGGGCTGCCTTGGGGAGCCTCCCTACGCTTACCGGCATCTTCGGTTTGACGGCCGCGAACGAGACCCTGCGCCTGCTCCTGGGCGGGGAGTTCCCTCTGCCGTGAGCGATCAGGGCGTGTCCTTCCGGATGAACGTCTCCGCCTTGGCCTGCATGTAGCGCAGGAACGTCTGCTCCGCCCGCGGGGTCCCGATCTTGCCCAGGGATTGAGCCGCGCTCGTGCGCACCCCCGGGTGCGGGTCGAAGAGCGCGCCGCTGAGGTAGGGGACCGCGTCGTCTTTCCCGCGCGTGATGCTGGCCAGGGCCAGCGCCGCGCAGGCGCGGACCCTCGGGCTGGGGTCGCCCTTGAGCACGGACGTCAACCCGGGCAGCGCGGAGGCGGCCCTCGGTCCCATGCCGGCCAAAGCCAGGGCCGAACGCTCGCGCTTTCGGGCCTCGGCGCTGCGCATCCCGTCGAGAAGCGCAGCCACCCCCCCGCTGGTCTCGCTCGGGTCGTGCTCGCCGGATTTGACCAGGCCGGCCAGGGGCAGGGGCGCCTGCTTCTTCGGCTTCGTCTTGAGCGGCTTCGGCTTCCTGGCCTGTTCGCGCTTGGCCGAAGCGGCAAGAGCGATCTCGCGCTCGGGCATGTCGTCGTCGATCTCTTCGGACGGAGGCTCCAGCTCCCGCAGCCCCTCGTCGAAAGGCAGGCTGGCGATGCGCTCCTGCGGCTCCGGCTCGCAGTAGCGTATCTCCACCGGCGGCTGGGGCTTCATCGGCTTGACAGCCTCGGTCTTGCGGCAGCAGTGCAGCCACGGGAGGTCGCCCTCCTTCAGGCGTTTGTCCCGTCTATGCTGCGCGTCTTTCTTGGAGAACACCCCTCCGTCGTCCTCGGGTTCCATCTCCACCCACCCGGCCGGGCACTGGTCCGGGATGAGCCGGCACTCCGCCTCCTGCGGGAGCGGGGTCTGCTCCGCGGCCGAGGCCAGGTCCCGCCCGGGCGGGCAGCACAGGGCCACTCCGCTGGCCGGGTGGGTGTCCTTGAGGAAGTCCACGCTGCCCGGAGCCGGCCCGACCCCTTTGGCCACGGTCCCTTCCGGACACGCGGCCCTGCCCGCGCGCTTGTAGCGCGCGTAGACGCAGCCCTGGCTGTCCGGCGGGGTGGCCACGACGAGCTTCGCCTTCCTGCCGCGCGTGTGCGCGTACTCCTTCGAGACCGGCCAGAACCAGGACTCGCAGCCGGAGAGGTCCTCTTCTTTCTCGTCGAACCCTTGGGGCTCGGCGCCCGTCTTGGCGAGCCAGTGCAAAGCCGTCATGCGCACGAGGGGGCAGGCCTCGGAGCCCAGGAGCTTCTTGAGAGCGTCCTGGGCCCCCCGCCTGCCGAGCCAGTGGACGGCGGCGAAGCGCACCTGCCAGTCCGGGTCCGACAGGGCGGAGCGCAGGCCCTCGTCGGATGACCCGGAGCGGTCGCCCGCCGCGTTGACCGCGCGGATGCGCTCGCTCCAATCGCCGTCGTCGGACCAGCAAAGGCAGGGAAGAAGCAGCAATAGGGCTGCCTTCATCGGGATGATTCTACCTTATGTGGTAAGAGGACCGGCTATCGGCTGTACGAGCCTTCGCCGTACTCGCCGATGACCCGCTGGGCGCCGAGGTCGAGCACGGCCGGGTACTTGATGCCCCGGGACCGGGCCTTGACGCCGGAGCGCACGTTGCCCGGATCCTTGGGCTTCTTCGGGGCCTGGACGTTGACGGAGTAGTCGTCGAGCTTGGCCAGGTCCTCTTTCGGCCTTTCGCCGAGCATGTCCTTCTCGAGCTTGTCCATGGCCGCCTTGGCCTGCTCCGCGCCCTTTTTGGCGTTCTTGAACGGCTCCTCGGCCTTCTTGGCCGGCTCCTCGGCCTGGGTCTGCGATTCCTTGCTCTTGTCCTTCGACGCCTGGGCCTTGGCCACGGCCGCCTTCTTGGCGTTCTCGTCGGAGCCCGCTGCGTCGTACTCCTTCTGGATCGGCCCCTTGATCTTCTGGGCCTCGCCCTCGATCTTGGGCGCGTTCTCCAGGCCCTTCTCCTTGGCTTGCTGGGTCAGGGCGTTGGACTTCTTGGCGTCGGCCACGGCCTTGTCGAAGACGCCCTTCTTGGGCTCGGTGAGCTTCTCCATGAATTCGACGACCTTCTCCGCCTTCTCCACGACGACTTTGAACTTGTCGTTGGCGTTGCCGATGACCCTCTCCGAGCTGTTGGGGGACTCCACGTCCTTGCGCTGGTTGCGCGTGCGGCTGTCGCCGAGGCTCTTGGATATGGCCGCGTCGAGGTCCTTGGCTTTCTGCTTGAAAGTCTCCACGATCTGGTTGTACTGCTTGGCGCTCTCGACCCGGCCCTTGGCCTCGCCCACCTTCTCCGAGGCCTTCTGGATCTTCTCCGGCAGGGGCTCGAGGTACTGCGCGAGGTCCTGGACTCCCTGCAGGGCCTGGGTCTCGACCTTGTCCTGCTGGGCCTCCGGGCGTTCGATCTCCAGGCCTTCCACGACCTTCTTCATCTCCTCGACGGCGTCGCGCACCGCCTGCATGTTCTCTTCGTTCATCTTCACGACGGGCTGCAGCTCCTCGTCGACCTCCTTGAGCAGGTCCCGGGCCTCGATGAGCTTGTCGATGCCCTCCTTGAGTTCCATGTACCCGTCCTTCAGGTTGCGGCGGGCCTCGCTGGCGTTGGCGAGCATGTTGTCGCGGGGCGCGTCGTTGCCGTTCTTGCGCAGCTCCTCCTGGAGCTTGTCGAGGAAGAAATCGATGCTGGGGACCATGTTCTCCTGGCGCACGTTCTTGTCCGTGATGAGCTCGGAGAAGTGCAGGGTCCGGCTGATGAGGTCCCGCTTGTTCGGCTCCTTGGTGTAATCGTCCGGGAGCTGCTCCGCATCGCGGGTGTCGTCCACGGAGGGGACGGGACGGGCCGAGGCGGTCCCCAATAGAAACGCGCTCAGGATTGCGGCGGAAATCAGGGTCAGGAACCGGGTCTTCATGGCACTACCCCCGTTACCACTAGGGATAGTATGCCTCTTTGGGCGGGAGGTGCTAGGTCTGGAGGGCCTAGGACGAACTTCCCCAAAGGACCTATGCTTACAATCCTATCGTCGTCGAAGGCGTGTCTTCGCCCGGAGGGCTGACGTTCCCGCCGGTGGGCTGGTCGATGTAGGTCCTGCCCGCGGGCTTGACATGCTCTTTCTGCTTCGGCTGCTCGCTGGGTTCGTTATTCCCGCCGCCTCCCAGATTCGGGATCTGCGGGGGCTGGAGATTGCCGTTCGAGGTGTCCGACGCGGCCTGTCCCGCGTCGCCCACGCCCTGGCTGGCGTCCTGCCCGGCCTTCTCCGCCTTGATGAGCACCATGCCGGCCTGCATCGCGATGACCGCGCCGCCGATCATGAAGGGGAGGCCCTGCGTGATCTGGTCGTACTCTCCGGCGATGGCGCCGCCCAGGCCCGCGGCGGTCCCGCCGGCGGCCATGGCGGCCGCCGCCGTGGCCTTCGCCATGGCCAGCAGGGACGCGGATTGGGGGCCCGGCGTCTTCTGGGCCTGGCCGACGAGCTGGCCCGCGACCGCGACCAGTATCTGACCCATCATGAGCGCGGCGACGGCGGCGTAGATCATCCCCTGGTAGGGGGTCTTGTTCTTCGTGTCCTTGACATCGTTCGGCTTGGGGGGCTCCTCGCTGCCGAAGCTCTTGATGTCCATCTCGCCGCTCGCGCCGATCTTGTCGTTCGTGCCGCCGAGGGACGAGCCGTAGCCCGAGGCCCGGCTCGACTGGCCGAGCGCCATCCCCCCGTCGAAGGGGAGGCCGGCGGCGGCTGCGGACCCCGGACCCGTTCCCATCCGAGCGGCTTTCCTGCTCATGCCGCCGGCGAACTTTGCCTGGTCCCACGCGGAGGAACCGCTCTGCCCGCCGGTCATGGGGATGCGGCGGTTCGGTCCGTAGCTCGGTTTGGCCGTGGCGTAGGCCTTGGGCTTGTAGATGTCCTGGAACTGGCTTCCGACTCCGCCTGAGAAATCCGTCATGGCGGCGAGCTGGACGCTCGACTGCATGGACGAGGTCTTCAGTTCGATCTTGCCTGACCCGGGCTTGAGCACGGGTTTGGGCCCTTGGGCTTTGGCTCCTTCGCTCTTGGCCTGCGGGTTCGATTTGACCGCCTCGGCCCACTGCTTGACCTCGGCATCCTTAGCGGCGGGGCCGGGGCTGTCGGCCACGGCCCCGTCCTCCACCGACGCCTCGGCGGCGGGGGTCGTGTTGGCCTGCCTGAGATAGTCCAATGCCGAGGAGCCCTGGCCGGAGGAGGGGTCCTCCGTCGAGGGGGAGAACGCCCCGGAGCTTTCCTGCGAGGCCGTGTTCTTGTCGAAGACGCGATGTCCGAGCTTCGGTCTGCCCCCCATGGAAGACTCGCCGACGATGAGCGAGATGCCGGCCGCGATCGTGCCGGCCAGCAGGGTGAGGGCCACGACGCCGCCCTTGGTGGCCGCGACCGAGCTGATGCCGAGGGTCTTGGCCGCGGAGGCCATGAGGCTGGACCAAGAGGAGGCCGCGCCTCCCGGCGCAGCCGTGGAGAACGCGGCTCCCACCGGCGAGGCTGCGGGGGCCCCGCCGAGGCTGACAGGGGACGCCCCAGGGACTCCGCCCGCGCCGGCGACCCCGGCGCCCCGGCGCTCTTTCTCTTTCTTTTGAGAAGACTTATCGAATCGGGGGATATCCATCGAATTCTCCACGCGCCCGGGCCCATGGATAGTTTAATGGGGCCATTCAAATGTTGCCAGGGGCCAAAGGGCCTAGGCTAAAAATAGGCCCTTTGGCCCCATGACCAAGGTCTGCTTGACACGTGGGCCCCCATGCCGTATGCTTACCAAAGCGTGAAGATATTCGCTTCCGGCCTTTTCCAGCGATTCCTCATCACCATGGCGGTCCTGGCCCTGGTCCCCTCGGCGCTCATGGGGGTCCAGATGATGCGCATCAGCCGCCAGGGCATACAGGACGCGGTGTTGGAGCTGCACACCACGCTGGCGCAGAAGACGGCGGAGTCGGTCTCCAACTATCTCAAGAACGTGGACGCGCGGTTCCGTTTCTTGTTGTCGACGATGCAGCGCAGGGATCTGGCCTTGGCCGCCAAGCTGGAGATGCTCCGCACCTTCGTGGAGAGCCAGGACGACATCCTGGCGATCTCGATCCTCTCCTCCAGCGGGAACGAGATGGTCCGGGTCGACGACCCCAAACGGGCGGCCAAGCTGGAGGGGGGCGACCTCAGCCAGGACCCGGGCTACATCCACTTTTCCCATTCCCGCCAGCGTTCTTTCTGGATCTCTCCGAAAGAGGGGGAAACGCCCAGGCTCGACGTCTACTACCCGCTCTCCGAGGTGTCGGATCTGCGCGTCTCGGTGGACCTTAAGAGCCTGCATGAATCGATCACCGCGTCGCGCATCGGCGGGACCGGCTTCGCCATGCTGATCGGCAACGGGGGCGTGCCGCTCATCTACGCGCCCGAGAAGCTTTTGCCCGCGGAGAGGAGCTCCCTGCTCGAGTGGGGGATCGTGAAGACCGCCTTGACCGCGCAATCGGTGGGCTCGAGCGAGGACGTGCACGCGGACGGCGAGCGGGTCGGCGCCTACGCTCCCACCCCGGAGATCTCCGGCGCGGTCATCACCCAGCAGAGGAAGGACGAGGCCTATCTCTTCGCTTCCCGCATGCGGCGCATCGCCGCGTTCATCATGGTGCTCATCTGCGTGGCCGCCGTGGCCATCGCCTTCACCTTGGCGAAGCGCCTGACCACGCCCTTGCTCGGCCTCACGCGCGGGGCCGAACAGGTCGCGCGCGGGGAGTTCCCGGAGGACATCCGCATCCGGACGAACGACGAGCTCCAGGAGTTCGCGGACACCTTCAACCGGATGGTGGCCAGGCTCCGGAGCTACGCCGAGATGCAGGTCGACCGGCTCATCGTGGAGCAGAAGAAGAGCGAGGCCATGCTCTTCTCCATCGGCGACGGGGTCCTCATGACGGACATGGACGGCGTCGTCCAGCTGAGCAACCGTACGGCGCTCGAGCTGCTCCGCAAGGAGGAGCCCATCGAGGGGAAGAAGCTCGAGGAGGTCCTCCCCTCCCCGTCCGAGCTCAAGAAGGCCATCCTCGACGCGGTGGCTCATCCCGAGGAGAAGATGGTGAAGGAGGTGGACCTCTCCACGGACGAGCGCCGCCTGTTCGTCCACGTGTCCGCGCGCCGGGTCATCTCCCCGTCCAAGAAGACGGAGCTCGGCGTGGTGACCGTGCTGCACGACGTCACCCTCGAGAAAGAGCTCGACAAGATGAAGGAGGAGTTCCTTCATTCCATCACGCACGACCTGCGCAACCCGCTGGGCTCCATCGTGGGCTTCCTGGAGTTCCTGCGCAAGGGCGTGGTCGGGGTGCTCAACCCGCAGCAGAAGGGCATGGTCGAATCCATGCTCAAGTCCGCGAACCGGCTCATGACGCTGGTCAACAATATCCTGGACGTCGCCAAGATGGAGGCCTCGGGCAAGCTCGAGATGGTCCTCAAGGAGTCCTCGGTGGCCGGGCTGGCGAGCCATTCCCTGGAGATCCTCGAGGCCCTGGCCCAGCGGCGCGGGATCGCGCTCGAGCTGCAGTCCACCGAGGAGTTCACCATCCCGGTGGACGCGAACCAGATCGAGCGGGTCATCTCGAACCTGGTGGGCAACGCCATCAAGTTCGCCCCGGACGACGGGAAGGTCTGGGTCAAGATCGCGGACAAGGGGGAGGAGATCCTCGTCTGCGTGGAGGACAACGGCCCCGGCATACCGCCCACGCACCTCACCAAGATCTTCGAGAAGTTCGAGCAGGTCCCGGGGCAGAAGCGCGGGGGCACGGGGCTCGGGCTGACCATCTGCAAGCGCTTCGTGGAGTCCCACCTCGGCAAGATCTGGGTGGAGTCGGAGCTCGGCAAGGGGGCGCGGTTCTACTTCACGCTCCCGAAGCGGCTCGCCCAGGACTCGTCCGGGAACGTCGTGCCGGCCGAGGGGTCTAAAAAAGAGGATGCATAGGCTCGCGGTGTCGGTCCTGGCGTCCATCCTGGCCGCGGCGCGTCTCTCGGCCGCGGCGGACTCGGATTTCACCCCCATCACGGTCCGCGCCGGAGACACGCTCTGGAGCATCTCCCAGAAGTACCTGAAGGACCCCAAGCGGTGGAACGAGATACTCAAGTGCAACAAGCTCCCGACGCAGGACCCCACGGTCGCGCTCCCCGGGATGGAGCTCAAGGTCCCGACAGGACTCCTCAAGACCGAGTACCAGGCGGCGACGCTGGAGCAGGTGGTGCGCAGCGTCCTGTCGCGCAAGAAGGAGTCCGCGGCCTGGGACCCGGCCAAGCAGGGCAAGCTCCTCTACGACGGGGACGGCCTGAGGACGCTGGCGAAATCATGGGCCCGCGTGAAGTTCTTCGGGGACCCTCCCCCGGTCCTGAGCATCGACCCGGACTCCATGGCCATCCTCAAGTCTCCCAAGCAGAGCGATCACGACATCATGCTCAATAAGGGCGCCGTGCACACGGAACAGGCCCGGGTCTGGACCCCCTCGGCGAAGGTCGTCCCCACGCAGGAGGGCACGAAGTACACGGCCCGCGTGCTCGACGACCTCTCCACCCGGGTCCAGGTCTACAGGGGGGCCGCCAAGGTCTCGGACGCGAAAGGCGCGAAGTCGGTCGAGGTCAAGGCCGGCTTCTTCTCCGAGATCCCGCTCGACAGGGTCCCCTCGCTGCCCATGAAGATCCCGAACATCGAGAGCGCGATGAAGGCCGAACTCGCGGAGATCCCGACGGGCAGGATGGAGACGCTCGTGAACGTCCGGCGCGCTCCGGCGCCGGGCGGGGACGCCGCGGCCCTGGCCGCCAGCATCAAGGAGATATCCGTCGGCGTGCCGGTCGCGGCGTACACGGTGCAGGTGGGCAACGACCCGAAGTTCTCCCGCATCCTCTACGAGAGCCAGTTCGACGCGTACGAGAGCATCGACTTGAAGAAGGCGAACCTGCCCGACGGCAGGTACTGGGTGCGCGTGGCCATCGTCGACCTCCTCGGCGAGAAAGGCAGGTTCACGGACGCGAAGCCCTATGTCGTCGGCGGACGGCAGGAGGCGACGCTCGGGTTCAAGGGCGCTTTCGAGGTGACCCGCCCCGAGGCGGCTGAGGTCAAGGTCGGGCGCGGCGTCTACCGCGTCATGGGACGGGCCGACCCGGACCTTCAGGTGCTCATGAACGGGGAGCGGGTCGCGAAGGACGAGGGCGGGACCTTCAGCATAGATGTCCAGCTCCAGAAAGGCGAGAACGTGCTGAAATTCCAAGCCTCGGACTTGCGGGGGAACGACAAGACCATCATCCGCAGGATCGTATACAATCCGTAGTGGCCGCTACTCTTCCAGCCTGACCGCGGTGAAGTTGCGATAGCCCCTGGCGCCGGGCTTGAGCAGCCTTTCCTGGGCGTCGAGCGGGCCCAAGAGCCCCAGCACCCTCGTCCCGTCGGGCGGGGTGCGCTGGGCGCGCTCGCGGTCCGTCGCCGAGGTCAGCAGGAGGTAGCTCCATAGGGCGGGATTGCCGCGCAGCCTGACCCGGGGGATGGAGACCGCGATCTCGCCTTTCTTCGCGTCGGCCCGGGCCTTGAGGGACGCCACCAGGGCGGGAGCGTGGCCCGGCTGGGGGCGGTAGAGGCCCGCGGTCCAGCCGTTGACCACGAGGACGTACTCCCACGCGTCGATAGGGCGGACGAAGCCGCTGCGTCCGGGGAGGAGGACCGTCGACCCTCTGCCGGGGAGATGGTTCAAGTCGATGTAAAGATCGAGCATCAGGGAGTCGAATCCGTTCGGCGCGCCGAGTACGTTCACGAGGCGCTTGATCCGGAAGACGAGGTCCACGGTCTTCTCGCTCCAGCTCACGCGCAGGCCGGCGGGGGTCCAGAGGTCCTGCACGATGGCGCCGGCCGCCAGCAGGCGGGGGGGCTGCTCGGGCAGGGCCGCGCTCGAGCCCTCGGGGTTCTCGAACCAGAGGGCGGAGTCCTCCCGGCCGCTGGCGATCCCAGCGGAGGCCGGGGATCCCTCATCCGCGGCGGGAGACTCCGCCTTGCCGGGTCTGCGGGCCTCTGCCTTGGAGCCGGAGTCCAGCGCCTTGGGAGGGCTGACCCGCAGCAGCCGGTAGACCCTGTGCAGGCGCCCCTGGAAATCCTTCATGACCGCGGGGGTCCTCACGCCGTGCGGCGTGAAATAGCGCGAGGATTGGGCCGCGTAGAGGAGCTGTATGGCGGTGTTGAGCGTGTTGATGTTGGCCAAGCCGGAATCCTGGTAGGTGCGCAGAGCCTGCGCGGTCCGGCCGTAGAGGTCCCAGGCCCGTTTCTGCCCGTCCAGGCTCGTCCACGCCTCGATCTCTCCGCTCCAGGTCGGCCAAGTCCGGGGCGCCTCCACGGAGACTTCGCTCTGCGACGGGGACGAGGCGACCGTGGTCCATCGATCGGTCCCCCCCTCGGCGAAGAGCTTTTCGAGGGCCTCCACGCCGGCGTCCGAAAGGACGGGAGCCCCGGCGTCCTCGCCGAGAAGGGACGCGGGCTGCGTGGACGCCGGCGCTTGGAACGGGACGACCGTCAGTCCTCCGGCGCTCCGCCAGTATCCGCTCCCGTCGCCGCCGACCGCGCACCAGCGCAGTCCCTGCCTCTCGAGGAAGGGGACGACCTCGCTGGACATGGCGCCGTCTCCGGGGACAAGGCCGGCCGGGAACGCGTCGAAGATCTGTTTGTATTGCGCGCGTCCCAAGGCCAGCCTGTCGATGACGTCCCGATCGCGGTAGCGGTGGATGAGCGGCAGGATGGGGTCTCCGGGTATCCGCAAGGCCACTTCCAGGCGGCCCGCCTTCGCTTCCTCGGCGAGCCATTTGCGGGGCTCCTCCGGGATGCCCTCGGGCGCTAAGCCCACGGTGAATCGGGCGTCCGGATATCGGGCCAGGAGCGCCCGGAAGGCGTCCCAATCCATCCCGGACTGCTCCGGCACCCAGAGCAGGGGCCGCTTGCCCGGACCCAGGCCGAAGAGCGGCCAGCAGGGGCCTGGAGCCGCGACGCAGAGCAGCCACGCCAGGCCGAGGCTCCGGAGGTTCAATGGACTTTCCTCACGGAGACGTCATGGTCCGCGTGGCGCGCCTTCTCCGCGGATTCGGGGTCCGGGGTCCAGACCCCGTCCACCTGGAAGGCGTAGTAGTAGGTCCCGGGCGGGAGCGGGACCGCGACCTCCCACTTGCCGTCGCCCCGGGGGTGCAGGGGCAGGGAGTCCTCCTTCCAGCGGTTGAAGTTGCTGGCGAGGAACACCTTCTTCGCTTTCGGAGCGTGGACCCGGAACTCCACGAAGCGCAGGTCCATGCCGTCCCGGCCGAGGTCGCGCTGCGGCGGCATGCGCCGGACATGGCCCTGTTTGAGCGTCCCCGGCGTCCAGCCCGTGAAGAAGCGCCAGTACTCCCGCGCTTTGTCGATGAAGACCATGGAAGGGACGGTGGAGAACAGCAGGACGGTCGCGATGAGCGTCCAGAAGGCCCACTTGCTCTTGGTCGTGATGTCCGCCATCGGAAAACGCAGTATAACAAACCGGGGGGACCCCTTGAAAACGCGCGCCCGCCTGTTATGATATATAGGCGAGGTGCCGACATGGATGTCCAACCCTCGAAGAAGTTCCCCCTGTCCGGTCCTCTCCACAGGCTGATGACTTCCGGGTCCCTTGACAATATACGCGCGCGTATCATGCTATCTTTGGGGCAGCCGCAGGCCATGGGATTGAAAACCGCGAAGAAGAATCCTCTTACCGGACCGCTCCATAGACTTGGGACCAGATCCAGGGCTGAAAGCGTCCCCTCGGCCGGGCCGGTGTGGGGGACGACGAAGTCCGAGCCTCCGAAGGACATGCCCATGTTCCGCGGAGTCCGGACGCGGCAGCGCTGGACGTTCCTCTCCAAGTTCCGCGGATACTACTCCAGGGATTTCCTCCTGGTCGGGGCCGGCCTCGCCATGCTGCTCATGGCCCCTCTGGCCGAGTTCATGATCTCCTCCCCGGACAACGACGTCGCGACCCTGGAGCAGGGTTTCGACGGTAAGGGGGCCTTCGCCGGCGCCGGAAGCCCGTTCGACTCGGGGCAGTCGTACGGCACGCCCGGCACCGGCGCGGACATCGTCACCCCGCTCACGGCCCGGGATCCGTCGGCCCTCATCCTGTCCGAGGGCGGGGAGGAAGTCCGGGCGTCCAGTCCCCTCCCCGAGCGCAGGCCTCCGCCGAGGAGCACGAGCGGGTGGCGGGAGGCCGTCCGGGCCGCCAAGAAGGGCGTGAGCAGGGCGGTGACCCGTTCCCCCATGCCCAGGCCGACCAAGAAGATGGCGGGCAAGCTCAGCGGGCTGGCCTCGTTCTCGGGCGGCTCGGGGAGCAAAGCCTCGATGTCGTCTTTGCCCGCGCTGTCCTCCAAAGGGCTTTTGCCGAGAGTCCAGGCGGAGGAGCATCTGAGCCGGGTGCGCTCGACGTCGGACTACCGCGGGACGAGGAGCGGGACCGAGGGCACGGGCAGGCTGCCGGGGGCGTATCTCGACGCGAAGAAGGTCTTGGCCGGCGGCGCGGGAGGGGGCGGGGCGCTGACCCTGGAGCCTATGACCTCGGGCGCCGGCGCCGTGGGGCCGGGCGCGGAGTACGGGAGCTCGGTGGCGGACCTTTCGATCAAGATGCCGGGGAATTCGTCGACTCAGGACAATAGGAACATCCAGCCCAAGGAGAAGAAGGAGAGCCTGGCCTACCTCGCCAAGAAGATGAACATGGAGGAGGGCATCAAGCTGAAGTGGGATAAGAAGCGCTACGACCAGATCGAGCGCAAGAAGATGAAGGAGCAGATCGCCATGCAGACCGCGTCGCAGGCGCTGCTCAAGGTGCTCGATAAAGTGCTCGAGGGGATGGGCGGAGGCGGAGGAGAAGGCGGCGGGGGCGGAGGAGGCGGGGGCGGAGGCGGAGGAGGCGGGGGCGGAGGCGGAGGCGGGCAGAGTTCAAGCCAGGGAGTGCCTAAGGTCGGTCCCTCGAGTTCGAGGGGCCCTTCGACGCCAGAGGGCTCGACTCCGTCCGGGGCTCTAAAAAGTTCAACCCCACCTCCACCGGCGGCGAAACAGTTCCAATGGGGGATGAACCAAGCCCAAGCCCAACAGGCTCTGGCGGAGAGAGGCGGATTCGCCGCTTCGGCGAAAGCGGTCTCTGCGGACGGCAAGTCCTGGGCGGATGCGGCTGGGAATATGAAGGTGACCCCAGGGGATAAGGGGTATCTCCCCGGCTACCAAAAGACCCTGGACCAGATCGCTGCCAAGACGACAGAGGCCGGGAAGGCGCTGGAGCAATCTGTCGCGAAGCTTAATGAGGCGGTAAATAACGGGAGCGCACCCCCCGCGAGCAATTTGCAGAAGCCGGATTTTGCTGAGCAGAGAGCAGCTCTTAATGACGCGTTGGCGAAGGCCCAGAGTCCTGAGGAGGTGGCTGCCATCAAGCAGGCCATGAAGGATTTGGATACCACTGAGGCGAATATCAATAAAGCGTTTAACGACCGGGAGACCGCAGAGAAGGCGGCTCAGCAGGCTGCTGAAGACAGGAAGAAGGCCGAGAAGGCGAAGCAAGACGACGCCGCCACGCCTCCAGACTCCTCGGAGAAGCCCACGAAAGAAAAAGAGAAGAGCACGACCGCCGACACATCCGAAAAATCGACGACGGACGCGGGCGCGGCGATCAACGGGAATTGAACAGCCGTACCGAAACCGAGCGTGTTGAATATATGAGCCCTCATGAGAAACCGCCGCCGCTGAAGACCTCCACCAAGCCCTCTCTTCTAAAGAAAGAGAAGAAGCCCGGCGTCGTGTGCTGGGGCGAAACTCCCCGCCAGGACACCGTCTCCGGCCTCCCCCTCTTCCGCGGCGCGAAACCGGACATGGGCCACGCCCTCCGCTTCCGCCTGCGCCGCTTCAAGACCAGGGACCTCGGCTTCATCCTGGCCGGCTTCGCCGTCCTCGTCGTGGCCCCTCTCGTGGAGCTCCTCCTGAGCTCGCAGGAGGAGGCGACGCAGCTCAGCCAAGGATTCGACCGCAAGGGCATCGAGTTCAGCGGGCTGGGAAGCCTCTTCGAGAACGGCGTCTTCGGCATCGCCCCGGGAGGCCTCATCGGAGGCGCGGATGTCGTCAGCCCGCTCTCGGGACGCGACCCGACCGACCTCATCCTCGGCTTTAAAGTCGAGCAAGAAGCGCCCAAGGCCTCGCCGGTGTCGGAGAGCGAGCCGGAGCCCCCCAAGCGGGGCGGGTGGAGGGAGGCGGTCTCGGCGGCGAGGAGGGGGGCGACGCATGCCGCGAGGCGGGCTCGCCCGCCGAGGCCGAGCGCGAGACTCGCCAGCAGGCTCAGCGGGTTCTCCACGCAGTCGAGCGGCTCGTCCTCGAGCGGCCTGGCGCTCGCGGCCCCGGCCAGCCGGGGCCTGCTCTCCCGCGTCTACGCCGAGGACCACATGAAGCCGGTCAAGACGCTGCCCGAGTACCGCGGGCTCGACCGCGGGAGCGGGTCCGGAGCGCCGTACCTCGACCCGAAGAAGGTCATCTCCTCCGTTTCGAACAGCGGCGGGAGCGCTTCCGGCGGAGCCATGAAGACGGACCAGGGAGCGGGCGGCACCTCGAGCGGCGGCATCTCCGGAGCGGGGCCGGACGCGAACAAGCAGTCCAACGTCGGGGTGCAGGACAACAAGAACATCCAGGTCACGGAGAAGAAGGAGAGCCTGACCCAGATGGCGAAGAAGATGAACATGGAGCAGGGCATCAAGCTCAAGTGGGACAAGAAGCGCTACGACCAGATCGAGCGCAAGAAGATGGCTGAACAGACCATGATGCAGACCGCGTCCCAGGCCTTCCTTAAAATACTCGACAAGCTCCTCGAAGGCGGAGGCAAGGGCGAGGACAGCGGAGGAGGCGGCGGGAGCAACTCGAGCGGAGGCGGGAGCAGCCCGGGCGGAGGAGGAGGGGCGCCTGAAGGCCAGCAGGTCAAGACTCCCGAGGGCGACATGGGGAGCACTCGTACCGGGGAGCAGAATTTCGTGAGGTCGGATGGATGGACCTACGATAATCAGGGTCAGCTCATGCTCCCGGTCTTCGGCAAAGAAGGGGAATTCAAGGCCGCTCCGAACGGCTTCAAGAAAGAGGACTACACGCCGGGCCAAACGTACACCGACGAAAAAGGGGAGAAGGTCCTCGACGAGAAGGGCGAGACCGCCCAGCCCAAGACAGAGTCGAAGGACGGCGGCACCCCGCAGGGCGATCCGGGCGGGCAACAATAGTAGGCCCTTAGACCCACAACCACGCTGGGCCATTCGGTACAGGAGGCTCGCCTCGAGCCGCGCACACTATGCTCGAGGCCGGAGTCCATGGACCCGAAGAAGGATGAGAAGAGGCTCGGAGCGGCGCCTGTCCCCCCGATAAGGATCAAGGGGAAGGCGGATCCGCTCTCCGGCGATCCCATGTTCCGGACGCCGGGCTTCGTCAACAAGAACGGCTTCTCCAGCCGCTTCAAGGGCCTCAAGTCCAGGGATCTCGCGTTCATCGTCGCCGGCCTCGCGGTCCTCATCATGGCTCCGGTCGCGGAGTTCGTCCTCTCCTCGTCCGACGACGGATCCGGCACCCTGCGCCAGGGCTTCGACCAGAAAGGGGATTTCTTCACGGGAGCGGGCAGCCCGTACGAGGAGGGGATCGGCGGCATGGCGCCGGGCGGGCTGCCGGGCCACGCCGGGGACGTCATCACGCCCTTGAACGTGCGCGACCCCATCAGCCTCATCATGGGGCCCGGCGGGGACGAGAAGCCCATGGAGGCTCCCAGGGACGCGGTCAAGTCTCCGGAGAAGAAGAAGGACGTGAGTTGGAAGGACGCGGTCATCGCGGCCAAGACCGGCGTGAGCAAGGCGGCGAAGAAGGTGCGCCTGCCCAAGCCGAGCGCCAAGCTCGCGAGCAAGCTGAATTGGTTGTCCTCGCTCTCGGGAGGGAGCCATGGCTCGGGCATTTCGCTCGCGGCTCCCTCGAGCCAGGGGCTTCTCTCCTCGCCGCGTGCCGGGAGCAACCTGAGCCATGTCCAGCCTGCGCCCGGGTACCGCGGCGCGGATCGGCGCGGGATCGCCACCGGCGGTTCGGGAGCCGGCTCGCTCTTCGATGGACGGCGGACCGGCCCCGCCGGGGGACCGAGCGGGTTCTCTCTCG
Organism: Elusimicrobiota bacterium; assembly: GCA_041650695.1. GTDB lineage: Bacteria > Elusimicrobiota > Elusimicrobia > UBA1565 > UBA1565 > JBAZKS01. Next base: position 57,193 of record JBAZKS010000012.1, read on the forward strand.
ATAATCTCCCGAGCGGGACCGGGACGAGCGCGACTGGGATGGGTTTCGGGAGCCCGGGCTCGGATTCGCCGAGCAAGGCCGGGGGCAACAACGCCCAGGAAGGGAGCAAGAACGTCTCGCCCAAAGAGAAGGAAGACCTGGCGTTCCTCGCCCGCAAGATGAACATGGAGAAGGCCATCGACCTGAAGTGGGCCAAGAAGCGCTACGACGAGCTCGAGCGCAAGAAGATGATCGAGCAGACCCTGCTTCAGACCGCGCAGCAGGCCTTCCTGAAGATCCTCGACAAGCTGCTCGAGGGGGCCAAGGCCGGGGGCAAGGACAGCGGCGGGAGCCCCGGCGGTCCGGGCGGGAGCCCCGGCCCCAGCGGCCCCGGCGGTCCGACGGGTCCGGGGCAGGGACCTGAAGGGTCCAAGCCGGAGACCATCCAGAGGCCGCCCAAGCAGGCGTTCGAGGTGGGCGGCAGCGGCAGAGGGCAGCCCAAGGACGCGGAGTCCGAACGCGCGTTCGCGGCCGCTCTTCTCGACGGCGGGTTCAAGGGCATGGAGAAGGGGAGCCGCACCGCGGCCCCGGAATGGAAGGCCGATCCCTATGTGAAGGCGGCTGCCGCGGCCGAGCCCGAGGTGGACGGCATCAAGCCGTACAAGATCGAGCAGATCCAGGCCGCGCTCGGCGAGGCTTCCCAGGTCAAGCTTCCTCCTGACCGGCCGATCGAGGATAAGCTGGCGAAGGTCACCGCCGGGGTTAACTTCGGGGATAGCAAGGAGGGGAAGAAGTCCCAGGACGAGACCGAGAAGCTCGCCGCCGAGGCGATAGCCGCGTTCAAGAAGGCGAATAAGTCCACGCAGGACTACGCCAAGGACGTCAAGAGGTTCGCGGACGAGCTCGGCAAGGGACTTCCCAAGGTCTCCGAGCACGACAAGCGGCTCGAAGATAACAAGAAGCCTCTCAAGCAGGCCAAGCCGGAGCTGGAAGGGGCGATCAAGACGAAGCTCACCCAGCTCAACGGCGCATGGGCTGCGGCCGGGAGCGACGACGCGAAGGACAAGGTCGTGGCCGAGGCTCAGGCCGCCATCGAGGCGTACATGGGCAAGGTCCGCCCGGTTTCCTTCGCCGTGAACCAGACCCACATGGGGGTTGGCGCGGCCTCAGACGAGGCGAAGAAGCAGATCGCCGCCATACGCCAGACGACCAACGCGCGCTACGAAGCGGTGCGGGGCGACTACGCGAAGTTCCAGGTCGCGCTCGGGGCCCTGGTCTCGGCCGTGGGGAAGATCGACCCCCAGGGGGGGCAGCCGAGTGCCAAGCCCGACGATAACCTGAAGACGCTCAAGACGCAGTCCACGGAGCTGGCTCGGACCCTGGCGCAGCACTACAAGAGCCTGGCCGGAGAGATTCCCACGATCATCGGCGCAGACGCCAAGCTCAACGACGCCGGGGATGCGCTGGAGAAGATATACCAGAAGTAGGCATCGAGAGGTCCCTCGCGTCTAGGTCCTTGGCCCTACCTCGTCGAGGGCCTTTGGGGACTGGATAGAGTGGGCCTTTTCGGTCTAAACTATGGCGCTATGAAGACACGAACGATACCCCTCGTTCTTTTCTTTTCCATTTCGACCGGACTATCGGGGGTCCGCGCCGCGCCTCCGACCGACGTGATCAGCGAGGAGCAGGCCCTGCGGACCGAGCTCGAGGTCCAGGACGACCTCAAGTCCGGCGGCTACGGCAAGGCGGTCTCTCTGCTGAAGAAGTACGCCCAGGCCAAGGACGTCAGGGCCATGGACATGGCCGCCCGGATCATACTCGCCAACAAGGACCTGCAGAAGGCCGGCTGGGGCAAGCTGGACGCCGAGGGGGTCAAGGCGCTCCTCTCCAGCCCGGACAAGGGGGCCCTCCTGCTCGCCGCGTCCCAGTACCCGAATATCCAGGCCAGCCTCCTCAAGAAGGTCGAGGAGGCGGTGAAGGCGGGCAAGGTGAAGGACCTCGGCGAGTATCTGGAGAAAGAACTCACCCCGGAGGCCGTGCACAAGGTCCTGACCGAGATGAGCCAGGACCCGAAGGCCCCGAAGAAGGATGGGGAGCAAGAGGGCAAAGAGACCGCGGTGCCGGCGGAGGGGAAGCCGACGACCTCCGGAAAGGGCGCCCAGGACCGGTTCGAGTACCTGCGCCGCACCTATTGGAACGCGGACGAGATTTACGGCAAGCGCGGGGACCGCAATTTCATCGACATCGGCGGCAGGCAGATCACCTTCAACATCGTATCCATCAAGGACGAGACCGGGGCCCTCAAGACCCGGCTGACCGTGTTCGACCGCACGGACACGGCCAACATCCACGGGAAGAGCTTCGACCTGGACGACCCGGCCCTGCAGAAGGCCTTCACCTTCAAGATGGACGAGCGGCCGGACGCGACGAACACTAACTCCTACACCATCCAGCTGGTCCCGGACGGCAAGGACATCAAGATCCAGTTCACGAGCGCCGACGGGCAGAAGGCCGAGGTCCCCACCGTGGGAGAGCTCGCGCGCATGCGCGCCCAGAAGGTGCTGGATTACGGGTATGTGGTCAAGGTGGGGGAGAAGGAGTTCTATCTGGGGGGGGAGGGCTACGGGAGCGTCGGACAGAACACGTTCTGGGACAAGGCGACCCTCCAGAAGGTCCTCGACCCCAGCGCGGATTGGCGCGAGCTCGTCCCGCAGATGGCTTCCGTCACGGTCAAGCGCGAGAACGGGAAGGACGTCCCCGTCGGACAGAGTTCCATCGGCCAGGTGGACGGGCAGTGGTACGATCTGAAATGGAACCCTGAGAAGGGCTACGTGGAGGTCGTCAAGGGCGCGCCTCCGGGAACGGGGACTCCCGGCGGGACCGAGGAGTGGCCCGCGTTCGACCTGCCGAACCTGAACCTGCGCATCAACTCCACCAACGCGGACGTGGCGGCCATCAACGCGAAGTTCGCGGCCGCCGGGCTGGAGGTGCGCCTCTACTCGGTGGACCCGCCGCGGGCTCCGCACGAGAACTTCTTCCTCATGCACAAGTCCCGGCAGCACGTCCCTATCTCGTTCGCGGGAGGCAAGATCACGGCCGCGGACCTCAAGGGGATCGAGCTCCTCGGAGGCTCGCTGCTGGCCGCTCGCGACAGCACGGGCACCACGTACTATGACCTCAAGGGCCAGCCCGAGGGCTGGGGCGACGTGTGGAAGGTGACCAAGGACTCCATCGACATCGGCAAGGGGCGTTCGACCTGGAACGGCGACGTCCGGTCCGAGGCCCTGGGCCTCGCCCTTCGCGACGCGGCGCAGCAGGCGGGGCTGAAAGCCGACGTGGAGCAGGTGCTCTCCAGGGCGCAAAAGCTGGTATCCGAGGGCAAGAAGCTCGAGAAGTTCTTCTGGACCGGAGATGAGAAGGTCTTCGCCAAGTTCTCCGGGCTCAAGCCCTTGGAGGTCTGGCCGCAGGTCGGCACCCCGGTCCCCGTGGACAACGCGGACGGCCAGGCCGGCCAGGTCCGCTTCGACCCGGCGCCCGTCACCGTCATGGGTTTCGACGGGTTCAAAGAGAAGGTGGGGGATCTTGCGCGCGTGAGCGAGGGCAAGACGAGCGCTCTCTACGCCGTCGAGAAAGACGGGGTCAAGCAGACCTACGTCATCTTCCGCGTCGGCGAGACGCAGCGCTCCTCCCCGATCCTCGCCTTCGAGGACGTGACGGACCCGGCCAGGGCCAAGGGGTCTCGCGCGAGAGACCCGATGCCGAAAGGCGTGCAGGCCGGCGGGGTCCGCGAGACCGCCAACCCGCTGCAGTACTATCCTCCGGAGAAATTCGACGGCCGGGATGTGCGCCAGGCCGGCTTCATCTTGATCCGGGACGGCCCCCAGGCAGGCCACGGGAAGTTCAAGGGCAACATCGCGGGGGTGGCGTTCTGGTGGGGGGAGGGAGTGACTCTCGACGGGGTCCTCAAGAAATTCGATTACACCGACGCCGAGATCGCGGCGTATAAGGCCGCCATCAAGAAGATCGAGGACGCCAAGTAGCCGCATGTCCTCCAGTAAGGACATCGAGACCCTGCTCAAGATGCAGGTCGTCGCCGTGGTGGGCTGTTCGCCCAAGGCGGGGCGGCCGTCGAACCGGGTGGCGTCGTACCTCATGGACGCGGGCTATCGGATCATTCCCGTGAATCCGGGATGCGAGGAGATCCTCGGGGAGCGGTGCTATCCCGACCTGACCGTCGTCCCCGACCCCGTGGACGTGGTCCTCGTGTTCCGGCGGTCGGAATTCGTCCCGGAGATCGCGCGTCAGGCGGCGGCCAAGGGTTCGAAGGGATTGTGGCTGCAGATCGGCGTCAGCCATCCCGCGGCCGCGGAGCAGGCGCGAAAGGCCGGGATGATCGTGGTGTCGGATGAGTGCTTCATGAGCCAGCACTTGAGCAGAATGGGCCGGTGATCCTGTCCCTCCTTGCCGCTGTCGCCGTCTCGTCCTCTCCCTACGCAGAGATCGACCGCCTCTATTCCCATAGGGACCAGGTCGGGAACCTGGAGCGCACCCTCTCGCTCCTCGAGGGCAAGGAAGACCCCCAGGCCCTCTGGCGTCTGGGACGGAGCCTCCTGCGCCAGGGAGAGCGGGCCGGGGCCAAGCGGGAGAAGGTCGCGCTCTTCACCCGGGCCGAGGAGACGGCGCGCCGCGCTGCCGAGCTCGCCCCGACGGAGCCGGAGGCGCTCTACTGGCAGGGGGTGGCGATGGGCCGGCGCGGTCAGGCGCGGGGGATGATGCGCTCGTTGTTCATGGTGGGGCCTTTGAAGAGGCTCATGCGCAAGGCCCTGGAACTCGAGCCGAAGCATGCGGGAGCGCATCAGGTGCTCGGGGAGATGCTGATGGCCCTGCCGGGCTTCGCCGGAGGCTCGAAGAAAGAGGCGGTGGCGGAGCTGGAGGCCTCGGTCCGGTCGGACCCGTCGCGCGCGGCCTCCTACACGGCCCTCGCGGAAGCCTATCTCGGCGTGGGACGCAGGGAGGATGCGGAGCGCGTCCTGCGCGAGGTGGAGGGGATCACGGCCCCGGACGACCCGGCCGAGTTCCAGGAAATCCTGACCGACGCTCGGGAGATGCTCTCGAAGATCTCGAGGAAGCCTTAACCCTTCCCCGTTCCGAGGGCCACGACTTCCAGCTTCGTGGGCGCCGGGATGGGGATGGGGAAGGATGCGTCGGAGAGGTTCACGCGCTGGGGCTTGCCTCCCGCCGTCTGCACCGTCAGAGTCTTCTTGCCGGAGAGGCCGGATTCCAGGAGACTGGAGAGGCCCTGCCCGCTCAGGGCCGCGAGGTCCTGCTCGTCGACCCGCAGGAGTTTGACGCCTTCCTTCAGTCCAGCCTTATCGGACGGGGAACCCGCCTGGACCGCGCTGACGAACACGGCCCCGTCCGTCACCGAGGCGGTGAGGCCCCATCCGGTCGCGTAGCGCACCCCGCGCACGAGCTGCACGCGTTCGCGCCCCTTGCCTTCCGAATACTGGACCTGCACCTCTACCGGAGTCCCGGGAGCGCCGTAGAGCAGGCCGATGCCCTCCGAGAATCCCACGTTCGCGGCGCTGCGGCCGGCCACCAGGGTGATCCGGTCCCCCTTCCGGATCCCGGCCTTGTCGGCCGCCCGGTCCGGGATGACGTGCGTGACCTCGAACGCGAAGGCCTTCCCTTCGCGGACGGTCTTGAACCAGAGCCCCGGCCCGGCGCGGTAGAAGGAGTCGGGCTCATAGAGCGTGACGGGCTTGAGCAGCTTCGCCTGGAAGTGCCTGTCCCCCTTGGCGACGGCGGGGTCGTCGTCCGACGGCGCGGCGACGATAGTCCCCCCTGCGCTCACCCGGAGGAGGCTGCGGTCGCCGGAGGTGTCGGTCAGGATGACGGAGACCGGGTAGATGTGCCCGCCGACGGGCTGGAGTTTGTAGATGTGGAGTTTGACGAAGTAGACCGAGTCGTCTTCCCGCGCCGCCAGGACCTGAGCCCATACCCGGCTCCCCTGCGGGATCGCGATGAAATCCAGGCTGGAGTCGCCGGAGACGGGAGTGCTCACCTCTCCCTCCAGGATGTCGTCCTCCCTGACCGTTTTGAGTATCCCCTTGGGGAAGCGGACCCAGAGCCGCTCGTTGGCCCCGATGCGGAAGGCGGAGGCGCGCAGGGGGGGCCTGCGGCTCGGGTCACCGGCCTCCTCTAGGAGCGTTTCCTGGAGCGCGGCTTCCCGGCGCGTCAGCAGAGAGGCGTCCCTCTTCTCACCGATCTCGGGCGCCGGAAGTCGGGTCGAGAATCCGATGATCGAGCCCGAGCGTGAGACGATGGCGGAGAGGCGGGTCCCCGGCTGCCACTGGCGCAGCGCTCTGGCGGCGCTCGCGATCATTTCCGTGGGGCGGCCGTTGAGGTAGAGCAGCACGTCTCCCTGCCGGAGTCCGGACGATACCAGACGCGCCTTGGAGGTGAGGCCGCCGTCCGACGTGCGGTAGAAGGCCGTGCCCGTCTCCGCCATCTCGTCGGCGGCCGACTGCGGGAGGGTCCGGAGGATGCGCAGGCCGCCCGGGGTCTCTTCAAGGATGAAGCCCGCGGAGGTCAGGATGTCGCGGTCGGCGCTGGGGGCGGCTGTCGGAGCGGGCTGGGACGCGGCCTGGGACTGCTCCGCCTTTGGGGCCGCCGCTTGCTTCTTCGGGCTGACCGCCCGCTTGCGCTGCTTGGCCGCGCCCGGAGAGCACAGGAAGACGGCCAGGCCGGCGGCAGCCATGAGCGTGAACCCTCGGAAAGGCCTCATTTCATTCCTCCTCGCTGAGCAACGTCGGGGCCTGTCGTGACGCCTCCTGTTCCAGCGTCATGTCCGTCTGCTCTTTCCGGCGGCGATACTCCTCTCGGATGGACTCGGCTTCGGAGGCGATGGGGTCCTCTTCGAGGGACGCCTGGATGACTTCGCGCCGCGTGGGGCCGAGGCTCACCCCGGCGGCTTGAGCCAGCTTCTCGGCCGCTTCCTTCTGGCTCGCGTAGCAGCTGCCTTCGGGCAGGGAGTCCACGCCGCCGATCAGGGCGGTCAGGATGGAGAGGCTGCGGCCGGGGTCGCCGCCTGCGAAGGCTTTCGAGGCGTCCTGCAGGCTCCGTTCGAGGGAGTCCTTGAATCCGGAGGCGTTGACCACGCGGGGGAGGTCCTCCAGCCGGACCCGGGTGTACTCCTTCTCCCATTCGCCGCACTTGGCCACAGGGTCGGAATCCAGCAGGGCCATGCCCGCTGCGAAGAGGCGCGCAGCCTCCTTGAAATCGCACGCGCGTTCCCTGTCGCGGGCCTTGGCCGATGCGGCGAGGAAGCCGTCCTGGTTGAGCCTGCGGCGCGCCGTGGCGCGCGTCGCTTTGAAGAGCTCGTCCGAGATCATGCGGTCCGATGGGGTCTTCCACACGTCGCAGCCCGGAGGGAGCCGCTCGAGGAGGTCCAGGCCGCGCTCCGCGCGGTCCGTGCGGAATCGGCACTGTTCCTGGGACGCGTAGAGGAGGACTCCGGGCAGCGACTCCTGAAGTTCCTCGAGCGTCCGGCTCTCGTCGGAGATGCGGTCGGCCAGACGCGTCACGAGCTTCCCCAGCTCTTTCGAACCGGCGGCCTCCCCGGGCTTCACGAAATCCTCGACCGCGTCGGCTGCCGAGGACCGAGCCGAGGCGAGCCGGCACGCGGCCTCCTGCACCAGGGTCTGAGTGAGCTTCTCGACGTCATCCCGCGCCCCGCCGGCCACGGAGACCGAGGCCTCGCGGCGCAGGGTCGGGCTTCCCGGCGTATGGAGGAGGATGCGGTATACGCCCGTTCCGACGCTGCAGGGCCATCCGGAGGAGAACCCGTAGCCGCCGTTCTCGCGCTGCGCGGAGCCCCGGCTGGGATGCGTGATAGGCCCGTCTCCGGGGTCCAGGAAGCCGACCTCGAACACCGGGGCCTTCCCGCCCTTCGGCAGGCCCTCCAAAACGTAGGCGAGGCTCATCGACGCGGCTTCTCCCTCGAGCAGGTCCTTGCCTCCTTTCGAGTTCTGGACGGATATCTCCGTGCCGCTGATCCGGACCGCGCTCGGGGCCGCCGGAGCCTGCAGGACCTTCTTGAGCCTGTCGACGATGTCCGGCGCCGCGAGGCCGGCGGCGACGCGGCCCAGGTCCCGCATGTCCTGCCGGAGGCTGCCCCTCTCCAGGGCGCGCAGCCGGGGAGACGTCCTGGAAAGGATCCAGAGGAGCTTCTGCTCCAGGAGATACTTGGCCGTCCAGTTCCCGAGCTCATCCGAGATCTGTCCCTGCACGCGGTCTTTTTCCACCAGGGAGGCGACATCCTTCCCATGGACATCGATGAGGTGCGAGACGAGGTGCCGCACCGGCTCGGGCTCCTCGCCGGGGACAACGAGCCGGGTCCGGAAGTAGTACTGGGATAAAGGGCTGAAGTCATCCAGGGTCGCGCCGTGCGTCCGGCTGAAGAAGCCCTTCGCCCAGCTCTTGTCGTAGAGCAGGTCCGGGGCGGCGGCTGCGGATGCGCTCCGCGATCGGTCTAGCGAGAGGCGCGCGGCCAGGTGCAACGACAGGAGGTCGATGGCTCCCTTGACCGCGGGGGTGAGGAGCCCTCCCGAAGGGAGTTCCTGGATCGCATGGACCGCGTCCAAGCGCAGCCCCGGCCCGGGCTCCCCGCCGTTCCGGACCGTCTCGTAGGCGGAGGCGAGCGCCGCCAGTCCGGCCGCGTGCTCCTCGAGCGTGGAAAGAGCGGACCATTGCGCGTAGAGCAGATGCCTGCCTTGAGCGTCGTGGTTCGCCAGGACGATGTAGCCGGCCTTGTCGAGGATATCGGTCCCCTCGACCCCCAGCGCGCCGTCCAGGAGGGCTATGGCTTCGGCCTCCGGCTGCAGCGCGGGCGCGGTGGCTTGCGCGCAGAAGGCCCGGCAAGCCAGGAGGGCTATCAGGACGCTTTTCATCGGTCCGCTTCTGAGATTACATCAAGAGCGGGATATTGTCAATGAGCCGCGTGTTACGCAGCCGGATCGCCCCCAGCAGACGCAGCCGCCCTTTCAGCCGGGCGGGCCTGAGCAGGGTCTCGGCGTCCACGAGCTCGAGGTAGTCGATGACGACGCCGGGGATGCGCCGGACCTCCCGCCGCATCTCGCGAAGGACGCGCGCGAGGGCGGCCCCGCGTCTGGCGCGCGCGGCGCCGGCCCGCAGGGCGCGATGGAGCCGCGCGGCCTCTTCGCGTTCCTGCGCGCAGAGGTAGGCATTGCGGCTGGACATCGCGAGTCCGTCGGCCTCGCGGACCGTCGGGCAGCCCACCACTCTTACCGGAAGGTCCAGGTCCCGCGCCATGCGCCGCACGATGACGAGCTGCTGGAAGTCCTTCTCGCCCATGTACAGGGAGTCCGGCGAAGCCAGGTTGAGGAGCTTGAGCACCACGGTGGCCACGCCCTGGAAATGGCCGGGGCGGAACGCCCCGCACAGCAGCGTTGACAGGCCGTCCACCTCCGCGCGCGTGCGGAACCCGCGCGGGTACATGGCCCGGGGACTCGGACAGAAGAGCGCGTCCACTCCGGCGCGTCTGCATCCGGCGGCATCGAGTCGGAAGGGACGGGGATACCGGGACAGGTCCTCCGCGGGCCCGAACTGCAGCGGGTTGACGAAGATGGAGGCGACGGTCCGGTCGCATTCCCTGCGGGAGCGGCGGAGCAGGGAAAGGTGCCCTTCGTGCAGCGCGCCCATGGTGGGGACGAAGCCCACGCGCAGGCCTCGGCGTCGCCATGCGCCGCACAGGCGCTGGAAGGCCTTGGGATCGCGGAGGATCCTCATAGGTGCTTCTCGAAGAACGCCTCGACGCGCCGCGCGTACTCCGCTCCGGCCGCGTCCTGGCAGTGGCCGTGCGTCGCCTCGGGGACGACCCAGAGCTCCTTCGGCCCCGGCGCGGCCTCGGAAAGCCGGCGCACGACGGCTTCGGGCATGAGGCCGTCCCGCTCTCCCGCGATGAAGAGCAATGGGATGGGAGGCAGGCGCCGCACATGGTAGACGGGGCTGTAGGGCTCGGGGTCGGCGCCGAGGCGCCAGCGCAGGAGGGCCATGACACACCCGGTCGTCGGGAAGCAGGGGAGGCGATAGTGCGACCATGTGAATCGGGCCACGACATCGTGGATGGACTCGAACGGGGCCTCCAGCACGGCGCAGCGGAAGGCGCCGTCGTGCTCGGCCATCCCCCGGACGGCCATGGCCGCGCCCATGGACAGGCCGCATAGGCCGAGCCGCGCGGCCCAGTCCGGCTTGGAGTCCTTCAGGAACCGCAATGCGGCGTCGAAGTCCATGGACTCGAGGCAGCCGAGCGTGCAGAGCCCTCGGCCGCTCTCCCCGTGGCCGCGGCTGTCGAATAGGAAAAGATTGAACCTGCGGCTGAGGAAATGGAGGCGCTCGAGCAGGTCCCCCTTGTTGTCGCCCCAGCCGTGGCAGAGGAGCAGGGATCCGCCCGAGGGTTCTCGGGCCGGGATCAGCCAGCCCTTGATCTCGACGCCGTCCTTGGCGCGGAAGCAGACCTTGTCATAGGCCAGCCCGAAGCGCTCGGGGAACACCTCCATGGCCAGCATCTTGGGCGGATGGAGCACGAGGTTCGAACCGTACCAGCAGAAGGCGAGGAAGGCCCCTGCGAGGAGGAGGGCGACGGACCCGAGGAGCATCACGGCGCCGAGGCGTAGGTATGCTCGGGCCCTGGGAACTTCTCGTCCCGGACCTCGTCGGCATAGCGACGCACCGCGGCCAGCATGAGCGGGCGGAGCTCGGCGTATTGCTTGACGAATCTCGGCGCGGCGCGTTCGCCCAGGCCCAGGAGATCATCGACGACGAGGATCTGTCCGTCGCAGCCCGCGCCGGCCCCGATCCCGATGGTGGGCACGCCGACCTTGCGGGTGATCTCCTCGGCCAGGTCCGCGGGGACGCATTCCAGGACGATGGCGAAGGCCCCGGCTCCCTCGAGGATGCGGGCGTCGGTGACGATCCGCTCGGCCTGCGCGGGATCCCTGCCCTGCACCTTGTAGCCGCCCAAGCGGTGGACCGCCTGCGGGGTGAGGCCGAGGTGGCCCATGACCGGGACGTTGACGCGCAGCAGCTCCTTGATGACCGGGGCGACTTCCTTGCCTCCTTCCACCTTCACGGCCTCGGCTCCGCCCTCTTTCACCATCCGGCCGGCGTTCCTCAAGGCCGACGGGATGTCGAGCTCATAAGAGAGGTACGGCATGTCCGCCACGAGCAGGGCGCGCGAATTGCCGCGTCGGACGGCCTTCAGGTGGTGGAGTATCTCATCCACCGTGACCGGGAGGGTGTTCTCGTAGCCCAGCTTGACGTTGCCCACGGAGTCGCCCACCAGGATGACGTCCACGCCGGCCTCGTTGAGCAGGCGCGCGGTGGAGGCGTCGTAGGCGGTGAGCGCCGCGATGCGGCGCCCCTTCGCCTTCATCTCGGCGAGCTTCGTCGTCGTGACCTTGGCGCTGGACATGGTGCGAGCAATCTAACATTTTGGGGATGGGCCTTCAAACGGCACGGCCGCAGTTCGCTGAGCGGGATCAGCACGAACCGCCGCCCGCGCATGCGCGGGTGGGGGACCCGGAGCAGGCGCTTCCGGATGCGGCGGGCGCCGAAGAGCAGGATGTCGCAGTCCAAAGGGCGCGGCCCCCAGCGCTTTCCGGGCCGGCGGCCGGCGCGCGCCTCCAGGCGCTTGAGTTCCGCGAGCAGACCGAGCGGGGTCAGGCGCGTCCGGATGCGGGCCGCGGCGTTGACGAAGTCGCGCTGGCGGGGTCCCACGGCCGAGGTGAGATACAGCGAGGACGCGGCCGCCAGACGGGTGCGGGGCAGGCGCTCCAAAGCCCGGAGGGCGCTGCGTATGCGGCGGCAGCGGTCCCCCTGGTTCGAGCCCAAGGAGAGGAAGACGTCTTCAGCTTTTGCGAAGGACCTTGGCGCGGTCATTGCCGCGGATCTCGGCGCGCGAGTGCCGGTCCGGCCGGCGCAGCCAGCGGGCGTAGCTCTCCTGCATGGCCTTTATGGCCCCGGCCGAGTCCGCGAGCTTCGACGCCGAGAAGATCCTGATGAGGAAGACATGCCGCTTGCTCGAGAAGAGGAACGGGCCTATGTGCTCGGTGCGTTTGGATAGGGTCGCGTTCTGGTCCTTGTCGAACACCGTGGCCGTGACCGAGCGCACCTGGCTGTCGTCCCGGAAGGCGACGCCTCGGAGGGCGTCGAGCGTGGGCCGGATGATGTCGTCCATGTCCGCCTGGGGCGTGTCCGCTCGGGTCGAGTAGATGATCTCGATGGTGAGGTCGCCGCTTTCCAGGGGAGCGGGGATCGCCCTGCGCGCGGCGCGGGCGACGGCGTTCCGGTAGCGCCGCGCCAGGGAGGCGCCGGCGTCGGAGCCCTTGTCGAATACGAAGAAATCATAGTCCGGCCTTCGCTCTTGTCGTTTCATGGAGCCTTTCTCTTGGTCTTGACGTGCAGCTTCCTCAGCGCGGCGACGACTGCGACGCACAGCGCCAGAGCCGCTACGTTCCCGAACCAGCCCTCGAAGGCATCCGCGCCGGCGTCTGCGGCGAAAAGGGCCTGCGCCTTGAGGAAGATGCCTCCTTCGAACACCAGGAGGGTCCATAGGAGCCAGTACAGGCAGCCGATCGCCACCATGCAGACGACCACGGTCCCGCCCAGTTGTACCGGGTCGTACGCGGGCTCGTTCGGGTCCTCCGTGTCGCTGAATAGGTCCAGGAAGCGTTCCCAGGCGTTCATCCGATCCCCAGCGCGTCGGCCATGCTGTAGAGGCCCGGCCTGCGGCCCGCGACCCATCGAGCGGCCTGCAGGGCCCCTCGGGCGAACACGCGTCGCGCGTGCGCCCGATGGACCAGTTCCAGCCTTTCATCCGGTCCGGCCAGGAGCACGGTGTGGTCGCCCACGATGTCGCCGGCGCGGGCGCTGACCGTGGGGACATCTCCCCCGATGGCCTCAGCCAGGCGCTTGGCGCTGCCTGAGGGGGCGTCTTTCTTGAGGACATGGTGGACTTCGTAGACCACCGCGTCGAAGTCCGGCAGGACCGCCGCGGCCTTGCGCGCGAGCGCGAAGAGGAGGTTCATGCCCGGGCTCATGTTCGGCGAGAGCAGGAGCGCGACCTTCCTGGAGGCGGCCTTCAGGGCCTTGAGCTGAGTGGGCGTGAACCCGGTGGTGCCGATCACGATGGGTTTGCGGGCCTTGGCCGCGTGGGCGGCGAAGACGATGCTGGCCGCGGCAGTGCTGAAGTCCACCACCACGTCCGCACGACGAAAAGCCTCCGGAGCCGTTCCCGGGGAGGACCAAGGCTTGACGCGATCGATGCCCGCCACGATGCGGAACCGCCCGTCGGAGCGGATGAGCTCGGCGATCTGTAAGCCCATCCTGCCGGCGGCGCCGCAGAGAGCGAGCTTTAAGGGAGTAGCCATAGTCGCGAAATTATATCAGAGTGTGCCTCCACCGGGAATCGAACCCGGCTCTCCACCTTGAAAGGGTGGTGTCCTAACCGATAGACGATAGAGGCGTCTCCATGAGCCCGGAGGGACTCGAACCCTCGACCCCACGCTTAAAAGGCGCGTGCTCTACCAGCTGAGCTACGGGCTCACTCTGACGACGGATGGCGATTATACAACTTATTCCGGATAGGCAGGATAAACGGGCCTGTACATCTGCCGGGCCGCTTTCTCGGGCTCCTTCCCCCAGCGAACGCCGAGACTGATGAGGTGGGAGTAGCCCAGGGCTCCGTACGGGACGATGGCGTAGTCCATGGTGAAGGCCTTCATCGCCAGGCCGAAGCCGGCGGTCAAGCCCAGCCCGGCGTCGTTGCGGGCGTTGTAGCCCAAGCGCAGCGCCACTCCCGGCATCGCCTCGAAGTCCATCCCGAAGTGGGCCGTGACCCGGCCCTGGGGCACCTTGTCGACGTCGAGCAGCAGACCCAGCGGAAAGCCGAGGGCGCGCAACCGCGTGGCCGCGCCCAGCGCCACGTCGAGGGGGAGCGGCTCCGGCTTGGCGATGGTCTTCACCTTGGGCCCCATGTTCCGCACGGACATCCCCAGCAGGAGGGTCGGGTCCTCGAACCGGAGCTGCATGCCGGCGTCCGCGGCCCAAGCCGCGGTCCGGACCGAGTCCAGGGTCTCGCGGATGTGCTTGGCCGCGATCCCGAGCGCGAGACCCTCGTCGAGGAAGCAGGTCCCGAACCCGGCCGAGAACGCCGCGGCCGAAGGCGTGAAGTCGTCGAGGCCGGCGCCGGTCGGGTTCGAGAGCGTGGTGCGCCGGACGTCGCCGTAGCTCAAGCGGTCCGCGCCCAAGGCCCAGCCTGAGTCGTGGGCGAAGGCGAGCCTCTGCCGACTCACCCCCTGGAAGTGCGCGTTGTGCAGGAAGGAGGCGTGGCTGCCGTCCATGAAGCCCAGCCCCGCGGGATTGTAGGCGAGGGAGTCGGCGTTGTCTCCGACCGCGGCGAAGGCGCCTCCCAGGGACGCGGGCAGGGCTCCCGCGTCCAGGAACAGGAACTCGAACGGGTCTCCCCCGGCGTAGCGGGCCGCGCCTGCCGTCCCCGCCAGGCACAGCGCCGCCGCCGCGGTCAGGAGGCGTCTCATCGGAGCACCACGATCTTCCTCACGAGCGGCTTCATCCCCTCACTCGAGATCACGGCGAAATAGACCCCGGACGCCACGTCGTTCCTGTCGCCGTTCCGGGCGTCCCATCGGATGAGCCCGCCGGTGTTCTCGGGCGCGCTCTCCCACACGAGCGATCCCGTCACCGTGTAGATGCGGACGCTCGCCCGCTGGGTGAGGCCGTCGAATATGAGCCCGGAGGTCTGGTCTCCCGGCGAATAGGGCTTGCCCTCATTCGGGTCCGTCCCGTTCGGTTTGTAGGGGATCGGATAGACCCGGACCGCGTTCAAGTCCTCGGACGCCGGGGAGAACACGGCGAAGAGGCTTAGGTGCGGGGTGGCGGCGCTCACGCTGAGCTCCTCGTCCGGTTCCACGGAGCTCGCGAAATCCTTGCGCCAGGCCTGGCTCGAGGCGCTGTAGGCGAAGATCGCGAGGTTGTCCGCGCGCACGCCGGTGCCGTCCACCCGGTTGTCGCCGTCCCGGTCCAGGTGGGAGAAGCGCATGGACAGCGTCTTGCCGGGACACAGAGCGCCGCTTCTCAGCGAGATGGAGCGCATGATGGACGGGTCCGCGTAGTCGCGGGGGACCGAGGGGATGCCGAGGGGATCGTTCTCCACGTCCAGGAACGTCGTCTCCACGGTGATGGCCGCGGTGGCGAGCCCTATCCGGGTGACCACGTCCGAGAGGATGTCCGTCATCTCGAGCTCGGTCGGAGCCCCGTCGTAGACGCGCACGCTCTTGCGCGCGCGGCCCGGGGCCAGGAGGGTCTCGGAGATGTCCGGGTCGGCGGCGAGCAGCTCGACCTGGACGACGGACGGGTTCGGATCCGCGTTCCCGGACAAGCCTTTGGCCACGGCCCTGAGATGGTAGAGCCCGTCCGGGAGCAGGCTGGCGTCCCAGAACGTGGAGAACGGCTGGTGCGCGGCGGGGTTCGGATGTCTCTCCTCGAGCGGGGGCAGGTCGGTCCAGGCCGCGGCCGCCGCGGCCTTGTACTGGAACAGGACCTCGGAGACCTCCTCCGGCGTCCCGTAGAGGAGGCGCGCGGAGACGGTCAGACGGTCGCCTCCGAGCCTGCGGTTCGGCGGCGGAGTGCTCACCGCGGCGCTGGGTCCGGCGAAGGCGACGATCGCCGCGGCCATGGCCGTCACGTCGCGGTTCGTCTCCTCCTGCTCGAGCTCGTCCTGGGAGCGGAGCCCGAACCAGTAGGTGACTCCGGCGGCGAGCGGAGCCGTCAGGTAGGACGTCGTGCCTCCCGGCACGGTCGTGTAGGTCACCCCGTAATCGATGGCCCCGGACCCCGCGTCGTAGTACATGTTGTACTGGACCACTGTCGTGGTGGGCGAGACGGTCCACTCGAGCAGGATGCGGGCGCCTCCCGCGGGGACGGCGCGGAAAGCGCTCGGGGGCATGGGGGGAGAACCCGTCACGAAGGTGCTGACCTCGACGTCGAAGCCCGTGGCCAGGCCGTCCTCGTTGAAGGCGCGCACGCGGAAATAGTGCGTGGCCCCTCCCTTGAGGCCCGTGCCCGTGTAGTTGTCGGTCGTCACGGTCAATAGAGGCGCCGATGGCGTCGTGCCCGTCGCGTGCCAGAGCTCGTAGCGCGTGTAGGCGGGATTGCCCCGCGCGTCCCACCTCAGGGTCGCGCTCGAGGGGTGGACCTCGGAGAGCGTCGTGCCTGCGGGGGACGCGGCCAGGGTGTAGCTCGTGGCCGCGGGGGAGAGCGCGCCGGCCCCCGCCGCATCCAGGGCTCGGACCCGCAGCCCGTAGATGGAATTCGTGGAGAGACCGGTCTCGACGAAGGCCGTGCCGCTCGTCAGGGCGATGAGGGCTCCGTCCGAGGCCCGCCGCAGCTCGTAGGCGCTGACCGCCGGTCCGGCGGTGCCGACCCAGGCCCAGGCCAGCGAGGAGACGCCGACGGTCGCGGTCGAGAGACCGGCGACCGTGCCGGGCAGCGTCGGGGTCGTCAGGATCGCGCTGAACTCCGTGACCACGGAATCCCCGTTGCGGGCCCGCACGCGGAGCTGATAGGTGGTCCCCGCCTGGAGCGCGGAGGCCGTCGCGGTCAAGGCGTAGTACGCCTGGGAGAAGGCGATCGGCGTGGAGAAATGGGCCGCGAAGCCGTCCGTGGACAGGGAGAGCTCATAGGGCGTCGTGCCGGGGTTCCCGGCCGCGTCCCAAGCCAGACCGATCGTCGTGCTCGACACGGCTTGCGCGGGGAACCAAGCCGGCGCCGCCGCGAGAGTGTAGCCCGTGACCGGGGGGCTCAGGCTCCCCGCTTCCGAGGAGGTATAGGGCTGCACGCGGATCCCGTGGGCCGTGTTCGTGGAGAGGCCCGTCTTGTCGAAGGACGTCAGCGCGGTATCCGAAAGGAAGCCGGTGGTGGCTGCGTCGTAGATGCGGTACCTGGCGGCGGGCCCGCTCGCGGCCCAGCTCCAGGAGACCGAGGATATCCCGGTCGCGGACACCGACAGGCCGGCCAGGGGTTCCGGCGTGGTCGCTGTGGAGACGGGGCTGCCGAAGTCCGTCGGCACCGTGTTCCCGTTCTGCGCGCGGACCCGGAGGGTGTAGGTCGTGCCGGGAGCGAGGCCGTAGAGCGTGGTCGAGTCGGCGATCAAGCCGCTGGCGAACGGGACCGGGGTGGAGAAATGCGCGACGAAATCATCCGTGGAGACCGATATCTCGTAAGGCGTGTTGAGGGGGTTGGAGTTCCGGCCCCATGCGAGCGTCAAGCTCGAGAGATGGACCTCGGACACGGCCAGGGACACCGGGGGGTTCGCGAACGTGAAGGTGTTGCGCTCGTTGGAGAAATCGGAGTAGAGGCCGATGGGCGGCGAGATGTAGGAACGGGCCCTGGCGAAATAGGGGGTGTTGGGCGATAGGCCGGTGAGGACGATGGAATAGCCGCCTCCGCTGCCGGCTTGGTCCGTCGTGGGCGCGAAGCGGTCCGCGCCCGCCGGGTTGGGCGTGGTCCCGGTCGATATCCAGAACCCATCCTCGTTCGTCGAGCCGTCGGTCCACTCGAGCGTGATCTGGGTGGTGCTGTCCGGGGTCATGGGGAGCAGGACCGGGGGGTCGGGCTTGAAGTCGAAGGAGACCGTGACCGTGGACACCGCCGGGGCGTTGAGCGTGAGAGAGGAGAGCAGCCTCGCGCGGTATTGGAACCAGCGGTCGTCCGCCGCGTCCCCATGGCTCGGATGGACCGGATCCGCTCCGGAGGAGCTGGTGTAGTAATCGGCCGCCGATGTCGGGCCGAGCCAGTCGCTCCAGGCTCCGGGGTACCCTCCGCTGTCCGGCGCCGTGCGCAGTTGGAACTGTACCGTGGTCCCGGACGGGAAGCTGCCCTGCCAGCGGATCTGCCGGAACATGTTGTAGTCGCTGAGGGTGTCCACGGCGTTGGAGATGAGCGTCGCGCTCGCCGCGGTGTGGCTGTAGGTCATGCTGATGTCGTCGAGGACGGCGCTCGTGGAGAGCTCGGTCGTGGTGAAGGTGGCCACGTACTGCACGTAGCGGTTGGGCGGGCTGTTCAGATAGCTGAGCGTGCCGCCATTGGGGACGAAGACGAACCCCTGGCCCGCGGGGGTCCAGCTGTCATCCGGGGTCGGCGTCGGGCCGGCCCGGAAACCGACCGTCAGCTCGACCGACGGGCTGAACTGCGAGGCGGGATGATAGGAGAGGGCTCCGAGTATCCCGATGTTGCCGATGTCGAAGACCGAAGAGACATAGGTCCCGGAAGTGACCATGAGGTGACTCAGTATCTCGTCGAAATCCGCGGGCGTTCCCGTGGAGGCTCCGAAAAGGAAGACGCCGGAGCGCATCGTGTCGTAGACCGCGGCCATGCCGCCGCGGGCCGTAGGCAGAGGGACGGGCCGGGCGATGACGGTGTCCGCCACGGCGTCGAATTCGAGGACCTGGTCCGTGGGGCCGAGGCCGTCCGTGGAGCCGCCGTAGAGATAGATCTTGCCCGTCTCCGGATGGTAGGCGGCCGTCATGCCGGAGCGGGGGCTTGGAAGCGCCGCCCCCATCACCGTGCGGCTGTCCTGCACCGGGTCGTAGGCCACGATCTCGGCGAGCTCGCCCGATGCGCTCGTCCCGCCGAAGAGATAGATGAGGCCGGTCCCCGGATGGTAGGCGGCAGCCGACGAGGAACGGCCGGTCGGCAGGCGCGTGGACATGACCACCGCGGCGTCGCTGGGGGGAGGGTCGTACTCGACGATCTCGTCGAAGAAGGGCGGATCGCTGCTCTCTCCCCCGAAGGCGTAGATCCTCTGCGTGCCCGGATGATAGACGACGGAGACCCGGGAGCGCGGGGCGGGGAGAGGAGTGACGGGCCAGGTGTCGGCGTCGGAGGGGTCGCATTCCAGTATCTGCAGGCTGTAGGTGGTGCCGCTCGAGCCTCCGAAGATGAACATCCGGTCGAGGCCGGGATGGTAGGCCGCGCCCGTATCCCCGCGTTCGCTGAAAAGGGTCTTGCCGGTGTCCAGGAGCGTGTTGCTGATCCCGTCGTACTTCAGGATGGATTTCGACGCGGACCCGTCCGGCCCGATCCCGCCGAAGAGGAACGTCCAGCCGCTGGCGGGATGGTACGCGGCCGAGATGCCGCCGCGGGCCTCCGGGAGAGGAGTGGTGCTGACCGATACGAGCTCGGAGGTCGACAGGCGGACCTGGGCGTCGATCCCGGAGCCGGAGACCGCGGCGGAGCTCAGGATGCGGCCGGTCCTGTTGAACCCCGTATCCGCGGAGCCGTCGTCGGTCTGCGACCAGGTATCCGTGACGTCATGCGTGCTTTGGATCCCGGTGCTCTGCACCACCACGGCGCCATCCTGCGATTCGTAGGCGTTCCATCCGGACCTGGCGCTCGTCGTCGAGCCCGGGGCCGCTCCCGCCTGCCAGTCGTCTTGGACGAACGACGCCGCCCCGGCGGCCCTTGGCCAGCCGAGGATGACGGCAGACAGCAACAGCCCCCAGCGCATGGCGCGCATATGCGGGAGGTCTCTATTACGAGTTTATGGGAGAAGACGTTCCGCAACAAGTATCTTTTTGTTACAATACGCGCATGCTTGCGATCCGTGCGACACGCCCGCAGAGGCTCCTGACCCTGCTCGCCGCCGCGCTCGCGACGGCTCTCGCCGCGAGGACGCTGACGTGGGCGGGGTTCTTCGATAAGGTCAAGAAGGGCGTCAAGAAGGCTTCCCAAGAGCTGGGCAAGACGCGCGGCCAGTCGAAGAAGACGGCCGCTTCCAGCGACCCGGCCGCGGTGCGCGGCATCGAAGAGGACGCGGGGGAGCCCGAGGGGGAAGCGGCGCGCGACGGGGGAGACCTCGAATGGCTCGAGGCCTTCTCGATCGGCGACGAGGATGTGGAGCGCTTCGTCCGCGAGGGGAAACTCAAGCCCTGAGCGCCTCCGGCAGCGTCGCGTGGCGCAGGAGCCTGCGCGGGATGTTCCCGGAGGCCCGGTTCGACGAGCCGATGAGCCGGCATACCAGCTTCCGGATCGGCGGGCCGGCGGATGCCTACATCGAGGTGGAGCACTGGACGGACCTCAAGCGGATCCACGCTCTCGCCGGACGTGCGGACCTCCCCCTTTTCTTCCTCGGTGGAGGCTCGAACCTTCTGGTCCTGGACGGGGGGATCCGAGGTCTCGTCCTCAGGCTCCGAGGGGCTTTCGAGGCGATCGATCCGTTGGGCGAAAACGGGGTGTGGGTCGGCGCCGGGACCCGGGTGGAACACCTGGTGCGCTGGTGCGTCTTCCGCGGCCTGGCCGGAGCCGAGCCCCTGACCGGCATCCCGGGGACGATCGGGGGCGCGTTGGTCATGAACGCGGGCGCGCGCGAGTCCGGGATCGGAGGGCTCGTCCGCCGGGTGGAGGTCTTCGAACCCGCCGGCCTCGAGTCGGCTCGCATCCCCCGCTCCCGCCTGCGGTTCGGGTATCGGTCCAGCAGCCTCGGCGAGCGGCTCATCCTCGGCGCGGCCCTGAAATTGAAACCAGGAAATAAAGTTGATATAATCGAACGAGTTCAAGAGTATCGACGTAGACGGCGGGAAACCCAACCATACCAGGCCTTCACAGTGGGCTCGACCTTCAAGAATCCTCCGGGACGATTCGCCGGCAAGCTGATCCAAGAGGCGGGTCTGAAGGGGGCGAGGGTCGGCGGGGCCAGGGTTTCCGCGGTGCACGCCAATTTCATCGAGAACACCGGAGGGGCGCAGGCCAGCGATGTGCTGAGCCTCGTGGACGCCGTCCGGGGGGCGGTGAGGGCCCGTTCCGGCGTCGAACTCGAGCTCGAGATGCAGGTCGTCGGAGAATATCTGCGCTGACTGGCGGGTCCGGTCGGCGCGGCGTGTCTTTGTGAAACGATATCGTGTCCGTCCCAGGCCTAGAGTCCAGCAGAAGAGACGCGGTCTCTTCGCGGCTGGCGCTGCAGTAGTCTTCCTGATCGCGGGAGCGACGTTCGTGGTCCGCGGGATGATCCCCCGGATGGAGCGGCTCCCCGGCCGGGCGCAGGCCCCGCTGTCGCGGCTGGCTCGCGTGGATGCGCTCGAATTCGACGGAGTCCCTGAGGCCGTCGCCTGGGTCCTGCGGGATGCGATCGGGTGGCGTCCGGGCGACATCTGGGGCGTGGCGCGGCCGCGCCGGGTCTGCCGATCCTTGTTGGAGCGCTTCCCCTGCCTGGGGGACCTCGATTATTCCCGGTCCTGGGCCGACCATCGAGTGAGTCTGCACGCCTCCATGCGCAGGCCCCTGGCGCGCACGGCGTCGAAAGGGAAGCCCGCCGGCCTGCTCTGGGAGAACGGCGTGGTGTTCGACCCTCCGTGGGCGGAAGCGTCGGTCGATGGCCTTCCGCTCGTGGACATCGGCGGCAAGCCCCCGGACGCCGAGCTCGGCGGCCTGGCCGATCTGCTGAAGGCCGTTTCCGGTCCCGACGCCGTGCCCGCCGCGCTCCTGGAGGCGGCCTATGAGCCGGGGGATGGATGGGCGCTGCAGCTGGCGGACGGGACCCGGCTGTTGTGGGGAAAGTCGGGATGGACGGAAGAGAAACTCGCGCGCCTGAGGCAGGTCCTCGCGGACGCGAAACCACGATTCGGCCGGACCTTGACCGCGGACCTCAAGCATTTCGAGGACGGCAAGATATTCGTTCGGGTGAGATAATGGCTAAACCGGAGATCATGGCGGGATTGGATATGGGCTCGGGGCGCGTCACCTGCGTGATCGGCTCCCCGGATCCCGAAGGGCGCGGCATGCATGTGATGGGAGGGGCCACGGTGGCTTGCCGGGGCCTGAAAGGCGGGGTGGTGGTGAACATCAACGAGACGGCTCGCGCCGTCCGGCTCGCCGTGGAGAAGGCCGAGGAGGACGCGAAACAGATGGTGCACGGCCTCCACCTAGGCATCCGGGGGAGCCATCTGCAGTCGTTCAACAACCACGGGGCCTACAACATCGCCCGGACCGACAAGGAGATCACGGCGGACGACGTGCGGGCGGTGATCGAGACCGCGAAGGCCATCCCGATGTCGAGCGATCGGGAGATCCTGCATGTCATCCCGCAGAGTTTTTCCCTCGACCGGCAGAAGGGCGTCCCGGATCCGGTGGGGATGGAGGGGTCTCTGCTGGAGGTGGACGTCCATATCGTCACGGCCTCGAGCAGCCACCTGAACAACCTCACCAAGGCGGTCGCGGAGGCGGGCTTCGAGGTCGTCGAGACGGTCTACAGCCTGCTCGCGCTCGGGGAGTTCCTGGTCACGCCGGAGGAGCGCGACCTCGGCTCGCTCCTCGTGGACGTGGGGGGGCAGTCCATCTCCATCGGCATCTACGCCGAGGGAGCGGTCAAGTTCTCCAAGGAGCTGGCGATCGGGTCCGACTTCATCACACGGGACATCGCGGTCGGGCTGCGCACGAACACCCCGACGGCCGAGAGGATCAAGCTGGAGTACGGGGTGGCCCACTCCAAGCACATGAACGGCGACGTGGAGATCGAGTTCAAGGGGGTGGACGGCCGGACCGCCCACCGGGTCAAGAACTCGACCTTGATGAACATCATCCTGCCGCGCGTCGAGGAGATGTTCACGTACGTCGGTGAAGAGGTGCAGAATTCCAACTTCGCGGACCTCGTCGTCCCCGGGGGAGCCATCGTGAGCGGAGGCGGGGCCATGCTCAAGGGCATGACCGACGCGGTGGAGGCGGTCCTCAGCATGCCCGCTCGGCTGGGCCTGGCTCACCCGGACAGCGTGACGGCCTCGGAGGCCCTCATGGGGTCGGTCTATTCGACCGCCCTGGGCCTTGTCTGCTACCCGCACGCGGGGCTCCAGGATTCGATGAGCCTCTCGCGCCGGCCGGAGATGCGCTGGGTGAAGCGCGCCCGGGGCTTCATCAAGGATATCTTCTGACATGGTGCGCATCCGCTGCGAAGAGGACTTTAAGCGGGAACCGGCCGTCATCAAGGTCATCGGCCTTGGCGGAGCCGGGGGCAACGCCATCAACAGGATGGTGGAGGCCGGCGTGGAAGGCGTGGAGCTCCTCGCCGCGAACACCGACGCCCAGGCGCTGCGTTCGAGCAAAGCGCACGTCCGCATCCAGCTCGGCGAGGAGTTCACCCGCGGGCTCGGGGTCGGGGGCGATCCCAAGAAAGGGCGCCTGGCCAGCGAGGAATCCAAGGAGCGGCTCCGCGAGGTGCTGGCCGGGGCGGACCTCGTGTTCATCACGGCGGGCATGGGAGGCGGGACCGGCACGGGTTCGGCGCCGCTGGTGGCGCAGCTGGCGCGCGAGGCCAACGCGCTGACGCTGGGAGTCGTGACGCGGCCGTTCCACTTCGAGGGCCAGCTTAGAGCCAGCCTGGCCGACGGCGGGATCCGGGAGCTGCGCGCCAGCGTGGACGCGATCCTCGTCATCCCGAACGACCGGCTCCTCGACATCAGCAGCGAGGCCACTCCGGCAAGCGAGGCCTTCCGGATGGCGGACGACGTGCTCAGACAGGCCATCCAGTCGATCTCCGACGTCATCACGAGGTCCGGCAACATCAACATGGACCTCAACGACATCAAAGCCATCATGACCGGCGCCGGGGAGGCTCTCATGGGCGTCGGGGAGTCCGAGGGCCCGAACCGCGCCGTGGAGGCGGCCCGCAAGGCGGTCGCGTCGCCTCTCTTGGAGAACGTCTCGATCGAGGGCGCCAGGGGAGTCATCGTGAACTTCGTCGGAGACAAGCGCATGACGCTCTCGGACATGAGCGAGGCGATGCGCTACATCCATGGGGTGGCCAGCCCGGAGGCCAAGATCAAGATGGGCCATGCCGAGGATCCGGAGATGGGGCAGCGTCTGCGCGTCACCGTCATCGCGACGGGATTCCCCGCCCGGAAGGCGCGCTCGGCCCGTACGTTCGGCCGGCTGACCCAGGGGGGGGAGCGGCGCCCTGCGGGCGGCGATGTGCCGGTCCACGCCCAGGCGCCGACCGCGGAGGAATTGTCCAAGCCGGCGTTCACGAGGTGGAAGCTTCGGAAGCTCAGATAGGCCATTCGGACACAAGGGGAGAGCTTATTATGGATCTTCAAACGATGCTTCAGACGGTGGTGAACAGGCGCGCAAGCGACCTGCATGTCCGGGCGGGGGCTACGGCCTACATCCGGGTGGACGGCGACCTGGAACCGATCGCCCCGGACGTCCTCTCCCAGGCGGATGTGGAGAAGATGCTCCAGCAGGTCGCCAGCGATCGCGCGAAGAAGATATACCAGGAGCGTCAGGAGGCGGACTTCTCCTTCCAGGTGGGCGAGGTGGCGCGCTTCCGCGTCAACGCGTTCCGGCGCATGGGCAAGCTCTCCTTGGCCATCCGCTACATCAGCATGAAGATCCCGACCATCGAGGAGCTCCGGCTTCCGGCCGGAACGGTGAAGAAGATCGCGGACAACCAGCGCGGGTTGGTCCTCGTCACCGGCATCACCGGATCCGGGAAGTCCTCGAGCCTGGCCGCCATGATCGACTACATCAACTCCACGCGCTCGGACCACATCCTGACCATCGAGGACCCCATCGAGTTCGTGCACAAGGACAAGAAGTCCATCATCAGCCAGCGTGAGATCGGGGAGGATACGTACGATTATCACGAGGCCCTGAAAATGGCCATGCGCCAGGATCCGGACGTGATCCTGATGGGCGAGATGCGCGATGCGGACAGCGTCTCCGCCGCCATCACCGCGGCCCAGACCGGCCACTTGGTCTTCGGCACCCTTCATACGATCGACGCGGTCCAGACCGTCACGCGCGTCATCGACCTCTATCCCCCCCACCAGCAGTCGCTCATGCGCATCCAGCTCGCGGACAGCCTGAAAGCGGTCCTGAGCCAGCGCCTGCTGCCATGCACCAAGGGCGGACGCATCCCCGCGGTGGAGGTCATGATCGTAACGGGCCACGTGAAGAAGCAGATCGAGGACAACTCTTCGGCGGGGATCAGCCAGGCCATCGGCAAGGGGCAGTTCTACGGCATGCAGACCTTCAACCAGGCCCTCGTCAAGCTCTACAAGGACGGGCTCGTCAAGGAGGCGGACATCCTCGATGCGGCCAGCAACCCGGACGACGTCAAGCTGGCGATGCGCGGTATCGAACAGGAGGTCAGGTCGGGCTGAGCCGAAGGCTCAACCGGACTTTTTGCTGCGCGGTAAGAGCCGTTTTCAGGCGTACTGATCGAATCGCGGTAACAGCGAGGACCCAATGTTCGCAGAAGGCTATATCGGCATCGCGGGGACCATCGGAGTGGGGAAGTCCACGTTGACCCAGGACTTGGCCGCGGCTCTCAACTTCGAGGCCGTCCTGGAGGAGGTGGACGGCAACCCCTATCTCGAGTCGTTCTACAAGGACATGAAGGGGTTCGGGACCATGATGCAGGTCTGGCTCCTGAACCATCGTTTCCGCCAGCACCGGGAGTTCGTGACGCGGATCAGCCTCGGCAAGATCCGGGGCGTGGTGCAGGACCGGACCATCTGGGAGGACACGATCTTCGCCCGGATGCTCAACCGCCACCCGGACAAGCTCATCTCGGACCTGGATTACAACACCTACCTCGACCTGTTCGACAACATGGTCCTGCGCGAGCTGGTTTTCCCGCAGATCCTCATTTATCTGGACTGCAGGCCCGAGACCGCGATGGACCGCATCGGGCTCCGCGGCCGCGTCATGGAGCAGACCATCACCCTGGACTATCTCAAGATGCTCAAGGAGAACTACGAGGAGTTCATCGCGGAGATGGAGGGCGCCGGAGTGCGCATCCTGCGCCTGAACTGGGAGAGCTTCATCCCCATCCCCGAGGTGGCCCGCTTGATCCATGAGTACAGCCTGAAGCCCTCGAGCTTCACCAAGTGGGTGCGGCCGCTGCGCAAGCCGCCGAAGATGAAGCCGCGGACGCCGGAGGACGCGAAGGCGTATGCCAAAGTCTGAGCTCCTTCCCGCTCTCCCGGTCTGCGCTTGGCGGGAGGAGGGCGGGATCTTCCGGGAGCCGCGTTTATCGAAGGCCGGGATCTTCCACGGGTTCACCCATCGCAGGCTGGGAGACATGCGGGACACTGCGAGGCGCCGCCTCGCTGTCGGTGGGGAGGTCGCGGTCCTCAAGCAGGTCCACGGGACCGTGGTACGCGTCGCGGAGGGAGCCGATGCCGTCCGCTCGGAGGGAGACGGCTGGGTGAGCGACATCCCAGGACTCTGCGTCGGCGTGTACGTGGCCGATTGCCAGCCTATCCTGATGTGGGACCTCCGCGGCAGGGCCGTCGGAGCCATCCACGCCGGCTGGCGGAGCACCGCCGCCGGGATGGGGCGCTCGGCCGTGGAGGCGATGCGCGGGCTTGGTGTCGCTCCGGACGCTTTGGCGGCCGCGATCGGGCCCCATGCCAGGGCCTGCTGCTACCGCGTGGGGCCCGAGGTCGCCGCCCGATTCCGTCCGGAGAACGTGCACGACGGCCGTCTGGACCTGGCCGCCGAGATATGCCGGCAACTCGTGGAGTCGGGAGTGCAGCCGGGGAACATCTCCGTGTCGGACGCCTGCACGATGTGCCGGCCTGAGGACTTTTTCTCCTACCGCCGGGAGGGACGCCCCGACGGCATGCTGGCCTTCATCGGGGTCTCCGCATGAGGAAGAAGTTAGTGATCGCCATCGACGGCCCCGCCGGGGTGGGTAAGTCCACCGTCGGTTGCCTCGTGGCGAAACGGCTGGGCTACAAGTTCATCAACACCGGGGAGATGTACCGGGCGCTGACATGGAAGGCGCTGGAGGAGAAGGCGGATCTGGAGGACGGCGGAGCCTTGACCGCTCTGGCCAGACGGCTTCGGTGGGGCTTCGAGACGGGCCCCGAAGGCGTCATCATCCGCACGACCCTGGATGGGAAGAGCGTGTCGAAGCATATCGTGGACGAGCGGGTGAGCCGGAACACGAGCGCCATCGCGGGGGTCCCGGGGGTCCGACGTCATCTTCGCATGCTCCAGCGCCGGCTGGGCCGCGACGGCGGCATCGTGATGGAGGGGCGGGACATCGCGACGAACGTCTTCCCGGACGCGGAGCTCAAGATCTATCTGGACGCATCCATCGATGAGCGCGCCTCCCGACGCACCCGGCAGCTGCGTTCCCAGGGGCACAAGGTCCGGCTCGGCGACATCCGGCGTGCGATCGTCGAACGCGACCGCCACGATCTGCAGAGGCGGATCAATCCCCTGCGTCAGGCCGCGGACGCTGTCGTGATCGATTCCACCGCACTGACCCTGCAGGGAGTCGCCGGGCGGATACTGAGGCTCGTCAGAAAGAAGGGGGGATATTGATCGCCGTGGACCGTCCGCCGACGGTGAAAGTGAAAGAGGACTGGGCCTCCCATTCGCTCCAGTACCGGGTCGCGACCTCTTTGGCCAGATTTTTTGCCACGGTCCTGCATCGTGGAGTCCTCGTGGAGGGACTCGAGAACCTCCCCCGTTCAGGGAGGGTGATCCTGGCGAGCAACCATTCCTCAGTCCTGGACCCTCCGATCATCGGGATGTCCGTCAGCCGCCTGCGGTTCCCGCACTACCTGGCCAAGCGGGAACTGCTCCGGCCGGAGCCCTTCGGCATGATCCTGAGGAGCTGGGGGACGATCCCGGTGGACCGCGGCCGCGGGGACACCGGAGCCATCCGGGCGGTGTTGAGGCTCCTGGAGTCCGAGGGATGCATGGTGATATTCCCGGAAGGCACGCGGCAGAAGCCGGGCCGCGTGAGCCGGGCCAAGCCGGGAGTCGGCTACCTGGCCAAGGCGAGCGGAGCGCCCGTCGTCCCCTTGCGGGTGCGGAATACGGAACTCCTTTTCGGGATGGATCCGTTCCGGGTGACGCTCGGCCGTTCGATGATGTTCGGGGGGGACGGAGAACGGGAGTCGTACCAGGAGTTCGCGGACCGTGTGCTGCAGGCGATCTACGCCCTTTGAGCGTGCGAGGAGAGACCATGACCGTTGAGATCGACGCCGTCGAGGACCCGAAGGACCAGACGGAGCAGGAACAGCCGCCGGAAGGCGAGCCCGAAGGCCAGAGCATGGCCAGCCTCCTGGAGGAGCATGCGGCCTTCCATGAGAAGCTCATGAACCACGAGGTGGTCTGGGTGAAGGTCGTGCAGGTGTCCGCCGACCGGGTCCTGGTGGATATCGGCGAGAAGAGCGAGGGGTTCATCCCCGCCTCGGAGTTCCCGAAGGACGCCGCTCCGACCGTGGGACGCCGCGTGCCGGCCGTGCTGGTCCGGCGCAGCCGTGGAGACATCCCCACCGAGCTCTCCACCGCGAAGGCCCGCTGGCGCCTCGGCTGGGACCAGGCGGTGAGGGCTTTCGAGGAGAAAGCGCGCGTGCGGGGAAAGGTCCTCTCCTCCGTGCGGGGGGGCTTCCTGGTGGACCTCTCCGGTCTGACGGCGTTCATGCCATCCTCCCTATCCGACGTGAGGCCGGTACGCAAGCCGGAGACCATGCTCGGCATGGGAGTACGCTGCTACGTGATCGAGGTCAACAAGGAGAAGGGGCAGGTCATCGTTTCGCGGCGCGCGGTCCTCGAAGAGGAGTCCAAGAAGCGCAAGGAGAAGCTTCTCGAGGAGCTCAAGGTCGGGCAAATCCGCATCGGAAGGGTGAATCGAGTCACCGAGAACGGGATATTCGTCGATATCGGGGGGCTGGAGGGGCTGGTGGCGCCGGCGGACGTCGCCTGGAAGGAGCCGCAGGCCGTGATGACCAAGCTCGAGCGCGGGCAGAAGGTCCGCGTCCGGGTCCTGAAGGTGGAGCCGGCAGAGCAGCGCATCTCTCTGGGCATGAAGCAGCTGACCCCGCATCCCGGAGAGGCCGTGCGGAAGAAGTACCCCATCAAGAGCGTGGTGAAGGGGACCGTGACCGAGGTGCTCAAGGAGGGTGTCCGCATCAAGCTATCGAAGGGCGACATCGCCTTCTGCCCCGTGGCGGAGCTCCCGACCGAGGGGGGAGACCCCACGCAGACGCGCCACCACGACCGGGAAGCGAACCTTCCCCCCATCTGGCCCAAGCAGGGCGAAGCGGTGGAGGGCATCGTGACGGGCGTGCACTCCTCGACTTTCGAGGTCGCGATCTCGATCCGCCGCCACGACGCCATCCAGGAGCGCAAGCGCATGGCGCAGTATCTGCGGGGCGCGCCTCCCTTGACGCTCGGGCAGGTCCTGAACCCGGAAGGGGAGTGATTGGGGCGCTCGTCGTACTGCTCTTAGCCTTCCCCGTCGTCTCTTCTTCCCAGGACTTCGGGCAGAACCAGGTCCGGGTCCGCGGTTTCGAGTGGCGGGTCCGCTCGACCGAACATTTCGACATCCACTACTACACGGAGTCGGAGCCGCTCGTGCCGTTCGCGGCCGAGGTCCTGGAGCGGCATTATACGGGTCTTCAGAGATGGCTCGATGTCGGCTTCGAGGAGCGCCGTCCTTTCTTCCTTTACGCGAGCGCCAATGACATGGAGCAGTCCACCATCGTCGACGTGGGGGACGGGACCGGCGGCGTGACCGAGGCCTTCAAGGACCGCTTCATGGTCCACCACAACGGAAGCCTGAAGTGGCTCGACGAGGTCATCGGCCACGAACTCACGCATATCTTCCAGTACCGCATCCTGCTTTCGGGGTTCTGGAAGTCGGGCCGGATCGTGAAGACTCTCGTCTACCCGCTGTGGGTGATAGAGGGGATGCCCGAGTTCTACACCCGCGGGATCAATGAGGCGCCGGGCGAGGTCATTCTCCGCGATGCGGCCACTTCCGACGGCCTCATCCCGCTCTGGAAGCTGGAGCATTTCAGCCATCTCAAACCGCACCAGATCCGTCTGGCGTACGAGTCCGGCGCGATGGCCATGGCGTTCCTGGAGAGCGAATACGGGCGCGGGACCGTGCAGCGCCTCATCAAGAGATGGGAGTCGGGCTTCGAGACGAGCTCCGTACTGCAGGACATCATCGGGCAGGACGTATTCGCCTTGGACCGGAGATGGCGCGAATACGAGAAGCAGCGCTACGGGAGACAGGTGCGCGTGGAGCGGCTCCAGGAGCCCGCGGCGTACGGGGAGCGGCTGACGACGGGAAGCTCGGGGATCCCGGAGTACAACAGCTCTCCCGTGTTCACTCCGGACGGCAAGGGCATGGCGTTCCTTTCCACGCGCGACGGACATCCAGTGGCGGTCATGCTCATGGACCTGGCCACCCGCGGGCTGACGCGCCTGGTCTCCCACGACCTCCGGGTCGAGAATCTACCCATGGGGAATTTCGCGGACCTCTCTCGGGCCCTGGCGATCTCCCCCGACGGGAGATGGCTGGCCTTCGCCGGCACCAAGAACCATCGGGACTTCATGGCCCTCTACGACCTCCGGAGGCGCTCGCTCAGGCGCATCCGGCTCCCGGGCCTGAGGGCGGCTTCGCAGCCCGCCTTCTCGCCCGATGGGAAGACGCTGGCCTTCTCCGGCATGCGCGGCGTGTCCACGGACATCTACCTGCTCGAGCTGGCGACGGGCAAGCTCCGGCAGCTCAACTCCGATCCGCAGGACGACCAGATGCCGGATTTCTCTCCGGACGGGGAGACGCTCGTGTACAGCTCGGAGGCGCGCACTCCGCTCGGGGCCGAGCCGTATGGGCGCCGTCTCTACCGGCTGAGGGTGGCTGACGGCGCGATCGAGCCGCTGCCGGACGTGCCGGGCTGCGCCAGGGATCCCGTCCATTCCCCGGACGGCAGGCGGCTGCTTTTCTCGTTGGAACGCGGAGCTCATCAGGATGTGTTCGAACAGGATCTCGCCACCGGCCGCTTGCGCCGGCTGACCCGCTCCATCGGAGCCGCCTATACCCCGGCCTATGCCCCCTCGGGGGGCATCGCCTTCGCCGGACTCCGCAATGGAGACGTGCATATCTACATGGGACCGCGGGAGCGCTTCCTCGATGAGGAGGAGGTCGGGCCGCCGGCCTTTGTCCCTCCGCAGGTGGAGGTATCCTCCCCGGTCGTCCTGTCTGCCGCCCGGCCGACGTCTTCTCCGTTCTCGACGGACATCTTCCTTCCCGCATTCTTCTACTCCTCGAACGGGGGCCTGTTCTGGACGAGCTATTGGCAAGGTTCGGATCTGCTGGGGCTGCACGAGGCCGGTTCGTTCGTGAGCTACGCCTCCGGGTTGGGCATGCTGGACTACCAGACGGTGTACCGTTACAAGCGCTGGCGGACGGACCTCGGGGTCGGCGTCTCCGGCCGCTGGCGGCGCCAGGCGTACGACAACGATTCCGGGCTGACCGTGCGCGAGTTCTCTCATGTCGAGCTCGCCCAAGCCGCGTATCCGCTCGACCGGTATCACCGCCTGGAGCTGGGCGTCGGGGAGGTCAGCGACCGGGAGTCCTATGTGGACAACGGGGACGAGAGCAACCGGGAGGCC
>JBAZKS010000013.1:0-86142 GCA_041650695.1 Elusimicrobiota bacterium
CTGGAAAAACTCCGGATGACCTGTTACCCTATCCCTGATGCGCCCAGGGCTCGCCCTCGCCCTTTTCCTGGCCTCCCCAGCCTTCTGCCAGCAGAAGCCGGCAGAGCGCCAGACCGCTGACCAGATCTGTATCGAATTCCAGAACGCCCTCGGCGCGGGATCAGACGACCTCAGCGAAAAAGGCAAACAGGACCTCGACGCCCTGGCCAAGAACATGGACGCGTCCCAGCGTCAGACGGCGCAGGCCAAACTCGCGGCCATGGAAGCCAAGGCGGCTACCCCCGCCGCCAAGGCCGAGATCGCCAAGGCGTATACAGCGCTCGCGCGCCAAGCCGATGGGAAAGGAGCAGTGGCCCTGGCCCTTAAAGCCCGTCAGCTCGCTCCCGATGACGCCGAGGTGCGTAACCTGACCGAACCCGTGCTCAAGATGGCTCGGGATGTCCCGTCCCAGACGAACACGAGCCAGGCTGTCGCCTCTTTGCAGAACCCGCAGCAGCCCATGGTGAACAACATCTACGTCATCATGGTGAATGACTCTCAGAAGGGCAAGCAGCTGGCCGGCAAGTTCAGCAAGGGGCAGGTGGAAGTCAGGATAGACAAGTCAGGCCGCCTCAACGACAACGTTGTGGAAGCCGCGTGGGAGGGCAACAAACTGGTCGTAAACCTGGACTCCAAGGCGCTGGAGCAGAACAACCATGCTCCCGCCACCCTCGCGCCTTTGGTCGCCAAGGCTTTGGACAACGGCGACTTCAAGCGCGAGCACGGGGAAGGCATCATTTCGCAGGTAGAGATGGCGGTGCGCGGCTGGTTCTCGACCGGGAAGGTCGGGGATCAGATCATGGCCAAGGGGAAGAATCCCATAGACACGAAGAGCAGCATGGCCGGCAAGCTCGTGGGATTCTTTGTGGATTTGTTCCGAGGACGCGTAACTCAAAAGGACTACGGGGAAGGAGTCTCCCCGGGCGAGATACAGGGCTCCATTCTGAATATTGCATTGAAACGAAGCACGGTTGACTGCTTTGCCGCCATAGCAGAAGCCAAGGTGGGATCAAAAGACGCTGCGTCCGGTATCAGAAATGACCCGAATTACTACAAGGACCTGACCGCGACCAAGAACCGGCTCAGAAACGAGCAATAAGATATAATCCGGGCGTGAGACAAAATCCAAAACCTGTCCTTTTCTCCATAATACTCGCAGCCCTTTCCTTTGCAGGCTGCCGTCCTGAAGCCCAAACAACCCAAGTGTCCATGCAGCCTGCTCCGCAGGCGACTTGGAACATTTATGATGATGATTTTATTCGCTTCCAGCACCCAACGGATTACTTCGTCGCCCGCACGACTGACACCGCCAGGAAGGTTTGGATGACCGGGTTACTCAATGAGGCTACTCCGGGAATTCCAGACATCATGGGATCTCTCGGTATTACTGGTTACTACGACGCGAGCGAGAAACGTCCTCTTAAGGACATTTACTCCCAGCATGACTGGGGAAGCACTAAGTTCACCACCAGCATCAAGCCCTTCTCCCCAAGGAATGCCGAGTGTCTGATGGTGCTCACGGACGCCGTTCCGCTTGGCGGCTGTTCCGATTCACATGGGAAGCCAAAGGATCCCCCTTTCTGCATAGAATCCCGTCTGGACATGCGCTGCTACGATAAGTCGAAGAACTACTTCATAGCAGGCGCCACCCTCGGCCGCTACGAGAAAGGCTATCCAGCGCCCAAATCCGTCTCGGACAACCTCACCATCATCGAGGGCATACTCCAGTCCCTGGAATTCAAATAAGACGCGGGAGCGCCGGACTCATGCACTCATGCATCTCCGGCACCTGACTACAGACGCAAAAAAGTCCCTTCCCCTGGAAAAACTCCGGATGACCTGTTACCCTATCCCTGATGCGCCCAGGGCTCGCCCTCGCCCTTTTCCTGGCCTCCCCAGCCTTCTGCCAGCAGAAGCCGGCAGAGCGCCAGACCGCTGACCAGATCCGCATCGAATTCCAAAACGCCCTCGGCGCGGGATCAGACGACCTCAGCGAAAAAGGCAAACAGGACCTCGACGCCCTGGCCAAGAACATGGACGCGTCCCAGCGTCAGACGGCGCAGGCCAAGCTCGCGGCCATGGAAGCCAAGGCAGCGACCCCCGCCGCCAAGGCCGAGATCGCCAAGGCGTATACAGCGCTCGCGCGCCAGGCCGATGGGAAAGGAGCAGTGGCCCTGGCCCTTAAAGCCCGTCAGCTCGCTCCCGATGACGCCGAGGTGCGCAACCTGACCGAACCCGTGCTCAAGATGGCTCGGGATGTCCCGTCCCAGGCGAACACGAGCCAGGCTGTCGCCTCTTTGCAGAACCCGCAGCAGCCCATGGTGAACAACATCTACGTCATCATGGTCAACGACTCTCGAAAAGGCAAGGAACTCGCGTCCAAGTTCAGCTCAGGCCAGGTTGAGGTGCGCGTAGACGGGACAGGCAGGCTCAAGAACGACGTCGTTGACGTCGGGTGGGAAGGCAAACGCTTGGTGGTGAATATCGACGAGGGAGCTTTAAGACAGAACAAGCATGCTCCCGCCACTCTCGCCCCTCTGGTTGCCAAGGCTTTAGACAACGGGGATTTCATACGCGAGCATGGGGACGGCATCATCTCTCGCGTGGAGATGGCTGTACGCGGCTGGTTCTCGACCGGGAAGGTCGGGGATCAGATCATGACTAAAGGAAAGAATCCCATAGATACGAGGAGCAGTACAGCCGGCAAGCTGGTGGGGTTCTTTGTGGATCTGTTCAGGGGGAAGATGACGCAGGAAGAGTATGGGGCTGGGATTCGCCCCAGCATTGTCCAGGGCGGCAGAATAAATGTCGTTATGAAACGCAGCACAGTGGACTCTTTCAGTGCAGTTGCTGAAGCCATGGAAGGGGCCAATGATGTCAAAAGCGGGATCAGGAATTCCCCAGACTATTACCCGAACCTGGACGCGACCAAGGATCGGCTGCGAAAAGAGCAATAAGATATAATCCAGGCGTGACCCACAAAAAGACGATCGCGCTTTTTTGCTTGACGCTGTCTTTTGGCGGCTGTCGGGAAACAGAAACACCAAAAGGCCAGGACATCCAGCCCCCGCAAGAGGCTTGGGCTACGTACGAAGATGATTTCATCCGCTTCCAGCACCCGGCGAACTACATGGTCGGGCGTGCCACGGATAGTCCCAAGGAAAAAACCTGGATGACTGGCATACCCAACGAAAATACCCCTGGCATACCAGACGTAATGGGATGCTTCGGTATGACTGGTTTCTACGACAGCAAGGAAAAGCGTCCCATAAAAGACATCTACGCCAAGCGTGACTGGGGCAGCACCAAGTTCACCACCAGCATCAAGACATTCTATCCCAAGAATGCGGAATGCCTCATGGTGCTCACCGACTCTCCGCCCATGGGCGGATGCTCTGACTCCCATGGCAGGTATAAGAGTTCCGCCTTCTGCATCGAGTCCGGCCTGGACATGCGCTGCTACGATAAGTCGAAGAACTACTTCATAGCAGGCGCCACCCTCGGCCGCTACGAGAAAGGCTACCCCGCCCCCAAATCCGTCTCGGACAACCTCACCATCATCGAGCGCATACTCCAGTCCCTGGAATTCAAATGAGGCGAGCCGTCCTTCTCGCCCTCATCCTGACTGCCGGCTGCCTCCACCGTCCATCGCAACCTCAAGCCCCGCAGGAAGCCTGGGCCGTCTATGAGGACGACTTCATCCGATTCCAGCACCCGCCCAACTACTTCGTCGGACGCGCCACAGACACCGTCCAGAAGGTGTGGATGGCCGGACTGCCCAATGAGTATACCCCGGGGATCCCGGACATCATCGGAGGCATCGGCGTCAGCGGGTACTACGACGGCAGCGTGAAGCGCCCGCTCAAGGACTTCTTCACTCCGCCCGTATGGGAAAGCCACAGATTCACGTCGAGCCTCAAGGCGGTCTCGCCCAAGAACGCGGAATGCCTCATGCTGACGGGCGAGGGCGGGAGCATCATGGGCTGCGTCGGGGGCAAGCAAGCCGCCGACTGCGTGCAGGCGCATCTGGACATGCACTGCTACGACGGAGCCATGAACTACTTCTCCGTCAGCTCCACGCTCGGGAGCTATCCGAGGGCATCCCCCCCGCCGAAGTCGGTGCAGGAGAACCTCGCCGTCGTCGAGCGCATCCTCGGTTCCCTAGAATTCAAATAAGACGCGGGAGCGCCGGACTCATGCACTCATGCATCTCCGGCACCTGACTAGAAGAAGCTCTGCGGGATGAACACCACGTCGTTGGGCTCGAGAGAGATGTCCTTGTCCTTCTGCCCGTTGGACGTGATGGCGGACACTTCGATGGTGAACGACTGACTCTTCCCGTCCGACATGGCCCGGATGACCCGGGTCCTGTCCTTCGCGGCCACGGCCGTGAACCCGCCGGCCAAGGATATGGCTTCGAGCACGGTCAGGCGGGACTCAGGCGGCAGCTCGTAGGAGCCGGGCTTCGTCACCTCGCCCAGCACGAAGACCTTCTTGTTGCCGTACTCCTTGACGAAGACGGAGACCTGCGGGCTGACGATGAACTCCTTGAGCTTCTCGGCCAAGAGCGTTTCGGCGTCCGCCTGGGAGAGCCCGCCGACCTTCACGTTGCCCACGAGCGGGAAGGATATCTCGCCTGTCTGGCTCACGCGCACGGTGCGGTCCATGTCCTGCTCGCGGAACACCGTGATCTGCAGGAGGTCGGCCGCCGAGATCCTGTAATCGCTCTTCTGCCCCCGGATCTGCTGGAGGATGTCGGCCAAAGCCGCCTCTTCCGCCGCGCTCTGGGGCGTGGCCGCGATGGGAGCGTCCTTGATGTCCGGGTTCATGGGCTTGGGGAAGGTGGAGCAACCGGCCAGGGACAGGGCCAAGACGGCGGCGATCGGACTACGCATGGAAGGGCATTATACAAACAAAGAAGGCCCCGGCGCTGGGCCGGGGCCTTCTTCGTGATATCAGAACGACAGCTTCAAGCTGACCGAGGTCTGATGGTCGTCGTAGTTGTACTGCCGCGTGAAGATGGAATGGCGCGAGCGGTGCTGGTACGCGGCCCCCACCTTCACCCACTCCTGGATGTCGTAGTCCAGGCCGGCCCTCTGCTGGTAGAGGTCGTCGCGGCGGCAGGAGGTCATGCCGCCCGCCGTGACCGCGTCCGCGTACTTGTCGATGCCCCAGACCACGCCGGCCAGGAAGGTCACCTTTCCCGGGAGCTTGTGCTTGTAGTCGAAGGAGACGTTGTTGTTGATGTAGAACCTGGGTCCGGTCGCGGCTTCCTTGAGGGCGCGGGTGAAGCCCAGTTTGGCCTCCACGCGCTCCACCGGGTTGAACGTCAGGTTCGTGGACACGATCCAGTTGCGCGAGATCGAGGTCCGGCCCGCGTTGCTGTCGTCGTACTCGCGCAGGGAGTAGCCGGTCTGGATCTGCCCCTTGAGCTTGGGCGCGATGTCCCCCTCGATGCCCACGTCGATGAGGTGGGCCTTGTTGTTCCTGTCGTTCGGGACGTAGCGCGCGAGGGTCGTATTGTACGCGCCGGAGTTGTAGTGGATGATCTGCCTGCGGTAGCCCACGTAGAGCCGGGTCTTGGGCTGGAGCCGGTAGCCGGTCTTGGCGCCGAAGGTCTGCTCATAGCGGTTGAGCAGCGCGCTCATGGGCGCGGAGAGGTACTTGTGCGTGACGTGCTCGCCGCTGCCGCTGAAGAAGAACATGCCGCCTTCGGGGGCGTAGTCGAACATGCCGCCCGCGGTGTTCTGCCACCGGCGCTCGCGGTCCACGAGCTCGGAGGAGCCCGGGTCCACCGTGTTCATGAAGGCGTCGGAGAGCTTGGCCGAGAAGCCGGCCGGGCCCTTGTACATGTAGGCGAGGTCCGCCTTCTGGTTGACCCCGTTGTTGTGGCTCGGGTCCTTGTCGTATATCTGGCCCACGAAGTCGTAGCCGCCCGCGAACTGGTGCATGGATGTCACGGGGAGCTTGAACTTCAAGCCGGCGTTCGCTTCCGTCAGCCAGGAGCCGATGACGGACTTGTCCCCGGTCTCGGTGACCTTCGGCCGAAGGTAGATGTTCGAGTCGTAGGTCTCGGTGACCCCGGCGTACGGGTTCAGGGCCAAGACCCCGATCTTGATGTTCCCCTTCTTGTACTGGGTGACCGCGTCCAGACCCGCGCCGAGCGCGGACCGGGGAGCGAGCAAGGCTGCTGCGAGCACGACGGTGGCTATGCGGGTCATTCTCTACCTCTCCTCTGTTCCAGCGAAAGCTACGGCGTGGACGGCGACACGTCGACCGCCACCTCGGCCGCAGGGACGGGCGGCGGGAGCTCGGTCACGGGCTCGGTCGTGCTCTCGAGCACGATCTCCTCCGGAGTCGCTTCCGTCGTCGGGGTCTCCGTGGCGGTCGTCTCCCCCGGTATCGCCGGGACCGCGGGCTGCACCGTGGGGACGGCGGGCTGGGCCGGGACCACCGGAGCCGCGGACGCCGCCGGAGCCATGGCGACCACCGGCGCCGCCACGGACATGGACTGCCCCTGGGCCACGGTCTGGGTCTGCGAGCCGGTCACGACGGACACCTCGCCGGCCGTGCAGGAGATCTCGGCCTTGCCGGCCTGCGTGGCGCCGACCGAGACCGCGTCGCCGGAGCCGAGCGCGGCCTGGGAGCCGCCCACCGAGACCGCGATCTCGGTCTTAGAGCCCGTGGCCGCGATCTCCACCTTGCCGCCCTGCACGTCGAAGGAGAACGAGTCGCCCTTGTCCGCCGTGACCACGGTGTTGCCGACCGAGAACACGGCCTGGCCGGAGAGGACCACGACCTCGGCGTCCTTGGGGATGGCCGGGACCGGGGCTCCCGGGACGATGCCGATCACGGACCCGTCCGCCATCTTCACCTGCACCTGGCCGGTGAAGGAGACGATCTTCATGGTCTCCGGCGCCTTGCCCTTCGCGGGCTGCGCCATGGCGGCGCCTGCCATGACGATGGGCAGGGCCGCGATCGAGACGAACCGCATCGTTTTGTTCACTTGGTTCTCCTTAATACGCGACGGCTAATGCGGTTGATTCTAGCACAGACTGGGAGTCGAGTCAAATCCGGCCCGCCTTTTCACGCAGGAATCGCCGCGCCAAGACCGCGATCCTGCGAGCGGAACGGCCGTCGCCGAACGGGTTCCTCCGCGACGGACGCGGCTTCCGCCGCAGGAGGGCGTTCGCGCGCCGGACGATGTCTCGCGTGCGGGTCCCGGCCAGCACGCAATGCCCGGAGCGGACGGATTCGGGCCTGTCCGTCTTCTCGCGCATGACCACCGCCGGGACTCCGAGCGTCGGAGCCTCCTCCTGCACTCCGCCGGAGTCGGTGAGGATGACATCCGCCCCGCTTGCGAGGCGGATGAAATCGTTGTACGACAGGGGACGGCACAACAACAAACGGCGGGAACGGCGCAGCGCGTCCGCGCAAGCGCGGACCCGCGGGTTCGGATGCACCGGGAACACGGCCGCCAAGTCCTTGCGCCTGCGCACGAGCCGATCCAGCGCGGCGACCATGCGCCTCATGGGAGCGCCGAAGCTCTCGCGGCGGTGGCAGGTAAACACCAGCAGCCGCTTCCCCCGGGAGGACTGCAGGAAACTTTTAAGCTTACGATCCTCCCAGGGACGCGGCTGCTTGCGCAGTTCTTCAAGCGCATCCACCACCGTGTTGCCCGTCACGTAGGCGTTCTTCGCGCTCACCCCCTCGGCGACCAGGTTCTTCCGGTTCCCGGCGGTGGGGCAGAAGTGCAGGGAGGCGATCCTGTCGATGATCGTCCTGTTCATCTCCTCGGGGAACGGCTGGGACAGGTCGTGCGAGCGCAGGCCCGCTTCCACATGCCCGACCGGCAGCCTCATGAAGAACGCGGCCAAGGCCGCGGCCAAGGCCGTGACGGTGTCGCCCTGCACCAGGACCAGGTCCGGAGCTTCTTCGAGATAAACGCCCGGCAGCGCTTTCAGCGCCGCCGACAGGATCCGCTCGGGCGATTGCCCGGGCGTCATCAGGTCCAGGTCGTGGTCGAGCTTGAGCTTGAACGCGGCCAGCATCTGGTCGAGCATGCCGCGGTGCTGGGCCGTGCCCAATACGCGGACGCGAAGCTCCGGCAGCTCTTTGAGCCGCCGGAGCACCGGCGCCATCTTGATCGCGTCCGGCCGCGTGCCCACCACGACCAGGACCTTGGAGCGCTTGCGCGGTCTAATCTTCGCGCTCTTCCGCGGCTTCACGGTCCGGAGCCTGGGGCCTGGGCTCCTGCCCCTCGGATCCGGGCGTCCACCCCTCCCCCCACCCCTCGCCGCCGCCCCCGCCTCCGCCCTGGCGTCCGCGGCGCTCAGACCGCTCCCGGCGCATCTCCATCATGCGCCCGCCCTGCTGCATCACGCGGCCCCCCGGCTCCTGCTGCATGCGGGGTCCGCCCTGGAGTCCGGACATCTCCGCGACCGACCGGACCATCATCATGGCCCGCTCGCGCAGGGACATCTTGGCCTCGAGCTCCTTGGCGAACTTCTCGCGCCGGGCTTCCATGGCCTTGCGGGCCTTCTGGACCTGGTCCATGCCGGCCTGCAGCTCCTTGTCGGAGGCTTCGTCCTCGACGAGGTCCTTGAGCCTGAGCGCGGCGTCGCGCAGATCGCGCCGCAGCGGCTTCATGGCCCGCTGTTCGGCCTGCATCATCTCGCGGACGGCGGGGTCCGGCCCCTTCTCCTCTCTCCCGCCGGGACGAGGGCCCTGCTGCGCGGACGCGACGCAGGCCAAGGATGTCAGTATCGCGCTCAATAGGAAATATCTCATCGTACAGGCCTCCTTATTAAGTCCGTTCCTGCAGACAACTATACAGCATCCCTTTAGATGGACGCAACCCGCGCTTTGTGATATAATCCCCGCAGCTTGGCAGGACCGCAGGACTGCTGGGCCCACCTGAAGTCCGAAGGTTGAAGTCCCTGGATTTCGGCCTCTGAAGCAGGCGGTGACGTATCTTGCGGTTTGCCCGTTAAACATAACAGCGGTTCCGAAGGAGGTCGCGTCGACGCCGCGCAAGAGAGGTTAATGGTGAATATCTCGATGAAGGCCATGCTGGAAGCCGGGGTCCATTTCGGACATCAGACCCGGCGCTGGAACCCGAAGATGGGACGGTTCATCTTCGGCGAGCGCAACAACATCCATATCATCGACCTGCAGAAGACGGTCAAGGAGCTCAAGAGGGCCTACGCTTGGGTGAAGGAGCAGACCGCGGCCGGCAAGACTTTCCTGATGATAGGGACCAAGAAGCAGGCGCAGGACATCGTCCGGGCCGAGGCCGAGCGCATCGGCATGCCCTACGTGTCCGAGAAGTGGCTCGGCGGCATGCTCACCAACTTCCAGACCATCCGCCGCTCCATCGTGCGGCTCGAGGAGCTCGAGGCTTGGGAGCGCGACGGCGTGTTCCACGTGCTCTCCAAGAAGAAGGTCTCCCGCCTGCGCAAGGAGATGGAGCGCCTGCGCCGCGTGCTGACCGGCATCCGGCACATCGGCAAGCTCCCGGACGCGATCTTCATCGTGGATCCCGCGGAAGAGGACATGGCCGTGTCCGAGGCCAAGAAGCTCCACATCCCGATCGTGGCCATCTGCGACACGAACTGCGACCCGGACCTCATCGACTACCCCGTGCCCGGCAACGACGACGCGGCCCGCTCCATCAAGCTCTTCTGCGGGATCATCGCGGACGCCATGGCCGAGGGCAAGGCCGAGTACGACGCCGCCCGCGCCCCCCAGACCGTGGCGGGGGCCGAGGAGCAGATGCTGGCCGCCGAGGAGGCTCCCGTCGAGGAGCAGCCGGCGGACGGCGAGCCGCCCAGCCCCGAGGCCGAAGCCTCGGCCGAGGTGGTGGCCCAGGAAGAAGCCGCCGCCGACACAGGCGGCGAACCCAGCGAAGCGGCCCCGAACCCGGAGAACGCGGCGAGTGCCAGGTAGCCTGGCCCGGAGGGCCAGGCG
The DNA here is from genome assembly GCA_041650695.1 of Elusimicrobiota bacterium. GTDB lineage: Bacteria > Elusimicrobiota > Elusimicrobia > UBA1565 > UBA1565 > JBAZKS01. The sequence continues at coordinate 10,009 of JBAZKS010000013.1, forward strand.
ATCCGTTCTCCTCTCCAAAGTAATATTTGTTCTTTGTCGTTGTTTTGACCTCCGTTCCCGCTTAGGAGCATGATACAATGAGCACCGAACTGATCGTGAAGCTGCGCGAAAAGACCGGCGCGGGCATGATGGACTGCAAGAAAGCCCTGACCGAGGCCGGCGGCGACATGGACAAGGCCGTGGAGACCCTGCGCAAGAAGGGCCTGGCCGACGCCGCGAAGCGCTCGGCCCGCTCCGCCAAGGAAGGGCTCGTCGCGGCCCACATCACCCCGGACGGCAAGAAAGCCGGCATCGTGGAGCTCAACTGCGAGACAGACTTCGTGGCCAAGACCGACGAGTTCCAAGCCATGGCGGCCGGGCTGGCCAAGGAAGCGGCCGAGGGTTCCCTCAAGAGCCCGGCGGACGCGGAGGCGAAGGTCAAGGGCCTGTGCGGCAAGCTCGGCGAGAACATGATGCTGCGCCGCCTGGAGCGCTTCGAGCTCCAGGGCCCGGGCCGGATCGACGCGTACATCCACTCCTCCGGCGCCAAGAAGGGCGCGCTCGTGCAGCTCTCCGCGGGCACGGAGACGGCGGCGGCCCACGACGCCGCGGCGGCCCTGGGCAAGGAGCTGGCCATGCAGGTCGTGGCCATGGGGCCGCGCTGGCTCAAGATCGAGGACATCCCGGCCGACGCGGTCGCGAAGGAACGCGAGATCTTCGCCACCCAGGTCAAGGCCGAGGGCAAGCCCGAGGCCCAGGTCCCCAAGATCGTGGAGGGCAAGCTCCGCAAGCTCTTCTTCCAGGCCTTCTGCCTCATCGAGCAGATGTCCATGCGGGACAACAAGACGCCGATAAAGCAGCTGATAACGGACGCGTCCAAAGCCGCCGGGGCGGCCTTGGAAGTGCGACGCTTCGCCCGCTACCAGCTCGGAGAAGAGTAAGACCGTGAGCTACAAGCGGGTCCTCATCAAGCTGTCCGGCGAGGCCCTGCAGGGGGCCGAGGGTCACGGCATCGACTCGAAGGCGCTGACCTTCATCACCCGGGAGATCCAGCAGGCCTGCACTCAGTCGGTGCAGGTGGCGATCGTCATCGGCGGCGGGAACATCTGGCGCGGGGCCAAGGATCGGGGCGAGGACTTGGACCGCGTCACCGCGGACTACATGGGCATGCTGGCCACCATCATCAACGCCCTGGCCCTGCAGGACTCCCTGGAGAACGTGGGCGTGCAGACCCGGGTGCAGACCGCCATCGAGATCCCGAAGCTCTCCGAGCCCTACATCCGCCGCAGGGCGGTGCGGCATCTGGAGAAGGGGCGGGTCGTCATCTTCGCGGCCGGGACCGGGAACCCCTACTTCACCACGGACACGGCCGCCGCGCTCCGCGCGGTGGAGATCGAGGCCGACGTGCTCCTCAAGGCCACCAAGGTGGACGGGGTCTACACGGACGACCCGGTCAAGAACAAAAAGGCCAAACTCCTGCCGAAGCTCACCTTCATGGACGCCATCCGCAAGCAGCTGCGGGTGATGGACTCCACGGCCCTGACCCTGTGCATGGAGAACAAGAAGCCGGTCATGGTGTTCAACCTGTTCACCCGCGGCAGCATCGCCAAGGCGGTGGCCGGGGAAAAGGTCGGGACCCTCATCGTCTGACCTCGCCCGAAGGGGCTGTTGTTTCCCAGCCCCTTTTTTTGTTTTCTCTACATAGACCAAGCCTTTTTCAGGAGAGCGAGACATATGGACATAGCCGAGAAAGTCGAGGCCCAGATGAAGGACCGTATCCGGAAGCTCAACGAGCAGCTCAGCACCATCCGGACCGGCCGGGCCAATCCGCAGGTCCTGGAGCCCATCAAGGTCGAGTACTACGGCCAGTTCGTGCCCATCAAGCAGGTGGCCGCGGTCTCGGTGCCCGAGGCGCGGACTCTCGAGATACGGCCGTGGGACCCGTCCGCGGTCGAGGCCATCGAGAAGGCCATCCAGAAGTCGGACCTCGGCATCATGCCGCAGAAGGGCGACAAGCTCCTGCGCCTGAACTTCCCCGCCATGACCGAGGATCGGCGCAAGGACCTGTGCAAGGCCATCGGCAAGATCGGCGAGGAGTACCGGGTCTCGGTCCGCGGAGAGCGGCACGCCGGCATGGAGGGTCTCAAGGAGAAGGTGAAGAAGGAGCACCTCCCCGAGGACCAGAAGAAAGCCCTCGAGGTCCAGATCCAGAAGCTCACGGACCAGTACGTCAAGCAGGTCGACGAGATCGTCGCGGCGAAGCAGAAAGAGATCACGACGGTCTAGGCGGAGCCTGGACCGTCCGTCCGCGGTTCTCATGAAGAATAAAGAACTCGACCCCAAGCGCATCCCGCGCCATGTGGCCATCATCATGGACGGCAACGGCCGCTGGGCCAAGGCCCGGGGGCTGCCCCGCGTGGCCGGGCACCGCGCCGGAGTGGAGTCCGTGCGCGCGGCCGTGCGCTCCTGCGGGGAGCTCGGGCTGGAGGTCCTGACCCTCTACGCCTTCTCCACCGAGAACTGGCTCAGGCCCAAAGACGAGGTCTCCGAGCTCTGGAGCCTCATGTCCTGGGCGCTCAAGCGCGAGACCGCGGACCTCAACAAGAACGGGGTGCGGCTCATGGTCTCCGGCCGCATCGAGGGCCTGCCGGAGCAGGTCCGCGCCGAGATCAGCGCCTCGATCAAGAAGCTGGAGAAGAACAAGGGCCTCACGCTCAACCTGTGCCTCAACTACGGGGCGCGCGCCGAGATCGTGGACGCGGTCAACTCCCTCATCCGCGAGGGCATCAAGGAGGTCTCGGAGATCGAGATCTCCGGCCGGCTCTACACCGCCGGCATCCCGGACCCGGACCTCGTCATCCGCACCTCGGGCGAGATGCGGCTGTCGAACTTCCTGCTCTGGCAGGTGGCCTACGCCGAGCTCTACGTGACCCCCGTGCTCTGGCCGGACTTCAGGAAGGAGCAGCTGCTCGAGGCTCTGGCGGACTATCAGCGGCGGGAACGGAGATTCGGGGGATTATAACGGCCCCAATGACACGGCGAACGACACTCACTCAAAGACAGCGGAAGGTCATCCGCTTCGCTGCGCTCAGCGGATGATATTACCCCGCATCCTCACGGCCCTCGTCGGCATCCCCGTCGCCGTCGTTTTCGTCCACCTCGGCGGGGCGCCCTACGCCGTGCTCGTGCTCGGGCTCGCGGCCATGGCCCTGCACGAATACGCCACCCTGCTCTTCATGGGCGGCCGCGGGGTGCAGCGGGTGCTCACCGTGGCGGGAGGGACGCTCCTGGCCCTGAGCGTCGCCCTGAGCCCGGCCAGGGCCGGCGTCCCCGCCGCGCTGGCTCCCATGGTCCTGACCGGGCTGATCCTGGCGTCCGCCCTCCGGGAGCTCTTGAGGCCCCGTCATTCGCTCGACCGGGCCGCGGTCTCGGTCTTCGGCGCCTTGTTCATCGGCTGGACCCTGGGGCATCTGGTCCTCCTGCGCGAACTCGCCCCTCACGGCGAGGCTCTGAGCCTGGTGCTCCTCACCGCGGTCTGGGCCACGGATACCGCGGCCTATTCGGTCGGGATCCCGTTCGGAAGGCATAGGCTCGCGGAAGTCGTCAGCCCCAAGAAGAGCTGGGAAGGGGCCGCGGCCGGCCTGGCGGGCGCGCTCCTCGCCGTCTGGGGAGCCCGGGCGCTCTGCCTGGACTGGCTGTCCCCGGCGCAGATACTCGTCTCGGGGCTCCTCATCGGCGTGCTGGGGCAGGCCTCGGACCTCTCCCAGTCGCTCGTGAAGCGCGCCTCGGGCATGAAGGACTCGGGCACGCTCCTGCCCGGGCACGGCGGGGTGTTCGACCGGGTGGACTCGCTCCTCCTGCTGGCGCCGGTGTATTATTATTTCTGGCTCTTCCAGCATTAATGGTAGAATCGTCGAGATGACCTTCTGGCCCATCCTCGCCGTACTGATCACCTTCGGCCTCGTCATCTTCCTGCACGAGTTCGGCCACTTCCTCGTGTGCGTCCGCCTGGGCATCCGGGTCGAGCGCTTCTCCTTCGGCTTCGGCCCCGAGCTCCTGGGCATGACCCGGGGCCAGACGCGCTACTCCATCTGCGCCATCCCCCTGGGCGGCTTCGTGAAGCCGGCGGGCGAGTCCCTGGAGGACGCCACGGGCCACCCGGACGAATACTTCAGCCGCTCGCCGTGGCAGAGGCTCCTCATCGTCTTCGCCGGTCCGGCCATGAACTACGTGCTCGCCTTCGTCCTCTTCTTCGGGGTCATCTACTTCCGCGGCATGCCCGAGGCGTCCACCGAGCCGGTCATCGGGGACCTGGCCGTGGATTTCCCGGCCAAGAAGGCCGGCCTGGAGCCGCACGACAGGGTCGTGAAGGTCAACGGGGTGGAGGTCGCCACCTGGCAGGACATGGCCGCCTTCATCCACCGGAACCCGGGCAAGCCGGTGGAGCTCACCTACCTCCGGGAGGGCAAGCCCGGCAAGACCAAGGTCACCCCCCAGCTCGACAAGGACACGGGCCGGGGCCTCATCGGCATCATGCCCGAGGTGCGCTACTCCCGCATCAGCGTGCTGCGCGCGGCCAAGGAGGGCGCGGGCCAGTGCTGGTACTGGACGAACTACACCATCCAGACCCTGGCGGAGAAGATCTACCGGCGCGAGAAGCCGGACCTGGCCGGGCCCGTCGGCATCGTACAGATGGTGACCCGGGCCGCGCGCTCGGGTCTGGAGGACCTGGTCTTCCTCATCGGCCTCATCTCCGTGGCCATCGGCTTCTTCAACCTCCTGCCCATCCCCTTGCTCGACGGCGGGCACGCGGTGCTCTACCTCTACGAGGGCCTCTCCCGCCGGAAGCTGACGGTCAAGCTCATGGCCGCCGCGAACTCGGTGGGGCTGGTCCTGCTGGTCTCTCTGCTCATCTTCGCCACCTACAACGACGTGGTCCGCATACGGGAAGGCCGCAAACCCGCGGGGAAGCCCGCGTCCCAGGAGCTCGTGGTCCCGTCCACCGGCACGCACGGCATCGCGCTGACGCCGCCGGCCGCGGCGAACTGACCCCTCCGCCCATTCGCTGGAGCACTTCCCGTCTTGAAGATTCAGGGAACTTTTTCGCCCCCTCGCTCGTACTAGTTGCATGGGGCGTCTGAGAGCGCCGGGAAACGGAGAAGGGAGCGTGCCGCGCAAGAGCGGCTGCCCCGCTCGGAACGGACGCCCCTATCTTTGCGGCCCCCGCGACGCATCCTCCGCCGTCGCGGGGGCCGCATCCCCCTACTCCTGCGTCCGGAGGTTCCTGCCCTTCCCCGTGATATCGAGGAGAGGGGCGCGAGGCGCTTTTCGATGCCGTTCGTCGTGGACGGTGCTGCGCGACTGGATCGGTCTCCAGCCGGAGCCGCGCTTCATATGGAAGCAGGAGGGCCGGGCGTGAGGATATCGGTCATTGCCCGGGCCCGCGTTTTGTCATCCGGAACAAATCCGCCTTCGCTCGCGGAGGCGGATTTGTCTCATAAAGCAAAAAGACCGCGGCCCTAGGCCGCTGCAGGCCGGCAGTCCATTTAGATAGAATCGTCACGTGCGCGCGACGAAGCTGTACATGCCCACCCTGCGGGCGGCCGCGGCCGACGCGGACTGCGAGTCCCTCCGGCTGCTCACGCGCGCGGGCATGGTGCGCAAGCTCGGCCCGGGCTGCTATCAATGGCTGCCCTTGGGCGCGCGCGTGCTCGGGAAGCTCGAAGGGCTCGCGCGAGCCTCGATGGACTCTTTGGGCGGCCAGGAGGTCCGACTGCCCCTCGTCGAGCATCGCCGCAGGCTCGAGAAGAGCGGGCGGTGGGACCTTTTCCGCGACGGCTTCCTCACGCTGGAAGACGGCTCCGTCCTCCCCTCTTCATCGGAGGAGTCCGCCCTGGAGGCGGTGCTGCGCGACGTGAGGAGCTACAAACAGCTCCCTTTGCTGCTCTACCAGTCCGGCCCGAAGCTGGAACGCGAGCCCAAGCCGCGGCTCGGGCCCATCCGGGCGCGGGAATACCTCTCGCTCGACGCCTACTCCGTCCACGCGGACGAAGACAGCGCCGCCGCGACGGCCGCGGCGGTGCTCGATGGGTGGTCCGGCCTGCTCGGCGAGCTCGGCCTCGCGAGCCGCGTGGTGGAGGCGGACCCGGCCGGGTACGGGCTCGAGTCGCGCGAGCTGATCGTGTTCCCCGCTGCCGGGAGCGGCCCCTCGGCCGCCGAAGACGAGGTCGCGCTCTGCGACGCCTGCTCTTATCGCGCGACGCTCGAGAGGGCGGAGTGCGGGTCATCCGCGCCCGCGGCTGAGCCCGGATGCGCTCCCCCTCCGGGGCTGCCGCCCCTCGAGGAAGTGAAGACCCCGGGCAAGACGAGCGTGGCCGAAGTCTCCGAGTTCCTGGGCGTGCCGCCGGAGTCGCTGCTCAAGACGCAGCTCTACATGGCCGACGGCGCTCCGGTCATGGCGCTGGTGCGCGGGGACCACGCCCTGTGCGAGGCCAAGCTGCAGGCCGTGCTCGGGCCCGTGCGCCTTACGCGCGCCACGCCGGAACAGTACGAGCGCGTAACCGGGTGCGCGGTCGGGTTCGCGGGCCCCGTGAACCTGCCCCGCTGGAAGACCCCGGACGGGAAGATGGAAGCCGTGCGCATCTTCGCCGACCTCTCCACGCGCGGGATGGGCCCGGCCGTGTCCGGGGCGAACAAGGCGGACACTCACGCCAAGAACATCCACATGGGCCGCGACTTCGTCCCGGACCGGTACGCGGACCTCCGGCTGGCGGCGGCCGGGGACCCTTGCCCGAAGTGCGTTGAAGGCAGGCTGAAGCTCTCCCGCGGGATCTCCGTGGCCCGCGCCTTCAGGCTCGGGACGCGGCTCTCCGAGGCTTTCGGCGCCGAGTATACGGACCCGGCGCAGGGACGCAGGCCCATGTCCGTCTGCCGCTACGGCCTGGGCCTCTCCAGGCTCTTGTCCGTCGCGGCGGAGGTCCGGCGCGACGAAGACGGCCTGTTGTGGCCCCCCGCCATCGCCCCTTTCAGCGTGGGTGTGATGCCCCTATCGCTCGACGACCCTTCGGTCGTCGAGTACGCCGTCGCTGTTTATCAAGAGTTGCGCGCGATGGGCATCGATGCGCTGCTGGAAGACAGGCCCGACCGCCCCGGCGTCCGATTCAAGGACCTGGACCTCATCGGCATCCCCCTGCGCCTGGTGGTGTCCAAGAAGGGCTTGGAAGCGGGCCGGGTGGAGCTCAAATACCGCGAACGCAGCGAGCGGGAGCTTATAGATCTCGGGGACGGGCCGAATTCCGTCGCTATTGGACTAGCCGACAGGGTCCGGGCTTTGCTATAATCCTTATAACATAGAGGAGGCCATAAGAAGTGGCGGACGTCGGCGCCACTTTTTTTGTTCTCGGATGATGATAGACCTGGGAAGCATCGAGAAAGCCGTGGAGCCGGTCTTGGCGCAGGAGGCCGTGGAACTCGTGGACCTGCGCTATCTGCAGGCCGGGGGCCGCTGGGTCCTGCGCTTCTACATCGACAAGCACGGCGGGGTCACGCTCGACGACTGCGAGCGGATCTCCTCCCGGGTGGGCCCCCTGCTCGACGCTCTGAACGCCGTACCGTATTCCTATAGCCTGGAGGTCTCGTCTCCGGGCGTCGATCGCGTCATCAAGAAGAAGAAGGATTTCGAGCGGTTCTCCGGCCACAGGGTGAAGGTCCGCCTGCGGACCCCGGTCGCCGACCAGCGCCGGTTCCAGGGCTTCCTCAAAGGCCTCGACGGCGAGGCCCTTGTGCTGATCTGCGGCGCGACGGAAGTGCGCGCGGAGCTCAAGGATGTCGAGGAAGCCCGTCTGGACCCCGAAGTCGCCGCCTGATCATTGGAGGGCAGTTTTATGGCGCAGAATGAATTGATCCTGGCCTTGGACCAGATCGAGCGCGAGAAGGGCGTCAAGAAGGAAGATGTCCTCGTCATGATCGAGGGAGCCATCGCGAGCGCTCTGCGCAAGCATATCGGCAGGAACGCCAACATCATCTGCAACATCGACCGCGAGACGGCCAAGATCACCGCGTGCGTGCGCAAGAAGGTGGCGGAGACCGTGGCCGACGCCGAGCTCGAGATGACTCTCGAGCAGGGCAAGCGCCACAAGAAGGACGCGGCGATCGGCGAGGACGTGGACATCCAGCTCGACCCCGAGGAGTTCGGCCGCATCGCGGCCCAGACCGCGAAGCAGGTCCTCATCCAGAAGATCCGCGAGATCGAGCGCGACAACCTCTATGAGGAGTTCAAGCCCAAGGAAGGGGAGATGGCCTCCGGCCAGGTGCACCGCTACCTGGAGCGCAACATCATCGTGGATATGGGCAAGGCCGAAGCCATCCTGCCCGTGCGCGAGCAGATCCGGCGGGAGCGCTACGCCATCGGCGAGCGCGTCCGCGCCGTCATCCTGAAAGTGGACCGCGCGCAGCGAGGTCCCCAAGTCGTCCTCTCTAGAGCCGCGCCGCTCTTCCTGCGGCGCCTCCTGGAGATGGAGGTCCCGGAGGTCGGCGAGCGCGTCGTGGAGGTCCTCGACATCGTGCGCGACCCGGGCTTCCGCGCCAAGGTGGTGGTGCGCTCGAACAACCCGAAAGTGGACCCCGTGGGCGCCTGCGTGGGCATCCGGGGATCGCGCATCCGCTCCATCATGAACGAGCTCTCGGGCGAGCGCATCGACCTCATCCCCTTCTCCCCGGAGACGACTGTCTTCATCGCCAATTCCATCGCCCCGGGCAAGGCCAACTCCGTGCGCGTGCTCAGCGCCCCGGACCGCCAGGCCGAGATCATCGTGGGAGACGACCAGCTGGCATTGACCATCGGCAAGGACGGTCAGAACATCCGCCTCGCCTGCAAGCTGACCGGCTGGAACCTCACGGTCAAATCCGAGTCCCAGAAGGCGGAGGACGCGAGGCAGATCACGGAATCCAAGATGGCGGACCTGCGGGAGCTCGAGGGCATAGGCCCCAAGACCGCGGACGTGCTCATCAAGGCCGGCTTGGCCGACATCCGGCGATTGGCCACCTTCGAGGTGGACAACCTCACCACCCTGCAGGGCATCGGCGAGAAGACGGCCGCCAAGATCATCGAGAGCGCCAGGAAGTACGTGCAAGCGCATCCTTCGCCTGCGCCGGCCGCAGCGCCGCAGGCCGCAGCGCCGGAGGCGCCGGCCGAGGCCGCGCCTCCTGAGGCTCAGCCCCCTACGGGGAAGGAAGGACAGAACCCTTCGGGGGCCGCGGCTCCAGAGCCGCAGGAGTGACTCTTATGACGACGGACAAGACCGAGAAGAAAAAGACGGTCAAGAAGCCGGCCGACAAACCGGCCAAGAAGCCCGCGGCGAAGAAGGCCGCCGGCGCCAAGAAGGCGTCCGCGAAAAAGGCGAAGAAGGCCGCGGTCGAGGGAGTGCGCCACGCCTCGGCGGACTCCCGTTCCTCCCAGGAAGAAGGGTCCATCGCCCCGCCGACCACGCAGCTCGTGGACGCTTTCGCCAAGTTCCGCCAGATGGCGAAGACCCAGAGACGGCCGGCCCCGCCGCCTCCCAAGCCCGCGGCCCCCGCCCCGGCCCCTGGAGGAGCCGCGGCCGGACCCCTGCCGCAAGCCGGCGGCGCCGTCCCGGCCAAGACTCCGCTCCCGCTCAAGTCCGTCGCCGGCGCCCCTGCCGCCGTTCCGGCGGCTCCCCCGGTCCAGGCCCCGACGCCGGCGGCCCCCGGCGTCCCCGGGGCGCATCCGGCGGCCAAGCCGGCGGTCCCCGTCAAGCCCGTCGCCGGCGCCCCTGCCGCCGCTCCGACGGCTCCCCCGGCCCAGGCCCCGAAACCCGCGGCCCCCAAGCCGGGGACGACGGAACCCAGGGCCACGTACCGGCTCGATACCCCGGCCAGGCCCGGACCCGCGGCGCCGCCCAGACCCGGAGCCGCGCCGGCCAAGCCCGCGGCGAAGCCGCCGGCGCCCGCCCACCCGGGGCCGACGCACGCGGCCCCGAAGGCGCCGCATCATCCGGCCCCTGCGCATAAGCCGGCCGCGGCGCCGAAAGCCGCCCCGGCGGCCAAGCCCGCCAAGCCGGCGGAGACGCAGCCTCCCGCGCTCAAGCCGCTGGAGGTCTCCACCCTGATCACCGTGCGCGAGCTCGCCGAGAAGATGTCCATGAAGCCCAACGAGCTCATCAAGAAGCTCATGATGCAGGGCGTCTTCGCCACCATCAACCAGAGGCTCGACTCCGAGACCGCCATCATCGTGGCCTCCGAATTCGGCTACGACCTGAAGGTCAAGGCCCTGCACATGGAGGAGGAGATATCCTCCTCCGCGCAGGAGGACACGCCGCAGGACCTCAAACCCCGCCCGCCGGTGGTCACGGTCATGGGCCATGTGGACCACGGCAAGACCAAGCTCCTGGACGCCATCCGCCAGACCGACGTGGCCGCGGGAGAGGCCGGGGGCATCACGCAGCACATCGGCGCCTACCGGGTCGCCACGGACAAGGGCGACATCGTGTTCCTGGACACCCCGGGCCACGAGGCCTTCACGGCCATGCGCTCGCGCGGAGCCCGTGCCACGGACATCGTCATCCTCGTGGTCTCGGCCGCGGACGGGGTCCAGCCGCAGACGGTGGAGGCCATCGACCACGCCAAGGAAGCGAAGGTCCCAATCCTGGTGGCGGTCAACAAGATCGACCTCCCCGGCGCGGACCCGCAGCGGGTGCGCCAGGACCTCTCCAAGCACGGCCTGCTCCCCGAGGAATGGGGCGGCAAGACCATCTTCGTGGACATCTCGGCCAAGATGAAGCGCAACATCGACAAGCTGCTCGAGATGGTGCTCCTGCAGGCCGAGATGCTCGAGCTCAAGGCCAACCCGGACCGGGTCGCCTCGGGAGTGGTCATCGAGGCCAAGCTGGACACCAAGCGCGGCGCCGTGGCCACGGTGCTCGTGCAGAAGGGGACGATCCGGATCGGCGACCCCTTCGTCATGGGCCTGTCGGGCGGCAAGGTCCGCGCCCTGGTGACGGACAAGGGCGACCGCATCAAAGAGGCCGGGCCCTCCACCCCGGTGGAGATCATGGGGCTCTCCGGGAACATGCCCCAGGCCGGCGACACCTTCACCGTGGTCGAGTCCGAGAGGACCGCGAAGGAGATCATCGAGAAGCGCAACCGCATCCACCGCGAGGAGGCCCTCGCGCACAAGCAGCACGTCTCGCTGCTCAACGTGAAGGCGGGAGTCCGCAAAGAACTCCCCGTCATCCTCAAAGCCGACGTGCAGGGCTCCGTCGAGGTCCTCAAGGACTCGCTCGAGAAGCTCTCCACTTCGGACATCACGGTCCGCGTCATCCACTCGGGGCTCGGGAACGCGAACGAGTCCGACGTCCTTTTGGCCAGCGCCTCGGACGCCGTGGTCCTGCTCTTCCACGTGCAGGCCGACAGCCGCGCCAAGGAGACGGCTGAAAAAGCCGGCGTGGAGATCTGGCAGTACGACATCATCTACGACCTGACCGCGGACGTCAAAGCCTCTCTCGAGGGCCTGCTCGAGCCCGAGGAGGTCGAAGTCACGTGCGGCCGCGTCATGGTGCTAGACGAGTTCAAGGTCCGCAACAACCGCATCGCGGGCTGCCAGGTGCTCGAGGGCAAGGCCGTGCGCGGCGCGCGGGTCAAGTTCTTCCGCGGCAAGGAGCTCCTCGGCGAGGGCCGCATCGAGACCCTCAAGCGCCTCAAGGACGACGTCGCCTCGGTCGAGAAGTCCTCCTCCGACGAGAAGAGCCAGTGCGGCATGACGCTCTCCGGCTTCGCCGGCTGGCAGAAGACGGACCAGATGGAGGTCCTCGTCAAGGAGAAGCGCGTCCGCCGCCTGGAGGGCTCTTCCTGATGCCGGGACACGCGTTCCAGCGCGCGGACCGCCTGCGCGAGCTCCTGCTGCAGGAGCTCGCGGGGCTCGTGCGCGAGCTCAAGGACCCTGGCCTGGCGGGCTTCCTGACCCTGACCGGGGTGGACCTCTCGACGGACCTCAAGTCCGCCAGGGTGTTCTACTCCCTGCTCGGGACCGATGAGGACCGCAAGAACACCCAGGAGGCTCTCGAGCGCTCGGCCGGGCACCTGCGGCGCCAGCTCTTCGGCCGGCTGCGCCTTAAGCGCATCCCCGCGCTGGTCTTCGCCTTCGACGCGACGCCGCGCGAGGCCGGCCGCGTCGACGCCCTGCTCGAAAGCCTCCACCGGGGCGACCCGGCCCCCCAGAGCGGCCTGGACTCCTCGGACAAGTGGCTCGACTCCGTGGCCTCCGACGAATCCCGCCGCCAGAAGCGGAGGAGGCCGGGCGGGTCCAAGCGGCGCCCGGACGGCAGGCCCCGTTGAGCGTGCTCCTTGAGAAGACGTCGGTCGCGGGCCTCCTTCTTGTCGACAAACCGCAGGGCTGGACCTCGCACGACGTGGTCGCGGCCGTGCGCAGGCTCCTCCCCAAGAAGACGCGCGTCGGGCACACCGGGACCCTGGACCCCATGGCCACGGGCCTGCTCGTGCTCCTGGTGGGACGCGCCACCAAGTCGGCCGCCCGGCACCAGGGCCTGGACAAGACCTACGAGGGGAGCATCCGGCTCGGCCTGGAGACGGATACCGGCGACCTGGACGGGAAGACCGTGAAGACCGCCCCGGTCCCCGGGTGCACGGCCCGCGACCTGCAGGCCGTGATGGATCGCTTCCACGGAGAGGTGGTGCTCCCCGTGCCGCAATACTCCGCGGTCAAGCGCGGCGGCAGGCCCCTTTACGAGTATGCCCGGCGAGGCCTCGAGGTGCCCGTCGTGTCGCGCGCCTCCCGCATCTCCTCGTGGGAGCTGCGCTCCTGGGAGCCTCCGGAGGCCTCGTTCCGTCTGGACTGTTCGAGCGGGACGTACGCCAGGTCCCTGGCGGTCCTGCTCGGCAACGAGCTCGGCTGCGGCGGCACCCTCTCCCGGCTCCGCCGGGAGAGGGTCGGGCCGTTCTCCCTGCAAGACGCGAAGACGCTCGAGCAGCTCAAGGATGACGGGGTCGAGGCTCATCTGCGGCATGAAGGCTGAGTATCTCGTCACCATCGGCACCTTCGACGGGGTGCACCGCGGGCACCGGAAGCTGCTGCGCTGGGTCCGCATGTTCGCGCGGAGGCTCGGCCTTCGCACCCGGGTCGTGTTCTTCGCCGTCCCGCCGCGCTTCTTCCTCAAGCCCAGCCTTTCGGTGCCCCTCTTGACCACGAGCCGGGAGCGCTCCGCCATACTCAAGCGCCTGGGAGTGGACCGCGTCCAGATCCTGCGCTTCGGGCCCCGCTGGGCCCACATGGAGCACACCCGCTTCTTCGAGGAGTACATCGTGCGGCGCTGGAAAGCCGGAGGGCTCCTGGTGGGCCGCGACTTCGCGTTCGGCAGGGGGCGCAAGGGCGACCTCGCCTACCTGCGCGGGGCTTGCGCGTCGCGCCGCATCCATCTGGACGTGCTGCCCTTGGTGCGGGTGAGGGGCAAGAAGATCTCGTCGTCGGATATACGCGCCCTGCTGGAAGCGGGGCGCGTGGATAGGGCCGCGGACCTCCTGGGACGCCCGTTCCAGGTCGCGGGCCGCGTGGTGCACGGGCAGGGCCTGGGCCGGCGCCTGGGATGTCCCACCGCGAACCTGCGCCTTCCCAAGGAGCACATGGTCCCTCCGGGAGTGTTCCGGGCGACGGTCCATGGACCGGGCCTGCACGCCATGCCGGCGGTCTGCAACGTGGGCCGGCGCCCCACCATACGCGGGGGCAGGCACCGGCTCGTCACCGAGGTGCACATCCTGGATTGGTCCGGCGACCTCTACGGAAAGACCCTGCGCGTGGAGTTCCTCGAACGGCTGCGGGGCGAGAAGAAGTTCAAGGACCTGGGATCGCTCAAAGCCCAGATCGCGAAGGACGTGGCGCGGGCTACTTGTGGTACGGGATGTTCCGCAGGATGCACCAGGCCCGGTAGAGCTGTTCCGCAGCCACCACCGCAGCCAGTTCATGCGGCAGGGTCGCGGGGCCGAAGCTCCATCGCAGCGCAGGTCTGAGGCGCTCGATATCCTCGGGGCGCAGCCCCTCGGCGGGGCCGATCACGACCTCCAAGGACTTGACCCCGGAAGACAGCTCCTTGCCGAGGAGCTCGCAGAGTTGCTCGGAGGACAACATCCGGGAACCCGGTCCTCTGTCGCACAGCCATATCCGCGTGCAGGGCGGAGTCCCGCCCTCCACGCGTGTTCTGCAGAACTTGTCCAGCCGGCGGACATAGTCGGAGAACATCTGGCCGGCACCGACGCTCCCGAAGAGCTTCGACCTTCGGGAGGACGCCCACATCAATCGGAAAGTCAGTACCACACGGGCTCGCGCGCCTTGAGCTTGGCCGAAAACGCGGCGGCCAGGCCGGTGAAGGCGCCGCTCAGGGCCCCGTCCACGAACCTGGCCAAAGGAGGCAGGGGTCCGGGCGGCTGGAGCGGCGCGCGCAGCGCGGGGAAAGTCTGCGCCAGAAGGCCGTAGGCCAGGTAGGCCAAAACGGCGCCGGCCAGGGCCCCGAACCCGGCCGTCGCGTCGAACCCGGGGCCGCCCGCCTCGCTCGCGGCGCCGAGGAGCCAGACCGTGAGCCCCGAGGACAGCGCGAGCAGGCCGAAGACGGTGCTGAACCAGCCGTAGTCGATCCCCCGGGCGAACTGGTCGTAGACCTCGATGCGCGAGCACACCGCCAGGGGCAAGGCGAAGCACGCGAAGAACACGACGAGGCCGAGCGCGGCCCCGTGGAACCGGCGCTTGCCCCGCATCAGCCCAGCGCCCAGGAAGGCGTAGTACAAGGCCGTGCTCAGCGCCCCGTAGAAGAACGAAGGGCCGAACGCGCCCCGCATCCACGCGCTGGAGGCGGGGACGGCCTTGAGCAGGCCGTAGACCGCCACGTGCCCGGCCGTCGCGCCGAGGAGCCCCCCCAGGAGCCCGCCCGCGGTCATGGCCGCGTAGGGCCGCTGCGGGATGATCGAAGGCTCCATCTCCGTGAGCGGCTCCTCGAACGGGGCCGCGCCGAAGGGTCCTAGCTCATCATCAGGGTCCGGCCGTCCTTTCCCCATGCCTCACTCCGATTCGAACGACTCCTCGTCGTACTTCGCCATCTTCAGGCCGAACTCCATGAGCTGCGTCTCCATCTCCACGAGCTGGACGTCCTGGCTCAGCTTGGCCAGGCGCTTGGACGCCTTCTTGGCCGCCGGACCCTTGGGGTCCAGGGCGCCCAAAAGCATCTGCAGGCGGGACTGCGCGCTCTTCATCTCGGAGACGATATCGCCGGCGGCCGCGAGCGCGGCCGTCTGGGCCTCATCGAGCGGCGGAGGCTGCCGCTTGTGCTTCCGCAGAGCCTCTTCGAAGTACTTGTCGGCGAGCCTGTGGTCGCCCCTCCTGTCCAGGACCCGGTAGGCGGCCTTCCGGCGCGCGAGGGACTCCCCCTCGAGGTCCGCCGTCTCCAGTTCCGCGGCGTCGGCCTTCTCCCGGAAAGCCTCCGCCTTGGTCTCCAGGAGGTCCGCGGAGAGCGACAAATCCTCCAGCCCCTCGTTCAGGTCCTCGGGATCCGCGGCGGCCCTCTTGAGCGCGGGGGCGAGTTCAGCCGCCGCTCCCTTCGCCGAGATGCGCCCGGCGTCGGCCAGCGCCAGCACGTTCGCGGCCGCGGCCTTGGCGTCCTTCACGCCGTTCGCCATGGCGCGCTCGAGGTTCGAACGCTGCGCGGACCGCATCTCCTGGAGCATCTCCTGAGACTTGAACTCTTCGTCCTCCGCGGTCTGGGCGCTCCAGGCGGAGGGCGGGAGCAGGACGGCCGCGGCGATCAGTATCCGGATATTCATGGCATATCCCCCGTGCTCAGCCGGTTGTTCAGCTGATAGAGTATGCGCAGCTTGGAGAGTTCGGTCTCCAGGTCCACGACGTCCGCGTCGATGCGGGAGAGGTCCTCGGCCACCAGATGACGGCCTCTGCGCTGGGCGCCGTTTTTATCCGCCTTCGGCGGAGGCATGGACTCCGCGGCCTCGGAGCGAAGACGGCGGATCTCGGTCAGGACGTCCTGGCCGAGAGAGACCACATGCTCCTGGGCGCGAGTCAAGGGCAGGCTCCCGAGCCGGCTCTCGATCCTCGCGAGGAAGGCCTGGGCCCGCCGCAGGCTGGAGCGGTTCGCGTCCCCGTCGTACTCCCCCCGCATGCGCCGGATCATCTCGAGCTGCTCGGCCGGGGAGTCCGGCACCGCGTCCCCGGCGGCCCGGACCTTCGAGGAGGCCCACAGCCGCGTCTTCAGCGGCGCCAGGGGGTCGTTCATCGCTCCGACCATCTCGGAGTCGTCCCGCCATCGGCCCACGAGCTCGGAGACGCTCTCGTAGCGTCGCCGCGCGGCGGTCTGCCGGTCCTTCAGACCCCAGGTCCCGAAGCTCCAGCCCATGCGCCGGAACGACGCCTGCGCCGAGATCATGAGCAGCAGCGCGTAGGTCTGCCCGGAACGCACCTCCATGTGCGCGTCGTAGAGCATCTCGTCGACCGCGTCGCTCGGGAGCCTCTCCCCGAGCGTGGAGGCGCCTATAGGAGAGAGGAGGGACGACATCAAGAGGACCGCCGGCATCCGCATGGGCGGTCCCCTACTTGCGGATCTGGGAGTTGAGCTGGGCCAGGCGGTCGTTCACGGCCGGCACCCCGAGCATCTCCTTCTCGAAGGAGAGCATGATCGTCTCCTCGACGGGGAGCTTGAGCTGGTAGCGCTTCTCGACCGGGCTGTACTCGAACTGAGTGCCGTAGACCTGGGGCTGGCGGATGCTCATCAGGTAGCGGTCCAGTGAAGCGGCCAGCATCCAGCGGGACGTCCGGTGGCCGAGCAGGGCGGACAGGGTGGCCAGGCGGTGCGAGGTCAGGTAGTCCACGGGCCTTTCCCCGTGCTGGAAGATGACGGCCGCGTGGTAGAGGTCGTTCTTGGTCTTGACCTCCCCGAGTTCCATCATGACCATCACCCGCTTGCGTCGCGCGGTGTCGCGTTCCTTGAGAGTCGCGACCTGCTGCGGGTTGTCGTAGATCTTCTCGCGGTCCTTCTGGTCCTCTTGGAAGACTTCGACGAGCTTTAGATTATCGGTTTCCGGGGGCATAGATCCTGCGGGCTAGGGCCCGCGATTTGATTATACTCTTTTAGCGCGTCGAGTATTCCCGCCAGTAGCTGAGCGTACCGGATAATCGTAGCCGCCTGGATGGGAGAGACTGTGGTCGACCACAGTCATGGAGCCGGCGCCCATCCCGCGGACGGCGGAAGGTCCTGGCCGGACGATAGCGGCCAGGGGACCCGGACCGTCCTAAGGCCTCTTCTCTTTATAGCTGATCGGGACGTGGAAATCGTCTGAGCGGACCACGGCGTCCCTCTCCAGGCCGTGGAGCTCCGCGTAGACCTCGTAGAAGGGCGCCTGGCCCTCGCCTACGTCCTGGCTGGCCATGGCCGCCTGCTCCTGGAACTCCTTCGCGAGCTGGTCCTGCTCCGCGACCAGGGCGATGAGCACCTTCTTGAGCTCCGTCTCGAAGCGGGGGAAGAGGTCCTCCTCCCGGACCGCCGCGCCACGCCTCGGCGGCTGCAGCATCTGCTCCCAGGTCCTGGAGACCATCCGGTTGATCTGCCGCTCCGCCCCCCTCCAGTCGAAGGGCCGCATCGGCGGCCTGGGGGCCGCCGTCCTCGGAGCGCGGCCGTTTTCCTTTCGCGGAGAGGACCGCGCCTCCTTACGCGCAGGGTGCGGCGCCTCCTTCCGCGCAGGGTGCGGAGCCTTCCCCACGGGCGCGACGTCCCCCAGCTTGACCGTCCCCCCCTGCCTCGGCAGCCGCCACCACGCCACCAAGGACGCCACCGGGTAGCTCGGCAGGTCCCGCATGCGGCTGCGCGCCTCGCTCGCCACGCCCCGGAGTTCCTCCTCGGGGACGCCCAGATAGGCGGCGGCCTCGCGCACCTGGTAGCGCTCGTGGTCCAGAGGGGAGAGCCCGCCCCCGGCCGCCTCCCGGTAGGCGTTCTCGAAGGCCATGAGGTCCAGGAGCGCGTTCGAGAGCTTCCCGGTCACCGGCGCGAGCCAGATGTGCTGGTCCATGCGGGCCGCGTGGGCCCGGCCCTCCGAGTCCACGAGCTGGAAGGTGACGCGCAGGAGGTAATGCGTGCACTGCGCCCCCAGCAGGCTCCGGGAGCCGGGCTGCTGCTTGAGCGAGTACGAGGTCTGCCCGACGCGCGCTCTGCGGCCCGTCCGCACCAGCGCCTTGGCGAGCCTGTCGTCGTAGTCCACGACTTCCAGGGACCCGCGCGAGTAGCTCTTGGACTCCGGGAACAGGAGCATGCGCGACTTGGCCGGAAGGTCCAGGATCTGCACCACCCGGCGCGCCTCCTCCGGCTTCTTCCCCTTGAGCACGCGGCGGGCGTAGCCCGAGACGATGCGCATCCTCCGGCCGAGGACCTCGACCCAGCTCTTGCCGAATACCCCGTCCTGGTTGCCGCTCGACTGGGCCTGCACCACCTGGACGAAGGAGAGGTCGGCGCGGGCCTCGGCCGCGAACAACGTCAGCAGGAGTACGCAGGCCTGCATCTCAGGGCGCGATCGTCAGGAGCACGGCGGAACTCTTGACCGCCGCCACGAAGGGTTCCGGATAGATCCCCAGCAGCAGGACTCCCGCCGCGGCCAAGGCCAGGCTGGAGCAGAGATACAGGCCCAGGGCCGGAGCCTGAGGCCTGACCGGTTCCTTGAAGAACATGTGGACCACGATGCGCATGTAGTAGTACACCGAGACCACGCTGTTGAGCACGGCGACCACGGCCAGGAGCCAGAAACCGCCGCCCACCGCCGCCGCGAAGAGGTAGAACTTGCCCACGAATCCGGCCAAGGGAGGGATCCCGGCCAGGGAAAGCAGAAAGAGGGTCATGAGCAATGCCAGGCCCAGGCTCCTGCAGGCGAGCCCGTCGTAGGCCGAGAGCTCGTAGCCGTCCTCGTTGCCCACCGCGATCGCGACCGCGAAGGCCCCCGCGTTCATGAGCAGGTAGGCCAGGCAGTAAAGGAGCAGGCCCTCGCGGCCGAGCGCGTCGCCGGTCGCCAGGCCGATGAGGATGTATCCGGCCTGGGCGATGGAGGAATAAGCGAGCAGGCGCTTCACATTGTCCTGGAACATGGCCACGAGGTTGCCGAACGTCATGGTCAGCATGGCCAGGAGCGCGAAGAGCCCTCCCAGGCCCAGAACTCCGTGCGGCAGCATATGGCCGAACACGCGGACCAGGAAGGCCAGAGCCGCGAGCTTGGGAGCGATGGAGAGGAAGGTCGTGATCGGGGTCGGCGCCCCCTCGTAGGCGTCCGGGACCCAGAAATGGAAAGGGACGAGGGAGGCCTTGAACCCCAAGCCCACGATCCAGAAAAGCGCCGCCAGCAGCACGAGCGGCGCATGGGTCCTCGCCGCCGCCTGAGCGGCCGCGAGGCTCGTCGTCCCCGTGGCCCCGTAATAGAAGGAGATGCCGTAGAGCATCACTCCGGTGGAGAACGCGCCGATGAGGAAGTACTTGATCGCGCCCTCCGAGGACTTCGGGTCGCGGCTCTCGAAGCCCGCCAGGATGAACGAGGAGACGGACACGAGCTCGAAGGCCAGCAGGGCCAGAAGCAGGTCCGTGGCCCCGACCAGGAGCATCATGCCCACGGCGCAGAGCATCACCAGCGCGCCGTAGCTCCCGGGATGCCCGTGCGGGGTCTTGGACCGGTAGTCCAGGCTCAGCCACAGCACGAGGATGCAGGCGCCCAGCACCAGGATCTTGAAGAACACGGCCATGGGGTCCACGGCCCAGAGGCCTCCCGCGCCCCGCAGCTCCTCCGGGACCGAGGCGGAAAGGCAGACCAGCCCCATGGCCCCGGCGCAGGCCAGGACGGCCAGATGGGGCAGGACCCCGGCGAGGCGCCGCAGAGGCCTGCGCAGGGCCCGGGTGTCTCCCAGGAGCAGCCCGAGCGCGCAGGCGGAGAGGAAGATCTCCGGCGATAGGAGCCCGAGTCCCCGCATCAGCGCAGCGCTCCGAACAGGTCCGGGAAGAGCCTTCCCAGGTAGGTCACGGTCGGATTCATGAGGTCCAAGGCCAGGCGCGGCCAGACCCCGATGGCCACGGTGAGAGCGGTCAAGGGCAGCACGGCCAGGAGCTCGCGGGCGTTCATGTCCGGGAGTCCCTCCCACTTGGAGTCGAGCGGGCCCAGGAAGACCTTCTCGATCATGCGCAGGAAGAACGCGGCGGTCACCAGGATGCCGGAGACGGACAGGATCGTGACCCACTTCCAGGCCGGGAAAGCGCCCAAAAAGCAGAGGAACTCGGAGACGAACCCGGCCAGGCCGGGCAGGCCCAGGGAGGCGAAGCAGGTCAAGGACATGATGCCCGCGTAGACCGGGACGACGGAGCCCAGGCCGCCGAAGGCCCCGATCTCGCGGGTATGCGCGCGGTCGTAGACCACCCCGACCAGGAGGAAGAGCGCTCCCGTGATGAGCCCGTGGGTGATCATCTGGAGCACGGCCCCGCTGAAGCCGATGGAGGACACGGCGGCCATGCCCAGCATGCAGTAGCCCATGTGGTTGATCGACGAGTAGGCCACCATCTTCTTCATGTCCGTCTGGTCCATGGCGCAGAGCGCGCCGTAGAGGATGTTGATGAAGGCGATGATCACCAGGACCGGCAGGAACCATTGGAACCCGGCGGGGAGCATGGAGTAGGAGATGCGCAAGAGGCCATAGGCCCCCATCTTGAGGAGCACCCCGGCCAAGAGGACGCTCACACCGGTCGGGGCCTCCACGTGCGCCAGGGGCAGCCAGGTGTGGAACGGGAAGGCCGGGACCTTGACCGCAAGGCCGAGGTAGAAGGCCAAAAAGACCAGGATCTGGAACTCCCGGCTGAAGCCCGCGTGCGCGGCCATGAGCTGCACCATGTCGAAGGTGTGCGGGGTGGAGTTGAAGTACAGAGCCAGGATGCCCAGGAGCATGAATACGCTCCCGAAGAGGGTGAAGAGGAAGAACTTGATGGCCGCGAACTCCTTCTTCGGCCCGCCCCACACCCCGATGAGGAAGTACATGGGGACCAGGGTCAGCTCCCAGAAGAGGTAGAAGAGGAAGAAGTCCAGGGCGGCGAAGACCCCGAGCAGCCCCGTCTCCAGCAGGAGATACCAGAAGAAGAACTCCTTGACCCGGACCGTGATGTTCAAGGAGTAGACCCCGGCCACGAGCGAGAGGAGCGCGGTGAGCAGGATGAGCGGGAAGGAGAGCCCGTCCGCCCCCACGTGGTAGTGGATGTCCAGGCTCGGGATCCAGGGCAGCTTCTCGACGAACGAGAAGGACAGCGCGTCCATCTGGAGCGTGCCGGGGTCGAAGGAGGCGAGGGCCCAGAGCGCCAGGAGGAGGTCCAGGACGAGGGCGGCCACCGCGATCCCCTGGACGACCCGAGGCTTGTCCTTCGGGACGCAGAGGATGATCGCCGCTCCGAGCAGCGGCAGCAGGATGATGGCGCTCAAGATTCCCATGGTTACCTCGTCTGCAGGAATATCGCGAAGAGGGCGACGGCCAGGGCCATGTAGAGCATGTACTCCTGGACGCGTCCGGTCATGACCCGGCGCAGCCGGGCGCCCAGGTCCCGCACGGCTTCGCCTGTGCCGTCCACCGCCCCGTCCACGAAGAAATCGTCGAAGAAGCGCTGGCTCGCGGCCAAGGCCCGGGTCAAGCCCCCCCAGGAGTCCACGAAGACCGCGTCCACGACCTCGTCGTCGAATCTCGCGCACAGCCGCGCGAGGCGGTCGGAACAAGCGACGCACGCCAGGAAGAAGTCGTCGAAGTAGCAGCGCCGCTCCAGCACGCGCACCAGGCCCGGCAGGCGGCCGCGCAGGGCGGTGTCCGCGCCGAGCTCGTCGCCCCGGTAGAGCCACAAGGCCGCGTAGGCCGCCGCCACGAAGAGCCCGAGGGCGGCCGGCCCCAGCCAGGCGGGAGCCGCTGCGGCGGCCAAGGGGCCGCCCCCCTCCAGGTCGAAATGGACCAGCCTCTCGAACAAGCCGTTGTAGTCCAGCACCAGGCCGCTCCCCGCGGCCAGCAGGGCCAGGATCCAGAGCGGGACCGTCATGACGGGCGGGGCCTCCTCCGCGTGCTCCCAGCGATGGTGGTCCCTGGACGCGCCGAGGAAGGTCAGCTGGAGCATCCGGAACATGTAGAACGTCGTGAGCCCGGCCGTGAACCAGGCCGTGCCCCACAGCCAGGGGCTCCTCGCGTAGACCGCGTGGAGCACGGCCTCCTTCGAGAACCAGCCCGAGAGGAACGGGAACCCGGTGATGGCGAGGGTCGCGACCGCCATGGTGAGGAAGGTCGAGGGCATCCGTTTGGAGAGACCCCCCATCACGCGCATGTCGTTGCTGTGGACCCCGTGGATGACGCAGCCCGCCCCCAAAAAGAGCAGGGCCTTGAAGAAGGCGTGCGTGGTCAGGTGGAACATGCCGGCGTAGAGCGAGCCGGCGCCCAAGGCCAGCATCATGAAGCCGAGCTGGCTGATGGTGGAGAATGCCAGCACCCGCTTGATGTCGTAGGGCACCAGGGCCATGGCGGCCCCCAGGAGCGCGGTCAGCACTCCCGCCCAGGCGACCAGGTCCATGGCCAAGGGGGCCGCCGCGAAGATGAAGTAGGTCCGGGCCACGAGGTACACGCCCGCCGCCACCATGGTCGCGGCGTGGATGAGGGCCGAGACCGGGGTGGGGCCCTCCATGGCGTCCGGCAGCCAGATGAAGAGCGGGACCTGCGCCGACTTGCCGGCCGCGCCCGCAAAGAAGAGGATCGCCACCAGCGCCGCGGTCTCCGGCGGGAAATACCGGGGCCCCATGGCGACCCTCTCGGCCAGCATCTGCAGGTCGAAGGTGCCGGACCCCGCGAAGAGCACGAGCAGGCCCACGAAGAAGCCCAGGTCGCCGAGCTTGGTGGTCAGGAAGGCTTTCTTGCACGCGTAGGCCGGCCCGGGCTTCTCGAACCAGAACCCGATGAGGAGATAGGAGGAGACCCCCACGAGCTCCCAGCACAGGAAGAAGAGCATGAGGTTCGAGACTACGACCAGGCCCAGCATGGCCGCGCTGAAGAACGAAAGGTAGGCGAAGTACCGCTTGAAGCGGGGGTCGCCGCGCATGTACCCGAAGGAGTAGACGTGCACCAGCAGGCTCACCAGGCTGACCACGAAGAGCATGGCCACGGCCGGCCCGTCGATGAGCACGCCGAGCGGCATCTCGTAGTCCCCGAAGGAGAACCACGACACGGACGCGCCGTAGGGCAGGTCCAACTGTCCGGTCAGGCCCTGGTAGAAGAGGACGCAGGAGCACACCAGGCAGGCGGCCATGGCCGTCACGCCCAAGAGCGGCAGCTTGGACTCCGGGCCTTCGCGGCCCAGGAGCAGCACCGTCACCGCCGCGGCCAGCGGCAGGAACGGGAGATAGTGCACGACCGGGAGCAGGTCCATCACGCCTAACCTTTAATCACCTTTAGAGAAACGCCTAACCTTTAATCACCTTTAGAGAAACGCCTAACCCTTAATCATCTTTAGAGAAACGCCTAACCTTTAACCACCGAATCATCCTTTTAGAAGGTCGAACTCCTCCACGTACACCGTGTCCCGGCTCCGATAGATGGCTAGCACCAGGGCGAGGCCCACCACGATCTCGGCCGCGGCCACCGCGATGCTGAACAGGGCGACCGCCTGTCCGGCCACGCCCTGCGGATGCAGGAAGCGGTTGAAGGCGGCCAGGTTCAGGTTCGCGGCGTTGAACATGAGCTCGATGCCCATGAGCACGCCGATGATGTTGCGCCGCGTGAGCGCGCCGAAGAGGCCGATGACGAAGAGCAGCGCGCTGACCAGCAGGTAATAGGCTAAAGACATGTCATTTTTCCGGGACGCTGCCGTTCGGGCTCAACCCGAACACCACAGCCCCCACCAAAGCCGCCACCAGGACGAGGGTGATCAGTTCGAACGGGACCGCCATCTCGCCCAGGAGCCAGACGCCCAGAGGGGCGGTCGTGGGCGCCGTCCTCGTCTCCGCGAGGACGCCGCGCGCCAAGGCCACGATGCGCCACAGTCCGAAGAATACGACGCCGCAGACCATGACGGCGGCGAGCCAGGTGGAGTGGGTCTGGCGCAGGCGCATCTCATCGGCGCGGCCCGAGAGCATGACCACGAAAAGGATGAGCAGGGCGATCCCCCCCACGTAGACGAGGAGCTGCGCCGCGAAGAGGAAGTCCGCGCCCAGGCTGAGATACAGGCCGGCCACGCCCGCCAAGGACAGCCCCAGGAGCAGGGCCGAGTGCATGGTATTGCGCAAGGTCACGACCCCGAGGGCGCTGAGCAGGGTCACTCCCGCGAGAGGCCAGAAGAGATAGGGGCTCATGGGGCCTTGAGCTCCCAGGTCCTCTCCATCTGCGAGCGGGAGAGGAACACGAGCTCGTACTCCGGGGAATGCCGGATGGACTTGGGTTTGGTCGGGCAAGCCTCCTCGCACAGGCGGCAGAAGTTGCACCGGCCGAGGTGGACGGAGTAGGAGGCCCCCTTCTTCACCGTGATGCAGGACGAGGGGCAGGCCTTGGCGCAGAGCCCGCAGGCGATGCACGTGGCCGGGTCGTAGTGGAGCACCCCGCGGTAGCCCGGATAGGGGGTGAGCTTCTCGAAGGGGTACTGGACCGTGATCGCGGGCCTGAGCAGGGTCCTGAGAGTCACCCGCATGCCGGCGATCAGGCCCGCTAGGACCTCCCAGACCGTCCCGACATAGCCCTTGGCAGCCATCAGAACATGAGCGCCAGCCCGGCGAACGCGATGTTGGCGAAGCACCAGGGCAGCAGGAACTTCCAATTCAGGTCCATGAGCCTGTCGACCCTCAGGCGCGGGAAAGTCCATCGGAACCACATGAAGAGGAAGACCATCACCAGGACCTTGGCCAGGAACCACCACCAGCTCGGGAGAAAGGTGAGCCAGGGCAGCGGAGCCCCTCCCCCGCCGAGGAAGAAGGCGGCCGCCAGGCAGGAGGCCAGCAGCACGTAGGCGTACTCGGCCATGAAGAAGAGCGAGAACTTGATGCCGGAGTACTCGGTGTGGAAGCCCGAGACGAGCTCCGACTCCGCTTCCGGCAGGTCGAAGGGGACGCGGTTCGTCTCGGCTACGGAAGCGATGAGGAAGATGGCGAAGGCGAGCTGCCCGACCACCGGGTAGAAGACGAACCAGCGCGGCAGGAACGCGATGCCGGTCAAGGGCAGGGTCCACCAGTCCGCCTGGGCCTCCACGATGCCGGTCAGGTCCAGGGTCCCCGCGAACATGAGCACGGGCACGACAGAGAAGGAGCGCGGGAGCTCGTAGGAGACCATCTGGGCCGTGGAGCGCAGCCCCCCCAGCAGGGAGTACTTGTTCCCCGAGCCCCAGCCGGCCATCATGAGGCCGAGCACCGAGACGCCGGCCAAGGCGAAGACGTAGAGCGTGCCCACGTCGAGGTCCGCGGCGGAGAGTTCCCGGCCGAAGGACACCGGCGCGAAGGCGAGCAGGGCGGGCACCACCGCCACGGCCGGGGCGAGGCGGTGCGTCCAGGGGTCCGCCGCGTCCGGCGTGATGTTCTCCTTGAGGAGGAGCTTCACCCCGTCCGCCACGCACTGGAGCCAGCCGTGGAAGCCCCCGCAGACCATGGGGCCGAAGCGCGACTGCATGTGCGCGGAGATCTTGCGCTCCCACCAGACCAGGAACACGGGCGAGGCCGAGACCACCGTGATGACGAGCCCGGTCTTGACGAGGATCCACAGCAGGTCCCCCGCCGAGGTCGTCAGGCCCGGGGCGAGGCCCAGGAGCCCGCCGTAGGCCACGCAGTGGCGGACGATCCAGTGCTGGGCCGGGGAGCCGAAACGCCCCACCTCCCCCACCGCTGCCCCCAGGGCAGCGGCGCCGAGCGCGATGCCGGCGATCCACAACGCGCCGTTGCGGTAGCGGGGCAAGGACCAGCGGCCCTTCCAGACCGCGTCCGGCCAGAAGCGCTCGTCCAGGATCACCGGTCGCACTCCCCCAGCACGATGTCCACCGAGCCCAGGATGGCGACCACGTCCGCGATCCGCGCCCCGACCAGGAGCTCCCCGAGCACCTGAAGGTTCAAGAAGCTGGGCGCCCGCACGTGCACCCGGGCGGGAGAGGCGCCGCCGTCCGACACCATATAGACCCCGAGCTCGCCGCGGCTCGCCTCCACGTGCGCGTACGCCTCCCCGGGCGGAGGCTTGAGCACCTTGGGGACCTTGGCCATGACCGGCCCGGCCGCGAGCCCGCCCAGGGCCTGCTCCACGATCCGGGCGGATTGCGCCATCTCGCGCACGCGGCAGTAGTAGCGGTCCCAGCAGGAGCCGCGCTTGCCCACGGCCGTGTCGAACGCGACCTTGCCGTAGCCGCAGTAGGGCGCGGCCTTGCGCAGGTCGTAATCCACTCCCGAGGCGCGCAGGTTCGGCCCGGTCATGCCCCAGGACACGGCGGCCCTGCGGTCCAGGAGACCCACCTCCCGGGTCCGGTCCAGGAAGATGGGGTTGAAGGAGAGGAGCTCGTCGTACTCCGGCAGGCGCTCGCCCAAATGCGTCAGGAACCTCCGACACAGGTCCCCCCACCCCTCGGGCAGGTCCTTCATGACCCCGCCGATGCGGATGTAGTTGTAGGTCAAGCGGCCGCCGCAGAGCGCCTCGAAGAGGTCCAGGACCATCTCCCGCTCGCGGAAGGCGTGCAAAAACGGGGTGAAGGCTCCCAGGTCGATGCCGTAGGTGCCGAAGAAGAGCAGGTGGCTCGCGATCCGGTTGAGCTCGCAGACGATGACGCGCAGGTCCTGGGCCCGCTCCGGAGCCTCGACGCCGAGCAGGGTCTCGGCCGCGAGGCAGAAGGGCAGCTCGTTGGTCATGGCGGAGACGTAGTCCAGGCGGTCGGCCAGCACCACGCATTGCGGGTAGGTGCGCGACTCGCAGAGCTTCTCGATGCCGCGGTGCAGATAGCCCACGTCCGGCTCGGCCTTGACGATGAACTCGCCTTCCACGGTCAGGCCCACGCGCAGGACCCCGTGCGTGCTCGGATGCTGGGGGCCGAGATTGATGAACATCCGGTCCGACGGGAGGGGCGGGGAGGCGAGGAGCTCCGGCATCAGTCGAACCGGTCCTTGGCGTGGACGTAGTCCTTGCGCAGGGGATGCCCCTCCAGGAAGTCCGGGGTGAGTATCTTCCGGAGGTCCGGATGCCCCTGGAAGCGCACCCCGAAGAGGTCGAAGACCTCCCGCTCCTGCCAATCCGCGGATGGAAAAACAGCCGTGAGGCTGGGCACGCTCCCGGGGTCCGGCGTCTCCAGCTTGAGCGCGACGCGCTGCCCTGCGGGCAGCTGCGTGAAGCAGTAGACCAGCTCGAACGCCTTGCGCTCGGCGACATGGTCCACGGCCGTGATCATGTCCAGGTAGTCGAAGCCCAGCTTGTCCTTGAGCCATCGCGCGAGGGCGACGAGGTCGTCGCCCGAGGCCGCGCGCAGCGTCAGGATTCCCTTGATCTGGGTCTCGGCCTTGTCCGCTTTCGGGAAGGTGGCCGCGAGCTTGGCCAGGACTTCGTCGTCCGTCATCCCGCCAGCCTCATCGCGTCGATCTTCTTCTGCAGCTCGAGCACGCCGTGGAGCAGGGCCTCGGGCCTGGGCGGGCAGCCGGCCACGTAGACATCCACCGGCAGGAGCTTGTCCACGCCCTTGACCACGGCGTAAGAATCGTGGAAGGGCCCCCCGCAGTTCGCGCAGGAGCCGAAGGCGAGCACGAAGCGGGGCTCCGGCATCTGGTGGTAGACCTGCAGGATGGGGTCCGCCATCTTCTTGCAGACGGTCCCGGCGATGATGATGAGGTCCGCCTGGCGCGGGCTCGGCCTCGGGAAGACGCCGAAACGGTCGAAGTCGAAGCGCGAGGCGTAGGAGGCCATCATCTCGATGGCGCAGCAGGCGAGGCCGAAGGTCATGGGCCAGACCGAGCGCTTGCGCGCCCAGTTGATGAAGCCGTCCGCGCAGGCCAGCACCCCGGACCCGCCCGGGAGAGCCCCGCAGACCCAGGGCAGCCGCTCAAGGACGATGCCCATAGTCCTGGTCCCACTGCAGCGCTCCCTTGCCCCAGGCATAGACCAGGCCCGCGAACAGGACGCCGAGGAAGATCATCATCTCGAGGAGGGCCGCGGGACCGGCGTCGCGCGCGGTCACGGCCCACGGATAGACGAAGAAGACCTCCACGTCGAAGAGGACGAAGAGCAGGGCGAAGACGTAGAAGCGGATGTTGAGCTTGACGCGGCTCGTCCCCGTAGGGGTGATGCCGCACTCGTACGTCGTCCGCTTCAACGAGTCTTCGACACGGGGACGCAGCAGCCAGCCGGCGATCATGGCGACCGCGGCGAAAGCGACCGCGCACAGCGCGAACACGTAGACAGCGAGAGCGCCGGTCGTCATGGAGCTGGGCGCCCGGCAGTCGCGAGCTTAAAGGTCTTCGGCGCCGAGAGTCTTCTTCTTGTTCTCGGCCTTCACCTTGTCGATGGCCGCCTGGACGATCTGGCTGACGCGGTTGGAGAGCGCGTCGATGAAATCGCCGCCGGTACGGAAACCGGCTTCCTTCACCATGTTCTTGACTTTGCTCACGACGACCAGGTTCTCTGCCATGTGATTCGAGTTCTCCTCAACGGCTTACGGCAACGAATTTGGCGCGGGTTGGATTTGAACCAACGGCCTGACGCTTATGAAACGCCCGCTCTAACCACTGAGCTACCGCGCCGTCGACGCATCTTACCAAATTATCCCCGCCTCTTCTCGATCTCGGCGGCCAGCGCGGGCACGATCTTGAAGACGTCGCCCTGGACCGCGTAGGTGGCCAGCTTCATCATGGGGCAGTCCGGGTCGGTGTTGATCGCCACGATGGTGTCGCTCCCGTTCATGCCCGCCAGGTGCTGGATCTGGCCGGAGATGCCGCAGGCCATGTACAGGCGCGGCCGCACGGACCGTCCGGTCAGGCCGACCTGGTGCTTGTAGGGGATCCAGCCCGAGTCGACGGCGGCGCGGCTCGCTCCCACGGCGGCCCCGAGCAGCTTGGCGAGCCTGCGCAGGGGCTCGAAGCCTTCGGGCTTGCCCAGACCGCGGCCTCCGGAGACGATGCGGTCCGCGGCCGTGACGTCCACCTCGCCGGAATCGTCCGCGCTGAACTTCACGAACTCGCTCTTGAGGGCCGGCAGCTCGACCGGCCACTCCTCCACCTTCCCCGCCGCTCCAGCCTCGGCTCTCGGGAAGGCCATGGGCCGGACCGTCGCGAACTCCGGCGCTCTCTTGAACGAGACCCCGGCGATCACGTTCCCGGCGTAGCAGGACCGGGTCGCGACCAGCTTGCCGCCCTCGACCTCCAGGCCGATGGCGTCGCCGGCCAGGCCGGCCTTGAAAGCCACGGCCAGCCGCGTGGCCAGGGAGCGGCCGAACACGGTGGCGGGCAGGAGCACCGTCCTCGGCTTCTCTTTCGAGACGATGCCCGTCAGGACGGCGGCGTAGGCCTCGTCCAGGAACTCCGAGAGGGACGCGTGCTTCGCCGCGAAGACCCTCTCGGCGCCCCGAGACGCCAGCTCGGCCGCCGCCGCCTTGACGCTCTCCCCATCCCCAAGCACGGCCGCCCATACGGGCTCCCCGCGCGCCGCGCCGATCTTCTTGGCCGCCGTCAGGAGCTCGAAGGCGCATGAGGAGAGCTTTCCGTGACGCGCCTCGGCCACGCAGAGGACGCCTTTTCCGGAGTAGTCGTTCATAGGAGCTTCGCCTCTTTGAGCTTGTCCGCGAGGTTCCTGGCCTTCTCCTCCGGGGTCTCTCCCGGGATGAGGGTGCCGGAAGGGCGGGACGGGACGGGGGACAGGCGCCCCCATTCGATGCCGGCGCCTGCCGAGCCGGTCACGGAAGCATCCGTCCCGAGCTCGGCCGCGCCCCACTTGGAGACGGGAGCCTTCTTGGCCGCCATCTTCCCCCTCAAGGACGGCAGGCGGGGCTCGTTGATCTCCTTGGTCACGGAGACCACGGCCGGGAGCTTGAGCTTGAGGGTCTCGATCCCGTCCTCCATGAGCCGCTCCGCGGTCACCTCCGACTCGGTGACCGCCGGCAGCCTGCGCACGAAGGACACGCTCGGCCAGCCCAGCCACGCCGCGGTCTCGCCCGCGGTCAGGCCGGACTCGCCGTCGTTGGACTGCTTGCCGAAGAGCACGAGGGAGACCGGGGCCTTCTCCTTGCCCAGCTTCTCGACGGCCTTGGCCAGGATGTGGGACGTCCCCAGGGTGTCCGAGCCCGTGAAAGCCGGGGCCGAGAGCAGCGCGCCCTCGTCGCAGCCCAGGGCCAGGGCGGTGCGGATGACCTCGTCGCTTTCCGGGCCCCCGGCGCTGAGCACGCTCACCCGCGAGCCCGCGTTCTTCTCCTTGATGCGCAGGGCTTCCTCGACCGCGTACTCGTCCTGCGGGTTCATCCCGTGCGGCAGGCCCTCGGTCCGGACCTTGCCGGTGGCCGAGTCCACGGCCACGCTGGTGGACGCCGGCGTGCGCTTGACGCAAACGACGATGTGCAGCGCCATCAGGCGAGCCCCGCCGCGATCTTCTCGGCCGAGGCGGCCTCCTTGATCATCATGGCCGCGATCTCGTTGCGCTGGATCTGGTTGGCGCCCTCGTAGATCTGGGTGATCTTGGCGTCGCGCATGAACTTCTCCACCGGGAAATCGCGCATGTAGCCGATGCCGCCGCACATCTGCACGCAGTCGGTGGTCACGCGCATGGCCGTATCCGAGCAGAACACCTTGGTCATGGCCGACTCCTTGGTCCAGCGCCTGGAGCCGAGCTTGTCCATGGCCTCGTAGACCGGTGTCTTCTCGTCGATGGCCTTGCGCACGGCCGGGTTGAACTCCCGGTCCATGGCCCGGACCACGGTGTAGAGGAACGAGCGGGCGGCCTCGATCTGGGTGGCGCAGTCCGCGAGCATGTGCTGGATGCCCTGGAACGAGGAGATGGACTGTCCGAACTGCTTGCGCATGCGGACGTAGGCGAGGGTCTCGTCGAGCGCGCCCTGCGCGATGCCCAGGGCCTGGGCGCCGACGCCGGGACGCGAGAGGTCGAAGGTCCCCTGGGCCACGAACAGGCCGTAGCCCTCTGCGCGCAGGAGGTTCTCCTTCGGGATGCGGCAGTCGCGGAAGACCAGCTCGTAGGTGGAGTTGGCCCGGATGCCCATCTTCGTCTCCTTCTTGCCGAACTCGAAGCCGGGCCAGCCCTTCTCCACGATGAAGGCGCTCAGCCCGCGGGCGCCGCGCTTCGGGCTGGTGGAGAAGAAGATGACGTAGGTCTCGGCCTCCTTGCCCGAGGAGCAGAAGATCTTGGTGCCGTTGGCGACGTAGTGGTCGCCGTCCTTGACCGCCGTGGCCTTGGTGGCCGTGGCGTCGGAGCCGGCCTCGGGCTCGGTGATGCAGAAAGCGCCGATCTTCTTGCCGGAGGCCAGGTCGGGCAGGTACTTGCGGCGCTGCTCGTCCGAGCCGCACAGGAGGATGGGCAGAGCGCACAAAGAGGAGGTCATCGCGGCTAGGGCTATCCCGCCACAAGCTCGTGAAAGTTGTTCCGCCGCCAGCACGAGCTCGAAGTTGCCCCCGCCCATCCCGCCGTACTCCTCCGGGAGGTAGACGCCCAGCAGGTCCGCCTTGCGGATCTCATCGACGACCGGCCAGGGGAACTCCTCCTTCTCGTCGTAGTGTTCCCGCACCGGCTTGATCTTCTTGACGGCGATCTGCCGGGCGATATCCACGATCGCCTGCTGCGTCTCGGTGAGCTGATAATCCATCACGACCCCCTATAAAACGTCACTGCTGTCCCATCCGCTCCAGCGCGTCCCGGGCGGCGTCCTGCTCCGCGTCCTTCTTCGTCTTCCCCCGGCCCGTCCCGAGCGTCCGCGAGCCGAACAAAGCCTTGACCTGGAACGTCTTGTCGTGGTCCGGCCCGCTCGTCTTCACCAGCCGATAGCAGGGCTCGGCCTTGTGCCGCTTCTGCACGATCTCCTGCAGGCGGCTCTTATAGTCCGTCTCCCCGGCCCCGTCCGACGCCTCGAGGTCCAAGGTGCAGCGCTCGATGACCCGGCGGGACGCGTCGAACCCGCCGTCCAGATAGACCGCCCCGATGACCGCCTCCAGCGCGTTGGCCAGCAGGCTCGGCCGCGTCCGGCCGCCCGTCGACTCCTCGCCGGAGCCTAAAAGCAAGAAACGCCCCAACTCCAGAACGGCCGCCTGGTGAGCCAGGCTGTTCCGGGACACGATCAGGGCCCTCGCCTTCGAGAGACGCCCCTCGTCGGATTCCGGGAACCGCTCGAAAAGCCGATGAGCCACGACCGCCGCCAGGACGCTGTCGCCCAAAAACTCCAGGCGCTCGTTGTGCCGCGTGTTCCCCCTTTCGTAGGCGTACGACTTATGCGTCAGAGCCTCTTGAAGGAGCCCGCGGTCCTGGAAACGGTATCCGACGATGTCTTCCAGGGTAGAAGACACGCGTGTACGGCGCGCGGCCTACCCCCATCCCGTGCAGATGCACGGGATGGGGACAAGGCTACTTCTTCGCGTGCGCCTTGATGTATTCGATCGCCTGGCCGACGGTCTGGATCTTCTCGGCCTGCTCGTCCGGTATCTCGGTATCGAATTCCTCTTCCAAGGCCATGACGAGCTCCACCGTATCCAGGGAGTCGGCGCCCAGGTCGTTGACGAAATGAGCCTGAGGCGTGACCTCGGCGGCGTCGACGCCGAGCTGCTCCACGATGATCTTCTTTACCCGCTCTTCGACGTTGTTCTCAGACATTCCCTTCACCCTCCATCAGCAGTAGAGCCCGCCGTTGACGGCGAGCACTTGGCCCGTCACGTAGGAGGAGTCCTCGGACGCGAGGAACAGGACGACCCTCGCGATCTCCTCCGGCTTCCCCATACGGTTCAAAGGGATGTGGGACAGGAGCGCCTTCTTCACCTCTTCCGGGAGCACGGAGGTCATCCGGGTGTCGATGAAGCCCGGGGCCACCGCGTTGACGAGGATGCTGCGGGAGGCGAACTCCTTGGCGCAGGTCTTGGTGAAGGCGATGAGGCCTCCCTTGGAGGCCGAGTAGTTGGCTTGGCCCGGGTTGCCCATCTGCCCGACCACGGAGGCGATGTTGACGATGCGGCCCTGGCGCGCCTTCATCATGGGGCGCACCACCGCCTTCGTGAAGTTGAACGGGCCCTTGAGGTTGACGGCGAGGACCGCGTCCCACTCGCCCTCGGACATGCGCATGAGGAGGTTGTCCTTGGTGATGCCGGCGTTGTTGACCAGGACGTCCACCTTGCCGAACTTGGCGATGACCTCGCCCACGATGGCCTCGCAGCTGGAGAAATCGGTCACATTCCCGCCGAAGCCGACGACCTCGGCCGAGCAGGCCTTCGCGATCTCGGCGGCCGCGGCCTGCGTCTGGGAGGCGTCCAAGTCCGTGATGGCGACCTTGGCGCCCTCACGGGCGAGCGTCTCCGCGATGGCGCGGCCGATGCCCGCCGCTCCCCCGGTGACGATCGCGACCTTGCCTTTGAGTCGGTCCATTTATTCTCCTGTCCGGACGAACTCCATGTCCGATTTGACGTCCTCGAGCCTCTGCTGTATCCGCTCCGCCACCCCGGACCGCGCGAAGGCCACGGCACCGCGCACGGCTCCAGCCACCATCTCGGCGCTCCGGCCCCCGCGGCACAGCACCAGCGCGTTGCCCAGCCCCAGCACCGGCGACGGGCGGGTCGTCACGCCCCGGAACGCCTCTTCGGCTGCCCGCAGCGCCGGCCCCGCGAGCGCCCGGCGAAGCCTTGGAACGGCCCCGCGGCCGAACTCCGATTGTAGTATTTCGAAACAGGCCGACGTCAAGCCCTCGGCCAGACGCATGCACAGGTCGCCCGTGGCGCCGTCGCACACCACCACGTCCGCTTCGCCCGCGGCCAGCGCGTCGGCCCGGATGCGCCCCGCGAAGCGCAGGCCCGCGTACTTGAGCAGAGGCAGCGTCTCGCGCACGAGTTCCGGGTCTCCGCAGGAGTCCCCGCCCGGGCACAGCAGCCCCACCGAGGGCTGATCGTTGCCCAAGACGTGCTGGGCGTAGAGCGAGCCCATCAAGGCGAATTGCAGCAGGTGCCAGGGCTTGCAGTCCGCGTTGCCCCCGGCGTCGAGCAGGAGCGCGCGGCCCTTGGCTGTAGGGAACAGACAGGCGGCGGCGGGCCTGAGGACCCCCCGCAGGCGCTTGAGATGCCAGAGCCCGCAGGCGAGCGCGGCTCGCGGATGGGCCGCGGAGACCGCGGCCAGGGCCTTCTGCGCGCCCACGGACTCGAGCGCGCGCATGAGAGAGGTGTCCAGGGATTCCCGGCAGGCCGCGGAAGAGTCCGCGCCCGGGTCGAAGACGGCCGGGCAGTCCGTCAGCCCGACGCGAGGGTCGCCGTCGGAGACGCCCAAAGAGCGCAGCTCCGAGCGCAGCGGCTCGGCCGGGCCGAAGAAAAGGAGTTCGTGCCCGTCGGCGAAGGCGGCGCGGCAGGCCCCCTCCACGAGGGGACGGACGCCGGAATCACCTCCGGCGGCGTCGATCGCGATGCGCATCTACTCCGCAGGCTTCTCCTCTGGGGTCCCTTCCGCCTCCGGCCCCTTCTTCTTGGACTTCTTCTCCTTCTTCGGGACCACGAGGTTGCCGTCGTAGAAGCCGCAGTGCGGGCACACTTGGTGCGGGGGTTTGATCTCCTTGCACTGCGAGCAGACGCTCATTGCGCCCGCTTCCAGGCGCCAATTCTGGGCCCGGCGGGACCGGGTCCGGTGTCGAGTGTGCCTGCGGTATGGGTTGGGCATAGCTGCTCCTGTCTCGAAAAACGGCGGATAATGATAGCAAGTCTGCGCCTTTAATGCGAGATTAGGCCTTTGCGCCGCAAGCGCAGGGGCCGTCGTTGAGGTTCCTCCCGCAGCGCGGGCAGAGCCCCTTGCAGGCCGGCGCGCACAGCGAACGGGAAGGGAGCTCCAAGAGCACGGCTTGGCGCAGGTCCTCCGCGATATCCACGAAGCCGGACGAGGGATAGGTCTCCTCCACCTGGGCCGCGAAGCGGACCAAGTGCTCGGACAGACAGCGGCTGCAGGGGAGGGTCCAGGCTCCCTCGACCACGGCCTGCAGGAGGACGCTGTTGCCGCCCACCGAGAACCGGATGTCCGCCGTCAGGACCTTGGAGAGCCGCGACTCGGCCGGAGGCTGCGGGACCAGGGACTCGGAGGGGATCTCCCCGGCGAGCTTCAGACCCTGCTTGGCCTGGATCTCGCCGATGGAAAAACGGAGCGGGAGGCTCATATCCTCTCGCGGATATGGTACGTCGGTTTCTCGCGCACGTCGTAGTAGACGCGGATCATGATCTCGGCCAGCAGGCCCAGGACCAAAAGCTGCACCCCCACCAGACAGAAGAAGATGGAGACCTGGAACAGAGGCTGGTCCTTGACGTAAATGCCTTTGAAAAGACGTTCGTAGAGGGTGACCCCGGACAACAACGCCCCGACCAGGAGCATGGCGCAGCCGCCTCCGCCGAAGAGATAGTTGGGCTTGGTCATCCAGGAGTCCATGAACTTGACCGTCAAGAGGTCCAGCAGGACCTTGAAGATGCGGATGAGCCCGTACTTCGACTTCCCGCGCGTGCGGGGCCGATGGTGCACCACCCTCTCGGTCACGCGCGCGCCCATGAACCCGGCCAGGGCCGGGATGAACCGATGCATCTCGCCGCACAAGCGCAGGGGCTTGAGATACTCCGCGCGGTAGAGCTTGAGCGTGCACCCGTAGTCATGCAGCCGCACCCCGGTCACGCGGGAGATGATGGCGTTGGCCGTCTGCGAGGGCAGTCTGCGGGTGAGCCAGGGATCCTTGCGGTCCTTGCGCCAGCCGCTCACCACGTCGAAGCCCTGCTCGATCGCGGCCAGCATAGCCGGGATGTCCTTGGGGTCGTTCTGGAGGTCGGAGTCCAGCATGGCGATGAGCCCGCCGCGCGCCTCCGCGATGCCGGCCGCCATGGCCGCGGTCTGGCCGAAATTGGTCCCGAGCCTCAGGGCCTTGAAACGAGGCTCCGCTTTGCACAGCTCCCGGATGCGTTCGAAGGAGGAGTCCGTGGAGCCGTCGTCGATGAACACGACCTCGTAGTCCACCCCGGGCAGGGCTTCGCGTATCTCCCGGCCGAGGTCCGGGAGGTTCTCTTCCTCGTTATAGACCGGGATGAGGACGCTCAGAAGAGGGGAGTCTCTCATGGGGGGCTATCGTAGTAATTTTCCGCTTCCTTAATAAAGGGATAACCCCCAACGGAACGAGCGCCCCCGCGGGTATTACACGACGAACTTCTTCGGGTCCCGCAAAAACCCCTCTGCGTCGGCGCGCCCCAGCTCCATGGCCGGGGCGAGGAGCTTCGAGCCGAAAGAGAGCATCCCGAACTCGAGCCGCTGGGAAGGCCAGACCCGGAACACGCGCGGACCGTTCGGGAGCGAGACCAGGGAGCGCACCCCGTTGTCCATCAGGCTGCGCACGGCCCGGCGGCAGAGCGTCTCCAGCCGCCAGCCCGGGCGCCACCAGCCGGGCAGAGGCCCCGTCTCATCCGGCCGCACCATCTCCAGGACCAGCACTTCCCGGCAGTCCGCCAGCGCCCGGAAGTCGACCGGCCGCTTCCCCGGCACCCCGCCGTCCACGTACGCGATCCCCTCCAGGACCACGGGAGGGAATACGAACGGGATGGCGCAGCTCGCCATGAGGCGCTCCCCAAGCGGACCGTCCCAAGCCCCGTCGGGAGAGAAGCGCGCGTAGTGCGGGGCCGTGCGGCCGAGGTCCATGCTCACCACGATGAGCTCCCGGAGCATCCGCGGCGCGGGCATGAAGGCGCTCAGCAGGCCGCGCATCGGCTCCGGGCTGCACAGGCTCAGCGGCGGGAACCGGATGGAGGGGCTGAACAGGCGCTGCCGGCCGACGCGGGCCCACATGTCCATGAGCCGCTCGAGCCTGCCCAGGCAGTAGGCGGCGCCGTTGAGACTGCCGGCGGAGAATCCGAGGACGCGGGAGAACTCCATACCGCCGGCGACGACGCGCTCGAGAAAAGCCGCCTGCCAGGCGGCGAGGGCTCCGCCTCCGGAGAGGGCCAGACCTAGTTTTTCTTCTCGCTCAGGCACTCTTCGTAGAGCCTCTCCTGCTGGCGGACCATCTCGTCGATATCGAACTCCATGCCGATGGAGGCGCGCGCCTTCTCGCCGAGCGAGCGCCGCAGCCCCGGGTCGAGCAGGAGCCGCTCCACCGCGGACGCGAGGCGTCCCGTGTCGCGGACCGGCGCCGTGAGTCCCGTGACGCCGTCCACGAGGACATCCTCGATCCCATCCACCGGGTAGGCCGCGCAGGGGAGGCCCGACTTCATGGCCTCGACCAGGGCGCGCGGCAGGCCCTCCCACAGCGAGGTCAGGAGGAAGACGTCCGCCGCGGCCAACAGCTCGCCGACGTCGCGGCGCCAGCCGCAGAACTTCAGGCGCCCGACAAGCCCCTGCTCCGCGGCCGCGGCCTCCAGGGGCCCGCGCATGGGTCCGTCTCCGACGTAGGCGAAGCAGGCTTGGGGCACCCGGCGGGCGACCGCCGAGGCCACGGCCAGGAAATCCCCCGCGTTCTTCTGCAGCTTGAGGTTCCCCACCCCCAGGACCAGGAGGCAGTCCCGGGGCAAGCCGAGCTCCGAGCGCTTGGCTCCGCGGTCCGCCTTGGCCGGGAACCTCGAGAGCGAGACCCCGCTCCGGATGAGCCGGTACTGCGGCTCACGCCCGATGCCGAGCCGAGCCGCGAGACGCATGTTCGCCTTGGAGACGAATACGAGGCGCGTGCAGACCCCTGCCGCCAAACGCTCAAGAGCCACGAGGGCTCCCTTCAAAGGCTGTCCCTCGTGGAAGCCGAACCCGTGGAAGGTGTGGATGATGACGGGGACCCCGGCCAGCCAGGCCGCGAGGCGGCCCAGGATGCCCGCCTTCGAGGAATGGGTGTGCACCACCTCGGGGGACTCCTCGCGCAGACGGGAGTAGAGTTCGAAGAAAGCGCGCAGGTCCTGGGACGGGCTGATCTCGCGCACCAGGTCCTCGATCCAGAAAGCCTTCACCCCCAGCCCGGACGCGTCCCGGTCCAGGAACCCGCCCGAGCCGCAGAAAAGCGACGGGGCGAAGCGGGCGGGGTCCAGATGGGAGACGGTGTGGAGGGTGTTCTGCTGCGCCCCGCCCAGGTCCAGGCGGGTGACCACATGGGCCACCGGGACGGGGCGCCGGCTCACGGCCTGATCCTGCGCCGCTTGCGGGGAGGCCGGTGCTGGACGGGTCCACCCGTGGACACGGCCGGGGCAGGCGTCAGGACGCGCGGCAGGATCTTGGGCTTGGGAGGGACTCCCAGGAGCCTTGCCCCCGGGAAATAGGTCGAAAGGATCTCGGTGAAATCACGGCCGAGCTGGGCCTGGCCCAGGGCGCCGGTGACGCACAAGCCGCGGCCGTGTCCCGTCCCGCCTCCCCATACGAGGAGCGAACGCAGCCGGCTCCCCTCGTAGACGGGCTGGAGCGTGAAGAAGCCCGACCGCAGGCTGCCGGCCGAAAGGAAGGCCTCGATGGCCTCGAACCCGGAGAGGACCGCCTTGCCCCGCTTGCCGCGGACCTCCAGCTCCGACACGCGGCCGGAGGCGTCGCGCGCCGTGGCCCGCACGTGCCGGATGGGGCCGATGGACGGCTGGGAGCGCTCGAGCCTCTCGCGCAGGCCCTCGGCGTCGAGGATGCGCAGCCAGCGGGTCCAGGCCGGGTCCGCTAGGGCCGTGGCCTCGCTGTACTGGGTCTTATCCGGATATCCGTGGACCAGCCTCTCGAGCGAGTACGGGGAATGGAGCGCCAAGGACGGCGCGGGCTGGTCCTGGATCCCGGAGGCCGTGGCCCAGCCGCAAGCCCGGTGGTATTCCAGGGTCTGGCCCTGCGCCAGGACCATGCCCACCCCGCGCGTCGCGCGCACCGCCCGCGTGGCGTCGCGCCGCTCGCTCGAGAGCCCGCGATAGCGGGCGCAATGCGGCGAGTCGCACACGTGGGTCTTCTCCGGGTTCGCCGGCGGCCGCTCGAGGACCCCCAGCATGCGGGCCCGCGTCAGGACGGCCATGGCCTTGTAAGCCTCCTCCGGCGATCCCTCCGGGAGCGGGCCGGTGACGACGGAGAAGAGGTACATGTCCAGAGGGACCTCGTTGACGATATGGAAGCCCCAGGGGGTGGGGATCACGTCCACGGCGCCGCGCAGCTCGTGGTCGGAGATATCCACGCCGCGGATGTCCGTGACCTCCGGGCTCTTGATGAGGACGGTCTGCCCGGGTTCCGACGGCTCCAGCCGGAACGGCTGGCGCGTGGTGTAGAGGATGTTCCCGACCGCGTCGCGGATCTCGATGACGCGGTTGTCCGGGCGGTAGCGGACCTCCCACTGGGTATAGGCCCCGGCCCGCCGCATCTCCTCGTTCAAGCGCAGGTCCCACAGGAGCGTGGCCGTGCTCCCCATCACGTAGAAGCGCGTCAGATGCCGGGGGAGTCCGTCCGGCCCGCTGAACATGGCCACCCGGACCGGAGGGGACTGGGCGTCGCGGTCATCCTCCTCTCCGGAAAGGCGCATGATGGGCCGGGCGAGCCGGAGCACGGGCATGGAGTCCGTGGGGCGGCCCTCCAGATAGCGCTCGATCTTGGCCTTTCGGCCGGCCGCTCCCCGGTCGAGCGGGTCCATGTCGAGCACGAGCTTGTAGGCCTGCCAGGCCGCTTTCCCCTGCCCCATCCGTTCGTAGGTCCGGCCGAGAGTGAACGCCAGGTCGGGCTGCATCGAGTCCTGTCCGAGAGACATGGTGAACAGCGGCACCGCCTCCCCCAGCCGGCGCTGGCGCAGCTTGATGCGGCCCAACTCCTCCGCCGCCGCCGGCATGAGATGGGGGTTGAGGCCCATGGCCTCCTGCAAGGGCGCGGCGGCCGCCTTCACGTTCCCGTCCTGGGCCTCGGCCATGCCCAATCCCAGACGCGCCTCGGCCCCGAACACGCTGCCGGACGACACCCGCACCGCCTCGCGGAAGCAATCCCGGCTCTCACGCAGGAGCCCGATGGCGAGGTAGTTCCATCCCCTCTGGCACCACAAGAAAGGGTCCTGGGGGCCGAGCTGGGTGGCCTTGAGCCAATGGGCCGCCGCGTCCTGGGGCCGCCCCATGTCCCGCAGCAGGAGCGCTATGTCCGCTTCGGGATCGGGGTCCGGGGAGCCCAGGGTCACGATGTACTCGTAGGCCTTCATCGCCGCCTCCAGGCGGCCGCCGAGGAAGTCCGTGAAGGCGTCCTTGGCCGCGTCATCGACCTCCGAGGCCGCGGCCAAGGGGACGCGGTCCCCGAAGGGCAGCAGTCCTCCGCTCCCGAAGGAGGCGGCGACGAACACGGCGGCCAGGACGGCGCAGGCGAGGATGGCGCGTCTTTTCATGGGGAGGAGCGCAGGAGGCGGGCCTTCTTCTGAGGCCTCCCGCGGGGCTGGGGGAAGTAGTCGTCGGCGCCCTCGTCACCCGATGCGAGGCGGACAGACTCGGATTTGCGAGGCACGCGCAGGCGGATGCTCCTTAGATGCAGGCCCGCGTTGAAATAGTCCTTGGCCCCGAGCAGGCGCTCCACGCGCGGCATCTTCGCGCGCAGGGCCCTGACGTCGAACCCATGCGCCTCGGCCTCGGCCAGCATGCCGAGCACCTCCTGGTATTCCTCGACGGCCCGCCGGCGCTTGCGCCGCTCGATGTCCTCCTCCATCGAGGCCGCCAGGGGGTCGTCCGCCCTCTGGAGGGCGGGGTAGCGGCGGCGCTCGAGGGAATCGCGCGCCAAGCCGTGATAATTATCGTAGACCCAGGCGGCTCCCGCCAGGACGAGTACCGCGGCTGCGACAGCGAAGATGCGCTT
The DNA here is from genome assembly GCA_041650695.1 of Elusimicrobiota bacterium. GTDB lineage: Bacteria > Elusimicrobiota > Elusimicrobia > UBA1565 > UBA1565 > JBAZKS01. The sequence continues at coordinate 50,984 of JBAZKS010000013.1, forward strand.
CATCGGGGCCCGATGCCGGCGTGATTATAGAAATTCGACGCCGGGCTGTCAGCGCGCCGGCATCCCGGGCAGGAGGAGTTCATCGAGCGTCAACTCCTCCTTGGACTTCTTGGCCTTCCCCTTGCTCCGAGGCGGAGGCGCCGCTTCCGGCTCCGCGGCCTCGGGCTCGGACAAGCTCTGCGGCTCCTCCGTGGGGGAGGGCTCGTTCAGCAGGTCCCCGAGGGGGTCGGAGAGCAGGTCCTGGCTCTTGGCCGGCTTCGCGGCGGCGGGACGCGGACGCGGCCTGCGCTTCTTGCCGGAGCCCGGTGTGGGCGCAGGCGCCGAGGTCGCCGCAGGCTTCTCTCCGTTGAGGACAGCCTGGCTCACCGCGTTCGTCCCCCGGATGATGCCGGCGTCGAGCTGCACATCGAAGACGTATTCCTCCTTCGGCCCTCCGGGTCCGACGGAGTAGAACTTCACCTCATAACGGTCCCCGCCGGAGGGGCTGACGGTCCAGGGAGAGACGCCGGGCTGGGGGTCGGGCCCCTCGAGCGTCGAAGCCAGGGTCTTGCCCGTGCGCGGGATGAGGTAGTTCTTGGCCGACTCCACGGCCTCCTGCGCCCGGTCCGGCAGACCTTTCACCGGGTCGACCGGAGGCTTGACCTCCCCGGTCTCCACAGGCTCGGCCGCCGGGGCCTTCTTCTTGGCCAGCATCGGGGAAAGGCCGGGGACGTTGACGATCCCCTGCCACACCGCGAAGAAGCCGGCCCCGAGCGCCCCAAGCACGAGCAGGACGATGATCATGCCCTTCTTGCTCTTGCCCTTGGCCTTGACCTCCGCCTTCTGCGGCTTGGCGGGGGAAGAAGCGGCGCCCGTCAAGTCGACGAGCCCATCGGGAGGGTTGGTGGTCCCGGGAGCGGGCGCGGGGGTCGGCATCCCAAGATCGGCCAGACCGGGAGCCGGCTCGTTGAACAGAGAACTCGGGGCGTCGAGCGGGGCCGGAGCGGGAGTGCTGGGCGGAGCGGCCAAAAGGTCGAGCCCGTCCCCCTGAGCGGTCTGCGGGATGGCGTCCAGATTCAGGGGAGCAGCCTCCGCCAAGGGAGGCGCTTCCGACATCGGAGGCATAGCGTCGATAGGCGGGGCGTCGACCGGGGGCGGGGCCATGGCCGGCAGGCCGAGATCCGCGGGAGGCTCAGCCGCCGGGGGAGGAGCGTCGAACGGGGACGGCATGGGGGCCGGAGCCGCCTGCAGTTCGGCGGACGCCGGAGCGTCGAGAGAGGGGGGCGCGAACGCGGACTGCTCCATGGGCGGCAGGGGGAACCCGGCGGCCGGTTCCGGAGGGGAGTCGAGCGCGGAGGAGCCGATGGCCGGCAGGGGCGCCGGAGCCGCGGCGGCCGGCGGCGCGGGTTGGAGCTTGTCGGAGACCTTGCCGATCTCGGAGCCGATCTCCTCGCGCAGGTTCTTCTCGCCGAGCTGGATCTCCTCGGCGAGCTTCTTCTCCTTGGCCTCGAGCTCGGCTTCGATCTCGGACTTGAGCTGGCCCTGCCCGGCCTCCAGCTTGTGGATGGACTGCTCGAGGGCGCCGCCGAACGTCTCGACCTTCCCTCCGAGCTCCTGGAGGGACAGGGTCTGACGGGACGCCTCGCTCTTGAGGGCGGCCACTTCGTCGCTCAGGGGCTTGAACTCGGCCATCTGGGCCTCGAGCGCCGTCAGCTTGTCCCGCAGGAGCGCCGCTTCCTGGCCCTTGACGTCCACGGTGGTCCTCAGCGTCGATATCTCCTCGTCGCGCTGACGCAGGTCCTCGTGGAGCTGCGAGATGGAGTTCTCCAAAAGCTCGACCTTCTCCTGCAGCGTGCCGAGGACGGCGAGGTCCCGCAGGGTGGGTTCGGGAGGGAGCAGGCTCGAGCCGGGGTCCGGCGAGCCGCCGGCCGGGACGCGCGCCATCTTCAGCAGGGTCTCGGCGAGCTCCGCCACCACCCCCGCGCGCTGCCAGTCCCCCATCTGGGTCCCGCGCCTCCCCTCCGGGCATACGAGAGACTCGGCCGAGAAGGAGGCGACGTTCGTCAGCTCCTCACGGCCGTAGGGACCCATCACCTGGTTGTTTTGGAATACCCAATATCTCATGGCCCAAAACCCCGTTGTACATCGTCCGCTCCCCGCGCGGCGGGGATGCAGCTCGGCGCAATCCAGTATAACACCGGCCCGGGTCGAATTCAATGACGGATTTGTTAAAAGAAGCTGAAGGGAATCCGAAGAATTTGCTATCATTGCTGCCGCCGTTGGAACCGGTCGGGCCATTAGCTCAATGGTAGAGCAGGCGCCTCTTAAGCGCAAGGTTATAGGTTCGAGTCCTATATGGCCCACACTCCTCCTCTTCGCAGCCTGGGCCCAAGCCGCGGGACCCGTCGAGATCCCCCCCGGCACCGCGGCCCGCGTGGAGCTGACCCTGGTGAAGCCCTCGGGCCGCCTGTCCGGACGCGCTCGGCTGGAGATGACCCTGCGCTCTCTGAGCGTGGACGGCTCCACGCTCCCGGTGCAGACCGATTCCCTCTCCTACATGGGCGATAAGCGCTCCGGCAAGAACTTCGGATCCTGGCTCGGCGGCGCCCTGCAGGGAGCGCTCTATGGAGTCCTCTTCGGCGGGAAGGGCGGAGCCGTCATCGGAGCGGGCGCGGGAGCCGGAGCCGGGGCGGCGTCCGGCCTGTTCAAGGGCAAGCAGGACCTCGATTTCCCGCAAGGCGCTAAGCTCATGTTCGAAAGCACGGCTCCGGTGTCCGTCCCGGCCGGCTTGGCTCCGCCCAAGGAGGAGCCCAAGCCCGAGGAGAAGAAGCCGGAGCCGGGAAAGCCTACGACTTGAAGTCCCACTTGCACCGGCGCAAGTGGAGTGCAGTCGGGCGAATCGACGACTCGAATAAAGGACGAGCCCTCAACCCCTTCGGGGGTTCGGGCTGGCATAGGGCGGGTGGCGGAACGGCAGACGCGCACGGCTTAGGACCGTGTGCCGAAAGGCTTGGGGGTTCGAGTCCCCCCCCGCCCATGCAGTCCAGCCCTCCGAAAGGAGGGCTGGACTGCTTCCGGTCGACTCTCGAGCCAATAGAGCCGACGACAGCCGCATCAACTGTGGCCGCCCACAGTTGCGAAGACAAATGTTGTATCCTCCAAGGACGATGACGAGCCGGCTCGCCTCGCTCGCCCTTTCATGAGACCCTCCCACATCCCGGACCGGATCGCGCTGGGACACTTCAAGACGCGGGAGTTCGCCGCGCTCTTCGCCTTCACGGGGGCCGTGCTCCTCGTGTTCGCGCTCTCCGCCGGTCTGCTCGCCGGGCTCCCGGCCCTTTCCGGCCTCCCGCCGGCCGCGCGCGCCGCGATCCACGCGCTGTCGCTCGCGGGCCTGGCCTGCATGGCCTACGGGATGCTCATCGAGCCCTGGAGCGTCCGCATCACCCGGCTCACGCTCAAAAGCCCGAAGCTCGCCGCCTCGGTGAGGGTCGCGCACGTGAGCGACGTGCATCTGCGCCGCTGGAGCCGCGTCGAGGACAGCCTGCTGGGCGCGCTCAGGTCCGTCCAGCCCGACCTCATCCTCGTCACCGGGGACTTCGGCTCCTACCCCACGGAAACGGAGGACGCGCGGCGCCTCGTCCGCGAGATGGTCTCGATCGCGCCCACCTACTGTTCGCGCGGCAATCACGAATACCGCCGCTTCTGCCCCATGGAACGCCTCCAGGGCCTGGGCGCGGTCTGGCTCACGGGAGCCAAGGCCTCGGTCACGATACGAGGCGCGCGGCTCGAGCTCGTGGGCGTGGACGCCGGGGATGAGAAGGCCGTCGCGGCCCTGGGGCAAGGGCTCGACCCCGGAGCCTACTCCATCTGTCTATACCACTTCCCGGACCTCGTCCCGGAACTCGGCCGCCTGCCGTACGACCTCATGCTCTGCGGCCACTCCCACGGCGGGCAGGTGCGCCTGCCCTGGATCGGGGCCATCATCAGCATGTCCCGCGCGGGCAGGCGCTACACGCAGGGGCTATTCAGAGAGGGAAAGGCCGCGGCGTACATCAACCGGGGAGTCGGCTCCGAAGCCTACGGCCTGCCGAGGATACGCTTCTGCTGTCCGCCCGAGTTGGCCTGCATCACCCTGGAACCCGGGCCGCGGTAGCGGCCTGCTCCCGTACCGCGGCGGCGGTACGGCACCGTGTCCCTCTGGAAGACGTTGGACACGTGTGCCGAGCGGATATTGGAGATGCTTCAGCGAGCGGAGTTAGCGGTCCTGCGCCGGCGGCCCTTGGGGGGCTTGTCGGCCAGCTTCGACATGGCGTTGGCCATGTCGTCGAGATCCGCGCGCAGCCGCAGCAATGCGCGGATGTCCTTGGGCTCGCGCAGCGGGTTCCAGGCCCCGGAGCGCTGGTTGAACACGTACTGGGTCGTGGCGCCGTCGGCGAGGAGGACGGCGTTCCCCTCCCAATCGTTCGCCCGGCTCTCGAGCCAGACCTTCTCGCGGGTCGCAGACCGGAGGCGCACCTGCAGGCGCGTCTCCGTGGACTCTCCCTTGACCTCGCTCACGTAGTCCATGATGTAGATGTGGTTGTCCTGGCGCCACGCGCGCAACCCGGGCCCGGAGGGGAGCATGGCCTCCTCCGACGATCCCCCGGAAGGGGCCGGCTTCGCCTCGCGCGGAGGCTCGACCTTGAGCCGGCGCAGGGCCCGGAAGGTCTCCCTCGGCATGACCACGCGGGTCCACTGCAGGTTCCCGGCCTCGTCCGCGTAGTCCTGGCTCGAGACCTCCTCGGCCAGGCCCGCGCTCGGGGGGAAGAAGATCTTGGCCGCGAACTCGGAGAGACCCTCGTCCTGGGCGCTCTCCTCGGCCCCGTATTCCCGCTTGAGCGAGCGCGCGTAGCAGAAGCTCTTGAGGTCGTAGATGATCTTCCCCTTCAGAGCCTCGTCGCGATACTCCCCCGAACGGAGCTCCTCGTAGTCCCGGGAGATCCTCGAAGTATGGGCCTTGACGTTCTCCAGCAGGTTCAGCGCGGCCCGGCCGAACGAGACGGCCTTGGTGATGTCCGGGTCCGGCTTGATCTCGCTCGCCCCCACCCCGACGAGGGCCTGCCCGCCCTGAAGCCCGACGTACGGCTTGTCGACCCAATCCGGGGCCGCCGACAGGACCTCGGGAGTCTCGCGCTCGGCCGCCGCGTACGAGGCGGCGACGAGCGCGGCCAGGGCCGCGGCGAGTCCAGCAGTCGTCTTCAAACCCATGTCCGCTTATTCTATACATATTGGAGCCTTGCTAGCCAATTCCCTATAATCTACGGACCATGAACCCACAGACCCCGGCGCAGAAAGCCAAGGCCAAGAAGATCAAGGAAGACGGCTGCCGCCACATCTACGAGATCGAAGTACCGGCGCAGCGCGTGCAGGAGACCATCGAGAACGCCATCGTCCGCGTGCAGAACCAGGCCCGCATCGCGGGGTTCCGCAAGGGCAAAGCGCCCTTGGCCCTGGTCAAGCAGATGTACGGCGACGCGGCCCGCTCCGACGCGGCGGACCAGATCATCAAGGACGCCGTGGCCGAGACCGTGCACGAGCTGGGCCTGCGGCCCGTGAGCATGCCCGCCGTGGACAACGTCCGCCTGGAGGGCGCAAGCCCGCTCCGCTTCGAGCTGCATCTCGACGTAGCCCCCACGTTCACGCCCAAGGGCTACAAGGGCATCGAGGTGAGCAAGACCGAACGCACGGCCACGGACGCCGAGGTCGAGGAAAGGCTCAAAGCCCTCCAGGAGGGCAACGCCCGCCTTGAGCGCGTGGAGACCGAGGGGGCCGGCAAGGACCACTACCTCGTCATCGACTACGAACTCTCCCAGGACGGCAAGCCCGTCCCCAACGGACAGGGCAAGGCCGAACTCGTAGACATGTCCTCGGATCAGACCATCGAGGGCCTCGCGGCGGGTCTCGTCGGCGCCAAGCGCGCCGAGCCCCGCGAGTTCGACGTGAAGCTCGACGGCAAGCCCGCGCGCTGCAAGGCCACGGTCCACGAGATCAAGAAGAAGGTCCTGCCCGCGCTCGACGACGACTTCGCCAAGGACCTGGGCGTGGGAGCCCTCGCGGACCTCCGGACGGAGCTGCGCAAGATCATCCAGAACGAGCACGAGGAAAAGTCGCGCCGCGAGGTCGCCCTCCAGATCGAGAAGGCCCTGCTCAAGACGAACGCGTTCCCGGCCCCGAAGTCCCTGGCCGAGGGCCGCCTGCAGGACATGATGGAGCGCATCCGGCTGCGCCTGGTCGGCCGCGAGCGGGAGCTCCCGGAGAAGCAGGCCGCGGAGATCCGCCAGAAGCTCCAGCCGGAGGCCGAGGATCAGGTCCGCCTGCAGTTCATCCTCGCCGAGATCGCGCGCCAGGAGAAGATCGAGGTCACGGACGCCGACGTCCGCCAGGAGCTCGACCGGAGCCTGGAGCGAGCGCAGGACGAGGCGGGGCGCAAGGACACCCGGGAGTTCTTCGAGAAGAACCCCGACGAGATCCGCGCGGCCATCCGCGAGGCCAAGGTCCTCAAGCTCATCCGCGACGAGGCCAAGGTCAAGACGGTGAAAGGCTAAACTGCTATACTCGACTAATGATCATCCCCACGATCCTCGAACGCTGGAACCAGGGCGCCGCCATCGGCTACGACATCTACTCGAGGCTGCTCAAAGACCGCATCATCTTCGTCGGCGGCTGGGAGGGAGTGGTCACCACGGACTCCGCGAACCTCCTCATCGCGCAGATGCTCTATCTCGAGGCCGAGGACCCGGACAAGGACATCTTCCTCTACATCAACTCGCCGGGAGGGATGGTCACCGCGGGGCTGGCCGTCTACGACACGATGCAGTACATCCGGGCCCCCATCACCACCATCTGCATGGGCATGGCCATGTCCTTCGGGGCCGTGCTCCTCGCGGCAGGATCGCCCGGCAAGCGCATGGCGCTGCCGTACGCCCGCATCATGATCCACCAGCCCATCATCTACGGGGGGCTCTCCGGCCAGGTCACGGACATCGTCATCGAGGCCAAGGAGATGGAGCGGACCAAAGCCCGCCTGGCGGCCCTCTTCTCCAAGCACACCGGCCGTTCCCCCGAGAACATCACCAAGGACATGGAGCGCAACTACTACATGTCCGCCAAGGAAGCCAAGGAGTACGGGATCATCGACGCGGTGATCGAGACCAAGACGAAATGAGCGAGGCTCCGAAGCGGCCGGAGCTGCCGCGCCGGCTGCCCCTGCTCGCGGTCCGGGACATCGTCATCTTCCCCCACATGGGAGCGCCCCTTTCGGTGGGCCGAGATCGGTCCATCAAGGCCCTGGAGACGGCCAAGAGGGCGGGCAAGCTCGTCACGGTCGCGACCCAGCGCAAGCCCTCCATCGAGGACCCCAAGGAGAGCGACCTCTACCCGGTGGGAGTCCTGGCCGAGATCTCCCAGTTCCTGCGCATGCCGGACGGGACGCTCAAGGTCTCCCTGCAGGGGCTCACGCGCGTCAAGTTCGCGAAGCTCGAGATCGTCCCGGGCGGCTGGTGGGAAGCCGAGCTCTCCTACCCGGAGGAGCCTTGGGCCCCGTCCAAGGCCCTGGAAGCCCTCGTCCGGCAGAACCTGCAGGCCTTCGAAGGGCTCCTGCGGATCACGCACCGGGCTCCGCCCGAGACGGTCGCCTCCCTCGCGCAGGTCCGCGACCCGTCGCGCCTTTCGGACATCATCGCGGCCCACGGGATCAGCAAGCTCGAGGAGCGGCAGTCCCTGCTCGAGTCGTTCCCCCCCGAGGAGCGCCTGCTCAAGCTCGCCGAGCTCCTGGGGAGCGAGATCCAGATCGTCCAGCTCGAGCGCCGCATCCACTCCCGAGTGCGCACGCAGATCCAGAAATCCCAGAAGGAGTACTACCTGCAGGAGCAGATGAAGGCCATCCAGAAGGAGCTCCGGCAGAAGGACGACTTCGCCAAGGAGATCGACGAACTGCGCGAGAAGGTCGCCGCCGCCTCCATGCCGAAGGCGGCGGCCGAGGCCTCGCTCAAGGAGATCGCTCGCCTTGAGAAGATGATGCCTTTCTCTCCCGAGGCCACGGTCTGCCGCTCCTACCTCGACTGGATGATCGCGCTCCCGTGGGCCAAGAAGACCCGGGAGAGGCTCGACATCCCGCGCGCCCGCGCCATCCTCGACGAGGACCACTTCGGGCTCCAGAAGGCCAAGGAACGCATCCTGGAGTACCTCGCGGTGTGCAAGCTCACCAAGAAGCTGCGCGGTCCCATCCTGTGCTTCGTGGGACCTCCCGGTGTGGGCAAGACCTCGCTCGGCCGCTCCATCGCCCGGGCGGTCAACCGCACCTTCGTGCGCATCTCGCTGGGCGGGGTGAGGGACGAGGCCGAGATCCGCGGGCATCGGCGCACCTACATCGGGTCGCTGCCCGGACGCGTCATCTTGTCCATGCGCAAGGCCAAGAGCCGCAACCCCGTGTTCCTCCTCGACGAGATCGACAAGATGGGCGTGGACTGGCGGGGCGACCCGGCCGCGGCCCTGCTCGAGGTGCTCGACCCGGAGCAGAACTCGGGCTTCCTGGACCACTATCTGGATGTGGAGTTCGACCTCTCCTCCGTCATGTTCCTGTGCACGGCGAACACCCTGGAGGGCATCCCGGTGAGCCTGCAGGACCGGCTCGAGGTCATCCGCTTCCCCGGCTACACCTACCGGGAGAAGCTCGAGATCGCCAAGGGCTACCTCATCCCGAAGCAGGTGCGCCTGCACGGCCTCTCCCCCGAGAAGGTCTCCGTGGACGACGACGCCGTCTCCCGGATGATCCACGAGTACACCCGCGAGGCCGGGGTCCGGAACCTCGAACGGGAACTCGCCGGCATGTGCCGCAAGACGGCGCGCAGGTTCGTGGAGGAGCGCTGCGGGAAGATACGGGTCTGCGCCGGGAACCTGCAGGACCTGCTGGGCATCCCCAAATTCCTGCCCGAGGAAAAGACGCACAACGCGGTGGGGGTGGCCACCGGCCTGGCCTGGACCGAGGTGGGAGGGCAGCTCCTGGACATCGAGGCGGTGCGCTACCCGGGGAACGGGAAGGTCCATCTCACGGGCAAGCTCGGCTCCGTCATGCAGGAGTCGGCCAAGGCGTCGCTTTCCTATATCCATTCCTCCGCTGAGAGCCTCGGCATCCCGCTGGATGCGTTCAAGAACAGGAATTTCCACATCCATGTCCCCGAGGGAGCCACGCCCAAGGACGGGCCGTCCGCGGGGATCGCCATCGCCACGGCCCTGGCGAGCCTGCTCACCGGCAGACCCGTCCTCCCAGGCCTGGCCATGACCGGCGAGATCACCCTCCTGGGCCGAGTCCTCGCCATCGGGGGCTTGAAGGAGAAGGTGATGGCCGCCCACCGGGCCGGGGTGCAGACCGTCCTTTTCCCGGAGCAGAACAGGAAGGACCTCGAGGAGATCCCGAAGGACGTCCTCTGTGCCGTCGCCATGGTGGGGGTGACCCACGTCCAGGAGGTCTTCGAACGGGCGCTGGCTCCCGGCGAAGCCGCTCCGAAGCCGACGCGGCAGCCCCGCCCCCGGTGGAAAGGCATGCCCCGGAAGCCTGAGGCTCCCGGACGAGGAGAAGGCCTCCCGCTATCGTGAGGCGCCTGCTGCTCACTCCCGGTCCCACCCCGCTGCCGCCTTCGGTCCTCAAGCGCCTCGGCGCGCCCATCCTCCACCACCGCACGCGCGAGTTCAAGGACCTCTTCGCGGGCCTGCAGGCGGGCCTCAAGTCCGTCTTCCGGACGCGCCGCGACGTGCTGGTCATGGCGGCCTCCGGGACCGGCGCTATGGAGAGCGCCGTCTGCAACCTCCTCTCCGCGAACGACAGGGTCGTGGTGCACGTGACCGGCGTGTTCGGCGAACGCTTCGTCAAGATCGTCCGGGCGTACGGCCTCGATCCCGTGGTCCTCGAGGAGGCCTGGGGCGATCCCGCGGACCCGGGCCGCCTGCGCGAGACCCTGCGCCGCGAGCGCGGCGTGCGCGCGGTCTTCTTCCAGCACGTGGATACGTCCACGGCGGTCGTCAACGACGTCCGCGCCTTGGCCGATGTCGTCCGGAAGGAGTCCGACGCCTTGACCGTGGTGGACGCGGTCTCTTCGCTCGGCGGGGAACGCCTGGAGACGGACGGCTGGGCTCTGGACGTGGTCGTGAGCGCGTCGCAGAAAGGCCTCATGTGCCCTCCGGGCCTGGCCTACGCCTGCGTGGGGGACCGGGCCTGGGCAGTGTCTTCGGTGTGCAGGTCCCCGCGCTTCTACTTCGACTGGCGCGCCATGCGAAAAGGACTCCCGGAGTCCCAGACGCCCTTCACGCCCGCGATCTCGATCGTCACGGCTCAATGCGAGGCGTTGCGCCTCATGTCCAAGCATGGGCTCCCGAGGATCTGGGCGAAGACCGCGTCCCTCGCCGAGCATACGCGCGCGGGCCTTCGCAAGATGGGCTTGGAGCTCTTCTCCAAGGCTCCGGCGCATGTCCTCACCGCCGCCTGCCTGCCGGAGGGCGTGGACGGGAAAGCCCTCATCCGGGACGTCCGCGCCAAGACAGGCATCTCCATGGCCGGCGGACAGGGCCGCCTGGAGGGCAGGATCGTGCGCATCGCGCACATGGGGCACATCAACCGGCGGGACGTGGACGCGGGGCTCAAGGCGCTGAAGGCTTACCTTCATAAGGCATAGGGCGCGTCCGCCCTGGGACAGTCGCCCTCCCTCGGGCCCAGAGCCCTCTTCCCGAACGGACTACGCGGAAGTAGGCCCAATTCCTCCTCGAGCGGTCCCCTTGCGGCCCATGCTATCCGCCGGTATTCCCACTAAAATCTCACTGTATGGACAGGAGAGCCACGATGAAGCTTCCCAGAATCGCCGGCAAGCCCCTCGCATTACTGCTTTCGGCCATCCTCCTTTTAGGGCCCGGCGCCTCGGCTTGGGCGAACGTCGCGAGCGTGAGTCTCCCGCAAGCGCCCGTGGCCCCCGGCCAGGCCGGCATGGCCGGCGTGGCGATGACCAAGGTCGTCGACCTGAAGCTCGGCGACATGCCGATCTCAATCACCCCCGCGCTGGGGGGCGTGAACGCGAACCTCCTGGCTCCCAAGGTCTCCCCGGTCCTCACTCCCACGCTTGGCCAGGCCCAGGCGGTCGCGCTGGAGCCCCAGACGCTCCAAGCGGTCCAGGCCGCGGGCTCGGCCCAGGCTGTGGAGCGGCACCCGGTCATCGGCATCCTCAACGCGCTCCAGCGCTCCGGGGTGTCCCTGCCGGACAGCCTGAGCACACCGCAGGACCTGGCCAAGCTCCAGGCCGCTGCCGAGGCACTGCCGGACGGCAAGGCCAAGCAGGACCTCCTCGCCTTCGCCAAGGCGCTTTCCCTGCCGGACAACGCGGCGCAGGGCGCGGGACTCGCCCAGGCTTTCGACAATTCCTCCCTCATGCCCGCCGCGGAAGCGGCGTCGGCCACCGGCTTCTGGGCCAAGCTGTCCCAGTCCAGGCTCGTCCCCTCGGGCTTGAAGAAGTACGCCGCGGACAAGGCCGAGGCGCAGCGCAAGAAGGCCCCCCTCATCGACACGGCCAAACTGCAGGTCCCGGCCGAGAAGATGCGCTGGGCCCCGCAGGAGAGCGAGCTCCCTGAGACGACCAAGGCCGTGGACGCGAAAGGCCCCCTCATCGTGGGGCAGGACCGGGCGCTCAAGGCCCTCAAGTTCGGGCTCAAGATGCCGGGCCGGGGCTACAACGTCATCGCCGTGGGAGAAGACGGCACCGGCCGCGAGACCGCGATCCGCGCCCTCCTCTCCCGCTTGGCCCCGCAGATGGCCACGCCGGACGACATGGTGGCCGTGACCAATGTCCAGGACAAGGACAAGCCCATCGTGCTCCGCCTCGCTCCGGGGCAGGGACAGGCTTATAAGGAAGGCGTGAAGGGACTCGTCGAGGGCCTCAAGAAGGCCCTGCCCGAGATGATGAACTCCGGCCAGCTCGCCGAGGCTCAGAAGGGCATGGTCGAGGAGTTCAAGAAGGAAGCGCGCGAGCAGCAGAAAGCGCTCGACGCCGAGGTCGCGAAGGTGAGCATCCGCGGCGAATTCGGGCTCAAGGTGGAGATCCGGCAGGTGGATGAGGAGCGCGTGGCCGTCGTGGCCTTGCTGACCAAGGGCGGCCAGGCGGTCAAGCCCGAGGACATCGATTCCCTCATCGAGGGCAAGGGCTACACCCGGCAGGAGCTCGAGTCCGAGATGCAGGAGGCCGCGGCCCCCTTCGTGGAGAAGTACGGGGAGATGCTCCAGGCCCAGCAGAAGCAGATGGCCGAGATCCAGGAGAAGCTCGGAGCCATGGTGGGCCAGGTGGCGGGCATGCTGGTGCAGCAGTTGGGCGCGCCTCTCCTTAAAATAGCCTCGGGGCAGAGCGTGCAGACCCCGGAGATGAAGGCCTTCCAGCAGAAGGCCGAGGCCATGCAGGCCGCGTTCGAGGAGGAGCTCTCCAAGGTCCGCGTCGGAGGCGCGCTTGGGCTAGCCTTCAACATGACGCCTCAGGGGCTGGGCCTGATGCTCACCTACGAAGGCCAGCCCGTGGATGAGGAAGGATTCAACCAGCTCAAGGCCCAGGGCATCGTGGCCAAGGACGCGGACTGGACGCTCATCCAGCGCGAGGCCTTCACCGCCGCCCAGCCGTTCATCGAGAAGTTCAAGACCATGATGAGCGCCCTCCAAGCCGAAGCCAAGGCGCTCAAGAAGAAGACGCCTCCGCCCACGCAGTCGCAGATGCAGGCCGTGGCGTACACCCAGGCCCTGCTGCAGGACGTCTCCTCGGCCTTCCCGCTCTTCCTGTCCCAGGGCCAGGAAGGAGTGCCGGACGCGTCCGAGAGGTACCTGGTCAGCGTGCTCGCGGACAACGGCGGGCGGAAGGGCGCTCCGGTCATCTTCGAGAAGAACCCGAACTTCAGCAACCTCTTCGGCTCGGCCGACGACAACGCCAAGACCCTGATGGTCCCGGGCGCCGGCATGGTCAAGCAGGAGGGCATCGGCGGACCCACCCTGAACAGCGGCGCCTACCTCAAGGCCAACGGCGGGTTCCTGGTGCTCGACCTCATGGACGTGCTGCGCGAGCCCAACGTGTACCCGGCGCTCTCGCGCATGATCCGCACCGGCCAGGCCGAGATCACCGGGGGCGGCCCCATGGCCGCCCTGCTGGGCGCCGGCGGCGGCGAGACCTATCAGGTCCCGGCCGAGGTCAAGGTCGTGCTCATCGCCTCGCCCATGCTGAGGATGATGCTCGAGCACTACGACGAGGACTTCGCGGGGATGTTCAAGGCCGTGGCCGAGTTCCAGAGCTCGCTCGAGATCGCCTCGGACACCATCGCCTACTACGTCCGCACCATGAAGCGCATGATCGAGCTCAGCTCCGGCAAGATGATGGACCTCACGCGGGGAGCCATCGCGGCCGTACTCGAGTTCGCGGCCCGCATGGCCGAGAGCAACGAGAAGGTCTCGACCCGCTTCGGCCCCATCCGCGACCTGCTGCGCGAGGCTTCCTATTACGCCAAGCAGGCCGGCCACAGCCAGATCGGCCGCGACGACGTGGACCGCGCCGTGGCGGAGCGCCAGGTGCGGACGGGCGGCATGCGCGAGCGGGTCCACAGCTACTACAACAAGGGCATCTTCACCCTCCAGATCGAGGGCTCGGCCGTAGGACAGATCAACGGCCTGGCCGTCATGGGGGACTTCGGGGTGCCGATGCGCATCACGGTGCGCACCTCCGCCAACGGAGGCGGCCCGACGTTCGTCTCCGCGGACCAGCGCGCCGGGAGCACGGGCTCTTCGTTCAACAAGGCCCTGGAGGTCCTGGAAGGCTTCTTCGAGGGCCTCTTCGGGCAGAAGCGCCCCATCCCGGCCAAGTTCCGCATCTCCTTCGAGCAGAACTACGGAGGGATCGACGGGGACTCGGCGACGCAGACTCAGATCTACGCCGCCCTCTCGAGCCTGGCCGAGGTGCCGATCAAGCAGGGCATCTCCATCACCGGCTCGGCCGACCAGTTCGGCAACGTGCAGGCCATCGGCGGGGTCAACCACAAGATCGAGGGCTACTTCGACGTGGTCACGGCCAAGCTCAAGTCCCAGGGCAAGGAGATGACCGGCGAGCAGGGAGTCATCATCCCGGAGAGCAACGTGGGGGACCTCGCGCTGCGGCCGGACATCGTGGAAGCGGTCAAGGCGGGCAAGTTCCACATCTGGGCCGTCAAGCACGTGAGCCAGGGCGTCGAGATCCTGACCGGCCTGCCCTACTCCGAGGTGCTGCTCAAGGCCAATGCGCGCCTGAACGGCTTCGGCGGAGGGATGCGAAGGAAGTAAGCGGTTTGTCTCCTTGAACAAAATCGCCTCCGCTTGCGGAGGCGATTTTGCTTTCCAGGGCAACCGAGCTGAAAATCTGGTAAAATCTCAGTCCCACTACGTCAGTGGGGAACATTCCGGCGTAGCTCAACGGTAGAGCGTCCCGCTGTTAACGGGAGGGTTGTAGGTTCGAATCCTACCGCCGGAGATTTCATCAGAAAGGACCGAGGGGCTCCACCCCGAGGTCCTTTCGTATTGGGGGTGAAATCTCCGGCTGTCCTCGCGCTCAGAAGCGCGAGGGCGCCGGAGCATCTCTCAGACCAAAACCTCGGCTCTCAATGCCGAGGTTTTTGACGTATTGGGGGAGAGGGCTCCGGCAGTGCCGCGCATCAGGAGGGCGCGGCGCCGCCGGAGCCCTCGACTGTGGTCGCCCACAGTTCAAGCTCCGAGGGCTGAGGCTTTCTTACTTGACCTTGCAGGTCCTGTCGGTCTTGACCCACCCGTTTCCGACGCGGGTCCGGACCGAGATGCGGTGGGAGCCGGTCTGCTCCGGCGACCAGTCATACCAGGAAAAGCCGTCGGCGCTGCGGCATGCCTGCCACGGGCCGTCGTCGATGGATATCTCGCACTCGCCTCCGCCGGCCGAGACGCGGACGGCGTAGTGGCCGCGGCCCACGCTCTCGCCCGCCTGCGGATAGTCGATGCTCAGCGCGGAGCCTCGGCCCGTCTTGAAAACCTTCCCGGACAGAATGTCTGTGATCTTCGCCATCATCCCCTCCATGCCCACCAGTGGAGCATACCTAATTTCTCTCGCGGCGAACCAGGAGGAAATCCCAGCAGCGATTACTCAGTGGGGTCACCCTTCGCCCGCGTGATGCCATCGAGGCAGGCGCTCCGGCGACTCGACCGGGTTCTCCCCGGAGTAGCTCTGGATCAGGCCCCTCAGCGTGGGATCGCCCGGATGATACGTCAGCGCGCTCTTAAGGAACTCCAAGGCGCTCCCGCGCTTGCCCATCTGCCAGAGGGACTCCGCGATCTTGATGATGCCTTCCAAGTCCTCGGGGTGTTCCTTCAGCCGCTTCTCGCACACCGCGAGCATGTCGCGCGAGCCGTCCCAAGGCCGTTTCCCGGGGACCCCGTCGGTCTTGTCGGCCATCGCCTCGTCTACTTCCTGCGCGACTTCTGGGGCTTAAGCTCCGCGGGAGGCGGCGGAGGCGGCGCCGTCTGATCGAGGACCATCGGCTGGCCGCAGCACTGCGGGGGCGGAGTCTGGAGCGAGCCGTGCGAGCTCTTGTGGTTCTTGTTCAAGGCGCATACGTACTCTGCGATCATTCTCCCTCCTGTCGTTCGGCCGAAAGCACTCCGCAGACGGACTCCAGGTCCGCGGCCGTCCTGAGCCGGTAAAGCGTCTTCTCGTCGAAGAGTTTCTTGCGCGCCCAATGAGGGATGCCGCTCCCCGCAGCTCCCTTCGGGCTGAGGAACAGGGCCGTGGCGTACACGCGCTCGGGCCCCATCCCCTCCGAGGAGATGCCGAGCGCCGCGCGCGGCTCCGCGAGCCCTTCCACGCGCAGGT
This sequence comes from Elusimicrobiota bacterium, assembly GCA_041650695.1. Lineage (GTDB taxonomy): Bacteria > Elusimicrobiota > Elusimicrobia > UBA1565 > UBA1565 > JBAZKS01. Next base: position 66,877 of record JBAZKS010000013.1, read on the forward strand.
GGAGCAGCGCCGCGCCCCTATGGGACTCGATGCAGCTTCCGTCTTCGATGCCTTGCGCCAGGGTCTTCGAGATCTCCGCGCTGCGAGAAAAGACCTTGCCCGCCCCGTGCAGGGCCTTGGGCACGAGCCTCTTGGCGGCTTCCGCGAGATCGATGGGCCCCAGCCCGATGAGGATGGACATCCGGCTCAAACCGCTAAGGCCTGCGAACGAGGTCCCGTTCCCCTTAACGGGGCCGCGGGTCCGGATCAGTTTGGGGTCGGTCATCATCTTGCAAAATACTTATATGGTTATATGCTCAGATGGTCATATTATAGAGTTAACAGGGCTATTTTGCAAGGGCGCCCGACGCCTACCCCGCGGTCTGCGACGCCTGCTTCAAGCTCAGCGGCCCGCTGAAGTCGGGTCTAAATCCGCCTGAACTATTCCAGTTCCTGGAGGGTCACCTTCACCGACCGCCTGCGGCCGCTGCGCAGCGCCGTGACCGTGACCTTGTCGCCGACGGAGTAGTCCTCAACCAGCTTGTAGAGGTCGTCCGCGGACTTCACGGGCTTGTTGTCGACTGCGACGATGGCGTCGCCCAGCACCACGTCGCCCCGCGCGTTCACGGCGGTGGGCTCCAGGCCCGCGAGCGCGGCCGCGCTGCGCTTGGACACGCCGAGGATGAGGGCCCCCTCGATCCCGAGCCGGGCGGCCAGGACGTCGTCGGCGAGGCGGACGCCGAAGCCGGGGCGGATCACCTTCTTGTACGCGATGAGCTGGGGCACGACCTGGTTGACGATGTCCACCGGGACCGCGAAGCCCACCCCGGCGTAGGCGCCGGAGGGGCTGTAGATCATCGTATTCACCCCGATGAGGCGGCCGGCGCTGTCGAGCAGAGGCCCGCCGGAGTTGCCCGGGTTGATGGCCGCGTCGGTCTGGATGACGCCCTGGATGGGGCGGCCGGTCAGGGAGCGGATCTCCCGTCCCAGCGCGCTGATGACCCCGGTGGTCAGGGTCTGGTCCAGGCCGAACGGGTTGCCGATGGCGAAGACCTTCTGCCCGGTCTGCAGGTCCTTGGAGGCGCCCAGGGGGATGGGGCGGAGCCCCTTCTTCGGGACCTGGATCCTGAGCACGGCCAGGTCCTTGTCCGGAAAGACCCCCACCAGCTTGGCGTCGACGGAGGTCCCGTCCGCCAGGGTGACCTTCGCCGCGTCCGCCTGCTGGATGACGTGGAAATTCGTGACCACATGCCCCTGCTCATCCCAGATGAAGCCGGAGCCGGCGCCTTGGGGGATCTCCAACACGTTGAAGGAGAAGAAGTCCTGCTGCATGACCAGGGTGGTGATGTACACCACCGAATCCCGGGACCGGCGGAAGAGCTCGATGGTGGACTTCTCCTCGGCCAGGAGCTCTCCTCTGGGCTCGATGGGCCGGCCGGGCCGGGCGGAGGACGCCGGGCCCGGGAGGGTGAGGAGCGCCGCCGTGAAAAGCGTCTTGATCATCTTTCGGACCTCCGGAACGGATATTTTATAGCATTACCCCGATGTTCGTCGCGCTGCTCGCCGTGCTCATGGCCGTGGCCCTCGCCGGGCTGGCTCCGGCCGCCTTCCTGTTCGGCCACGGCTACTACAAGTTCAAGACCCTGGAAGCCTCCGTCACCTCCAAGATGGACAAGTACTACCTGGCCGTGACCGCGCCCGAGCGCGCCGAGTACCTGCTCTCGGACGACGAGGTCTTCGAGGTCCCGTACATGGCCTCCACCCTGAGCGCCGCGCCCGAGCCCTCGCGCATCTACGATTCGACCGGCCGGCTCATCGGCGAGTTCGCCAAGGACCGAGAGCTCTACGCAGGGGACCCAGCCCAGCTGCCGGATTGGCTCAAGAAGGCCCTGGTCGCCACCGAGGACCGGACTTTTTACTCGCACCACGGGGTCAACTACCTCGCCATGGCCAAGGCGCTCGCGGACGACGTGTTCTCGACGCGCAGGACCCCCGGCCGGAGCACGCTCACCCAGCAGCTGGCCAAGCTCCTGTTCACCACGCGCCAGCGCACCTGGTCGCGCAAGGTCTTCGAGCTCTTCTGCGCCAAGAAGCTGGAGTCGAAGTTCACCAAGGACCAGATACTCCTCATGTACCTCGACTTCGCCTACTTCGGCCACGGCTGCTTCGGCATCGAGGCCGCCTCCCGCCTCTATTTCAACAAGCCCGCCGCGTCCCTGGAGCTGGGCGAGGCCGCGATGCTCGTAGGGATCCTTCCGAGCCCGAACAAATACTCCCCCTTCATCGACCCCGACCTGGCCCAAGCCAGGCACCGCACCGTGCTCCGCCGCATGGCCCAGGCCGGCTTCATCCCGGCCGCCGCGGTCGAGCGCTACAGCCGCGAGTTCTGGCAGTCCATGGCCGGCCGGATGAGGCTCCCGCAGACCTCCTTCTGGAGGATGTCCGTCAACGAAGCCCCCTACTTCATCGAGCACGTACGCAGGCAGCTGGAAGACGAGTACACCAAGGAACGGGTCCTGAAGGGGGGCTTAAGGGTCTACACCACCCTGGACCTCGGAGCCCAAAGGGCGGCGGAGGGGGCTCTCCTAGACGGGCTTCGGGCCGAGACCGAGCATTTCAAGCTCACCCACCCGTCCGCCACGGCCTCGGTAGAAGGGGCCTTCGCGGCCGTGGACCCTGCGAGCGGAGGCATCCTGGCCATGGTCGGCGGAAGCGGCTATAGCTTTCGCAACCAGCTCGACCGGGCCTCGGGGGGCCGCAGACCCATCGGGTCCTCGGTCAAGCCCTTCGTCTACGCCGTCGCGTTCGAGAAAGGGACGTTCACCCCGGAGGACAAACTCACGGACGAGCGCGTGCGCTACCGGCAGGGTCCGGGACGGACCTGGTCTCCCAGGAACTACGGGAACAAGTACTACGGCGAGGTGACCCTGCGCCTGGCGGTGGCCAGGTCTCTGAACACGGTCGCGGTGCAGGTCCTGGCCGCGCTCGACATCGATGACGTCATCGCCCTGCTCTCAGGGGCGAGCGGAGCGGCCGCCTCGAATTTCCAGAGGGACCTCACCTTGGCCCTGGGCACCTGCTCGCTCACGCCCGTGGAGCTGGCGGCGGCCTATTCCATCTTCGTGAACGACGGCCGCCCTGTCCGCCCGCACTCCATCGTCAAGGTCGAGGACCGGGACGGGAAAGTCCTGCGGGAGCACGCCCCGGCGGCCGAGCCCCCCCTGCTGAGCACGGCCACCTGCCACGCCATGCTCGACGTCCTACAGGGAGTCTTCCAGGCGGAGGGCACCGCGTACGCCGTCGCCAAGCGCGACGGATTCAGCATGCCGGCGGCCGGCAAGACCGGGACCACGGACGACTACCGGGACGCCTGGATGGCGGGCGTCACTCCGGACATCTCCGCCGTGGTGCGCATCGGGAACGACGACATGCGCCTCTCTCTGGGCGACGGCCGCAGCGGCGGGTCCGTGGCCGCTCCCGTGTGGGTCCGGTTCATGAAGGAAGTCTACCGCCACCGCCCCACGCGCCCTTTCCCCGGATTTTAGTAGAATCCACCCCGTGAGAAGAGTGCATCGGCTCATCCTGGCCGCCTGCAGCCGTGTGCGCGAGGTGGAGCCCAACGACCATTTCACCAAGGCCACGTCCATCCCCGGCACCTGCAAGGTCGGCGGCACCATGGCCACGGCCGCGGACATCGACGCGTTCAAGCTCGAGGTGTCCAAGCCCGGCCAGTCTTTGGACCTGCACGTGGGCGGCATCCGCGACATGGATTTCGTGCTCAAGGTCATGGACGGCGAGCGCCGCGAGCTCAAGCGCTACGACGAGACCTCCTCGGGAGGAGATGAGCGCGGCCTCGACATCGGCCTCGATCCCGGCGCCTATTACATCGAGCTCAGCAACAAGAACCCCAAGGCGAACAACCCGGAGCAGGGCTACGCCCTGGACGCGGTCCTCTCCTCCTCCGAGGGACGCGAGCGCGAGCCCGACGACCGCGCGCTCGAAGCCACGGCCCTTCGGCCCGGGGGCGTGCTGCGCGGACACTACTACCCCTCCCGCAACCTCCTCAACGAAGCGAACTCCTTCCAGGAGGAGGACTGGTTCAAGGTCGAGGTCCCCCAGGAAGGGCGCTACCTGCTCAACGTGGACGTGAGCGAGGTCCCTGGGGTGGACCCGGTGCTGGAGATCTACGATCTCAACTCCTACATGCTCAAGGCGGTCGATACCACGGGGCCCGGTGGAGCCGAATCCTTCAAGGGCTTCGGCGTGAAAGGCCCGGCCCAGTTCCACCTGCGCCTGCGCAGCAAGGCGGCCAACGCGGCGAACGCGGAGGTGCGCTACGAGATGCTCTCGGAGCTGGTCCCCTACCAGGGCAGCTACGAGTTCGAGCCCAACGACCAGAGGCTCGACGCCACGCCCTTCGACGGCGAGACCATGCAGGGCACGGTCTCGCCGGTGGGGGACGCGGACTGGTACAAGTTCACGGTGGCGGGCGACTCGCGCCGCATCCTCGGCGTGACCCTGGGCGGGCTCATCGGCATGGACCTCAAGATGACGTTCGCCGACGACATCGGCAGGCCTCTGCTCGAGATCGACAACGCCGGCGAGGAGCAATCCGAAGTCCTCACCGGGGTGGGTCTGATGAGCGGGGACACCTACCTGATCGTCGCCGAGAAGACCGGCAAGAAGGCGGAGCCGCGCCGCGCCTACACCTTGACTCGGACCCTGGTCGAGGCGCAGCCGGGCCTGGAGTTCGAGCTCAACAACAGTTCGGCCTCGGCCCAGCCCCTGCAGGTCGGAAGCTCGGTGGACGGCTCCATCGCCCCCAAGGGCGACGAAGATTGGTACGAATTCAACGTCTACGCCAAAGGGCAGGTCGTGACGGAATTGACCGGGGTGCTCAACGTGACCCCGGCCATGGAGCTCTTCGACCCGGACGGGAATCCCCTGGCCCAGGCCCTGGCGAAGAAGCCCGGAGAGGGATTGACCCTGTCCAAAGAGCTGGACCCCGGAACCTACCAACTGAAGCTCAAGCCGCAGGACCCGAAGCAGGTCAATGTCCGCGACAAGTACACGCTCAGGATCCGCGGCAAGTAGGACGCAAGGAGCTCAGATGACGAGGACGACGCGGCTGACGGACGAGGACCTCCACTACTTCAACGAGGGCTCGCAGGTGCGGGGCTACGAGAAGCTGGGGGCGCACATCGTGAAAGACCCGGCCGGGACGCACTTCGCGGTCTGGGCCCCGGATGCCGAGCGCGTCTGCGTGGTCGGGGACTTCAACGGCTGGACCAAGGGCACCCACCCCATGAAAGCGCGCGGGAGCTCCGGCATCTGGGAGCTCTTCATCCCCGGCGTGGGCCATGGCGCCTGCTACAAGTACCACGTGGCGTCGCGCTATCACGCGTACAAGGCGGACAAGGCGGACCCCTACGCGATCCATACCGAGACCCCGCCGAAGACGGGGTCGAAGGTCTGGGACCTGGACTACTCCTGGGGCGACGAGGGATGGATGCGTTCGCGCGGCAAGAAGAACGCGCTCGACGCCCCCATCTCCATCTACGAGGCCCATCTCGGCTCCTGGATGCGCGTGCCCGAAGACGGGAACCGTTCCCTGAACTACCGGGAGGCCGCCCACAAGCTGGCCGACCACATGGTCTACACAGGGTTCACGCACGTGGAACTGCTGCCCATCATGGAGCATCCCTTCACCGGCTCCTGGGGCTACCAGACCACGGGCTACTTCGCCCCCACCAGCCGCTTCGGCACGCCGCAGGATTTCATGTACTTCGTCGACACCCTGCACCAGCGGGGCATCGGCGTCATCCTCGACTGGGTGCCCTCGCACTTCCCGTCGGACGAGCACGGGCTCGGCTACTTCGACGGCACGCACCTCTACGAGCACTCGGACAGGCGCCGGGGCTACCACCCGGACTGGCACAGCCTCATCTTCAACTACGGCCGCAACGAGGTGCGCTCGTTTCTGCTCTCGAGCGCGCTGTTCTGGCTCGATAAATACCACATCGACGGGCTGCGCATCGACGCGGTGGCGTCCATGCTCTATCTCGACTACTCCCGCCGCAACGGGGAATGGATCCCGAACCAGTACGGCGGCAAGGAGAACATCGAGGCCATCGACTTCCTCCGGCGCCTGAACACCGAGGTCTACAAGAACTACCCGGACGTGCAGACCTTCGCGGAGGAGTCCACGTCCTGGGGCATGGTCTCGCGGCCCACCTACGCGGGGGGGCTCGGCTTCGGCATGAAGTGGGACATGGGCTGGATGCACGACACGCTCAACTACATGCGCAAGGAGCCCATCCACCGGCGCTACCACCACAACGACATCACGTTCCGCATGCTCTACGCCTTCCACGAGAACTTCGTGCTGCCGCTCTCCCACGACGAGGTCGTGCACGGCAAGTGCGCGCTCCTGCGCCAGATGTCCGGAGACGACTGGCAGAAGTTCGCCAACCTGCGCTCCCTCTACGCCTACATGTACGCGTGCGCGGGCAAGAAGCTGCTCTTCATGGGCGCCGAGATCGCGCAGTGGGACGAGTGGTACCACGAGAAGAGCCTGGACTGGCACCTGCTCGAGCTCCCGCCCCATCAGGGGGTGATGCGCTTGATCTGCGACCTCAACCGGCTCTACCGCGGCGAGACGGCCCTGCACGCGCTGGACTTCGACCCCGCGGGCTACGAGTGGATCGACGCCAACGACAGCGATTCCAGCGTCCTGACCTTCATGCGCAAGGGAAAGGACCCGTCGGACATGGTCCTGGTCGTCATGAACTTCACCCCGGTGGTGCGCAAGAGCTACCGCGTGGGTGTCCCGCGCGGCGGCCGGTGGCGGGAGCTCCTGAACACGGACGCCCGGGAATACGGAGGGAGCGGCGTCGGCAACTCGGGAGGCAGGCAGGCCGAACCCCGCCCCTGGCATAAGCGGGACTGGTCGCTCGACCTCACGCTGCCGCCGCTGGGCGTGCTCTACCTCAAGTGCGAGTAAAAGAAGCGGGGGCCGACGCTCCCTTCCTCTGGAGCGACCGCTACTGGTGCGGCCTCCCTCTCCAGGACATGGTCCTCTACGCGGTCCACGCCGGTCTATTCACCCCGGAGAAGACGCTCGACGCGGCGAGCGCGCGGCTCCAGGAGCTCAAGGCCCTCGGGGTCAGCGGGGTCCTGCTCCGGTCCCGTCCCGAGGCCGAGGACCCGCTCGAGCTCAAGCGCTTCGTCGATCGGAGCCACGCGCTGGGGATGGCGGCCGTCCTCGACTTCCCGGCGCTCGGGGAAGGCTGCAACCTCGACGGGGCAGGGTCCGACGAGGTCCGCAAGCAGCTGGGCGCGGCCGCTCTGCGCTGCCTCTCCGAATTCAGGGCCGACGGCCTCGTCATCGAGGGCGCGGACGAGCTCCGGGACCTCTCCGCCCGTCCGTTCCTGGAGGAGCTCTCGGAAACGGTCCACCAGTTCTCGCGCAAAGAGAACCGGCTCGTCTATCTGCTGGCCCGCAGTCGGCGCAACAATACCCGCCTCATCCGCCAGCGCGAGCTGGGGGGCTTGGGGCTCGACGCCTTCTGGAGCCCGGACTTCGGCATGGCGTTGGGCGCCGCGCTCGGAGCGCCGTCCAGGACCGGGACGGACTTCGACGGCATCGCCCCCCTGGCCGAGGCGCTCCGGAACGGCTACACGTTCTCGGGGCAGTACTCCGGGATCCACGGCCGCTCGCACGGTGTCCCGCCTGGCGGGGCGCCGCCGCGCCGCTTCGTCGTGGCCTGGCAGGACGAGTCCCTGCCGGGGGTCGGACAAGAGAGGCCCTCCTCCTATCTCTCCCGCCAAGCCCAGAAGCTCGCGGCCGGAGCGCTCCTGCTTTCGCCCTTCCTCCCGGTCCTGTACATGGGGGAGGAGTACGGGGAGAAGGCTCCGTACGGTTCCCCCATATCGTGGCAGCTCCGCGAGGACGAGCCGCTCTTGAAGCACTACCGGCGCCTCTTGAAGCTCCGGCGGGAACACCCGGCCTTCAAGGACGGCTCCCATGACCCGTCGCGCGTGGCGGACTACAAGGAGCAGTGCGTGGTGACGCTGCTGCGCTCAGGTCCCGAAGGGGCAGTTTTCGCGGCATTCAACTTCAGCGATCTGCCGGTGGATTCGAAGCTGGCGGTCCCCCAAGGCGGGTGGAGGCTCCTCTTGGACTCCGCGGAGCAGCCCGCCGCAGCCAAAGCCCTGGGAGGCGGCCGCGAGGTCGGGCTGACCCTGCCGGCCAAGTCCTTCGCCCTCTACGAAAGAGCCTCGGCGTGAGCCTTCCTGAAGCCCAGCAGCCCCCAGGCGCATAGCCCCACGGCCACGACCAAGCTCGCCCAGAGCGCGAGCTTGCGCCGCAGGCGGTTCTGCTCTTCAGCCTCCAGCCTCGCCTTCAGGGCCTGGAAGTCCTGCTCCTCCTGCTTGAGCAGGTCCTGCGCCTTCTCGCAGAAGGTGCGGATCTTGGTCGTCTCCCCCTCGTAGAAGGTGAAGTCCCCGATGGCGGAGTCCGTCTTCCCTCTCTTGCCCTTGCTCAGGCTCGGCAGAGAACTCACGGTCCCGAAGATGAAATCGCTTTGATTGGCGCCGACGAACTCCTTGCGCTGGTCCCAGAGCTCATCTTGCTTCGATTCGAGGCGGCTGCGCAGATCCTTCCGGCGCTCGGAGACGCCATCGAGATCAGCGACCGCGGGGTACGTCTTGATCAGCTCCTCGAGTTCGAACACGAGAGGCCTCAGATCGGCCAGCAGTATCTTCATCTTCTCCATGCGCTGTTCGAGCTCATCTTCGGCCGAATGGGCCGCCCCGCCGAGGAGGAGCAGCAAGAGGACGGCCGCCGCCCTCCGTCTCCACGCGACGATTCCCAGCAGGACGACGGCCGCCGCCGCTGCCGCGGCGATCATCCTGCGCTGCCGCCGCATCTGCAGCCGCAGCTCGAGCTCCCTGAACGCGGCGTACTCCCGCACCTCGACAGCCCAGGCCGCCTGGACGAACTCCTCGACCTTCCTGGGCTCGTCCTCATAGACCAGGAAGGTGGCCAAGGAAGCGTCCGCCGCCTCCTTCTTCCCGCCGGAGCCGCCCAGCATGCTCGCGCTCCGCAGATAGACCTCCCCGCGGTTCAGGGCCTGGAATTCCTGCTTCATGTTCCCGAGCCTGGTGAGCTTGCCGTTGAGCTCGTCATGCAGCTCTTCTCTTTTGGACCGGAACTCCTCGATACCGGAGGCGGATCCATACCTTTTCTCGAGTTCCTGGAGCTGCGCCAGGGCCGGCCGGATCTCCGCCATGAGCTTGTGCATGCTGCCGAGCAGGGCGTCGCGGTCGTTGGGGCTCGGGGATGCGGAACAGACGCACAGGAAGAGCCAGAGCAAGGCGCTCATGGCCAGCAGGATAGCACGCATCAGAAGTATCTTGCCAGAGAGATCATGGCTTCCTGGTGCGGGGTATGGCGGGTCAACCGGACCCTGAGCTCGAGGTCTTTGCGGACCTCGAGGGCCCAGCCCAGCTCCGCCTGCGTCTTCTCCCGCGCGTCCCCGAGGAAGTAGCGTCGATGGAGGAACTCGACCTGCACGCGGCTTTTGCCCAGGTCCATGAGCACGCCGGCCGCGCCCCCTCCTCCCACGCGATGCCGCAGATGCAGGGGGCTCCCGGCGGCGCACTCCGCCTCGACCAGGGCGTAGACGAGCGGCGCCCGCTCCCGGAGCCGCGCAGCCAGACCCGGCCCGCCGGAGAGCTCGGCCGCCAGGCAGGAGGACTCGCCGCAGGAGAGCTCCTCGGCCCGCCGCAGCCCGGAGGCCAGACGCCAGGAGGGCTTGCGCAGCCAGGAGTCCCAGGGGGAGAGGGAGACCACGTTCGCCAGATCGAACTTCTGGAGATAGACTTTCCGGTCCGCGTCGAAGCGCACGGAGACTCCGACCATCTCCAGGAGGCTGTCCGGCACGTAGCCGTCCTGCCGGGCCAGGGGATCGTGCAGCGCCGCGCGCCAGGAGAGTTCGCCGAAAGGGCCGTCCCCATGGACCCCGCCTCCTGCCGCGACGCGCGCGGTGCCGTGCCCGTCCTCAGGAGCCTTCTTCCACTCTCCCTTGGGCAGGGGCTGCGACGGGATCTTGATCCGTCCCCTCATGGACAGGAGCGCGTCCGCCATGGGCTCCTTCTCCTTCTTGAACCCGTTGCGGTAGCGGAAATAATCGTGGGCGGAATCGAGCACCGCGGCTTGGCGCTCCAAGGGCAGGCCGTCCAGCGGGATCGACCCAGGCTTTCGGCCGAGCTCCCTGGCGAGCCGCCGTTCCTCCCTGGACAGGCGGGAGCGGCGCATGAGCATCTCGGACACGAACGAAGGCCTGTAGCGCCGCTCCTTCACCAGCCCGGGTCTGGAGAGCAGCGCGCGCAGCGTATCCACCGGGGTGACGCCCAATCTCCTCCAGCGGACCAGCCCGAGCCCCGGGTCAGCCGCATCCAGGACCGGCAGAAGCTGGTAGGAGCAGTTCTTGGTCAAGAAGTAGTAATCGAAGTGCGCGGGCCCCAGCTCCCAGATGTGGCGCAGGACCAGGTCCACCGCGCGCGAGCTCAGGTCCAAACGATACTCCCAAAGGTCGCGGGATTCGAGATTGCTGTACTGCTGGGTCCTCATGTAGTACGGCGCGATGGAGAACTGGCCGGGATAGCCCCCGGTCAAGCCTCGCAGGGAATAAAGCAGCCCTCCGGTCTCCTCGGTCTGCGCTGAGAAATTCAGCGCGTAGTCGAGCAGATGCTCGTCCTCGGACCGGCCACGCTCGTCCACGCGGAGGAAGGTGTGGCCGTACATGGAGGAAGGGTCGTTCAGGTACGCGTCCGCGAATATCAGGGAAAGCGACTCCGGATCCCCGCGCCACTCCTGGAAGTCCGGGCAAGCCTGCTCAGGCAAGCGCGAGGCGTCGAAGGCGAGGGCTTCCTTGAGCCAGGCATAGCGGGCCGTGAAACGGCATTGCCCATCGGAGAAGAAGGATGCCAGGGTGGCTCCCAACTCGGCCTCGGGATCCCGGGCTCCGTCCGGAGAGAGGAAGAAGGCGTCTCCCTCGGCCTCGCTCTTCCCGCTCCTGTCGGCGTGCAGGAGCAGGCGCCACTGCGGGGCCTCGCTCAACCGCAGGCGCTTAGCCTGTTCTACGAGCTCGACAGCGTACTGCTCCCCTCGAGCGAGGCTCGGGAGGAGCAGGGCTGCTGTCAGGAGAAGATGACGACGGCTCAGGACTGGCGAGGGAGCTCGCTTTCCAAACGCTGGAGCATCTCGACCGCCGTGGTCTCAGGCGTCGGGACCAGGGTCTCGTACCGGGCCTGCACCCACTTGCAGAACTCGGCCTTCTGCTCCGCGGTCTTGTACCCGTAGAGGCTCGCGAACGAGTCCAGGTACTGACCCTGTCCGGAAGCCATGTCCCGCTTGAGGCTCGGAAAGTTGGTTTCAGCGAAAGCCATGGTCTCCATCCCCTTCACGACCTTGCCGCTCTTGGTGCAGCCCGAGGTCCCAATCGTGATGCCGATGGTCTGGCTCCCGACGGCGTTCAGCGTGACCGCCACGATCTGGGGGCCCTTCTCGTTCTGGTCGAACACCATCGCGCCCAGGCCGCAGCCCGCCATGTTGTGGACTCCGGCTGAGGCGAACGTCGGGATCGCCAGGGCCAACGCCACTACCAAGCCTAGTCTCCGCATGAATGCACCTCCTTGATGCGTTTTCAAGGATACAATATTATCAAGCAATATCGCCGCAACATGGGCCCATTAGAATAGTGATGATGCAACGCCTAGTCGCCAGCGTGCTCTTCGCGCTGGGGGTCGCCCTGTTGCCCCTGGCGGTCATGGCCGAGTGGGCCTCCGTGTCCACCAAGCAGGTCAATGTCCGCTCAGCCCCGGGCGTGAGCGCGGCCGTCGAGTACCAGGCCTGGATCTATTCCCCCCTCCAGGTCCTCGTCAAGAAAGGCGACTGGGTCAAGGTCCGCGATTTCGAGAAAGACGCGGGCTGGGCCTACGCCCCGGTTCTCTCGGACGCGCCCACCGTGATCGTCAAGACGGCGAAAGCCAACATCCGAAACGGCCCGAGTCCCAGGTCCAAGGTCCTCTGGGAAGTCGAGCGCGGCTATCCGTTCCTATTAGTGGGACAGAACGGGGTCTGGCTCCACGTCAAGGACGACGAAGAGATCGACGGCTGGGTCCACAAAACCATGGTGTGGGGAAATATTCCGGTCGCCGCCCCTACTCAGTAGTCCCTCCATTCCGTATAATCCCCCATCCAGGAGGATCCCATGCGCCTAGCCATGGTCGGTCTCGGTAAGATGGGCATGAACATGACCCGCAGGCTGCTCAAGGGCAGACATCAAGTCGTGGCCTTCGCCAGGCATCCCAGATCCGTGAAGCAGGCAGCAAGATACGGCGCCATCCCCGCCTCCTCCCTGGAAGACGCGGTCAAGAAGCTCAAGCCCCCGCGCGTGGTCTGGCTCATGATCCCGGCCGGCAAGCCGGTGCAGGGAGCCGTAGACCTCCTTTCCAGGGCGCTCTCCCCCGGCGACGTGGTCGTGGACGGCGGCAACTCCCACTACAAGGAGGACGCCCGCAACGCGGAAACCCTCTCCATGCGCGGCATCCGCTACATCGATGCGGGGGTGAGCGGCGGGATCTGGGGTCTGAAGGAAGGATACTGCCTCATGGTGGGAGCGGACCCCAAGACGTTCAAGGTCCTGGAGCCCGCGTTCAAGGCCCTCGCCCCCAAGGACGGCTACGCCCTCGTGGGCCCGGTCGGCTCGGGACATTTCGTCAAGATGGTGCACAACGGCATCGAGTACGGCATGATGCAGGCCTACGCCGAAGGGTTCGACCTCCTGGACTGCTCCAAGTTCAAGATCGACCTGCCGCGCGTGGCCGCGCTCTGGAACCGGGGCAGCGTGGTCCGCTCCTGGCTCCTTGAGCTTGCGGCCGACGCTTTGGCGAAGGACCCGCGGCTTGAGAACATCAAGGGCTACGTAGAGGATTCCGGAGAGGGGCGCTGGACCGTGCTCGACGCGGTGGAAAACTCGGTCCCGGCCCAGGTCATCGCGGACGCGCTCTTCGCCAGGTTCCGCTCGCGCCGCCAGGACTCCTTCGCGGACAGGGTGCTCGCGGCCCTGAGGAACGAGTTCGGCGGGCACGCGGTCAAGTCCAAACGGGGCGAGCATGCGAATTGACCTCAAAGAGGAGCTCTGCATCGAGCACAAGCCGGTCCCCTGCACGCTCGTCATCTTCGGCGCGTCCGGCGACCTGGCCTCCCGCAAGCTCTTCCCATCCCTGGCGCACCTCAGACGCCGCAAGCTCCTGGCCAAGGATTTCCGCGTCGTCGGAGTAGGCCGGAGCGAAGCTCCGGGAGTCCGCCCCTATCTCCGCGGGGACTATGAAGACGGACGCACCTACGAGAAGCTCAAGGGACTCCTCAAAGGAGACAACGTCCTCTTCTACCTGGCCGTCCCCCCCTCGCTGTACGCCAAGATCGTCCACCGCTTGGCCGCCGCCAAGCTTTTGGACGGCCTGCGTCCGGGCGGGTGGTCCAGGGTCATCGTCGAGAAGCCCATCGGGACGGATCTCAAGAGCGCCCTGCGCCTGGAGAAGGAGTTCGCCAGGCACCTGAGCGAAGCCCAGGTCTACCGCATCGACCACTACCTGGGCAAGGAGACGGTGCAGAACATACTCATCTTCCGCTTCATGAACTCCATCTTCGAGCCCCTCTGGGACAGGCGCTACATCGACCACGTCCAGATCTCGGCCTTGGAGGAGCTGGGAGTGGAGCACCGGGCCGGGTACTACGATTCCGCCGGTGTCCTGCGCGACATGTTCCAGAACCACATGCTCCAGCTTTTGGCCTTGACCGCCATGGAGCCGCCGCGCAGCTTCGACGCGGAAAGCGTGCGCAACGAGAAGATACAGGTCCTGCGCTCGCTCGCCCCTTCGGCCGACGTGGTATTGGGCCAGTACGAAGGCTACAGAAAAGAGAAGGGGGTCTCCCCCAAGAGCCTGACCCCCACCTTCGCGGCCATGCGCCTGGAGGTGAACAGCTGGCGCTTCGCAGGGGTCCCCTTCTACCTGCGCACGGGCAAGAAGCTCGGCAAGCGCGCGGCCGAGATCGCGGTAAGCTTCAAGCAGATCCCGCATTCGCTCGTGCCGGGGCTGCGTCCCAGCGACGTCTCTGCCAACGTGCTCGTCCTGCGCATCCAGCCGGACGAAGGCATCTCCCTGACCTTCGAGGCCAAGCGCCCCGGCCCGAAGTTCTGTCTGGGGTCGCTCACCATGGACTTCGACTACGACGAGACCTTCGGCGAGGACCCGCCCGAGGCCTACGAGCGTCTGCTTCTGGACGCGATGCAGGGCGACCCCACGCTCTTCATCCGCCGCGACGCGGTGGAGCGGAGCTGGGAGTTCCTCTCCCCGATGCTCGAGGGCAAAGCCCTCAAGGTGCATCCCTACTCCCCGGGCTCCTGGGGCCCCAAGGCCGCCGACGCCCTGCTCTCTCGGGACGGCCGGGCGTGGAGAAAGCTCTGAACATCGTCTATTACGTCTCCGGCCACGGCTACGGCCACGCCACGCGCTCCGTGGCCTTGCTCAGGGCCCTCGCCCGCCCCGGGATCGCCCTGCACGTCCGGACCCAAGCCCCGCATTGGCTGTTCACCGAAGAGTGCCCGGAGGTCCGGTGCTCCTCGGCCGAGATCGACGTGGGCATGGCCCAAGTCAACAGCCTGGACATCGACGTGCCTGCCACGCTCGCCGCGCACGAGGCTTTCTGCGCGGGCTTCGAGTCCGCGACGCAGCGCGAAGCGGCTTTCCTCAGGGACGTCGGAGCGTCGTTGGTCCTCAGCGACGTCCCGGCGCTGGCCTGCGCCGCCGCGCACGCCGCCGGAGTGCCTTCCGCGGCCGTGTCGAACTTCTCCTGGGACTGGATCCTTGAGCCCTACGCCGCGTCCGAACCCCGGTTTGCGCCCGTGGCCGAGCGCTATCGCGCGGCGTACGCCTTGACCGACACGCTCTACCGCCTGCCCCTCGGAGGCGAACTCACGGCTTTCCCCAAGGCCGTAGACGCTCCTCTCGTGGTGCGAAAAAGCCCCCTGGGCCGGGAGGAGGCGCGGCGCCGGATCGGCTTGGAGCGCGAACGCAGGCCGGTGGTGCTGCTGTCCTTCGGCGGGTTCGGCCCCGGCGGGCTCATGCCGCGCGCGGGAGAGGACCTCTCTGATTTCATGTTCATCGCCTTCGGGCCCAAGCCCGACGGCCTGAAGGCCGCCTGGATGGAGCTCCCCCAGCACTCGACCCGGAGCCTGCTGACCCTCATCTCGGCCGCGGACGCTCTCATCAGCAAGCCCGGCTATGGGGCGGCTTCCGAGTCCTTGGCCCACCGGACGAGGTTCCTCTACCTCCCAAGACAGGGCTTCCGCGAGGTGAGCCATATCGTGGACGGGCTCAGGCGCTGGGGAGTGTGCGCCCCCATCTCCAGGGAGGATTTCTCGGGAGGCCGCTGGCGCGGGCATTTGGAAGCCCTGCTCGCGGCCCCCGCGTCCTGGGCGGACCTGCGGCTCGACGGAGCCGAACATATCGCAAGGAGCGTCCTATCGCCGCCATGAACATACAGAAGCCTGCGGCCTTCGTCGGGGTCGTCGTACTCCTCTGGCTGGGCCTGCGCTGGTTCGAGCGCGCCAACCTCTACGCCCCGTCCAAGGAATTCGATTTCACTCCCGCGGTGTACGGCATGCCCTTCGAGGACGTGCAGCTCGTCTCGGCCGACGGAGTCCGCCTGCACGGCTGGTACTCCGACGCCGCCGTGCCCAACACCCGCGTCCTGGCGGTCGAGGACCCGCCGCTCCCCAAGGTGGCGCCCCTGAAGCCCGGTCCCCAAGGCCCCTGGGTCCTGGTCGTCTTCCACGGCAACGCGGGCAACATCGGCTCGCGCATCCAGAAGCTGCGCATCTTCCGCGGCATGGGGCTCTCGGTGCTCCTCTTCGACTACCGGGGCTACGGCAAGAGCGAGGGGCGGCCCACGGAGAAGGGCACCTACCTCGACGGGGCCGCGGCCGTGGGATTCCTGGAAGATGCGAAAGGCGTCCCGCGCGAACGCATGGTCTACTACGGCGAGTCCCTCGGCTGCGCCGTGGCCCTGCAGACCGCCCTGGACAAGCCGCCCAAGGCCCTCATCCTGGACAGCGGCTTCACCTCCACCGTGGAGATGGGCAAGCTCCTGTTCCCGTTCCTCCCGGTGGGCCTCATCGCCCGCTTCCGCTACGACAACATCGGGAAGATCCCCGGCCTCAAGGTCCCCCTGCTGGTCATGCACAGCCCGCAGGACGACATCGTCCCCTTCGCCATGGGCCGCAAGAACTTCGAGGCGGCTACAGGGCCCAAGCGCTTCGCCCAGACCCAGGGCGACCACAACGAGGGCTTCCTGGACACCCCGGATTACGGTCAGAGCATCCGGGACTTCATCGCGTCCCTCCCGAAACCTTGAAAATTTGCTAAGGTCCAAGCATGCCTGAACCATGGGAAGACCCAGAAGAGGAGATCAAGGATCTCCTTGATTCCGTCCGCAGCCGCTTCAAGAACCCGCTCCACCTGCCATCCGCGGCCATCTTCGTGGCCGCGGCCAGCGCCTTCATGGCGCTCGCCCTGCTGACCTCGGTGTACACGGTCAAGCCGGAGGAGAAGGCCGTCATCCTGCGTCTGGGCCGCTACGCGGGCACCAAGGGGCCGGGTCTGCACGTGCGCGTCCCCTTCGGCATCGACCAGCTCTTCAAGGTGGCGACCGAAACCATCCACCAGGAGGAGTTCGGGTTCCGCTCCGGCGGAGACTCCAATGAGCCTTTCGTGGGGCACCGCCTCACCCCGCAGGAGGAATCCGCCATGCTGACCGGCGACCTCAACGTGGCCGAGGTCGGCTGGATCGTTCAGTACAAGATCTCGGACCCGCGCAAGTACCTCTTCAACACCCGGGAGCGCATCAAGAACATGCGCGACGTGTCCCAGTCGGTCCTGCGCCGCGTGGTCGGGGACCGCGAGGTGAGCGAAGCCCTCACCACCGGCCGCGTGGAGATCGCGGAGGAAGCCCACCGCCTGACCCAGGAGGTCCTGGACCGCTACGACATGGGCGTGAAGATCGTCACCATCAAGCTCCAGGACGCGAACCCGCCGGAGTCGGTCAAGCCCGCGTTCAACGAGGTCAACGCGGCCAAGCAGGAGCAGGAGAAGGCCATCAACCAGGCCGAGCGCGAGTACAACCAGGTCATCCCCGAGGCGCGCGGCAAGGCCGAGCAGCTCGTGCGCGACGCCGAAGGCTACGCCATGGCCGTGGTCAACCGCTCCCAAGGAGACGCCAGCCGCTTCAAGAACATGCTCTCCGCCTACCGCACGGCCCCCTCGGTGACCAAGACCCGGCTCCATCGGGAGGCCTTGGAGGAGCTCTACGGACGCTTCAAGGAAGTGATCATCGTGGACAAGAACGTGAACGGGCTGCTGCCCATCTACCAAGGCCTGCAGGCGCCGGCGGGAGAGAAACGATGAGGGCCGAGCGCAACGTCTGGGCCCTGGTCTCCGGGGTCTTCCTCACGATACTCCTGTTCGCCTCGGCCTACCGCGTCCAGGAATGGGACCAGGTCATCATCACGCAGTTCGGCAAGCCCGTGGGCGGGCCCATCACCGCGGCCGGGCTCCATTTCAAGCTCCCCCTCATCCAGCGGATCTGGAGGTTCGACAAGCGCATCCTCAACTGGGACGCCAACCCGAACCAGATCCCGACCAAGGACAAGAAGTACATCTGGGTGGACACCACGGCGCGCTGGCGCATGACGGACCCGCTGCTCTTCCTTCAGACCGTGCAGACCGAAGAGAACGCGCGCTCCCGCCTGGACGGCATCATCGAGGCGGCCACCCGCGACATCATCTCCAACTACAACCTGGTGGAGGCCGTGCGCAACAGCGATTCCATCATCGCCAAGGTCAAGCTCAAGCGCGACATGGCCACCCGCGGGGAACTGCCCCCCGGCGAGGAGGAGGGCATCGGAGAGATCGAGCCCATCGTCCTGGGCCGCGAGAAGCTCAGCGAGATGATCATCGAGAAGGCGCGCGCGGGGCTCAAGGAGCTCGGCATCCAGATCATCGACGTCCAGCTGCGCCGCATCGCCTACGAGGCCTCGGTCGAGAGCAAGGTCTTCGAGCGCATGATCTCCGAGCGCCAGAGGATCGCGCAGAAGATACGCTCCGTGGGCTTAGGCGAGCAGTCGAAGATCCGCGGCAAGATCACGCGCGATCTCCAGCAGATCGAGTCCGAGGCGTACAAGCGCTCCGAGACCCTCCGGGGGGCGGCGGACGCCACGGCCATACGCAATTACGCCGCGGCCATGAACTCGGACCCGGAGTTCTACGAGTTCCTGCGCACGCTCGAGGCCTACAAGAAAGCTCTGCCAGCCGACACGCGCCTCATACTGTCGGCGGACAGCGAGTTCCTGGAGCTGCTGAAGAAGAAATGAGTTTGTCGTCCCCTATCAAGCAGTCGTTCAAGGCTAGGAGTTTTTGCCGCTGTTCGAGGTTAGGAGTTTCTACCGCTGTTCGAGGTTAGGAGTTTCTGCTGCTGTTCGAGGTTAGGAGTTTCTGCCGCTGTTCGAGGTTAGGAGTTTCTGCTGCTGTTCGAGGTTAGGAGTTTCTGCCGCTGTTTGAGGTTAGGAGTTTCTGCCGCTGTTCGAGGTTAGGAGTTTCTATAAGGAGGATGTCTGCTATGATGTCCCGAATCCTGGCCCTTACCGTCGTCGTCGGCCTCATGGCTTCCGGCTGCTGCAAGAAGCAGGACGCCGAGATCGCGAACCTCACGGGCCAGGTCCAGACCCTGACCGCCGAGAACGCGTCCCTGCAAGAGCAGGGCGGAGCCGCCCTGCAGCAGGCGGAAGAACTGACCGCGCAGGTCGCCGCGCTCACGGCCGAGCTCGACGCCGCGAAGAAGGCGCTCGAGGCGGCCGCCAAGCCCAAGGGGAAGAAAAGGAAGTAAGCCGCATCTCAGTCGGCTGAAAGCCGGCCGGCGTCGTTCCCCGGCAGTTTCGCCTGCTCCGCTTCTCGGGTGATCCCCCAACTGTGGTCGACCACAGTTGGGCCGCTCTTTCTTTCAGCCGGCATCCCAAGCCAAGGCGCGAGTCGCCTATTGACTCCTGCATAAGTAATGGCCTATACTGTGGGCTGGAGGTGTGGAATGCGCCCACACGGCAGCCCGGTCCAGCTGGAACAACGACGCTTGCAGGCCATCGTCCTGTTTGAAAAGGGAATCCC
>JBAZKS010000014.1:0-83811 GCA_041650695.1 Elusimicrobiota bacterium
GGGCTGGCGCAACTGGGTGGCGGTGTCGTTGTGCCGGTCCCGACTACGATTTCGGACGCTTTAGGGGGTATGCACTTTTCAGGTTTAAATTCACCAAAAACTATGCACTTTTGAAAAACTCCTGGCATTGTTACGCGGGGCCCTTGACAACTTTCGCGCGCGTTCCAACCTATATGTAGTCAGGTAGGTAATGGCCATGGCGGCCACGCCCGCGAAGAAGCCCCCCCCCTCGGGTCCGCTGCACAAGCTCGGAACCAAGCCCAAGACCGAGAAGAAGCCTGTCGCCGGCCCCATGTGGAGCACCCTAGACTCCGCGCCGCCGTTGCCCGTGTTCGGCAGGAGCCGGTTGCCGACGAGATGGGCGTTCCTCGCGCCACTGCGCGGATTTAAGTCAAAGGACCTCATCCTGGTCCTGGCCGGCTTGGCCATGCTCGTCATGGCGCCAGTCGCCCAACTCGTCATCTCCTCGTCCGAGGAGGACATCGCGAGCCTGCAGCAGGGCTTCGACAGGAAGGGCGCGTTCCCAAGCGCCGGAAGCCCGTTCGACGAAGGCGGGTCGATCGTCTCGCCCGGCGGCACGACTGCTATCACGCCCATGCGCGGCCGGGACCCGACCTCCCTCATCATCCCCGAGGCAAAGGACGCGCTGACGCAGACGCCGCGCGCCACGCCGGAGCCCACGCCCTTGCCGGCCAAAAGGGACGGATGGAAGAACGCCATCCGCGCGGCCAAAAGGGGGGTGAGCCGCGCCGCGACGCGCGTCTCTTTGCCCAAGCCGCCGGGCAAGCTCGCGAGCAGGCTGAGCGGGTTGTCCTCGTTCTCAGGCGGCTCGGGCAGCCGCGCCACGGCTGCGGTCATGTCCCTTCCCGCGCTGTCGTCGAAGGGCCTCTTCCCGAAGCCCCGGGTGGAGACAAACCTGAGCCGGGTGCAGGCGGCGCCGGACTACCGGTTCGAGGAGAAGAGGAGCGGAACCGCAGGCACGGGCGGCCGCCCAGGCGCGTATTTGGACCCCAGGAGGGTCCTCGCGGACTCCGGCGGAGCCGGCGGGACCGGAAGCTCGGCCTTCGAGCCCATGCCTTCCGGCTGGGCGACCGCCGGGCCCGGAGCCGGCTACGGGGGCTCATCCGCTGACATCGCGATCAAGGGCCCTGGGACCAGCTCGACGCAGGACACCAGGAACATCCAGATCAAGGAGAAAAAAGAGAGCCTGGCCCACATGGCGAAGAAGATGAACATGGAGGAGGCCATCAAGCTCAAGTGGGACAAGAAGCGCTACGACCAGATCGAGCGCAAGAAGATGAAGGAACAGATCGCGATGCAGACCGCGTCCCAAGCCCTGCTCAAAGTGCTCGACAAGGCGCTCGAGGCCCTGGTGAATGCGGCCAAGGGCGGGGAAGAAGGGGGAGGGGGCGGAGGAGGGGGCGGCGGTGGAGGAGGCGGAGGCGAAGGAAGCGGGGGCGGCAACGGCATGGAGGACGCGGCCAAGAGCGTGGGGATGGATGCGGCCGAGGTGGGCGACTTGGCGGGGCAGACATCCGACGTGATGACCGATCAGCGAGATAAATTAAAGACGGCCGAGGAGCGGTTCGAGCAACAGGAGGCCGAGGGGATACCGTCATGAAAGGGCTGATTCTTTTCTGGGCGCTGGCGTCCGCCTGGGCCGGCAAAGCCGCAGTCCCGCCGGTCGGAGACGGTCACGCCGTGTACGAGGACCCGTATGTGAAGGAATACCGCGAGACCATGGCTTCGGTCAAGTCCGAGATGGCCGGCATCAAAGCTTCCATCGCCGCGATCCCGCAGCCCACCAGCCTGGCCGGCGCCATCGCGTCCCAGGCCCAGCTCGCGTCCATGTACGCTCCCATGGCCGACCTCATGGGGAAGGCCGAGGCCGCGCATATCAAGATGCTCAAGCACCTCATGGGCGCTGACGCGTCCACGGACTCGGAGTTCCATGTCAGGATCGGTCTGCCCCGGTTCGACGCGTCAAGCGGCGAGAAACCGCAGGCCGAACAACCCCGGGCCCAGCAGACGGAGGCGAAGCAAAAGCCCGCCCTGATCGCCGCCCGTCCGGAGTTCCTCGGCCCAGGGGCGGGCGTGGCACTCGTTCCGGAGGAGCCGCTCCGGGACGCCGTGCAATCCAAGCCGGAACGAGGTCAGGCCAGGCTTCCCGCGGACGATGTCATGGACGGAATTCGCGAGCGCATGAAGGAGCGGCAGAGGGCTGTCGAGCGTCTCCTGGCCAATAGGCAATAAGTCGGCCGATGTGCCTTGCCACGAAACCCGAGGAGTTGCATACTTACGTGGATGCTCCGCCTCTTCTTCTTTGCCCCCCTTCTCTGGGCGCAGGACCCGTTCCCCGGAGGCATGCCGGCTACGTCAACGGAAGAATTGCCGGCCTTGGAGCGCACTCTCAAGGACGGCGAGTGGAACGCGCGCATCCACGCGGTCCACGGGCTCGGCGCCATGGGGGAGTCCGCCATCCCTTCACTGCGCCTAGCCCTGCAGGACGCGGATTGGCAGGTGCGCTTCACCGCGACCCATTGGCTCGGCCGCATCGGCCCCGGGGCCGTTCCCGCTCTCCGGGAGGTGCTGCGCGAGGAGCCCTGCCGCATCATACGCATCACCGCGGTCCACTGGCTGGGCAGCCTCGGGGATATCATGGACCCCGCGGCCTCGGACAACAGCCCTACGGTGCGCATGAGCCGCTGGTACTGGCTTCGCAAGCAAGGGGCCCTGCCCAAAGACGAGCAGCCGCCGGACGCGTCCTATGAGGACACCAACCTCTGCCTGGACTCTCCTTACTCCGGGATCCCGGATGTCCGGCCGCAGACCCGGACGCAGCCGCAGAAGGACTCCGCGGAGAGGATGCGGGAGCTCGATCGTCTGCTCGAGCCGGAGCGGCTGGAGAGACCCTCCGGCGTCCCCCAGCGCGAGACCCTTGAAGTCCGAGCGCCCGCGGAACTCCTGCAAGGCCGCGGCACGCCGCTGCCCGAAGAACGCAAGCAGCCGCTGGAAGGCCCTCCGGAGCCGCGCCTGCCAAGGCCGGAAGGCCCCGGACCCAGGACGGACGAGCCGGTGCTCGCCGATGCCGGGCTGGCCGAGGACCACGGCCAAAAGCCCTCTCACGACCCCATGCCCGAGCTCCTGAAGGCCCTGAGGCAAGGCGCGGAGAAGCTCCGCTGCCGCGCGGCGGACGAGCTCGGCAAGATGGGCCCGTCCGCGGCCGAGGCCGTGCCGGAACTCCTGCTCGCGGCCGAGGACCGCAGCGCCCGCCTGCGCGCGAACGCGGCGCTCGCGCTGGGGAACATCGGCAAGCCGGCGGAGAAAGCCGTGCCGGCGCTGATCCGGCTGCTCAAGGACCCCGACGCCGATGTCCGATACAGCGCGGCCCATGCCCTGGCCCGGATCGGCACACCCAAGGCGAAGAAGGCCTTCGACCGCTATCTGAAACGCGAGCTCCGGCGGTCCGTGCGGTAGTCCCTCAGCGCCTCTGCGCCAGGAGGCGCTCGACAGCCCTCTGCCGCTCCTTCATGCGCTCGCGGATCCCGTCCACGACATCGTCCGTAGACTGCTTGGCGGGTGCCTCGCGCTGGGGCCCCACAGCGTCCTGGAGCGGCTCCCCCGGAGCGAGGACCACTCCGGCCCCGGGGCCGAGGAACTCCGGACGCGCGGCGATGAGGGCAGGCTTCTCCTCCTCCGGCTGCCGGGGCGCGGCTTCGTCCGGGGCCGCAGCGTCGAATTGAGGCAGACCGATCATGACGTGGAACTCCGCGTCCGTGGCCGCGTCGGCTCCCATGAGATGCTTGAGCATCTTGGTGTGGGCGGTCTCGGCCTTTGCCATGAGCCCGGCCATGGGAGCGTACATGGACGCGAGCTTAGCCTGGGATGCGATCGCGCCCGCCGAGCTGGTGGGATCCGGGATATCGGCCATGGAAGCCCTGATGCTCGCCATCTCGGACTTGACCGAAGCCATGGTCTCGCGGTACTCCTTCACGTACTGATCCTCGTATACCGCGCGCCCATCTCCGACGGAGGGAACGGTGGGCTTGCCGGCCCAGGCCGATGCGACTGTCAGCAAGAGGATGAGCCCTTTCATATCTGCAATCCCTGCTCTTTCTTTTCCAGCTCCTGCTTCTGCTCGTCGAGCTTCTCGCCCTTCTCCTTCTTCTCATCCTTGGTCTTCTTCTCTTCAGCCAGCATGCCGTCCATATCATTCCCCACGCCCTCAGCCGCGCCCTGCATCCCGTTCCCGCCGCCTCCGCCGCTCTCGCCGCCGCCCTCGCCCCCTCCCCCGCCCTCCAAAAGCTTGTCGAGGACCTTCAAGAGCGCCTGCGACGCGGTCTGCATAGCGATCTGCTCCGCCATCTTCTTGCGCTCGATCTGGTTGTAGCGCTTCTTGTCCCACTTGAGCTGGATCGCCTGCTGCATGTTCATCTTCTTGGCCATCTCGGCGAGGCTCTCCTTCTCCTTCACCGAGATGTTGCGGTTGTCCTGGGCCGTGCTGGGTCCCGGAGCGCTCACGGACCCTTCGGGGCCCCCGCGGCCCGAGCTCATCCCGCCCGAGCTGCCGGCGCCGGCCGAGCCGGATCCCGCGGACACGGAGTCGTGTCCCGGGAGGGACGCGGACCCGCCGCTGGCGAGAGTCCTCTTCGGGTCCAGGTAGTTCCCGGGCCTCCCGCCGGCAGAGGCCGCGCTGCTCCGCATCTCCATCCCCCGGTAGTCCGAGGTCGGGCTGATGCGCGAGAGATGGGTCTCACGAGGAGCCCGCGCGACCAATCCCCTGGAACTCAGCGGAGCCAGGCTCGCGGAGGAGCCCTTGGCTTCGGTGAAGGAGGACAGTCCGCGGAGCCGGGCGGCGAGCTTCACTGTCGGAGAGGGAAGGCGGGCCCTTTTCACGGCCGTGGCGACGCCCCGCTTGGCTGCTGAAGAGACAGCCTCTCTCCATCCGCTCGCCGCCCGGGCGGGCAGTTCCTCCCTTGCCCCCTGCGGGATCGGTTCAGCCTCCTCCTTAAAATCCGGCCTCTGGATAAGCTCGAGGGGGTCTCCCGCGTTCAGGGGAGTGATGAGCGCGGGGTCCACTCCCGGCAGATTCCCGGGCGCGAGGCTCCGGACTCCGTCCTCGAAGGGAGAGCCGGCCTCCAGGCCGGCGAGCGCCTTCGGACCGAAGCCCTGCCGCGGGTTCTCCGGGCTCTCCCCGAGCGAGCAGAAGAACGCAGCGCAGGGAGCGAGCAGGAAAACGGCCAGGCCCGCGCCGATGAACGCCAGATCCCGGTGGCCGACGCGCAGCACCTTCGCGATCTGCTGCGCCGCGTCAAATCGAGAGTCCCTGAACCTCGGCAGCGCGGGGATCGTGGGGGTCTGCGATTCCCAGACCCCCTGCCCCCGCGCGATGCTCTTGTCCTCGGGCCGCTTCACCGGCTTCAATCCCGGAGTCCCCCGCGTCATGATATGAGCGTACCCCCTCCCGCGCGCTGGAGCCAAATGAACCCACGCTGAAGAGAATAACGCCGCGAAACACGGCGAAAATCAGGCGCCCCCCCGCTGCTTCAGACTATATTCAGCCGCGGCGCCGGGCGCCCTCCTGAGTCAGGCGACAGGTAATTGCTACCATCTCCCTGAATGGTCCCGGCACGTAGACGTTTCTGGAAGCGCGTACTCCTGTTCGTCTGGTGCCTGCTCATCGGGCTCTTCTTCTACGCCGTATACCACGCCCACATCCCGTTCAAGGAGCTCCCGGATTTCCTCAGGAGCAGCATCGAACGCCACGGCAACCTGGGTCCGCTCCTCTACATCCTTGCCTATACCCTGCGGCCCTTGACGCTATTTCCCCCGTTCATCTTCAACGCCGCGGCCGGCCTGCTCTGGGGGCCTTTCTACGGCGTCCTCTACACCCTCATCGGCGAGAACCTGAGCGCGAGCTTCGCGTTCTGGCTCGCGAGGAGCTTCGGCCAGGACTGGTTCTCCTGGGCCGAGAGCCATCTCTGGGAGAGGCTCGAGCGCCACTTGGAGAGGCACGGCTTCATCACCGTGCTCATCCTGCGCCTGATGTACATGCCTTTCGACGCGGTCAATTTCGGCTGCGGCCTCACCCGCGTCCGCTACAAGGACTACCTGTATGCCACGGCCCTGGGCACCGTGCCCAGCGTCATGACCTTCGTGTACTTCGGGGACGGCTGGTTCCATCCCCGCAACCTCCTGATCTCCGCCGGGATATTCGTAGGGAGCCTCGGCTTGGCCCGGCTCATCAAGACGAGCCGGACGGCCCAGGACATCTTCACGGACGTGGGCAAGGTGTAGAGGATGAAGCGCCTCCGCCTCGAAGTCACGGGGACCGTGCAGGGAGTGGGATTCAGGCCCACGGTCTACCGCTACGCCCGGGAGCGCGCCTTGGGCGGCTGGGTCTCCAACACCTCGGCCGGGGTCGTCATCGAGGTGGAGGGCCCCGCGGACCGGGTGGACGACTTCGTCGCCGCGCTCCGCCAAAGCCCGCCGCCCAGGGCCAGCATCACGGGGATGGGCCTGCGCGAGCTCCCGCTGGGCCACGACAGGGAATTCCTCATCAAGGCGAGCGCGCCGGAGGACGAGCCTCGGACCGAGGTCTCGCCGGATCTCGCGACATGCGCGGACTGCCTGAGCGAGCTCGCGGACCCGCGGGACAGGCGCCGCTCCTATCCCTTCATCAACTGCACCAACTGCGGCCCCCGCTTCACGATCGTGGAAGGCATCCCGTACGACCGCGGCCGGACGGTCATGCGCAAGTTCCGCATGTGCCCGGAATGCCAGCGCGAGTACTCCGACCCCATGGACCGGCGCTTCCACGCGCAGCCCAACGCTTGTCCTGCCTGCGGGCCCAAAGTCTGGCTCGCATCCAAGGACGGCGCCGCCCTGTCCCGAGGCCCATCCGCCGAGGTCCTGTCGCAAGCCGTGTCCCTCCTGGCGAAGGGGCGCATCCTGGCGATCAAGGGGTTGGGGGGCTTCCATCTCGCCTGCGACGCCCAGCAGGAAGCCGCAGTCTGGGCCCTGCGCTCCAGGAAGTTCCGGGAGGACAAACCGTTCGCGGTCATGGTCCCGGACCTGGACACGGCCCGCGTCTTCTGTGAGACGCTCCCGGAGGAGGAGGAGCTCCTCTCGTCCGTGCGCCGGCCCATCGTCCTGCTCCGCAGGCGCCTCGCGTGCCCCATCGCGGGCTCGGTGGCCCCGCGGCAGAAGAGCCTCGGCCTCATTCTGCCCTATACCCCCCTTCATGCGCTCCTGTTCGCCGCGGATGGACCTCGCGCATTGGTCATGACGAGCGGCAATCTGTCGGACGAGCCGATCGCTCACGAGAACGAGGACGCTCTCAAACGCCTGGCCGAGATCGCGGACGCCTTTCTGCTCCACGACCGCGACATCCACGTCCGGTGCGACGACACCGTGACCCGATTCTTCGACGGGGAGGAAAGGGTCCTGCGCCGCTCTCGCGGGTACGTGCCCGCCTCGCTGAGCCTGCCGGTCGCGTCCCGCCGTCCATTGCTGGCCTGCGGAGCGCACCTTAAGAACACCTTCTGCCTCGCGCGCGACGGCCGGGCCTTCCTCTCGCACCATATCGGAGACCTGGACAATCTCCAGACCCTCTCCTCGTTCGAGGCCGGGGTCCGGCATTTCCAGTCCATCCATCGTCTGCAGCCGAGCGTCCTGGCCTGCGACCTGCATCCGGATTACCTGTCGACGAAGTATGCCGAGGATGCGGCAGCCTCGCGCCCCGGGACGCGCCTGGTCCGCGTGCAGCACCACCACGCCCACATCGCCTCCTGCCTGGCTGAGAACGGCACGGCGGAACGCGCCATCGGCGTGGCTTTCGACGGGACCGGGTACGGCGAGGACGGGGCGGTCTGGGGCGGCGAATTCCTCCTGGCCGACCTCAAGGGCTTCGTCAGGTTCCGCCACCTTCCCTATGTCCGCATGCCGGGCGGCGAGGCGGCCGTCCGCGAACCCTGGCGCATGGCCGCGAGCTGGCTCCACAGCGTCTACGGCGACGATTTCCTGGACCTGCCCATCGCCTTCACGAGGAAGCTCGACCGGGCCAGCTGGGAGACCCTTCGAAGGATGATGGCCGCCGGAGTGAACAGCCCCTTGACCTCCAGCATGGGGAGGCTTTTCGACGCGGTCTCCGCGCTCCTGGAGATAAGGCGCGACGTCCATTACGAAGGCCAAGCGGCCATCGAGCTCGAGATGGCCGCCGCGGACCCGGACGAAGGGCTATCTCCCTATCCCGGAGGGCTCGACATCGCAAGGATGCTCCGCGCGTTGGTCGACGACTTGGCGGCCGGAACAGACCCCGGGCTGATCGCGCACAGGTTCCACCTCTCGGTCGCGCAACTCACCACTGAAGCCTGCCTCGCGGCCCGCGAGGAGACCAAGCTCGACACCGTGGCATTGAGCGGCGGCGTGTTCCAGAACATGCTGCTTCTGGGGCTGATCTCACGCAGCCTCAAGAAGGAGGGTTTCCGCGTGCTCACCCACAGCCGGGTGCCCCCGAACGACGGGGGCATCTGCCTGGGCCAGGCCGCGGTGGCGGGAGCGGGGGCATGATATGTGCTTAGCCATACCGATGGAGCTCAAGGAAGTCCGGGACGAGACGGGCGTGGTGGAGGTCGGTGGCGTCCGGCGGGAGATCCAACTGACGCTCATGGAGGACCCGAAGGTCGGCGACTATCTCATCGTGCACGCCGGCTTCGCCATCCAGAAGCTCGACAAGGACCAGGCCCTGAAGGACCTGGAGCTCTTCGCCGAGATCGAGCGCAGAGCGGGGCAGCCATGAAGTACTTGGACGAGTTCCGCGCTCCCGAGAAGGTGCAGTCCTGCCTGGCAGAGATCGCCAGGCTGCTCAAGGGTCGAGAGGCCCGGATCATGGAGGTCTGCGGCACGCACACGGTCGCCCTGTTCCGGAGCGGGCTCAAGAAGCTCCTTCCCAAGGGCCTCAAGCTCCTCTCCGGACCGGGTTGTCCCGTGTGCGTGACCCCGAACAGCTACCTCGACCGGGCCATCGCGCTGAGCCGCCTTCCCGGCGTGACCGTGACGACCTTCGGCGACATGTTCCGCGTCCCAGGCTCGAGCTCGAGCCTGGAGCGGGAAAAGGCCTCCGGCGCGGACATCCGCATGGTCTATTCGCCCGCGGACGCGGTGGAACTCGCGCGGCAGGACCCCTCGAGGAAGTTCGTGTTCCTCGGGGTGGGATTCGAGACCACCATCCCCGGCGTCGCGTCCTCGGTCCTGCACGCGCGGTCCCTGGGACTGCGGAACTTCCATGTCCTCTGCGGACACAAGCTCGTTCCCCCCGCCTTGCGCGCCCTGGCCCAGGACAAGGAGACCGCGGTGCAGGGGCTGCTCCTGCCCGGCCATGTGTGCACCGTGATCGGCTCCACGCCCTGCCGGTTCCTGGCCGAGGAATTCCATATCCCCTCCGTGGTCACGGGATTCGAACCGCTGGATCTGGCCAAGGGCATCGCCATGCTCGCGCGGCAGATCGCGGAAGGCTCGGCGCACATCGAGATCCAGTACGGCAGGAGCGTGAAGCCGGAAGGCAACCCCAAGGCGGTGTCCGTCATGGATTCGGTGTTCCGGCCGTGCGCCTCGGTCTGGCGGGGGATAGGCGGGATCCCCGGCAGCGGGCTCGAGTTCCGGCCCGAGTTCTCCGCCTTCGACGCGGCCCGCATCCCCGCGGAGGTCGAGCCCGAGCGCTCGAACCCGGGCTGCCTCTGCGGCTCCGTCCTCAAAGGGACACGGACCCCCGCGGACTGCCCCCTCTTCGGCGCGGCATGCACCCCCGAGGACCCGGTCGGCGCCTGCATGGTCTCGAGCGAGGGCACCTGCGCGGCCCACTACAGATATGGCAGAGAAAGCTGACAGGATACTCCTGGCGCACGGAAGCGGCGGCAGGCTCTCGCACGAGCTGGTCGGCTCGGTCGTATTGCCCGAGCTGTCTAATCCCGTCCTGCTCGAACTCGGGGACAGCGCGGTGGTCGAATCCCCCGCTCCCAGGCTGGCGTTCACCACGGATTCCCACACGGTCAAGCCGCTGTTCTTCCCCGGGGGGGATATCGGCAGACTCTCGGTGTGCGGCACGGTCAACGACCTGGCGGCGGCCGGCGCCAAGCCCCTCTATCTGTCCTTGGCGCTCATCATCGAGGAGGGGCTGGAGCTCTCCGTGCTCTCCAAGGTCATGCGCTCCATCCGCGCCGCGGCGGAGGAAGCCGGCGTGAGCGTGGTGGCGGGAGACACGAAGGTCGTGGAGAAGGGAAGCGGGGACGGGCTCTTCACCAACACCTCCGGCATCGGAGCCGTGCGAGAAGGCGTCACGCTCTCCCCTTCGCGGATCGAGCCGGGGGATAAGGTCCTGGTGACCGGCACCATCGGCGACCACGGCGCGGCCGTGCTCTCGGAGCGGCAGAACCTGGGCTTCTCCTCGCTCCGCTCCGACTGCGCCCCGCTCTGGGGGCTCGTGGCGGGCCTGCTCGACGCGGGCGTCGGAGTGAAGTTCATGCGCGACCCGACCCGCGGAGGCCTGGCCACGGTGCTCAACGAAGCGGTCCACGGGCGCGCCTTCGGCATCCGCGTCCTGGAGCCCGATGTCCCCGTGCGCGAAGAGGTCCGGGCGTTCTGCGAGGTCCTGGGCCTGGACCCGCTCTATATCGCCAACGAAGGCAAGATGGTCGTGGTGGTCGCGGCCAAGGACGCGGAACGCGCTCTAGGCGTCGTCCGCTCGCAGCCCCTCGGCCGCGAAGCCGCCATCATCGGCGACGTCGTCGCCGAGCCCAAGGGCAGGGTCTATCTCTCGACCCGCATCAAGGGGACGCGGGTGCTCGATATGCTGGTGGGGGAGCAGTTTCCCAGGATTTGCTAGGGACCTGTCCGAGGGCAAGGGACTGTGGTCGCCCACAGTCGTTCGTCTAGGGGATGTTTCTTAAGGGAACTCCCTAATGAGTGATATTCGTCGCCGTGGCCGTTGGGGTACTTCGGCCCAGCTTCGCTGGGCCGAAGTACGGCGCACGCAGCGCCGAGGAGAATCTCTCCTCAGGCGTAGTGATAGTCGCCGTACCGGTCCTGCCAGATGAGCTTGCCGTCCTCGCGCAGAGTGTAGGTGCTGATCCCGCCCGCGACGCGGGTCGCATTCTTGTAGAGGTTCTGCCAGGAATCCAGCCAAGCCACGTCACCGGTCCGGTCCGCGATGTCGAACCGGCTCGCGCGGCCGAGCTTCTGCCGGTTCTTATGGAGGTCGCCGTAGTTGTCGAGCCAGACCACGTCCCCGGTCCGGTCCGCGACCAGATAGCGCTGGGCCTTGCCGAGCTCGACCTCGTTCTTGTGGAGGGCCCCGAAGTTGTCGGTCCAGAGCACGTCTCCCGTGTACGCGGACATCCGGTAGCTCTGCGCGCGGCCCAGCTCCTGCCGGTTCTTGTGGACGACGCCGAGGTTATCCTGCCACGCCACATCTCCCGTCACCTTGGAGAGGCTGAACTGGGAGGAGCGGCCGAGCTCCTCGCGGTCCTTGTACAGCGTGCCGCTGGTATCGGTCCAGGCCACCACGCCGCTGCAGGAGGTCTGGTAGGCCTGGGCGCGGTATCCGAGCTCCTTGCCGTTCTTATAGAGGGTTCCGTTCTTTACGTAAACGACAGGGAGGTCGTCGCAGGGGTAGGGGAGCTCCTCGGGGCGGCCCACATGGTGCACCACGGGCCGCTTGCCGATGTCCTGCGTGGCCTTGCGCATACCTCGGGTCAGCTCACCCAGGTCCTGCTGGAACGAGACGCCCAGGTCCGCGCGCAGGCCTTCCGGGGTCAGGAGAGACTGGGCCATGCAAAGGGACGGGCCCAGGGACAGGACGAGACACAGTACTGCTGAGGGGGCTTTCAGCATGAGGATATGATACCTAAAGTCTGCCCCCTACGACTAGGCCTAGGTCGATCCCCGCAGCCTCCGGTAGGCCTTCACCCCGTCCACGATGATGAAATCCTGCTCCGACGGGACGTCGGGAGGGAGCTCCCTGCGGCTCATGTGCTCGCCCCCCTGCAGAGCGCCCTGGATGCGGCGGCTCATCTCCACCGGGCTGGCGGTCCCGCTGAAGTTGCGCACGTACTGGAACAGCTGCGTCACGGTGCCCGCCGTGGCCGGGGCGGCCATGGAAGTCCCCGAGTAGCGCGCGAAGCTGTTCTCCTTGGTCCCCGTGCCGGTGGTGGAGTTGATGTTCTGGCCAGGAGCCATGAACACGTTCTTGATGGCGAAGCTCATGGTGGTCGGGTCCCAGATGTCGCCGTAGGAGCTGTAGGTGCTCATACGGCCGTTGACGTCGAGCGACCCGACGGTGATGGCGTCCTTGGCGATGGACGGAGTGCTCACGCCGCGGTTCGCGCTGTTGCCCGCGGAGACCACGAAGACGACCCCCTTCTCAGCGTACTCCTGGATCTTCGCCGCCAAGGGACCGCTGGGGACGCCCCCGCCTCCCAGGCTCATGTTGATGACATGGTTCCCGTCCGCGACCGCCTTGTCCACCGCGTCCATGATCCGTTTATCCACGACGCCGCCGTCGCGCACAGCCATCTTGTCGCCGAACGAGCCCTCTTCAAGGGCCTGGTACGAATTGATCCTGGCCTCGGGGGCCAGGGCATGGATGATGCCCGCCACGTGCGTGGCGTGGCTCCCCACGGCGCCCCCGCCTTGCTGCAGGGTGAACGTCTCGCGGGAGTCGACGACGCCCTTGAGCTCCGGGGCATACCCGACCCCGGTGTCGATGACCCCGACCTTCACGTCCTTGCCGGTCAGTCCCTCTTTCCAGAGCTCCTGAGCCCCCATGCGCCAGACCGTCTCGCCCATGGGGAAGGACTTGATGAAAGCCTCCTGCTGCTCCGCGCTCATGGGCTTGCCGTTGAGCTTGTCGAACATCTTGAGCAGGCCAGGCAAAGCGCGCTGCACCGGCGCCGGAGCGGGCTCGTCCTTCCCGAGCAAGGACAAGGGCTTGCCCGGGCCGCCTCCGCTCGTCGGCTTCGGGATCGTATCGGCGAGGTCCAAGTACTTGTGGTAGCGCGTCTTCTCCATCTCGTTGAGCGCGGCGATGTACTGGGCCATCTCAGCCTTGCTCTTGGGGTCCTTGGCGGCCGCTGCCTCGAGCTTGCCCTTGTAAGTCCGGAACTGCTCGCCTACATCCGAGTAGGGCTTGAGCTTGAGCACGGTCTCCCCGGGCTTGGCCTTGTCCCAGGAAAGGAGTTCCTGCGCGCGTTTGAGGTGGGCCTGAGCCGCGTCCGGTCTGCTGTTTCCGAAGCCGAATGCCGTACTATGGGCATCATTGAACAAGCTCAGGGAAGTGGAGAGCCTCTCCCCGCTCAGCTTGTTGAGCCGCTCCGGGTCCTTGTATACGCTGTCGTAGAGCATGAGGCCGAAGTACGTGGCCGTGCCGTCCGGGTTGAGCAGGTGGATGCCGTCGTGCGAGGGCGGGACTCCCCAGGACTGCAGCTTCTTGCCGATGTCCGCGGGAGAGTATTGCGCCACGCGCGCGAAGTCGAGCAGGCCCTTGAGCGCCGGGGCCACGTGCTCGTCCTTGACCGGCTCGCCCGTCTTCTGGTAGACGAGCTTGCCGTCCTTGTCGAAGTCCAGCCCGGCCTTCTTGAGCATCTCCCGGTGGACCTTGACCCCGGATTCCTTGTGCGTGAACACGCCGGTCTCGTCCAAGGTGAAGCCGTTGGACTCCACGAGCTTCTTGAGCTCGTCATTGACCTTGATCTTCTTGTCCAGCTCCGGGGGCACGAGCGGAGCGGGAGCTATGGGAGCGATCCCGCTCCCGGGAGGAGCCGGAGCCTCTGCGGGCGGAGGCGGGTCTTTCTTCTTGTCAGGATCGTCCGCCGCGAGAGCGGGGACGATGAGCGGCAGGGACGACAATAACAGCGCGAACAGAGGGGTTAGCGCGCGCATGGGATCGCCTCCCAATGGACCGTTATATCGTTAGGTTAACCCCTGAAGCCCGGATTTGCAAGGGGGGCCCACCTCCCGCTAGGTCATATGACAGCCCTGGATTGGGCCGATGGCCTCATCCTTCGAGGCCGCGCGTACAGTACACTGATCCCACCATGAGGATCTCCAGGATTTCCCTTTCCTTGTCGCTGTTCCTGCCCGCCGCGCTCTGGTCCCAGACCCAGCTCCCTGTCCTGAATGTCCCGGTAAACGCTCCGGTCTCAGGCCTCGGTGCCGTCGGCGCTCAGACAGCCCAGCCCCTGCCGCAGCAGAACCTCGGATCCTCCCCCCTCCCGGATTTCTCCCTCACCGTCCACCAGATGGCCCAGACCTACCGGGCCGCGGAAGCGAAGCTCACTGCCGCAGCGGACGCGGTCGCGGCCATCCCGGCGGACCAGCGGACCTTCGCGAACTCCATCAAGCCCCTGCATGACGCCGAGGCGGCTTACGCCGACGCGCTCAGGCCCATGACGTTCATGGCCAACGTCTCGCCGGACCCGAAGGTGCGGCGCATGGCCGATGCCATCAAGGAGAAGTCGAACCGCTACTCCCTGGGCTACGCGGACCGGGACGATATCTACCAGGTCTACAAGGATGTGGCCGTCAAAGGCGAGCCCCTGACCGGCGAGGATGCCAAGCTCCTGAGGGACTCCCTGGACGCGTACAAACGCAGCGGCATGGACCTGCCCATGACCGAACGGGTCAATCTCAAGGCCATCCGCCGCCGCCTCTCCGAGCTCTCCCAAGCCTTCGGCAAGAACCTGGCTGAATTCGACGACGGGCTCGACCTGACCCCGGAACAGCTCGAAGGACTGCCCGAGGACTACATCAAGAGCCTGCCGCAGAACAAGGACGGCAAGCTGCGCGTGGGCTTGGACTACCCGACCTACTTCCCGTTCCTGCGGCAGGCCAAGGACCCTGAGCTGCGACGGCAGCTCTACTTCAAGTACAACAACCGGGCCACGGACAAAAACCTCCCCTTGCTGGAGGAATCCATCACCCTGCGCGAGAAGCTGGCCAAGATGCTCGGCCACCGGGATTACGCCCACCTCTCCATCTCCGAGAACATGGCCAAGACCCCGGAGAAGGTGATGGCTTTCCTGAACCGGCTCAAGGACATGCTCGTGGGGCCTGCCCGGGCCGAGGAAGCCGCCCTTCTCGCGCTCAAGCGCCAAGACTTTCCTCAGGCGAAAAGACTCGAGGAATGGGACTACGGCTACTACGCCTACAAGCTCCGGAAGCAGCGCTACGATTTCGACCCTGAAGAGGTGCGGCAGTACTTCCCGGTGGACACCGTCGTCAAAGGGACCCTGGACGTATACCAGGAACTCCTGGGCCTGAAGTTCCAGGAGCTCCCTGCCCAGGCCTGGCACCCGGACATCCGCCTCTTCGAGATCAAGGACGCGAAGGACGGCAGGAGCATCGCCTATTTCTACCTCGACCTGCACCCCAGGCCCCACAAATACGGCCACGCGGCCGCGTTCACCATCCTCCAGGGCCGCGGATCGCCCGACGGGAGCTACCGCAAGCCGGTCTCGGCCATGGTGGCGAACTTCACCAAGCCCACGCCGGACAAGCCGTCTCTCCTGACGCACGCCGAGGTGGAGACCTTCTTCCACGAGTTCGGCCACATCATGCACCAGACCCTGACCCAGGCGAGGTACACGAACTACTCCGGCACGAACGTGGCCCTGGATTTCGTGGAGGCGCCCTCGCAGATGATGGAGAACTTCGTGTGGAGGCCCGAGGTGCTCGAGCGCCTATCCGGCCACTACAAGGACTCCTCCAAGAAGCTGCCGCGTGAGCTGCTGAACAAGATGCTGGCTGCCAAGAACTTCAACGGCGCCACCAACGCCCTGCACCAGGCCGTGCTCGCGGCTATGGACCAGGCCTTCCACACCCTGCCCGCGCCGGTGGACACCACCGCGGTCATGGCAAAGGTCTACCGGGAGTTCGGCCTGCCGGCGCCGCCCGCCGGGACCCATCACCAAGCCGGCTTCGGCCACCTCATGCACGGATATCAGGCCGGGTACTACAGCTACCTGTGGTCCCTGGTCTTCGCCCAGGACATCTTCTCCAGGTTCGCGGAGGCGGGAGTCCTCTCCCCCGAGGTGGGCATGGAGTACCGTCGGAAGATCCTCGAGCGCGGCTCGAGCGTGGATGAGATGCAGTCCATGCGCGACTTCCTCGGCCGCGAGCCGGATGAGAAGGCCTTCCTCGAGGACCTGGGGCTGGAGCCTGAGAAGCCTTCCCCGGCCCTGGTCGACGAGGGCATCGAGCCCGCCGTGGCCAAGGACATCAAGGCGGTGCTCACCGCGCACAAGGACGCTCTCTTGCCCCTGGCCGGCAAGGTGCAGATCCGCTTCGCGAAGCACCGCCATCCCCGCAACCCGGTGGTCCTCATCTCGGGGCCGAACGGGTTCAGGACGATCTTCTACCTGTTCGAGGCGCAGGAGAGGCTCTGGAAGGCCCGGTTCAGCTGGCGCAAGCCCTGGACCTGGCTCCCGCCGCGGCCGGTCCACCCCGGGGACATGGACATAGCCATCCAGACCTGGGTCGTGGTGCAGTACGCGGAGCTGACAGCAAAACGGTAGTTTCGAAAAAGTATTTATCCACAGCGCCGCCGATGTGGCGGTGCAATCCCGCCTGCCGTTGACATACCCGCCCCCAGGTATTATCCTCCTGGCATGGAGGCGGCCATGAGATATCACCTTCCTCTCTTCCTGGCGTTCGCCCTGCTCTCCCTCGCCCGTCCGACCGCAGCGTCGGAAAAGAACCCATCATGGGTCGACCGGGGAGGAGGCGCGTTCGCGGACGGCGTGGCCGGCGTGGGCGCGCTCTCCATCAGTGACGCGGATGAACTGCTGACCTATGCGGCGGTGGACAGCCGCGCCAGGGCCGACCTTGCCAAGTCCCTCGGCATCATCCACATTTCCGCCCTGCGCAGCTCGATCGCGGGGGGGAAGACGGCGAGCGGACCCGAAGAACAGATGATCGAGAAGATCGCGAAGGCTTTCTCGAACAGAGAACTGCTGCCCGACATCCGCATCGTGGGCCACTGGTACGACCGGGAGAATGGGGCGATTTTCGCATTGGCGTTCATGGACACGGCCACCGTCATCAAGACTCTTCCCGCCCCTGCCGCGGAAAAGCAATGGCAGCAGAAGGTGCTTCGGGCTATCCAGAAGGCGTGCTCAGAGGAATCTGCCGGGAATACCGGGTGTCCCTCCTCCGGAACACCCGCGATCCCGGATATCGACGCCTCGGGAGTCACCGCCGGAAAGACGGCCATAGACGACCTGCCCGTCTATTACGCCGCGGGGATCACTTCCCAGCTCCCGGACAAAGTCATGACCGGGAAGGTCGCGTTCGTCTCGGCGGCCGAGCGCTTAGCCGCCACAATCGGGTCCTCACAGGCCCGGCTGATGAGGAATTATTCCGCGGATGATGCATCTGAGAGCGAGATCGAAAGCGTCATCAATAGCGTGTCCAAATCCCATTGGGGGACTTTCCTCGTCAAGGATTTCGCATCGGTCACGACCAGCAGCGATTCCACCCGAGAGGAGCAGACGGTCTCCTTTGCCGCCTCGATCAAGCCTCCGGTCCCGGGGGCCAAGCTGTTCGCCAAAGCCCATGCTGACGCTGATGGGTTCTCCTACGCCACGCTCGTGACTCCGGTCTCCCCGACCGACGCGGGACGCCTTGCAGAGGCCCTGCGAAGCCGCGGGTTCGCGCCAGTCAACCTGGGACTCATGAAGTACTTCGCGGACTCCTATAATAGGTCCGGCGGACCCGCCCCGGCCCTAAGCAGCGGCACCGTCACATTCCAGGCTGATGGCCGCGCCTGGGACTACGAATTTGGCCGTGGGACCCTCAAGACCCCCCAAGGCGAATCCGTGTTCTGGCGCGACTGGTCCGGCGCCTGGATCCCGGATGAGACGGATCGAAAGTTCGTGGCCAAGCCCGAGGCTGAGCTTAAAGCCACTTCCGGCAAGATCCTGACCAAGCTTAGTCTTGGGACAACGGTCAGGATCGAGAGAAAAGCGGATAAACTGGTCTTCGTGGAGGTCAACAAAAGCCTGCGCGGCTGGCTCCCGGCGGACACTCTCTCCCCGATCCGGCCCGACCTCGACGCTCCCAGGCTCGAGCTCACGCGCAAGGAGTTCCAGGACCCCGAGCTGTTCATCTCAGGCAGGGCTTGCGACGACACCAAGGTCTCGGTCGTGCGCCTCAACTACGACACCTTGCCCCGCTTGGCGGCCGCGGGCGACGCGACCTGCGCCAACGCCTACTCCTTCGAGCTGCGCCGCACCCTGACCCCGGGCGAAGACCTGCGCATCGTGGCCAAGGACGCGACCGGGAAGACGAGCGAGGTGCCCATCCTCCTGGAGCAATCCCAGGCCGACTACACGCCGGACTATGTTTCGCTCCGCGCCGTTCAGGAGGCCTCCGTGCGCAAGGAGCCGGACCCCGCGGCGGAATCCATCGGAAGCATCCGCGCCGGGACACTGCTCTTCGCCCTAGGCCAGAAGGACGGCTGGTACTACCTGCAGAGCGGCGGCTGGGTCCCGCAGGACTCCATGGAGCGGGCCGCCGAAGCCGCTCCCAAGAAGCAGGACGCTGCGGTAAGCATCGAGGCCGAGCCCGAGCTCGTCATGCCCGAGACCGGGCTGCGCAACGCCGATGGGGTGGCCGTGGTCATCGGCATCGGCGAGTACAAGAACGCCCCCAAGGTCGACTTCGCCAAGCGCGACGCCGAGGCCATGAGGGACTTCCTCATCCGCTCGCTGGGCTACAGGCCCGAGAACGTGATCCTCTTGGTGGATGATCCCTCGAAAGGCGATTTCGAGCGGGTGTTCGGCACCGAGGCCAAGCCCAAAGGCCAGCTCGCCCGCCTGGTCAAGCCGAGCGCCTCCGATGTGTTCGTGTACTATTCCGGGCACGGGGCTCCGGACCTCAAGACCAAGGCGAGCTATTTCGTGCCCTACGACGCGGATCCCAACTACATCGAGCTTAACGGCTACGAGAGGGACCTAATGCTGCGCAACCTCTCCTCTTTGCCCGCGCGCAGCGTCACCGTGGTCATGGAGGCGTGTTTCTCAGGAGCTTTCGACCAGGGTTTGCTCATCAAGGAAGCCAGTCCGCTCGTGCTAAAGGCCTCCGAACTCACGGCGGTGCCGAAGGACATTACGCTCATCACCTCGGCTGCTTCAAGCGAGGTCTCATCCTGGCACGCTCCGGCACGGCATTCCTTGTTCACGTACTACTTCCTGAAGGCCTTGGCCGAGGCCGCCGAGGCGCGTAAGCCGGTGAAATACTCGGACATCATGGCCGCAGCCAAGCCGCAGATCAGCTATATGGCCGGCCGCCTGCACAACCGGGAGCAGAACCCCCAGCTGCACAACGACCGGAAGATCGACTGGAGCGGGGCCAAGGCCCGTTAAGGCCGGCGGCAGTCCAGCGCCACGCCGTCCACGACCCCGCCGGGGGTCACGGTGATGGGCCCCGCTTCCGGGCTCGAGCAGAAAGGCCTCTTCCCGTCCCACACCGCCTTGACGCGGTAGACTCCCGGGGTGATCCCGAACAGGTGGAAGGATATCTTCTCGTTGAGCTTCTTTCCCTTAAGATCAGCGTCGATGCGCTGGTCTCCGGGCAGGAGCATGATCCGGAGCCTCCCCTTGCCCGACCTCGCGCCCTTGGGGAATGAGAAGGTCCCGGACACCCTGCTCCCCAAGTAGCGGTAAAGCTCGTACGAGGCCCAGAAATAAGAGTCCCCGTACCCGGGCTCCTTCGTCTTGTCGAACCCGTCCCAGCGCGCGAGCGCGTTGTCCGCTGACCAGCGCCGCAAGGACTTCACCCCGAGCTCGGTCAGGCCTTTGGAGTCCTGGCCCTCGAGCTGCAGGAATGCCGCGTCCTTGAGCATCTCCTCGAAGAGCTTCCTGTCAGCCGGGTCCTTGAGCTTGGCCAGCATGTCGTACGCCTCGATGTCTTGCCCCCCGGCGTCGCGCCGCACCCGCTCCAGGGCCTGCAGCCGCAGAGCCTGGTCCAGCTCCCGCCTGAGCCCGGCGTTCATATCCGCCGGGGAGCCGTCGGAGAGCCTCCAGGCGAGCCATCTGTTGTCCCACGCCAGCCATAGGCAGAAGAACGGCTCTCCAGAGAAGGTCACGAACCGCGGGACGCTGTCCTCGGTCCACCAGCGGGAAGAGACCGAGTGCTTGAACAGACGCGTCATGTCCGTCCCCGGAGGCAAGGCCAGGACCTGCTCCAGGGAGTAGCGGCGGGACTCGCCGCTTTCGCTGTAGAAAGCCACCACGTCGTCCCCATAGCCGAGGCTCGCGTAGTTGTCGAGCTTGACCACGGTCCGCCCGTCATCGCTCACGAAGAGCTTGTGCGGGAATCCGCCGAGGGCTGCCCGCCAGACCAGGACCGGCTTCGCGCCCTCGGTCCGATAGACCTCGACCGTCGGGGCTTCCTGCCCGGGAACGGCGCGCGCCATGAAGCGCTTGTTCTCCGAGAGGTAATCAGTCGCCTTCGGAGGGGCCCAGCTGTCAGCCTGGAGGGGCCCGACCGCGAACAGCGACAACAGCAGTGCCAGGGTCAATCCAGCCAGTCCCGGTCCTTGAGCTTCTTAGGAAGGTACTGCTTCGTCAGGAACTGGAAGTCCTTGTTCGCTAGAGCGTCGAGCTCGAACTTGAGCCCGATGGACAGCATCCGCTTGATCTCCCCCTGCCACTCCTTCTTCTGGAACCAGCGGTAGTTCAGAAGCTCCTTCGCGCGTGAGATGTCCTTGTCGCTGAGCTTGATCCCCACGTTCCTCGGCAGACCGTAGGCCTCCGGGTCCGAGCTCGAGAGGCCGACGAATTTGGCGTCCGGGATGGCCATGCGCTCGCTCTCGAACGCGAGGTTGATGGAGCCCTGCTTGACCACGGAGTAGATGTAGTACCCCCATGGGTCGTTGTCCACGAGCACGTAGACGGGCAGCCTCTTCTCATCGTGCAGGCGGCGCGCCAAGCGGCGCACGCCGCGCGGCGGCTGGCCGTTGCCCGTGAGCAGCACGCAGTTATACTTCTTCCAGAACCGGTCCTCGGCCAGGCGGTTCCACTGCGTCCCCTTCTCGACGAGCAGGACGAAGTCGGCCGTGCACTTCTTGATCTGAACGTCCTCGGGCTCCACGATGGAGGGAACCGAATACCCCCCCTTGCCGAGCCGGGAGCAATCCACGCGGTCGCCGTCGTCGACCACCACCAGAGGGCCGACCACCGTGCCCGCGTTCTCGGCCCGGACGTGGAGCTCCTCGCGCAGGGCCTCGAGCGCGACTTCCAGGTCCTCGATGACCGGGTCGGACTCGTCCTGGGTGTCGAAAGTGTTCTCGTGCGAGCCCTTGATGGTGTGCTTGGTGCGGTAGTAGATCTCCCTGAGCGAGGTCGTAAGCTCGGCGCGCTGGAGCTCGGCCAGGGCGTCGGCCACGAGCAGGGTCTGCATGAACTTCTTGGCCATGCCGACGTTGAAGAAGGAGCGGGCCTGGCGGTTCGGCCCCATCTCGATGATGCCCCTCTTCTCGTTGAACTTCACGTTCGAGAGGGAGCGCACCGGGATCTGGATCGTCGGGTCCCTCTTGCGCTGCGCGGCCTGGATGACGAGGTCCGCGAGCCCGATCAACCGTTTCTCCACGCTGCCGCTCTTACGGGTCTTTATCCTGGCCATGGTATCTACCGTTTCCGATTTTTCCGCGCCTTCTTCACGGGCGCCCGCTTCTTCCTGAGTTTCGGTTTCTTCTTGAGTTTCGGCTTCTTCTCGGGCTCCTGCTCCTTCGGAGGTTCAGGGACGGCCGCCTGCGGCGCCGCCTCCGGAGGGGATGCCACGCCCATCTCCGGCACCTCCCCCTCCGGGCCCTCGGGCGTCACGATGATGGAGTGCGGCAGCCCTTCGGGCTGCCCCTTGTCGAGGATCTCGTCCGTTTCCTCGCCCCCGGTGCGCTTCATGGCGGTCTCGTGCAGCTGCTTGCGCAGCGCCTCGACCGAGATCTTCCCCCCCTTCAGGCGCTTGCAGGCCTGCGCGACCTCCTCGATGTAGAGGTCGAAGATGTTCCGCCGGCGATGCTCGACTTCCGCCCGCTCGCGGCGCCTGAGGAATACGCTCAGCCGCCGGCCGCACTCGCGCAGGGCCAGCGTGATCTCCTTGCGTATCTCGTCGTAGTCCGCGATGGCCTCTTTGGACTCGCTCGTGAACGGCACCCAGACCGACGCCATGTGCACGAAGATCACCATGGGCCCGGCCGGCAGGGCTCCCCGGGATTGGCTCACCCCGTAGTTGCGCCACGTGGTGTCGAGCACGGACTTAAACGTCGCGCACGCCGACTGCTGGTACAGCAGCGGGACCCGATTGGCGTAGCGGATGACCCTCGCGAGCTCCGCCTCCGCCTCCTTATGCTCCCCCTCGGCGAGAGGCATGGCCTTGTGAGCCGAGTCGACGGCCTCGCCTTTCCCGGTCCCGAAGGCCAGGCCGGCCTCGATGACGAACGGGTTCCCCCTATACACCGCCGGCGGCCGGGTCACTGCCGTGTAGAAGTCCCCCTTGATCTGCTTGTAGAGCCCGTGGAGGATGGCCTTCTCGCCGATGGGCGAGATGCAGTTCGTCGGAGGCGCCATGATCTTGGTCGCCTGGATGGCCTTATAGAGCTTCTCCGCGTCCTGTCCCATGATGTTCCGCGGCTTGGCGTGGGTGTTCAGACCCGCGGTCTGGCAGATCTCCCCCGCGACCCGCGGCGACACGCGGCTGAAGTCGGTGGAAAGACAGCCGGAGAGCCAATGGCTCTTCGTGTCGTGGAGCATCTTGAGGAGGACGCCGAACTCAATGCCGTAGGGATGGGGCTTGATCTCCCGCGGCGGCTCGGGGAGCTGATGGAAAGTGCGGGGGTAGACCTTCGTCTCCCCCTCCGGAGTGTGGTACGTCAGCTGGACGTGGGGATTGGCGATGGAGGTGAGCTCGATGTACTCGTCGATGGAGGCCCGTCCCTTCTGGTAGCGGCCCTCGAGCTCGATGGTCACCTGCGTGCCGCGATGCCGCTCCCATTCAATCTCCTTCTTCTCCAGGATGCGGGGCTCGTTCTTCTTGGTGTCGATCTGGACCTCGAAGTAATGGGTCGGAGCGTTCTCCCCGGTCCGAGATGTGATCTGCACCGGCTTGCCCGTGGTGAGCTGGCCGTACATGCCCGCCGCGGAGATGCCGATGCCCTGCTGGCCCCGGCTCATGCGGAGGCGATGGAACTTGGACCCGTAGAGCAGCTTCGCGAAGATGCGCGGGATATGCTGGCGGACGATCCCGGGGCCGTAGTCCACGATCGTGACGCGGAACCGCGTGGCCTGGCTCGCGGGAGGGAGCGGCGGCTCGCCGGCGACCTCCACCCGCACGACCACCTCGGGCAGTATCCCGGCTTCCTCGCAGGCGTCGAGGGCGTTGTCCACGGCCTCCTTCACGCAGGTCAAAAGGGCTTTTCTCGGGCTGTCGAATCCGAGGAGATGACGGTTCTTGGTGAAGAACTCGGAGACGGAGATCTCCCGCTGGCGGTCCCCCATCTCGGCCGCGGTGAGGCCTCTCGGCTTGGCTTGAGGGGTCGGTTTCTCCGGCTTTGTCGGATGCTTGGTCGCTTTCGTTGTCATGGTTCAGGTGTACAATCTACGATTATTCGAAGCGCTGCTCAAATCTGATATACTCACTCCATGAAGAAAACGACTCTTTTCGCGGCCTGCCTGCTCCTGGGAGGCTGCGTCCCCGCGACGAAGCACAAGCAGCTCCAGGGGGAGAAGACCGCTCTGGAGGGCAAGGTCCAGGAGCTGACCACGAAGAGCGACGGGCTCCAGGCCGAGCTCACCGCCCTGAAGGCTCAATTCTCCGACGCGCAGAATAAGGGCTCGGAGCTCAAGGGCCAGCATGAGTTCACGAAGTCCAAGCTGGAGGACACGGCCCAGCAGCTCGACAAGACGCAGAAGGAGCTCGCCGACCTGCGCCAGCAGCTCGAATCCGAGCGCAAAAAGTTCACGGAGATGAATGGGACCTACGAGTTCGCCAAGCAGAAGCTCCAGGACGTCACGAGCCAGCTCGAGAGCGCGCGCAAAGACCTGGGAGCCATGCGCAAGGAGTTCTCAGTCTACAAGCAGCTCAAGGATGCCGAGCGCATGGCCCTGCAGACGGCCCAGGACTTCCTCAAGAAGAACCTCCAGGCCATCGAGGCGCGGATGAAGGAGACCCACTCCCTGCTTTCAGAGGTGAACCAGCAGACCGAGAAGCTCACCGCGGCGCCTCCGCGTCGATCCATCCCGGCCGCCTCCAAAGACGCCTCCACGCTGGACATTGAACCGGTCCCCGCGACGCCGGAGGTCGAGGCCCCGGAGGTCAAACCGGCCGAACCCGCCGAGGCGGCGCCGGTGGAGGCGCCTAAGAAGGAAGAGCCGGCGCCCGCGGCGGCCGGACAATAGAGGGATATTCAGCCGAAAAAGAGCGCCTCGGCGACCCGGCCGAGGCGCTCTTTTTTGCTATCATATGCCTAGTAAGCGTGACGTAGAGCGCCACCGCAGCGTCCAGTCTTAGGCGTCCATCGCAGGCGTCCCCAGTCGAGACGTTGGTCGCGGCCCCGAATCACGACTTACGGACGCAGTCCCGAGGAAGGCCGTAGAGAGGGCCCGCGTTTCAAAACGAGAGGTCGAGAAGAGGAATGAAAGGGACAGTCAAGTGGTTCAATGATCAGAAAGGCTTCGGGTTCATCACCCCCGAGGACGGCTCCAAGGATGTCTTCGTGCACCACTCCGCCATACAGATGAGCGGCTTCAAGACGCTGGCCGAGAACCAGCAGGTGGAATTCGACGTCATCCAGACCGAAAAGGGTCCGAAGGCAGCCAATGTGAAGCCTTTGTGATCGCGGCCACCTAGTCCGAATCACGGCCCCCGCGCGCGGGGGCCGTTCCTTTTTCCCTCAATCCCGCTCTGAGATGCTCGCTATTCAGTAAAGCGATCCTCTCGACCCGGATACCCTTCGGGCAGACCTCCTGGCAGACGCGCTCGCCGGAGCAGCTCCCGAATCCCGCCGCGTCATGCGTCCGGACCATGGCCAGCAGGTTTGCGTCCCTCTCCGCGTGCGCCTCGCCTTCCAGCGGGGCGTTCGCCGCGGCGAACAGCATGGCCGACGCGTTGGGGCAGGCCGCCACGCAGGCCCCGCACCCCGTGCACCGGTCGTCCACACGGCTGGCCGAGAGCAGGATGTTGTCCAATGCCGAGCGGTCCACGATAAGGTCCTTGACCACCGGGAAAGCCCTCGCGCGGAACGGCTCGACCACCACCGTCGCTCCATCCCGGAACCCGCTCATGCGCTGCTGGCAGGCAGCCCCGTAGGGGCGACCGTCCACCACGATGGAGCAGGCGCCGCAGGAGCCTTTGCCGCAGCCGCGCTCGAAAGCCACGGGCTCCTGGCCTTCCCGCATCAGCTTCTCATTGAGCCGATCCAAGACGTCCAGGGTGGACATCTCCGGGGAGATGCCGTCGATCTCATGGGTCTGAAGAGACCCGCGGGAGCCCACGTCTCGCTGGCGCCAGACTCTAAGGGTGAATCTCAAGAGGCTCCCTCCTCTCCCCTCGGTACTGCCATGAACCTCCG
This sequence comes from Elusimicrobiota bacterium, assembly GCA_041650695.1. Classification (GTDB taxonomy): domain Bacteria; phylum Elusimicrobiota; class Elusimicrobia; order UBA1565; family UBA1565; genus JBAZKS01. The sequence goes on from JBAZKS010000014.1 coordinate 25,622, forward strand.
CCGGATCCGAGCCCGTCCCGGACCTTCAACTCGCCCAACTCGATGAGGTCCGCCACGCGGCCGGCTTGCTCGAGAGCCTGGTTGAAGCTCTCGCTCGAACCCGGGACCCGGACCTCCTTCCAGAACCTTTCTTTCAGCGCCTGGGCGCCGGCAAGGACCTCCCGGCTGGGCTCCTCGGAAAGCAGACGCTCGAGCTCCCGCTCGAACTCCGCGGCAGGACGGCTGCCGGGGACCGCCAGGAGCTTGCGAAGCCGGGTCGATACGGCCTGCTCGGCCTCCTGGAACTCCACCGCCTCGGTGGAGACCGGGGCGGTCTCTTCTTGGGGCGCCTGTCCCATCCCAAGGATCCCCGCCGCCCCCTCTCGGAACGTGAGAGGCGCCCCCCGCTTGTACGCGCGCAAAAGGGTGGGAGGGTCCGCATCCCCCAACAGCACCGCCGATCCGGCGACGCGCTCAAGCCAGCCTGTCACGAGGTTGCGCGCGATGACCCCGCGCCAGCGGCCGTCCACCTTCACGAAGTCCATCACTTCGCGTCGCGCGAAGAGTTGGGCGGTCCCTCGCCGCACCTCTAGAAGCAGAGCCTGATGTTCCCGCGCGCCGAGTTCCCGGCGTGCGCTGTCCGCGCGGAAAAGCAGGCGCCTCCCGCCCCCCGCGACCACGACGGACGTCACCGGGCTTCCCCCCTCCAGCCGAACGCGTGGAGCGCGCTGGGGACCCCGTGGGACAAATGGACCATCAGGGCCGCGAAGCCGGCCCACCAGATCCGATGATCGCCGTAAAGCAGGAGGACTCCGGCCAGGGCTCCGGTGACGGGCATGGCCGCTGACGCGAAGCGCCTCCCCCCCGCCGGGCCAAGGGCCTCGTACGGCGTCGGCCGGGACCGGCGAGACCTCCAGCGCAGCCACAGGCTCCACGCGGCGTGGACGGCCGCCAAGGGCAAGACGGCGCGGGTCCATGACAGAAGCAGGATGCAGCACGCGATCGATGCGTGGAGCTGTCTGAGACCGACCGAGGAGGCGAGGAGGCGTCTAAGGGAAGTCAATCGTCTGGCCTTCGCGCGCGGCGAAGACGTCCACGCCGGAAGACCTCTCTTGGGCGATCCGCCGGCACTCCGCCACGATCCGGTCGATGGCGTCGTCGTCGCGGGTCGGATCGTGATGGAACAGGGCCAAAGAGCGCGCCCCGCTGGCCAAGCCCAGCTCCAGCGCGTCGCGCCAGCGGTTGTGCCCCCAGCCGCGCTTGTAGGAATATTCCTCGTCGGTGTACTGCGAGTCGCATATGAGCAGGTCGCTCCCGCGGCAGAAGTTCTCGATCTCCAGGTCCTGCCGCCGCGTCAGCTCGTTGTCCCCCGCGAAGGCGCGATGGCCTTCATGATCCGAGAGGTAGGTCACGACGCGGCCGCCGGACTCGAAGCGGAACGCGATATTCACTCCGGGATGGTTGGTGAACGAGGTGCGGATGCGCGTCTCGCCGAGCTGTATGTCCCCGCTGGTGTGCTCGAATTCGATCTGGGCGGCCATGTCGCCGATCTCGACGGGGAAGTAGTTCTGCCCCATCTGCCCCTGGAAGATGTACTCGAAATCCTGGCCCACGGACTTGACGCTGTGTATCTTGAAGCGGTTCTTGGGCACGTACGCCGGCACGAAGAAGGGGAACCCTTGGATGTGGTCCCAATGCGTGTGGCCCACGAGGATGTGCCCCTCCAGGGGCCGACCCTTGAACTCGGACATGAGGCTCATGCCGAGCTCGCGTATCCCCGTTCCGCTGTCGCAGATGAAGAGCTGGTCCCCGCAGCGGATCTCCACGCAGGCCGTGTTCCCCCCGTAGCGCACCGTGGTCGGCCCCGGTACCGGGATGGACCCGCGTACGCCCCAGAAGCGCACCTTCACGCTCACGGTTCGCCCACCAAGTCCTTCACGGCGTTCAGCAGTTGTTCCGGGGAGTACGGCTTGGTCAGGAAGCCATCCGCCCCCATCCGTAGGGCGGCCTTCTTATCCACGGCGTAGCCCTTCGCGGACGATATGAGGATCTTCACGTCTTTCAGGGATTGGTCCTTTTTCAAAGCCTGGCACACATCGAAGCCGTGCATGTCCGGCATGAGCAGATCCAGGACGACGAGGTCGGGCTTGGTGCCGCGGGCCTTCTCGCAGCCCTGCTTCCCGCCGTACGCCGCGTCGACCTCGTACTTGGCGTCGGTGAGACAGGTACGCACGAAGTCGACCATAAGCTGGTCGTCGTCAACGACCAGTATCCGTTTCATAAGCGGCTCCTCGGCCGCATTATGCAATATATTGGGCGGCTTGTGGAAAATCCCTTACCGCCGCCTCAGGACCCGCTCGAGGGCCTCCGCCATGTCGTGCAGGCGCTCGATGCGCATGGTGGTGTCCGGATGGGTGATGAACAGGTTGAAGAAGAAGTCGTCTTCCTTGCCCACCGCCCAGCGCGGAGAGCGGTCCAGGCCCAGGCGGCCGGCCCGCCGCAGCTGCTCCAACGGGTTCACGGTCATCACGTGGGCCTGCGAGGCCAAGAGCGGCAGCAAGCGTGACTCGATGATGGCCCCCGGCCGGGGTCTCCAGCTCGTCAGCAGCCCCAGCCCGAGCGCGAGGGACTCCGGGTCCCCGGAGAGCAGCGCTCCGCCCTCGTCCGCATGCCCTTCCCGGACCCTGGAGGAGCCCATCTGCAGGATAGTCCCCAGGATGGGGGCCCACAGGGCGGCGAATATCTTGGCCAGGCTGATGACCGCGGCGGCTGCCGCCGTGGCCGAGACCGGCTCCACCACCATGGGTTTCACCCGTCCGGAAGCGTCGTCTTCGGCTGCCGGGAACGCAGGAGCAGGCGTCTCCTCTTTCGGGGCCTCCGCCCGGCCGAAGAGCTTCCGCCACAGGGCGTTCAGCAGCCTCTTGGCATGGCCGACCGCCCAGAGCACTCCGTAGGAGGAGAATGCGATGGCGGATGCCATGGAGCCAGCCACGGCCCCCAGGATCATGTCGCGGTGCATCACGTGGCTGAGCTCGTGGCCGATGACCCCGCGCAGAGCGCGCACGCCCAGGGCTTTGATCTCGGCAGCGGGAGCCCGTTGGACCGCGGCGATGACCTCCTCCGGATCGGCGCCCTCCGCGATCCCGGAGATCGAGCCCCGGATGGCCTTGCGGTACACTCGGAAGGACTTGCCCTGCGGCTCGACCTCGGCCAGCATGCGGATGAGCATCTCCCGCGTACGTTCCGGGTTGAGCGTCATGTCCTTCATCTCGTTGGTGACGCCCACCATGGCGTGGAACGGGGTGATGCCGGTGGCGAAGGCGTTCGGCACCGGCATGGGGACGTTCACCATCTCCGGCATCGGGATGGGGGCCTTGCCCTGCTTGGCCCTCTCCGCGTTGATGCGCCCCACGAGTTCGCGCGTCATGCCGAAGACCTCGGGATCCTGCTGCTCATCCATGGGCGTGGCCTGCATCGTCTTCTTGATGATCCATTTGCTGATGAGCAGAGGCAGCGTGGAAAGAGCCGCGGCGATGCCGAAGTTCATCAGGAAGGACTTCACCCCGAACACGGTGAACGCCAGACCCCAGCCGAAGGCCGCGATGCCGCCCAGGAGCAGGCCCGTCTTGAGCCAATGATGGAACTGCGGCCAGCGCTCGGGTTGGTCTTCGTTGTACTTCACCGGCTCGGCCCGCGTGGACGGGGCCGCCGGCCCGGCGCGGAGAAGCAGCCCGAGGAGCTTTTCGGTCCAAGTCGCGGCGCGCTCCGGCGCGAACGCGATGACGAGGAACGAGATGGGGGCGGCGAAGCCCGTCATCGCGGCCCAGCCCAAAGCGCCGAGGTAGAGTCCGTCGAAGTACTTGGACTGCCCGAGGATCATCCACGCGGCGAAGGCCCAGTTGGTCCATACCGGGGTGTACCCGGTGAGCAGGGCGAACACCACGCCGGTCATGACCCAGGTGTAGGCCGGGAAGCGGATCTTCTGCGCCGAGCCGGGCACGGAGAACGGCCGCCCGCTCTCCGCCGAGGCGATGATGCGGCCGAGGAAGAAGGAGATCGTCGTCATGGCCGGAAGAGCCATGAGGCCGAATATCCCGCCCAAGGTCAGCGGGGCTGCGGCCGCAGCCCCGACGAGGGCCGCGGGCAAGTGCAGGGAGGCGAAGGTCAGGATCTTGTCCAGGATGCCGCCCGTGCCCCCGAACTGCCGGCCGAACTGCGCCGCGGCGAAGGAGGTCGCGGCCACCAGCGGGAGTGTCATGACCAGCTTGTCGAAAGCGAGGCCGGAAGCGAACGCAGGAGCGGCCACGGCCATCGCTCCGAGGAATGCGCCCATGGCGAGGTCCAGCGCCAGCTTGACGCCGCGCAGCCTCGGGGAATCGCGCAGGCTCAGGCGGTAGCGCGCGTAGAGCGCGGCCGGCAGCAGCACGATGCCGGAGCTCACGGCCCAGACCGCCGCGATGGGGAGGAAGCCGAACAAAGCCGGGGCCAGAGACGCGGCCAGAGTGTGCAGACCGTAGGCCGCGCCCGCGGCAGCGGCCATGCGGGCCGCGGAGACGACAAACTTGAGAGTCTTGGACAGAACGCTCCTGGGCGCCTGTGCGTCATCGACCGGCGTCAGCCCTAAAGAGGAGTACGCCAGGGACGCCTGCGCGGTCTGGATCTCAGAAGCGGCAGCGCCCATATCCGGGAGGATGACGGAGGCCATGACTCCCTTGGCGGCGCTCTTGGCGGGCCCGGCCTGGATCCTGTTCGCGATGTCCAGGAATCTCGAAAGCTCGGCCTCGGTCAGGCCGGTGGAACGCTTGAGCTGGCTCCACATGAGTTCCGCGATGGACTCGCCGTTCGGGCCGCGAAGGTGCTTCTTGACCCCGTCCTCGGTGACCGTGATCTCGAACGCGGGCTTGTTCCCCTTGCGCAGCTCCTGCCGGAACGCCTGGGCCGCGAGCTCCATGAGGCGCTGCGCCCCGGTGAAGCGCTTCCACCAGCCGCTGTTCTCGCGCACGACCTCGTCGAGGTAGCGGCCGATGGTGTCCTGGGTCTGGGTGTAGAAGAGCACGTCCGCCGGATCCAAGGTCTGGGCCTTGGTTTCCGACAAGGCCGGCATGTCCAGGGCGGCGGCGCGCAGGCCCTGCCTGAGGGCGGGATTGACGGACGACGGCATTGCGACCGCGGCCGCGCCGCTGTCATGGGCCCGCCGCCCCAAGATCAGGTCCATGATGCGCACACCCGCGCCATGCGCCTCGGAAGCGGGCATCTCGGCGATCTGGGCGGCAGGCAGCACGACCTCCTTGCTCTGGGACAGGACCTGCTTGAGAGTCGGGGCGGCGGCGCCCGCGGAAGCGGCGCCGTACTGCGCCGTTCTGGGAGATGCGTGAGGCGCATGTACAGCGGACTGGACACCCACGGCCCGGCCCTGGACCACGGGAGAGAGGGCCGGCGCCTGCATCATCACCGCCGGGGAGGCGGCGACCGGCTGCACCGAAGGCAGGGACTTCAAAGACCCTGTCAGAGAAACCTGGGAAGGCGTGAGATTCAGACCATTGGAACCCTGCAAGGTCCCCAGACCCGCGAGCCCGGCTCCAGCCACTCCGCCCGGCACGGTCTGCACGCCGGCGCCCACCTGCATGCTGATGGTGTTGGCCAGGGCCTCGTAGGTCCCGATGCCCGGGGCCAGGGCGAGGATGAGGGTCGAGAGGATGATCGCGATAGAACTCTTCAGGGTCTTCGAGAAAAGCATGGGTCCCTCCAAAGGATTGAACCCATTATATCGGCCGGTGTCCCGCAGCCGTGCGGGTCGAACGACCCCTCGAGGATTTAGAAATCGACCCCCCGGGCGATGGGCCCTTAGGACTCGGAGCGGCCCAGGTGAGGACCTATCTCAATGCTTATGGAGGGACTCGAACACGCTCTCGAACGCGGAGAGCGCTTCCCCGCCCGTCAATGCAGGTTCCAATTGACCAATAAGGCCTTTTCGGGAAGACCGGGGGGCGGATAGGCCCGCAGGTTGGAGTCGTAGTTCAACGAGACTGAAGAGAAGCCGGAGAGGGTGATCCCTTGCGTGCGCACGCCGTAGAGGAGGAACCGCCTCCCGCTGGAACCGGTGCACTGCATGTTCGTGGTCCCCTGTTCGACGAAATAGACCCCGGCGGCGAGGAGGTTCGCGCCCGTCTTGGAGAAGGTGATGCAGTTCCTGGCCAGAGCAGCGAAGGAAGCCGCGGCAGAAGCCGTGGTGGAACTCGCGCCCGCGTAATAGAGATTGTCGCTGACCGTGATCTTGCCCGTTGCCGACGAGCAGTTGCCGACCGAGCCCGAACCCGCCACCACGGTCACCCGTCCGCTCACGATGCCCTTGAGCGTGAGATTCCTGTTCTCCGCGTAGATGATCGCGCCTTGGGCCGGGATCGCATAGGTGCCGACCCCGACCACGGTGAAGGTCCCGGTCGAGTTGAACACGATGGTCCGATCCACCGTGGTCTTATAGGTATAGTGCGCGTCGTAGTAGCTGAAATCGAGCGTGGGCCAGTTCACTGCAGGGATGTAGTTGAACCTGTTCCCGGTGACCGTGACGCTCCCCGTGCCGGTGCCGCTATAGTAGAGGTCTCCGTCGATGACCACGGACGCCGCCCCGGATAGGTTGCCGCGCACCACGACCGGCCCTCCGTTGAAACGGACGTTGGAGCCGGTCACGGAGAGGTTCCCGTTGGTGTAGAAGCCGCCGTCGTAGGCGACGTTGCTCGCGCTCACGGTGAAAGCGCCGTTGACCATGGTCCCGTACTGCACCAGGTCGGAGCTGAACTGCACCAGGGCCTCGAGCACCTTCGTGGCCTGGGGCTTCTCTAGCGTGCCGTAGACGCCTTGGGCCTTGACGTAGAGGGTCCGATTCACGGAATCCGGGATGAATGTGACCGTCGAGAAACCGTTGGAATAAAAGCTCTCCGGCCGGCTCAGGGTGTCCGTCTCATAGTGGCCGTTGTAGGCGTCCTGGGAGAACTGACGGAAATAGTCGGTCACCGCGCTGTTGGCCATCTGCGTCGCGGTCCTCTGCCGGCGCTCGGCCATGGCGGACTTGAGGATCGTGTGGACATAGGAGCAGAAGTAGACCCCCGTAGGGATGGCCACAAGCAGGATGATGAGGGCCATGACAAGGGCCTGACCCTCAGCCCCGCGACTACCGGCTCTTGAGCGGCAGGAGCGGCGGGTAGACATCCGCCTCCACCGCGAAGTCGTTTCTTCCATCGTGGTCCCTGTCCATCCCGAAATAGGTCCGTATCGTGGCGACATAGCGCCTCTCATTGGCGCTGTCGAGACCTCCGCTGCGGTTCCCCATCCCGGCCGGCGCCTGGACCCAATCCATCTCCCGGACCGTGATGATGCCGTCATTGTCCGAGTCGATGTTCCTGCCCAGGTCATTGGCTTTGTTCCCGAAATAGGTCAGGGTGAAGGTCGACACGTTCGTGGCGATGCGCTGCCTGCGAGAAGTCCAGGAAGACTCGTTGAGGTTGGTGTCGAGCCAGACATCCTTGCCCGACAGGTACAGCCGCCGCGCCACATCGATCATCCCGTCCCCGTCCTCATCGTCGTCCTTGAGATTGAAGCCCACGCGCCACTGGGCCGTGGCCGAGACGAGCAGGTTGGCGTCCCCGTCGCGGTCCCCGTCCTGAGAATTCGGGATGCCGTCCCCGTCGTAGTCCCCGCCCGGGTCGTAGAGCGAGCTCTGGTCGATGTCCGTCGCGAACTCCACGCAGGTAGCGGAGGCCACGCGTATTTCATTGGCGTGGACCAAGACCTCCTCGATCTTCATGAGCGCCTGCCTGGAGTCCTCCAAGGCCTCTCCTTGGACGCGCACCGTGGTCGTGGACTTCATAACGTATTTGAGCATGGAAGAGAACGCCACGCAGACGATGCCCATGATGGCCATGGCCATGACGAGCTCCAAGAGCGTGTATCCGCGCCGGCTTCTCATGGCACGTGGAACTCCCATGCGTCCTCGGACGTGATCTTGTCGGCCGGAAGCGTCGCGAAGTGGCTTGCCTTGATCTGGACCGTGTGCTCGCCGCCGGACGCGAACTCCGCCGGAGGCATGTAGGAGACCGTCCCATCCGACGCATCGTAATGGCCGCCCAGATTCGAGGAGTCGACCACGACCTCGCCGTCGAGGGTCATTCGGATGCTCGACGGGACGACCCCGCTCTGCTCGTCGAACACGCGGACCGAGATCTCCGGCCATTGGGAGCCGGCCATGCCGATGGGGGATCTCTCCGCTATGGAGGGAGCGGAATGGTCCGTATCGCCCACGCTCAGCGTGAAAGTCCAGGACTGCGTCGTCTTGTATCCCGCGTAGTCCCCCCCCTCGGCCAAAACGGAATACGCGCCGTTCGGCAGCACGGGCGCCGTGTTCGTCGTGGAGTCTATCCAGACGACCCGGCCGGTCGTGGAATCATAGGCGTAGGGCACGCTGGAGCCGTTGACCTGCAGGGTGATCACATCGGGGCATATGCCGCTCACCGCCGTCGTGGCGGTCCCCACATCAGCGAGCGTCACGGCCACGTAGGGAGCCAAGGTGTTCATAGTCCCCGCGGGGACATCCCCTGAAAACGACGGAGGAGCCACGTCCAGGAGCACGGCCCGGCGCGTGATCGGAGAGGTGTAGCCGTCCTTGGACGCCTGGACCTCCAGCGTGTTGTGGCCCTCCACGAACTCCGCGGTCACGGCCGAAGGGTTCGCGGTGAACGCCCCGGCGGAATCCGCCGCGGCGGTGTCGAGGACCCCTGATGCGCCGACGTAGAAATTGACCGCGGCCAGCGGGTCCGTCTCGCCGGAAAGGAGCAGCGGACTGGCGGCATCCGCGCGGAACTGCTCAACTTCCGCGGGATACGTCTTGGACAAGGCCAGGGCTCGAGATCCGGCCTGCCCCGGGGTCGTCTCTTGGTACAGGAAGGCGTTGTTCGGCGGGGTGGACAGGAGCAGGCTAAGGACGGATTCGCTCGACGGATTCGGGTCGCCGGTGAACTGCTCTAAAGACACGAACTCGGTCTGAGAGCAGACGAGCCTGCCTCGACGGAAGACATCGAGGGTCACCTTCTTGATGTGCGTATCCGGCTGCTCGGCCACGGTGCGGCCTCCAGAGGTGTAGGTATCGTAAAAGTCCCCGTCCCCGTTCTGGTCGAGGTATCGGACCCCGGAATCGCAGTCGTCGACCCGGTCGCCGTTCGCGTCCGAGAACTCCACGAGGTCCGAGATCATGCCGTTCGCGTTGGAGTCCGCGGTGTCCCGCCGCAGGAACGCGACGGTCACCCGGAAGCGGTCGTATTTCGAGGCGAGCAGGGTGCCCCGGATCCCGTCGAACACCGCCCGGTAGGGGTAGGCGGCCCACAAGCCGTGGTTCGTCGATGACGAGTCGGCGGAGAAGAGCGCGTAGAAATCGATGTTCTTGATCCTAGCCATGCCGGTCTGCGACATGCGGCCGCAGGTCACCTTCTCGCGGGCCTTGAGCACGGCGATCATCTGCTTCTGGACCATGCCGACGAGGGCCACGCCCCCCACGGTCATGATGAAGATGGCCATGACGGTCTCGATCAGGGCCGAGCCGCGGATGCGGCACGGCACCGTGTCCCTCCGGATGGCGTTGGACACGCGTGCGGATCCGGCTTGGCTTCGCAGCATCCTCTTCATGGCCATAGGATGCCGCGGGAAGGCCCGCCAATCAACGAAACTTCCGGTTAAGTCCTGGAAACTTTCGGTTAACTGCCGGGACGGGGCAGCGGGAGGGTCACCGTGATCTCGGTCCCTTTCTTGAGGCCCGCGCTCCACACGCGGATGTCTCCACCGTGCTTCTGCGCGATCCACCGGGCCACGTAAAGCCCGATGCCGTGTCCGCCGGTCCCGGCTTTCGTGGTCTCGAAAGGCTCGAACACGCGCTCCAGCATCTCCGGAGCGATCCCGAGTCCCGTATCCCGGACCACGATATCGATGCGGTCCGCGTGCCGGCGCTCCTCCACGGTAAGGGTGCCGCCGATGAGCATGGCGTCGATGGCGTTGTTCAGGATGTTCAGGAAGACCTGCAGCAGATGCGGCTCGTTGCCAAGCACGATCGTGGACTCGTCGAGGCGGGCATCGAGACGTACGCCAGCATCGTCCAAACGCAACGAGAGCTTCTCCAGGGCCTTCTTGAGGGGCGCCTCCAGGGTCAAGGGCTTGAGCTCAAGGTCCGCGGGCCTGGCGAAGTTCAGGAAGTCCGCGAGCATGGCTCCGGCGCGCTCCGCCTCTTCCTTTATGATATCAAGGCGGCGTACGGCTTCGTCCTTGCCGTCCGGCCTCTCGAGCAGCTCCTGGACGTACTCGGCGCTCATGAGGATGGTCCCCATGGGCGACTTGAGCTCGTGGATGACTCCGGACATGGCCTTGCCCACGGAGGAGAGGCGCTCCATCCATGCCATGCGCTTCTGCCGCACATCCTCAGCCGACTGCTCCGCTCTGCGGACGCTCTCCGATACGAAAGCGCCGAACAGCGAGGTGGACAGCAGCAGGGACAGACGGAGCCAGTGCCCAGGCTCCAGGAGCGTCTCCGCTCCCTGGAAGGTGAGGCCCGCGTACACCACGCATGCCACTCCGCCGATGATGAAGCTGTATAGGAGCCTCTGGAGGAAGCACGCGGCCAGGATGACGAGGAAGTACGCCACGTAGAACTGGGTCGAGGCGCCGGGCAGCCAGAGGAGAGTGGACGCGGCCGCCATGATGTCCAACAGGAAGGAGGCGAGGCTCGCCAGGTCCGTGAGCTTCCGCTTGCGCCCCAGCCAGAACAGGACCGCCGTGGCGGCCCCGTATGAGACCAGGATCAGCCAGGGCCAGCGAAGACCAAGGGCCTCGGGCGCCTCCAAGACCTGCAGGAGCAGTATCTCCAGGAGCGCGGCCCTGAAGAGAAGAGTATAGGTGGACAACATCCGGGTCGTTATATAATATTGCGGCGTGGACCCCAAGATTCTCATCGTCGATGACGATGCCGCGTTCCGCGGCACGGTGGTGAAAGTCCTGTCCATGCACGGATTCCGCGTGGTCGAGGCCGCCACAGGGAAGGCCGGCATCGCGCAGGCGGCGAAAGAAAAGCCGGAGCTCATCATCCTCGACCTCGTCTTGCCCGGGATGCGCGGGCTGGACGTGTGCCAAGCGCTCAAGCAGGACGCGTCCATGGCCGGGACCCCCATCCTCATCCTCACCGGCAACGATGAGGAGGGCCTGGAAATCTCCTGCCTGGACATGGGCGCGGACGACTATCTCACCAAACCCGTGCGCAGCGAGCGCCTCCTGGCCAGGATCCGGGCGCTCTTGCGGCGCCCCGGCAAGACTTCCGGCGGAGGGCAGGCCCTGGAGCTGGGCCCCCTGCGGCTGGATTTCGAGCGGAAGCTCGTGACGCTCGGCGGGAAGCAGTACGGCCACCTGACCCCGAAAGAGTTCGGCCTGCTCTACTGCCTCGCCCAATGCAGCCCGCAGCCTCGCGACCGCGCCAAGCTCTACGAGGAAGTCTGGGGGATGGAGCCCCCCTCGGAAGGAAGCCTTAAGACCGTGGAAGTCCACGTCCGACGTGTCCGGCTCAAGCTCCGATGGACGAGCGAGGACTGGCTCAAGACGGTTTCCGGCAGAGGCTACTGCCTCGTCGCCCCATCATGACGAGCTCTCTTCCCTGATGGCCTCTCCGAAATGCATCTTGAGCCAGGCGTGCTCGTTGGGGGACGGGCACCATACAGCGTCCCCGCCAGCCGCAGCAGTCCTCCAGGAATAGGGGATCGAGCCGAGCCGCTCCCTCAGCGCGTCGGCTTCAGCCAGGCTCATGAACCCTCCGCCGGCGCGAAGAAACAGCGGCGCGGATCGGAGCGCGGGCAGGGCCTGGGCAGCCGCGGCCCTGTGCAGCCAATCCATGCGCCAGGCAGCCTCCAGGACGCGTATGGAGAGCTCTCCGAAGCCGTGCCCCGAAGCGTGGGCGCTCCCCAGCAGCGAGGCGCGGACCTCCTCCCAGCTCCAGGGATAGCGCATGGACGCGGAGAAGGCGGAACGTTCCTTCCATACATCGAGCAGACGCGGCTTGGACAGCAGGCCCGGCAGTTCTCGGACGCAGGCCTCATGCTCGCTCAACGTCCTCTTCACGAGCTCGAGGCAGAGGGTTCCCAGGTAGCGAAGCAGCCTTTCCAGACGGGGGTTTCGGACGACCCCTTGCTGCGAGATGTCGAGGGTCAGACGGTCGTCGTTGAGTATCCCGGTCACGGGAGCCGGGAGGTCGCATTCGAACCGGCAGGCCAGCACCCCGTGCTTGTAGACCAAGAGCGAGCTCTCCAGGCCCCCGACCCCCGCGCGGACGCGGAGCCAGCCCCGCGCAGACCCCTTCTGGAACGCGAGACTCCCGGGAGGGTCCGGGGCTCGCTGCAGCGTCCTCCCGTCGACGCGGACGCGCGCCCGGGCCATGGCGCACGCCGTCTCAGGCTTGAGCCAGGCCCTCCAGTCAGGGACGGGCGCGCCTCCCTCCCATGCCGCCCTCAACACCGTCCCCCGGCTCTTCCCCGCGGATGCGGACTCCTCCCCAAGCTTTGGAACGCTCAGCATCCCATCGCCTGATCGGACCGTGACGCACGCTCGTCCCCTCAGCGCCGCCAGCAGACCGAGAGCAAGCTCACGATTCCTCTCCTGCCTCGGGGAAGGGGACAGGATCGGGGAGTAGACGTCCGAGAGCTCCTTCAGGGTGAACGGCGTGCCGTCGAAACCGACATCGACGCCGCCGTCCGTCCCCGATATCGAGACCTCGCTCGCTCCCGAAGCCTCGGCGCAGCGCAGCCACGCGGCCAGGAACATGGCGGGGTCCGGGAGCTGGTAGTCCCGGAGCACCTCGAGCGCGCGTTCCTTGTCCACCCGGAACGAGCCGGAGCCGACGAATTCGGCCTCGCCTTCCATCGCAGAGAGATTAGGAAATAACGTACACTTCAGACCATGGACATATTCACCGGATGCGCGATGGGATTCGTCGCCTGGTTCCTCATGCGCTACCTGGTCGCCGGCATCTACACCGTGGACCAGAACGAGCGCGCAGTCAAGACCGTGTTCGGCCGCGCTGAAAGGATCGAGGGGCGGACCATCCTCGACGACCCCGTCTCGGACAGCCTGCGGCCCGAGGAGCGGGAGCGCTACTGCTACCCGCAGGTCCGGGTCATCGGGCCGGGCGGGCCCTATTTCAAGTGGCCTTGGGAAAGGATCCACAAAGTCTCCATCGCCACGCAGACCGTGAACATGGCCATGGACCCCGAGGACGCGAGAGCCAACCGGAGCGGCAACGAGCTCGAGGCCGTGACCAAGGACCAGCTCAACACCGGTCTCACCGGCCAGATCCGCTTCCGAGCCTCGGAGCGGAACCTCTACGCCTACCTCTTCGGCGTGAAGAAGCCCTTCGTGCACATCATGGGCTACTTCGTGGCGGTGCTGCGCGAGCGCATCGCGAACTTCGAGGCCCCCAAGACCGAAGCGGCCGTGGCCGCGGCCGCAGCCGGCGTGGCCGGGGTCTCGATCAACGACCTGCGCAAGAACCTGGCCGACCTCAACGATTACATGGAGCGCGAGTGCCGCTCCGCGGAGGCGCGCTACGGCATGGTCCTCGACGCCTCGCTCATCACCGGCATCGACCCGCCGGAGGAGGTCGAGTCCGCGCTCGCGGCGATCAACACCGCGCACAACCAAGTCTCCTCGGACATCAGCCTGGCCCAGGCGTCGGCGGACCAGAAGATCGTGCAGTCCAAGCGCGCGGTCGAGATCGAGACGCTCAAGGCGGAGGCGGAAGCCGAGCCCCTGCGCGCCATGGCGGCTCAGCTCGCGCTGCTCAAGCGGAGCGGGCCCGGCGTGCTCGGGATGTACCTGAGGAACGTCCGGCTCGCGCTCTACAACAAGGCGCGCAACGCCGTATTGGAGATGAAGCGATGAGCGCCCTCATAGCCGCCGCAGCGACGTTCTTCGGATGCCTCATCGGGGTCCCGATCCTCTTCGGGATCACCCGGCTCCTCGGCGTGTACGCCATCGTGGAGGAGCGCCAGTGCCGGGTCTACACGCTCTTCGGCAAGGTCATCGGGATCATCAACGAGCCGGGCATACACTTCCTCTGGTCCCGGATCGGCCCCAAGGCCCTGTTCGTCAACTGGCTCGGCACCTGCCAGATCGTGGACATGCGGCTCGAGCAGCAGTACCTGCGCAGCCGCCCGGTGAACTCCGAGGAAGGCGCTCCCATGGGCATCGGCATCTGGTACGAAATGTTCGTGAGCGACCCCGTGGCGTTCCTCTTCAAGAACGTGGACCCTCGCGGCTCCCTGGAGGCGAACGTTTCGAGCGCCACGGTGCGATGCCTGAGCAACATGCCCTTGAGCCAGATGCTCGAGACTCGCCACCACATGAGCCAGACCGTGCGGGCCGAGGTGTCTCTCAAGTCGCACGAGTGGGGCTACAAGCTCGGCTCGGTCTACATCCGGAAGGTGCACTTTCGGGACAAGGGCATGATCCGGCAGATCGAGGAGAAGGTGGTCAACCGCCTGCGGCAGGTCACCTCCGCCATCAAGCAGGATGGAGCGAATCAGGTGAGCGTCATCACCTCGACCGCGGAGCGGCAGGCCGCCGTAGCCTTTGCTCAAGCGGCGGCCATCAGGCCCTCGGTCACGGGCAAGGCGCTCCAGCTCATCGCCCAGGACCCGGAGATCGCCACCTCCCTCTTCGAGATCCTGGAAGCCCAGCGCCTGATCGAAAGCGGGGCGAACCTGCTCTTGGTCCCGCCGGGGAACGAACTGCTCTGGACCCAGCTCCTAAGGAACTCCAAGGAGCTCGAGGCGCCGATCCCGACGACGGGCTCGAACTAGCGCCTAGCGGCCTTCCTCTCGTCTTCGCTGCGGAGCTGGAGGGACCGGTAGGCCCGGTAGAACGACCGGATGGCCTCCACGTGCGTGCGCGCGACCCCGTCGAGATACTCGGGAGTCCGGAGCTTGGCCTCCTGCTCCGGGAACATCATGTAGGCGGTCCCGGGGAGCACCGCGGGCATCTGCGGCGTGCGGCAGACATAGAGGTCCCCCCACTGCATGGACTCGTCCGCCAGATCCGCCTGCCGCGCCGTGTATTGCCCGTGGAACGCCTCCGCGAGCCTCTGGCTCTGGGGCTGGTAGTAGAAGACCATGTACCCGCGAGGCTTCTCGAAGGGATCCACGGTCACGGGCAGCGCGTTGTTGTGGATGCTGATGAACAGGTCGCCTCGCTGCTCCCAGGCCATGAACGAACGGCTCTGCAGGGAAGGCCCCTCCGTGCTCGTGTGGGTCAGGTAGACGTCCGCCCCTTCGGCCAGGAGCATGTCCTGCAGCCGGGTCGCGAGATCCAAGTTCACGTCGCGCTCCGTCGTCCCGAGCGGGCCGATGGCGCCGGTTTGCGGCCCGTGTCCGGGGTCCAGGATGATCTTCCGGCCGGCCAGGACGTTCTCGGAATGGGTGAGGTCCGGCGGCCGGCGTATCTCGAGCACGAACCGGCCCCCGGCGTCGTAAAAGGCGTCATACCCCCAGCCCCACTGCATGCGGGTGGCCACCGCCACGGAGACGACGCGGGAACTCTCCTGGCGCCAGCGGATATCCTTCACCACGGGGTCATCCGGCGCGTATTTGATGCGGTCGAAACGCTGGTACGCGTTGAAGAAACGGAGTTCGAAGGAGAGCGGCTCCACCTCCTGGCGCACCTCGAAAGGCAGCTGAAGCTCGGTGTCGATATAGACCCGCACCGAATCGCTTCCCACCGCGACCGTCATGGAGCGCCCGACCTGGCCGCGGGGAGGGGGAGTCCCCTCGGGAAGCAAGGCGACGTTGTCCTTGTCGATCCATCCTCCCTCGTGGTCCGATAGGGAGACCCGATGCATCCCCCCCGCTCTGCCGTCGAGCTCCAGCCGCACTCCGGGAGGGAAGAAGAGCGTGTAGCCCCCCGCCGGGCCCGGGAGCACCGAGAGCCTCCCCAAGGTCTGCGCGACCCGCCGCACCCCCGAATCGGCGATGGTCAGCTTCCCGGGAGCGTCGGCCTTCCCCGCCTTCATGGCGCAGGAGATCTTGAGGTCCGCTCCCCGGTCCTTCGGCCGGATCTCGTAGTGCCCCTCGTAGAGCCCTGGAAAGCCGGGGTTCTCGGCCATGGGCAGGTCACCCGAGATGCCGCCGATGTGGAACCTCCCCTTCTGGCCCGACGGTCCTTTGCAACGGACCAAAACGATGTCGCCGACCCGCAGCTCCAGATCCGCCTCGGGCTCTACTGCCACCGGCTCATCCTGGGCCTCGGGATATCCGCCCGGGAGGGCTACCTCGACCACCCTCTGCGTGCTCGCGGTCTGTCCCAGCCACTGCGCCTGGAGTTCCAGCTGGAACGTCCCTGTCGAGAAGGGGACCATGGCAAGGAATCCGCCGCCCGGGTGCAGGTCCACGGGCAGTCCGTTGAGAGTCACGGTGGAGCCGGGCTGGGCGTTCCCGAGCACGAAGGAGCGCTGTACGTAGGGATATTTGTCCCCCTCCTTCGGGTGGATGATCTCGACCCGCGGCATCGCCGGGACCGTGGGTTCGGCCGGCGTCGGCGCGGAACTCAGGAGGACGTCCAGCTCCACGGCCTGTGCATACGCGAACGTCGTCAAAAGAAGAAGCTCGAGCATGCGGAACTCCTGTGGGGATTAGACCAAACTTTACAGGAGGAAGAACAGGGCGGCCAAGGCCCAGGAGCCCGCCATCCCGATGACGGCGATCATGCGGCTGAACCAATGCCCCTGGACCGGCGCCTTCGCCGCGGGCTGGCCGTACTGGGCCTGCGCCCGGTCCAAGAGCTCCGCGGATTCCGCCGCGACCTTGTCCGGGTCCGCCAGGGCCTCGTCAAGCGCCTTGAGCGCGGCCGGCTCGTCGATCAAGCCGGCTCCCACCTCGTGCTCGCCGTGCCCGTCAATCTTATGCGCGGTCGAGCGGATGAGACGCTCCAGATAGAACAGATAGCCGGGGGGTAGTGGCATGGCCTGCGCCATCCGCTCGATGAGCACCGCGAGCTTGCCGGTGCTGTGCGGCGCGGCCATGGAGGTGCCGGACAGGGTGTGATAGAGGAGCTCTCCCTTCCAGAGGATCGCGGTCGGAGCTCCGGCGAATGCGTCCTTGAGCCGGGTGCTCAGCGTCGAGACGATCTCATAGAGGTTCGTCCGGTCCAGGAAGACGGCCCCCCCGAAATCGAGCCACGAGGGCTTCTCCTTCCCGGGGCGCCCCCGCGAGGAGTAATCCGTGAGCTTGCCGTCCTTCCCGACCGCGCCGACCGCGATCGCCAAGGGAGCATTGGCCGGCGAGGAGACCGTCCCTTCCATGGGGCCCGCATTCCCGACGGCCGCGATCACTCCGATGTCCTTCAGGCGCAAGCGAGTCACCAGCCTGCCGATGACGCTGTCCGGGGCTCCGGGCCCGCCGAGGCTCATGTTGATGAGGAGCGGGGTCTTCAGAGGGTCTTCCACCAGGGTCGCCGCCCACTCCAATCCGGCCAGGACGGTGGCCTCGCTGCCTCCGTTGGCTCCCAGCACCTTCCCGATGGCGAAACTCGCGCCGGGGGCCATGCCCTCGTAGGGAGAGCCGTCTACGGACCTCGCTCCCACGATCCCCATCCCGTGCGTGCCGTGGCTCACCCCCTCCTTCTCGACCTCGCTCGGGGCGCCGTCGTCCGTGAAGTTCCGGACCGCCTTGATGCGGTCCTTGGAGATGGCCGGCTGCCCGGTATCCCCGCCCTCGTCCAGGTATGCCACCAGGACATTCTTGCCGTCGAGCCCCCCGTGGGACGCGCGGATCTCCGGCATCCCGGAGGCGAGGCTCGTCTCGTGCAGCAGCCGGTACATGGGCTTGGCGCGGCGCACCTGGACCCCTCGTGATTCCAGCTCTGTGGTCAAGGCCGTGACTTCCGCGTCCGGGACGCTGACCCATAAAGTCTGGCTCACGGGCATCGCCGCTTGGAGCACGGCGCCGTGACGCTCCAAGAGCCCCCCATCCAATCCCAGTTCGGCCAGGACGGGCTCGGCCTGAGCGTTCCGGCCCCGGAAATCCTGGAAGCGCTGGACCGTCCGCGCGCTCCCTGCCGGCAATTCCACGATCAGGTGGACAGGCCCCAGGTTCGGATCCACCCCCGGGACGCCCAGCCCGCCGAGGTCCGGCAGAGGCGAAGGCACCTCCAGAGGGACGTCCAGCACCTTGGCCAGAAGCTGGACCATCTGCCCCAGGGCGCCGGGCCGGCTCGCGGCCTGCTTGTTCTTGTGGATGAAGTCCACGATCTCCGTCCGAAGCGGCTCCTCGCGCATCTTCTCCCGCACGCTCGGGGCTCGGACCGCGGCCTGGAAGAACTTCAGCACGGTGCGGGTCAAAGCGAAATTCTGCGGCCCCGAAACGGCGAGCAGCTTCGAGATCGCGTTCGCCGTGACGGAGTCGGGTTCCGCGACGGCGATGGAGGCGAGGGAGGCCACGGCCACGTGCGTGATGTTGCCCCGCTCCTCGGGGTCGGAGACCCGCGCGGCCAGAGTGTCCGAAGCCTGGGGAGGCGCGCGCTTGCCGAGCTGGCCCAGGAGCCACACCGCCGTCATGCGGACCCTCTTGTCCTCGCTGCCGACCTCCGTCACGATGCGGCGCACGCCGCGGGGATCCCCATGCCTCGCCAGGACGTACGCCGCGTAGGAGCCCACATCCGGCCGGTCGTCGTTGACCGCCTGGCGCAGAGCCTCGTCGACCGCGTAGGTCGGCGTCTCCCCCAGCGCCAGGAACGCGACCTGCCGCACCCGGCCGTCCGGGTCGCGCAGGGCGAGGTCCATGAGCGCGGTGACGGCCTCGGGAGCCTTCAGGTTCAACAAAGCGAACGCCGCGTACATGCGCACCAGCCAGACCGGGTCCTTGAGCGCCGAAAGGAGCTGCGGCAGGACCTCCGTGCGCACCTCGTTGAACCGCTGGTCGAAGGCCTTGCCTCCGGCGTTGCCCAAGGCCTGCTTGATGATAACGGTCAGCTGTTCATCGTCCATCCCGTCCTCGCGGGGGACGCTCGGGACGAGCCTGCCGAGACTCTCCTTGAGGCTCGCGAGTTCCTTCTCCCGAGCGGCGTCCCCCTCCACATAAGGACGGTCCTCGAGTTCCCAGACCCGCCGCGCCCGCTGGATCCACTCGTATGAAGCCGGAGCGGCCGGAGCCGCGGCGTGTCCCGTGACGAAGCTCGCCAGCTTCATCGCCGCCCGATGGGTGAGGCTCTGCACGCTGCCGCCGAAGCTCTGTGCGGCCAGCTCCACGGCCCCTTTCGCGTCTACGAAACCCGACTCCTGGAACACGATCGGGACCCCCATGTCCCGCGACGAGCGCATGAGAAGCATGTTGACCGCGAACGGCAGCTGGTCCATGAAAAACTGATAGGCCGGCGTCCCGGCCGTGAGCACCCGCATCGCCGCTTGCTTGACCAGGAGCGCGACCGCGGCGATCATGGGGTTCGACATGGACGTTCCCGACATCCGCGTGTGCTTGCCGTCCAGCGTATCGGAAGGCGAGGGCGTCATGTCCTTGGATTTGACCGATTCGATGCCGTGCCCATAGACGTCCTGCACGCCCGGCGGGGTGGTCACGTCCCCGCCCAGCGCGGTCAGGCCCATGGGCCGGCGATAACGCTTGCGGCTGAAGCGCTGGTCCATCACGGGGCCGACCGACGAATAGAACGAGACCTCGGGGATCCCGTCGTCGAGGCTCTTGGCCGCGGCCATGACCGAGGTGACGAACTCTCCGACTGAAGGCTGGCTGCGCGTCTCGCTGAACGGGCCGGAGTTCCCGGCCGACCCGGTCACGATGGGATGCTGCCCGTTGGCGTTGGTCTGTTGGGTCAGCTTGGAGAAGAAGAGGGCCAGGGGCGCCTCCACCGCTCCGGGGCTGCCGAGGCTCAGGCTGATGACGTCCGCTCCCCACTTCATGGCGTCGACCGCGGCGGCCATGATGTCCCCGTCCGAGGCGCCCATCCCGTTCTGCGCGAACACCTTGCCCATGCGTCCCAAGGCATGGGGCGCCATCCCCTTGTAGAGCGTCCCGTTCGCGTAGGAGATGCCCGCCTTGTGGCTTCCGTGCCCGATCCAGTCCTCGGGTCCCTCGTCCACAAAATCGACGGACTGCATGGCCCGGTCCGAAAAATCAGGGTGGGAGGCGTCGAGACCGGTATCGATGTCGTAGATGCGTCCGCCGTCGCCTTTCAGGTCCAGCGACCAAGCCCCGTCCACGCGCTGGATGGGACCGCTATTGAGCAGGTGCAGCTGGTAGCCCTTGTAAGACGATGAGAATCGGATGCCCGCGGTCCGGGCGTAACGCTTGAGCGCCTTGGCCTGCGCCTTGCGCACCGTCACGAAGATGCGGTTCTCCCCCACGTCCGCGCCGAACACATGCCGGACCACGAGCCCCGCGGAGCGGAACACGGCGAGGTCCTCGTCCACGAACCCGGCCCGCCGCAGCACGGCCTCCTGCTCGGAAGTCAGCGGAGCCCCGCTCGCGATGTTGGTGAGCGAGTCAGCGAACTTCACACCCTCCTTGGGCGTAAGCCAGAGGTCCACGCGAGGCTCGATCCGGCGCGCCACCAAGACGTGCCCGCCTTCGGGCATATCCACGCGCTGCACCGCGAAACCGCCGGTGTCCGACGCCTGCCAGGTCCGCAGCACGCGCTCGACCACGTCGAGCCCGGGATCGCCCTGCTCGAAGGGGAGCAGGGTCACTCCCCGGAAATGCATCCTCTCATAGAGGCTCTCAAGAGTCTTCCCCAGCCCCGTCTTCGAGAGGATGTTCCGCGAGACTTGGTAGTACATATCGTCTACGATCCGATCTAAATCCTGGAGCTTCACAGCCTTGACGGGACGGGCGGAGACGTCCTCCATGAGCACGCGCAGACGGAGCAGATCCGTGCCGTCGCCCTCTATCCTGGCCGCCTTCAGGCGCGCCAGCCTCTGGGCGAGGATGTAGATCTCCTCGAGCTGGCCGAGCGCCTTGTGCAGCCGCGCGGCCTCGATCGTGGCGGGAGCGGGCAGGGACTTGAAGGCCTTGGAAAAAACGACATACCGGAACCGGCCCGCGTCGGCCTGCTGGAGGTACTCCGAGAGTCCCAGTCCCGTCGGGCTGCCCGCCGTATCGAGCATCCGCACCTGCGCCAGGCCGTCCGAGAGCCGCTCATAGGCGGCCGGCGAGCGGAGCTCCTCGGAGTCGGGGTCCACGATGAGGACCTCATACGGGCTCCCGACCCGCAGGGAGATGCGCGCCTCCTGCAGCACCCGGTCGAGCACCGGGATGCGCATGGACTTCAAAGATGAGCGGCCGCCCCACTCCCGGACGCGAGTCCCCCACTCGGAGATGAAAGAGGACGCCGCGCGTCCCATCATGGACCGCTGCTTCGGCGGGCCTCGGGCGAAGTGGTCCCTCAGGTGGTCGAGCTCGTGTCTGAGCACCTGACGGAAGAGCCAGGGGGTGCGGATGAGTTCCGGCCGGAGATAGATGGCCCCTCCGGCCGTGAAGCCGTAGGTCAGGCTGGAAAACCTGCTCGGAGGCCGGAAGCTCTTGAGCAGGCCTTTGCCCGGTCCGACTCCGAGGAGGGCCTCACGCACGCTCGGATGCAGGTCCCAATGCCGCAACTCTTCCCGGAGGAAGGCATGGAAATCCTGTTCCGGCACATCCTTACGCACCGCTACTCCTAGTGAGAAGAGGATCAGCTCCGAGACCGCATACGCCACGCTCACCGCGGTGCTGGCTCCGAATATGGATGCCGCCTGCTGCAGGAGCATCTGGACCACGTGGACGGTCAGAGAAGCTCCGAGGGGCAGGGAGAGGGGCACGACCCCTGTCATAAGCGCGGAAAGCCCGGCAGTCAGTCCCAACAGGGCCGCGGAGATCCCGGCGAAGGCCAGGGGGAAATAGGCGGTCCTGGAGATGGGCCGGCTCGGCGATGCGACGGCAGGGGTCGGTCGTCCTTGTTCGGCGGAGGCCGGGACCAGACCCTGCTGCGGGGAAAAGACCGGCGACGCGGCCGGAACGGCCGCGCCGCCCTCGGCTTCAGCGCCCGCATGGATGAGGAAATCCCGTTCCGCGGTCCCCTTGGCGGCTTCGGCCCCGGAGGGGACGCCGTTCCGGAACAACGAAGGCAGGCTCAGGGCCTTCAAAAGGGAATGGGCGTTCTCCTTAGAAGCTGCGGCGGGACCATGCGTCAGCCGCGCTTTCCCGGCAGGGGTGTGGAGAACGGCTTGACCTCCGGTGACCGGAGTCGCCACCCGGGTAGGTGAGGCAGGCGTGTCTGCTTGTACCGGCGCAAGCGCGGGAACCGCCCGCAGAAGACTGGGGGCTACCGCGAGCGCCGGGACCGCCGCGTTTACAGCCTGCACGCCTGCCCCGGGACTCTTGAGCGAAGGAAGGACCCCGGACTGACCCAGGCTCAACGGGATGCTGATCTGATTGGGCCCAAGACCGGCCGGACCGAGGGCAACGCCCCCCCGGGTCCCAGCCGGAGCCAGCGGCGCCGCGGTGCCCCCCTGCGCCACCACTTGACCGGCCAGAGCCCAGCCAGCCGCCCCAGGGGAGACGAGCAGGAGGGTCCCGGATAGGAAAACAGCCAGCGCCTTTCTTAGGGAATCAAAGGCTCGCATACGGCTATAAGTAATATTAATGGAAAGGCGCGGATTCCGAATGAGCCCTTGGGGAGCGCTTATTCTGGATTTTGGCCCACGGACTTCTGGGTCGAAGGACCGGTTTGGCTGGAGCGAACCTGAAAACGAAGAACCCAGGCTTCGCCTGGGTTCTTCGTTCTCCGTTTCGTGTCAATGCTGTTTATGTCGTTGAGGACGGCTCCTCGGCCGAGATGATGCCCATCTCGATGCCCTTCACGACCGCCTCGGTGCGGTTGCTCACGTCAAGCTTCTGGAAGATGCTGTTCAGGTGGTTCTTGATCGTTTTCACGCTGCAGCCCAGCACGGCGGCGATTTCCTTATTCGCATTGCCGCGGCCCAGGAGCGAGAGCACCCGGATCTCGGTCTTGGTCAAGGCGACGAGCGTCGCCTCGGCGGTGGCGTTCGACATCTGGCGCAGGCCCTGGATGAGTTTGCCCATGACCGGCTGCGGGATCATCACTCCCTCGTTCGCGAAGGTCTTGAGAGCGTTGACCAGCTCGGAGGCGGGCAGCATCTTCGAAAGATAGCCGTTGGCGCCGGCCTGGATGGATTCCATCACATGCGCCTCGTCCTCGAACGAGGAGAGGATGAGGACGTTGGTGTCCGGGCATTCCTTGCGGATCTGGCGGGTGGCGGAGACCCCGTCCATATGCGGCAGCTTGATGTCCATGAGGATCACGTTGGGCTTGAGCTTCTTGGCGAGCCTGACGGCCTCTTGCCCATCGGCGGCTTCTCCCACGACCTCGATCGTCTTCTCGTTCTCCAGCAGGTCCTTGATGCCTTCCCGGAACAGGGTCTGGTCGTCCGCGATGAGCACCGTCAGCTTCTTCTTTACCGCCATGGGTTGCCGCCTCCCTATCGCCGTCAAGCGGGTTCTCCGCCAGTATCGGCACACTCTACCAAATAACTCCGGATACTGCTACGCCTCCTGCGCCGGAAGCGTGAAATAGAACGTGGCTCCCTTGCCCTTGCCCTCGGATTCCACCCAAATCTTGCCGCCGTGACTCTGGACTATCTCTTTCGAGATCGAGAGGCCCAAGCCCAGCCGTCCACCCCCGGAAGAGCTCTTGGTGCCGGGCTGATAGAAGCTCTCGAATATCTTCTGGGTCTCCGAAGGGTCGATCCCCTCCCCCGTGTCTTTCACGGCGAAACGGATCCCGGCGTCGATGCTCTCGATGTTGACCCGGATCTCGCCGCCCTTGGACGTGTGGCGCATGGCGTTCTCAAGCAAGTTCCCCAACACCTGGGTGAGACGCCGTTTGTCGACCTTGACTTTCGGCAGGTTCGGCGCGACCCGGGTCTCCAGCCGCAGTCCGCGCTGGACCGCTTTCGCCTGGGCCCCTCCGATCATGTCCTCGAGTATCTTCGCCGGCACGTGCGACACTTTTTCGAGCCGGAACTTGCCCTGCTCGATGGACGCCCAATCCACCAGGTCCTCGATGAGCCGCGAAAGCTGCTGGATGCCGTTGGTGATGTAGTGGAGCCGTTTCTTCTGCTCGTCATCCGGCTGCAGGCTCGCCATAAGCATCTCGAAGGAAACCTGCAGCGTCATCAGAGCGTTCGAAAGGTCATGCGACGCCATGGAGAGGAACTTCGACTTCATGTTCGAGAGATACAAAAGCTGCTCGTTCGCGTTGCGCAGATCCTCGATGAGCCGCCTGTTCTCCTGCTGGAGGCGGAGCTTCTCGACGCAGTTGGCGATCCTCCTCTTGAGCTGGTCGAAGTCCACGGGCTTGACCAGGAAGTCGTCCACCGACTCCTGGATGGCCTTAAGAGCCGTGTCGAGGGAGGCGTGCGCGGTGAGCATCAGGATCCGGCTCTCCGTGTTCACCCGGCGGATCTGATGGATGACGTCGATCCCCGTGGCGTCCGGCAGGTTGAAGTCCATCAGGATCACGTCGAAGACGCCGGTGACCGTGGCCCGAAGCGCTTCAGCGCCGGTCCCCGCCTCCACCACGCCGTACCCTTCCAATTCCAGATTGTCGCGGATGCTCTCGCGGAGATTCGCGTCATCGTCTACGATGAGGACTTTTGCGCTCATACGTTATCTATGCCTTACCCGGCGGTGCGCCGCCAGGACCCGTCTGCCCCGGGTTCACGGGACGCACCAATGTCTGCGGGGGCAGCGCGCTGCGCATCGGCGGCGGCTGCACCGGAGGCGCGGCGGCTGGACCCGGGGAGCCCGGCGCGGCGGCCCCTCTCGCGCTCAACGGAAGGTAAATGCTGAAAGTAGTACCCTTCCCGATCTCCGTCCTCACGTCGACCTTGCCGTTATGCCGGTCCACGGCCTTGCGGACCACGGCCAGCCCGAGGCCGGTGCCGCGGGCCTTAGTGGTGTAGAAAGGAGTGAATATCTTCTCCAGGACGTCCGGCGGGATGCCGGGGCCGGTGTCGCCAAGGTCGATGCGGACCCAATTCTGCTCGACGAGCTCGGTCGCGACGCGCACGATCCCGCCGTTGGGCATCACCTCGATGCCGTTCCCGATCAAGTTGCGGATGCACTGGCGCATCTCGTCCGGGTCGATGTGCACCACCGGGTCCCTCGGGTCGAAATCCTTGACCACCTCGATATGGGAGGGGAAGGGATACACCGACAGGAGCTCCTCGAGGAAATGGTTGACCATCAGGGTCTCGGGCTTGAGTTCCCTCGACCGGGAGTAGGTGAGGATCTCGTCGATGATGCCGTTCGCCTGCTTGACCTCCGACTGGATGATGGAGATGTGCCGCTCGATCTTCTGGTCCAAGAGATTGTCCTTGGTCAACTTGGTCTTGATGTAGAAGATGGAGTTGTTGATGACCGCGAGGGGATTGCGGATCTCGTGACCCACCACGGAGGCCATCTGCCCGATGGCGGCGAGCCGCTCCTTCTTGATGAGCTCGTCCTGCGCGGCCTTGAGCTCCCGGGTCCGGGCCTCGACGCGCTTCTCCAGGAACTTGGTGAACTTCTCGAGCTCCTCCTTGGCATGGACCAGCTCCCCCGTCTTTTCCTTAAGAGACTCGCTCATCTGAAGGAACGACTGGGCCAGATCGCCGATCTCGTCGTTCGTCAGGGTCATCTCGGGGAGGTCCTCGAACTGACCGGCTTTCAAGCGGTCCACCGCCTTCCGCAAGGCCCGGATGGGCTGGGTGATGTGGCCCGCGACGGCCAGCGAGAGCAGCAGGGTGATGACCACCACCCATAAGAAGACCTTGGCGATCTGCCGGCGCATCTGGGTCGCCGCGAGGTAGGCCGTCTCGATGGGCTGCTGCACGTAGACGATCCAGCCCACGTCCTTCACTTCCGCGAAAGCCCCGAGCACGCTCTTGCCGTCGGCCAGCTCGATCTTGCCGCCGCCCTTCTTCTGGCTCTGCGTCATGATGACCTTCAGGATCTCCTCCGCGATTGAGGCGTTCCTCCGGTAGGCCTCGTTCGGGTTCGAATGCGCGACCAGGAAGCTGTCCTTGACGTCGCCCGCGACCACCGCGGCCTCGCTGCGGCCCTTCTCCGGGAACTCCTGATGCAGCATCTGCGAGAGCCCGTTGAGGCTCACCTTGCCCAGAAGCACGCCCTTGCGCACATGGGCTTGCGTGGGAGCCGTCTCCACGATGGGGAGGGCGATGGTCAGCGTCGGATAGAGGCCCTGGAGCCGCTGCAGGCCGCCGATGTACTCTCCCTTCTGCATGGCGACCTGGAAGGGCGTTTCGTCCGCGAAATTCCTAAGGGGCGGCGTGTCTCCCAGGTACCTCCCCAAACGGACGGTCTCGCGGCCCGAGTTCTCGAACACCGACAACTCGAGCACCGCGGCGTGCATCTGCATCACGCGCGTGAGATGCCGCTCCTGCTTCATGGAGTCCATGGACGCGAACCCCTCGAGGCGGGAAGCCACCGCGAGGACGTTCTGGAACGTGGTGATGTAGTTGTAGACCGTTTCGGCGAAGCCGACCGCCAAGGATTCCTGGTTGCGCAGCGATTCTTCCTTGAGGACGTTCTGGGAGATATTGACCAAGTGCCAGCCCAGCACCCCCATGGGAGCCAGGGAGACGAGCAGGAACCAGAGGACGAACTTGTAGGCGAGCTTCCCTCGCCTGGGCACGTTGTGCGAGATCATGGCCGCAGTGACGCTCCGTCCGACGACGGCCTACATCAGCAGACGCCCGTTCAGCCCCGGCTCCTCGACAACAGCTGCCGGATGCGCACGGAAAGCTCCTGCAAATCGAAGGGTTTGATCAGATACTCGTCGGCCCCGAGCTCGAACCCCTGCGTCTTCTCCTCAGCGGAGAGGAAGCGGCCCGTCATCATGATCAGGATCGCTTCCCGCGAGTGCCTGCGCAGTTCCTGGCAGATCTGGAATCCGCTGGAGTCCGGGAGCTGGATGTCCATGATGACGACCCTGGGGTTGTTCTTCTTCGCGGCTTCGATGCCGTCCTTCGCGGTCCCGGCCACGAGGCACTCGAAACCGTCGAGCTCGAGCACCTCCGCCAGGCTCTCCGAGAGGTGCGCGTCGTCGTCTATGATCAAGAGCCTGATCGGCTTGGTTTCTGCCATGAAAGCCCCCTTACATCAGCGACCCGGGCGGGATCAGCTTGTACCCCACGCAAGGCACCGTCGTTATGAAATGAGCCGCCTTGCCCAGCTTCTCGCGCAGCCGGCGCACATGGACATCCACCGTCCTCGGCGAGCCGAAGTAGTTGTAGCCCCACACGCGTTCGATGAGATAGGGCCGGCTCAACACCCGGTTCGGCGAACTCAAGAAGACATAGAGGAGATCGAGCTCCTTGGAGGTCAGCGGGACGTTCTTGCCGTTGACCTGCAGGGTGTAGCTCGTGAGATTGAGCTCGATCGGCCCCATCCGCAGGATCTCTTCCTGGGGTTTGGACATCGTGCGATGCAGGACCGCCTTGATGCGGGCGACGCACTCGGCCACATCCTGATCCAGCCCCAGGCATTCGTCGGCGCCGGCCTGGAAGAACTGCAGACGCAGCGACATTTTCCCGCCGCCCGCCTGCGCCTGCAGGAACGGAGCCTGCCGGACCTGCCCCGAGGCCGGACCGAACCCCGCGAAAGGCCGCTTGGACGGCAAGCCGGCCTCGCTGGATCCCGGCGGCGGCGTCGGGTCCAGCATCGCCACGATCGCCAGCTGCCGCGACGGGCCGCGCTGTCTCAAGGACTGCACCAGATTCAGCCCGTCCCCGTCGGCCAAGTGCTGACCCACCATCAGCAGGTCGCAGCTCCTCTGCGCCAGGAGATTCTGGAGTTCCTTGGCCCTGTGCACGATGTTCGTAGTGAACCCGTTGCGCGAAAGGGCCTCCAGCAGGACCCCCGCGCGATTGGGATCGCGCATGATGCAGAAGATGTTTATTCTCATCGTCCGTCCGCGCGCTACGCGCCGGTCACGCTTCGCCTTCGCCGGCCTCGGTGGCTTCCTCGATCTCCAGGTTGATGCCGCCCATCTTCAAGGCGCCCCCGAAGAAGTTGTAGAGCGCGGCCACCAGCAGGATCAACGCGTCCATGAGCCCCATGTAGAGGAGGGCGAAGAACACGGTCGAGACCAGCTTCCAGACGACCGGCGTCTCCGACAGCTGCGGGTTGGGGAAGAGGACGAAGGTGAACAACCCTCCGAAGACCCCCAGGCTTCCAAGGACGCCGGAGACGACGGGCCGGGTCGCCACCAGGACGCCGATCAGCATGGCGCCGCCGCCGACGAAGAGAAGGACGTTGTTGCCCTTCTGGTACCCGAAAAGACCGAGAATCAAGCCGATGAAGATCACCGCGATCACGGCCGGGTGGGCGATCCAGAACGGGTCAATCCTGCGGATGCGATAGCTCATGCTCCCCCCAATGTACTCGTTTATTCCTTAATTGCGCCAGTCTGCTGTCTAACCTAGCAATAATATGTGATTTTCGCAAGTATTACCTGCGCTCCGCGCAGGCGCTCGGCAAACAGCCCGATTCCTGACGCAACCTCCGATATCCGCACAGGACCAGGCCGCTACCGCGGCCTAGCGCGGACCCGCGAGGCTCTTCTTCGGCTCGAAAAGGATCAGCGTCCGCCGGAGTTCCCCTTCTTCCTCTAGATGGACCGCGCGGACGTGGCAGGCTTCCTGCCGGAACATGGTATCGGTCTCCACCATCTGGTTCGGCCGGTCCAACGCCACGCCGACGAGACGCAGGACGTCCTGCTGCTGGCTGTCGATGACGTCGAGCAGGTGCAGCCGCGCGTTGGGGTCCGTCTGCGCCGCCAGCGGGAAATTCGTATAGAGCACCGAGTTGTCTTCATCGACCACGATGGCGCGATGCTCTTTGGAGACGATCGTCATCAGGATGGACTGCCACCAGCGCTGTTCAGCCACCCCGCGCTGCTTCTCTTTGACCATCACGTTCGCCCGCTCGGCCTTGACCTTCTGCAGGAACACGCTCAAGACCGAGGCGACGTCGCCGATCTCGTCCTTGCGCGGAGGGAACTTGAGGTCGAGGTTCTTGAAGGAAATGGCCTCGATGGAATCCCTCAGATGCAGCATCGGGTTGATGACGAAGTGGTGCAGGAAGAAATAGAGCGGGATGCCGAGCAGGAACAGCACGCCCAAGGCGCCCAGCACGTATTTGTTCATGGCCTGGGCGATGACGGCGCGCACGCCTTGGCGGGAGATCTGCATGTCCACGATCCCGACCACCTCGCCGCGCACGGCCAGGGGGATGGCGATCTCGTAGAGAGGCTGATTGGGGACCGCCCTGACCTTCGGAGTCTTGGTGATGTACGCCTGCTCGATCGAGTCCGTAGGCATCGGGATGATCTTTGTGAACTCGTCGAAAGACTGCCCGATGAGCCCGGGATCCTTGAACCAGCGCACCTCGCCGTAGCGGTTCAGGTAGAGGAGCGAGGCCACGCGCTCGTCCTTGGCCAAATCGTTGTTGATGATATCGAACTCGTCCATGGTGATGGAGTTCTGCCGCTTGGTCAATCCCTTGATGAGCGTGAAGGCGTGGGTCTTCACCCGGTCGATGCACTGCTGCTTGAGCTTCTCGTCGAAAGTCCACTTGAACAGGTTGTAGTAGAAGATCCCGCCCAGGAAAAGGACGTAGACCCCGATGCCCAGGTACCACAGGAACCACTTGGTCGCCAGCTTCATGGTTAGGGTCCGCCCAGCGTGCTGTCGATGCGCGTGAGCCCAGCCTGACAATCCACGTTCTTCGGGTCGAACTGCCCGCAAAGGAGCCACTCGTCGCGCGCCTTGTCATACTCGCCGGCCTGGAAATAGATGATCCCGCTGTGCCAGTGCTTGACCGCCTGGCGCCGGGACTCCTCCGAGTCCGCGCTCTTTTTCGCCGGGACGGGCTTGCGGTCGGTCGCGAGCCTAAGCACGGTGCGGGCCAAGACGTCGCTCGGGTCCATCACCAAGGCCCGTTGCGCCTCGCGCCTCGCGCCCTCGTAATCCCCCTTCTCGTAGAGCTGCTGAGCCAGCGCCGAGGGGGAAGCCGCGGCGGGATTCGGTTGAGCCGAGGATGAGCCGTCGATGCGCTGCAGCCCTGTCCGGCAATCCATGTTCTTCGGGTCGAATTGGCTGCAGAGGAGCCACTCATCGCGCGCCTTGGCGAAATCGCTTTTTTGGAAATAGATGATCCCCATATTCCAGTGCTTGGTCGCCTGGCGTTTCTGATCCTCGTTGGACGGCTCGGGCTCGGGTTCGGAGCCCAAGAGCTTCAAGCCGGCCTGGCAGTCCAGGCTCTTCGGGTCCAGCTCCAGGCAGGCCTTCCACTCTTTCCTGGCTTCCTCGGGCCTATCCGCGAGCACGTGCGCGACCCCCGCATCCCAATGGCGGAAAGCCAGGCGCGCGGACGCCGCCTGGTCCTGCGCCGCCTGAGGCTCGGCGTAAGGCGCACGGGCCGCCCGCGTATCGCTCGCGAAGGCGGGTGCCGACAGGATTGCGAGCGTCGCGAGCAGCGTCATCACGGACCCCCGAAGCTGCTGTCGATGCGCTGGAGTCCGGAGAGGCAGTCCGCGTTCGTCGCGTCGAACTGTTTGCAGAGGAGCCACTCATCGCGCGCCTTGGCGTAATCTCCCTTCTGGAAATAGATGATCCCGGTGTGCCAATGCTTGATCGCTTGGCGCTTCTGATCCTCGCTGGACGGCTCGGGCTTGACATCCTCGGCGGGCGGAGGCGTGGCGTCCACCATCGCCTGCTGGGCCTGCTTCTGCTTCTCCGCCTCCTCCTCCGCCTTCCGCCGCGCCTCCTCTTCCGCCTGGCGCTGCGCTTCCTCCTCGCGGCGCCTGGCCTCCTCCGCCTTGCGGCGCCTCTCCTCCGCCTCGACCCGTATCTGGTTCCGGGCGCGCGCGATCAGGACGTTGGCGCGCCGGGGGTCGTAGCCGAATTCCACGGCCTTGTTCCACTCCGTGATGGCCTGGGTGTACTGCCGCTGCTTGTAGAGCGTGCGCCCCTGCGCCACGTGCTGTGTGGCGATCTCCAGGCGGATCTCGGCGATGAGCTTCTGGGCCTTCTCCTCGCCCGGCTCGATCCTCAGGACCTCATCCAGGAGCTTGAGGGCCTGCTTCGTATCTCCCTGGCCGTAGAGGTTGAGGGCCTGCTGCAGCTTCTCATTGGCCTCCTCGCGCCGGAGCTCCATCTCCGCCTTGGAGATGACATTGACCAGGCGCGGGTACTTGGGGTCCAGGACCAGCGCGGCGTACCACTGGTCCAGCGAGTCCCGTAGACGGTGCTGCCGATACGCCTTCTGTCCCCGGCGGAAGTGCTCGTCCGCGAGTTCGCCGCGGACCTTCTTGAGCCAGTAGCGCGCCTTGAGGTTCCCGGGAGAGAGCTGCACGGACTGCTCCCACTTCTTGGACGCCTCCATCAGGCGCCCTGAGCGATACAGCGCCATCCCCTCCTCGAACCGGTCCTCCACGAGCTGCTTCCCGGACAGGAACGGCTTGGAGGTGCCCTTGAGCTCCGCGGAGGCCTGGTGCAGGACCGCGGCGTCCTGGAAAGAGGGGTCCATGTGCAGTATCTTGCCGCTCAGCTCGCGCGCCCCGTCGTAGTCTCCCTGCCGGTAGAGTTCGTAGGCGTTGTCGTAAACGGCCTTGAGCAGCTTGTGGGTCAAGCGGGATTTCTCCAGCTGGATGGTATAAAGATACTTCCGCTTGGAGTCCGTGGTGGAGAGCGGCCCGAGCTCGGTCTTGGAATAGTCGAGGAACAGGCTCTCCATGGTGACCGCTTTCTCCTGACCGGCCGTTCCCCCGTCCGGAGTCTTCTCCTGTTCGGCCGCGCTCGCGATGAGCGGGCCGAACGCGAAGCAGAACGCCAGCAATGCGACCCTCATGGTCCTAGAACCCCAGCCCTCCGGACTTGAAGACGCTCTTCACCATGGGCGAAAGCATCAGGATGAAGACCGTCGGGAAGATGAAGAAGAAGATCGGCACGAGCATCTTGGTCGACGCCTGGGCCGCAGCCTTCTCCGCATTGTTGAGCCTTCGGAAGCGCATGTCGGCCGAGAAGTTCCTCAAGAGGTCCACGAGGCTGGTGCCCAGCTCGTCGGATTGGATGATGAGGCCGACGAAGGACCGGATGTCCTGCAGCCCCGTGCGCCGGGCCAGGCGCCGCAGCGCTTCCCGCCGCGCGTAGCCGAGCGATATCTCCCGGATCATGGCCTCCATCTCTTTCTCGAGCTCGCTGCGCTTGGTCGCGGCCTGGATGATGCGCTCGAAGGCGGTCATGTAGTCCAAGCCCGATTCGATGGTGAGCGCGGCCAAGTCCACCAGGGCCGGGAAGTTCCGGATGATGTCCCTCTGCCGCTCCTGGATCCGCCCGCTGTAGAAGAAGTCCGGGAGGAAAAAGGCGATGGGCGCGAGGATGAGCGCCAACTGCCACTTCTCCGACATGAAGTAGGCGAAGCCGGCGACCAGCGCGGCCACGATCTCCTTCTGGTGGAGGATATTGATCGGGCCCAGCTTCTCGGGCTTGCCGAGCAGCATGTGCAGGGTCTCGATCCTCTCGCCGAGCTTGAAGTTGTAGACCAGGAAGATGTCGAGGCGTTCGATGAGACCTCCCTGGGGGTTCAAGGACTCCCAGGGCGAGATGTCGCCCGGGCCCCGCGGCGCCAGGCGCGCCAGGGAACTCGAGTCCTCCTGCGGCGGCGAGACCAGCCGCTGCACGAAGGTGAAGACCGCCATCGAGCCCAGGAGCCCGATCGCGTAAAGGAATATCTGAGACGCTTGTGTTCCCATGGTTACACCTGTATGTCCGCCAGTTTGCGGACGATCCCCATCCCGATGGTCATCCACACCGCGCAGAAGGCGACGGTCATGACCCCCAACGGGGTGAAATAGTAATCCGCCATGATGTCAGGCTGGAAGATCCACATCATCACGAGCATGCCCCACGGCATGATGCCCACGACCACCGATTGTATGCGCTGCTGGGCCGTCAACGCCTGGGCCTTCTCCTCCAGCTTGCCTTCCTCGCGGATGTTGTCCACGATGCGGTCGAATATCTTGGTCAGGTTGCCGCCGACGCTGCGCTGGATCACGATCGCCTTGATCATATAGGAAAGCAGGCGCGAGGCGATGCGGTCCTCCATGCCCGCCAGCGCCTTCTCGAACGGAGTGCCCAAAGAGTAGTTCTTGAGCACCAGCCCGAACTCCTCGGAGATGGGCGGGACGAGGTCGCGCTGCACCAGCTCGAAGCCCTGGACGATGTCGAGCCCCGACTTGAGCGCGTTGGACATGAGGATCATCGCGTCCATGAGTTGGGCCTCGACCCCCTTGCCGCGTCTGTAGCGGACATAGCGCAGCAGCCACTCGGGGCCGCGCAGGCCCACGTAGACGCCGCCGATGGACGTGAGGATGAAGCCCCAGATATTGAAGGTCAGGATGCCGAGCACCAGACCGACCGCGATGGGCGTGAAGATGAGGTACTGGACCTTGACCGTCACGAACTGCCGGTTGAACTCGCGCGCCCATCTCCGGCTCTTTTCCACGTTCTCATCGAACTTGCCGGCGATCCAATTCTGATTGAGGTTGCCCCAGCTCCAGGCCATGACGAAGATGAGCGCGACCCCGATGATCTTCAAGAACAGCGGGGCGGCGCGCGTGGAGGATTCCTGCGGCGGCATCGGCGGCTCATAGCCGCGCGGAGCCCGATGGAGGATCGAATGGGCCTCGTGGGTGAGATAAGAGATGTTCATCACCGCGTCCACGTAGCGGTTGGGGTCCTGACTCGTCAGAGCGTCGAGGACCGAGTCCATCTCCTTTAGGATGAGGTCGAAGGTCGCGATGACGGCTCGGCCGCGGCCGCCGAGCGAATCTCCGAGCCGGGCGCGGTAGAGCCGGTCCAGCGCCATCTGGAACCGGACGCGGCTGTCCTCGTAATCCTTGATGAGCGTGTAGGGGGGCCGCATCTCCCCGCTGAACTCCTTTGGGAATGTCTTGCGCGTATGCTCGAAGAACTCGTAGAGGACGGAGACCGGGGCCTGCCAGAGCTGGGCCTCGTTGAGCACACCCTCCTCCGGGTCCTGCCACACGGGGCGGCTGAGCATGGCGCCCAGCACCTCGTCCACCCACGGCGGCGGCTTGAGGCTGTCGTCTCGCTCCTTCTTGAAATAGTGGTAGAAGTACTGGGCGCGCGCCTCCGCGCCGTTCTGCGGGTCGATGATGTCGTGGATCTGCGCTCGCGTGAAGCCCTGCCCCGCCGCTCCGGGAGCGCGCACGGCGGCCGCGCCCCAGGCCAAAAGCCCGACGACGACCCATTTCGTCCAGTGTTTCATTTTCCCGTCCCGTGGAGGTATTGATCCGCGTCCGGCCTCTTCGCGAAGAGGGAGAGCGGAAGCTCGATACCCGCCAGCTTGAACTCGTGATAGAACTTCGGCGGCTTGCCGCAGCCCGTGGAAAAGCCCTGGGACTTCCCGCTCTCGTCCACGCCCGTCTGGCAGTAGCGGAAAAGGTCCTGGGTCAGGATCGTATTGCCGTCGCGGCCGGTCAGTTCGGTGACCCAGGTGACGCGGCGCACGCCGTCCGGGAACCGGGTCAGCTGCACGATCATGTGTATGGCCGAGGAGATCATCTCGCGCATCGCCCAGACCGGAAGCTCGGCCGAGGCCATCATGCACATGGCCTCCAGGCGGGTCAGCGCGTCGCGAGGAGTATTGGCGTGGATCGTCGAGAGCGAGCCCTCATGGCCCGTGTTCATGGCCTGAAGCATGTCCAGGGCCTCGGAGCCGCGGCACTCGCCGACCACGATCCGGTCCGGGCGCATACGCAGGCAGTTCTTCACGAGGTCGCGGATCGTCACCTCGCCCTTGCCTTCGACGTTGGGCGGCCGGCTCTCCAGGCGCACCCAATGCTCCTGCTCGAGCTTGAGCTCGGCCGTATCCTCGACCGTGATGATGCGCTCATGGACCGGGATGAAGCTCGAAAGCAGGTTCAGGAACGTGGTCTTCCCGGTACCGGTGCCTCCGGAGATGATGATGGACTTGCGTATCTTCACGCAGGAGGCCATGAAGTCCAGGAGCTCCGGGGTCGTCGAGCCCATGCGGACGAGCTGCTCGCCCGTGAAAGGCTTCTTGGCGAAGCGCCGGATGGTCAGGGTCGGCCCGCTCACGGCCAACGGCGGGATGATCGCGTTGACGCGCGAGCCGTCCTTCAGGCGGGCGTCCACCAAGGGGACGGACTCGTCGATGCGGCGGCCGATGGGGGCCACGATGCGCTTGATGACCTGCACGATCTGGTCGTCGTCGCGGAAGCGCATCTTCGTGAGGACGAGCTTGCCGGCGCGCTCGATGTACACCCGGTCAGGCGCGTTGACCATGATCTCGTTGACGGTCGGGTCGCGCATGAGCTCCTCGATGGGGCCCAGACCCAGGATCTCGTCGATGAGCTCCTGGACGAAGCGGGCGCGCTGGTCGCGGGTCAAAGGAAGGTTGGTCTCCTTCTGAAGGAGGTTCTCGATGATGCTCGCGACCTTGTCCCGGACCTCCTTGTTGCGCGTCGCGTTGTCCGAGACGCGGATGCGCTCCGTC
The DNA here is from genome assembly GCA_041650695.1 of Elusimicrobiota bacterium. Classification (GTDB taxonomy): domain Bacteria; phylum Elusimicrobiota; class Elusimicrobia; order UBA1565; family UBA1565; genus JBAZKS01. The sequence continues at coordinate 61,279 of JBAZKS010000014.1, forward strand.
TCCATCGAGGTGACGACGTTCTTGTGCATCTTGCCCTTGAGCTCGTCCCAGAAAGCCGGCACATCGGTCCGCCGGGAGATGATCTTGGCGCCCGAATCGCCTCCGTCGACCTCCGCGGGAGTCATGGCGGATCCGCCCCCCCCGCCGAGGTTCCCCATGAACACCATCTCCCCCCCGCCCGCGAGCTGCATGAGGTTCTGGGAACTCCAATCCTTATGCACGGGCCGGGTCTCCATCACGCGGCCCAAGAGGGGCCGCAGGGCCTTGACCCAGTCCGAGTGGTACTGCTCGACCACCAGGATGCGCGCGGTATTGGCGAACTCGGGGAGCAGGTCCTCCCAGGGCATGTAGGAGAGGATCCTCTTGTTCAGGGCCTGCATGAAGAAATTCTCGACCTCTTTGGGAGCCAGCGCGCCGGGGAGGTTCGCCTGGTTCACCACGATGTCGAAGCGCTCCAGGGCGAAGTGCAGGGACTTCAAATCCTGGAAGATGCCGTAGGTGGCCTCGAAGTGAGCCCGCTGGGGCAGACACGTCCAGAAGATGGCGTCCGCGATGTCGAACGCGAATATCTGGAGCGGGAAGAAGGGATCCACGTCGATGAAGAGGTCGTAGGATTGGCTGAGGCTCTCGAGCACGGGGATGACCAGCTGGAGCGAAACCCCGGCGATCTCCGTGCGCTTGCCCCCGAGCGGAAGCACCCCGACCCCCCATTGCGAGATGGGGATGCGTCCCTTGAGCAGCTTGCTCAGGACCGCGACATCCTTCCCCACGAGCTGCGAGAGGCTCGCGAGCGTCGGCGGCTGGAGCCCCAGCATGAACGGGAGCTCGTTGCGGCAGAGCGGGTCGAGCTGCACGACGATCACGTTCCGGCTCTGCGTCCCGGCCCAGGCCAGGGCGAGATTGAGCGCCACCGTCGTCTTGCCGACGCCCTCCTTCGGACCGGAGAAGACGATGATGCGCCCATCCGGGGGCTTGCCCCCCGAACCGCTGCGCCGGGTCGCGGGGAGCTGGTCCGGGATCGCCGCCGGAGGCATGGCCGCCGGGCCAGGCCCCGGAGCGTCCGGAGGGCCGACGCCCGGGATGGCCAAGGGACCCGCGGGGAACGGAGGCTGCTGCGCCGGGCTGGGACCGGCGGGGCCGGACGGCGGGGGCGCAGGGGTGCTCGGCACCGGCCAGGCCGGCAACGGCGCCGGGCCTGACGGCCCGGGACCCGGCTTCGGCGCCAGGCCCGGCGGGATGAAGATCCCCGGGATCGGTTTCTGTTCAGCCATCCGACGGCACCGCCTACTGCACGATCTCAAAAGTCACGAATAGGAACAGCGACTTCTGCTCCTCGATGACGTTCGTCATCGTGAAAAGCGCTCCGAGGATCGGGATGCGGCCGATGAACGGGATGCGGGTCTTGGTCACGTTCTTGGAGCTCGATTTGAGCCCGCCGATCACGATGGTCTCGCCGCTCTTGATCTCCACCTCGGTCTGTATCTGCCGGGTGACGATGGACGGGACCGACGTGTTGCCCACCGTTACCGGCTTCGAGAAGTCGGGATTGGACACCTCCAACTGCATCTGCGCGTCGATATAGTCCTTCTTGTTGGGATTGACCACCGGCAGGATGTTCAGGATGACTCCGAACTTCTTGAACTCCACGCCGACGCCCTGGTTGTTCGTCACCGGATAGGGCTGGTCTCCCCCCACCACGAAGTTGGCCTGCGTGGCGTTCTTCGTGATGACTTTCGGGTTGGAAAGCAGCTGAGCCTTGCCCTCCGTCTCCAGCATCTTCAGCGAGGTCTGCAGCTGCGTGAGGCGCTCGAAGTCCGCCACCTTGATGATGCCGGGGATGGGCGCTTTCTCCGCGAAGTTGATCCCGGTCGTGAACGGAGCCCAGCTGAAGCCCACGTCCCTGGAAATGGAGCCGCTGATCTCAACGACATCCGCGCTGACCGCGATCATCACCTCCTGCTGATCCGGTGCGCCTTCCGCGCCAGGCTCCTCCTGCGCCCAGAGCCGGGCGAGCGGGCAGGCGGCTATGGCCGCGGCTAACGCGATCCTATAGAGCCGTTGTAGAGTCATGATGTCTCACCGTTGTCACACGTCCAGAGGCTTTCAAGCCCCTGGTCGGGCCTTCTCGGCGCTAACGGAACAGCTTCCTGAAACTCGCCATCTCCATGGGGTGCATCTCGATGTCGCCCAACCCCCTGAGGATCACCGTGATCTCCCCCTGCTTCATGGCCAAGGCCAGATACTGGGCCTCGTTGGGATTGAGCGCCACGCTCAACACCCCCTTCTCCGCGAACGCCGCGGTCTGGTCGTCCTTCTTCTTGGTCTCGCCGAAGTCGGCGGCCGTCATCCCCTGTCCCAGGTCCGAGCCGACCCCAAGGACCAGCACGTTCTGCAGGATGGTCGCCGTCACCTTCTCCTTGCGGTTGTCCGCCATGAGGGCGTCGAAGGTGACCAGGATGTCGGTCCGGTCCCCGGGCTTGATCAGCTTCAAGAGATCGGTATCCACCGGCACGACCGCGCCGCGATAGCCCGGCGGAATCTTCACGCTCAGGCCCGAGGTGGGCGAGAGCGAGGTCAGCGCGGATTTCGAGACCTGGTTGCCTTTCGGGACCCGGACACGGGTGACCAGGTTCGAGATCAGCTTGATGTCCGACGGAGCCTTGATCTCGAAGGCGTCCTGCTCGATGAACTTCCTGGGGATCGCCTTGGTGGCGACCAGGTCCTCCTTCAGGAGCGTGCGCTCCGGGATGTCGACCCGGGCGATGAGGACCGTCGCGTTCTCATAGGAACGAGACAGCTGCTTCTCTCGGCTCGTCAGCACCATGAGGTACACGACGGCCGCGCCGATGGCGAGGACCAGAGGGATCAATACACCCTTTTTTTCCATGATGCGAGCTCCTTAGTACCGCACACTCCACCCTTGTCAAAACTAATAACTCTTCGCTCCGAACAGCGGACGCTCGATCGGCATCGCCACCGAAGCGATCAGCCGACGCCCCCGCCGACGGTTCACATTCCCCAGGATCATCCCGGTCATCGGGAAAATCATGGGCACGTCGTCCGTCATCGTCACCACGAGGTCCCAGTTCATGCAGCCGTCCTGCGGGTCCTTCTGGCCGTGCCTCGGAGGCCTCTTCTCGAAGCGAAGCGTGGCCCTCGGCAATATCGACTTCTGCACCTTCGACATGGCTGAACTGTTCGGGCTCGGCGCCGTGCAGGTCGGCAGCGCCGCCACGGGATACGAAGTGAGCGAACCCACCCTCGCCACCTCATAGGCGGCGTGGTGAAGGAGGATGGTGCGGAAGGCGAGATGCCCGATCTCCATGACGGTGAACACCAGCAACAGGAAGATCGGGAGCATGAGCAGGACCTCGACGAGCACCTGCCCTCTCGCGCTCCCGCGCGGGCACACCAGTCCCTTCCTCCGGACCACAAAGTCCTCCCGCCCGCGGCGGAGGTATCCGCCTTAGGGCGAAGTCTTAGTTCGCCGTCCCGACAGTCGACGCAGCCCCTGAGATCATGCCCATGATCTGATTGAAGATGCCGCTGATCTGGGGCTTGAACATCTTCCCGATGACCAGGATGACGCCGACGATGACCGCGAGCATCATAAGATACTCGACGGTGTTTTGGCCCTTCCGGCTGCGGATGCGCTCCTGCAGCCCTGCAACCACCCTTCCTACGAGTTCACACATGAACATACGGCCACCCTCCTCGGTTAGTAGTACGCCTTCAAAATGGCCATGCCCGCCCTTGCGAACAGCGTCTTCAACTGCCCCTGGAGCACCCGATAGAGCCCGGTGAACAGGAACAGGAGCATCAGGGTCATGAGCATGTATTCGACCAATGCCTGCCCTCGGGACGCTCTCCGCCATATGTTATATACAATGTTCTCCATACGGTATTACAGTCTAACAGGTGCTCCCCGTTTCGTCAAGGAACCCCCGGGATACGGAAACCCTTTTATATCCATTAGAATTTCACCTTCAACGTCATCATGTCCGCCATGCCCAAAGCCCCGAAGGACACCAGCGCGTAGTCGAAGCCCAGTCCATATCCGAAAGCCTGGGTTGTGAAGAGCCCGAGGCCGAAGCTGAGTTTCGGCGAGCCGACCAAAGGATACATGAAGCTCCGGTCCTTCTCCAAGGCCTGCCCCAGATCATCCGTGCTGTGATAGCCGATGCGCAGGTAGATCTGCCCGACCTGCAGGAGTTCCTCCGGCATCAGGAACTCCGCGCCCAAGCCCAGCCGGGTCGGACCGTCCGACGCGTTGGTGATCTCCAGGCTCGGAGTCAGCAGGCCCATCACGCGCATCGACGCGCCGACCCGGGTGATGCGGGCGATGCGCGAGTTGCTGGCCCCCAGGTTCTGAGCCGCGAAGCCGAAGGAAACGTACGAATTGGGCCGGAGCAGACCCCCCAGATCGCCCACGATCACGTCGTGGATGGTCCCGGCGTTGTCCTCGTAGACTCCCTTGAGGCTGGCGCCCAAGAAAACCTTCTCGTACCAAAAAGACCTGGCGATGCTCATCGTCGCAAACCCGTCCTGGACCTTGGCTTCGCTGGCCTCGTTCGGCCGGCCGAACTCATCACGGAGTTCCCCGTCCTCGAACCCCGTGTTCATGTAGGCGATATTGGCGCCCAGGACCGTCCTCCCGAGAGGATGGGAGTACGCCATGTACATCGGCGAGTTGATGCCCTGGATGTAGCGGTAGTAAGAGTAAGACCACTCCCGCTGCTGCGCCAGGGCGAGTCCGGCCGGGTTCCAAGTGATGGCCTCCGTCCCCTCGGCCAAAGAGACATAGGCGCGCCCCAGGGCTAGGGCGCGGGCAGAGCCCAATCCCAGCTTCATGAACGCCGCCCCGCCGGTCCCGGCCGCCGGATCGATGGCCCAGGCCGCGCGAGTCCCGAAGAGCAGGCAGAACAGCGCGCCCGCGACCCGATGGGACATCCGGCCGTTCCTCATTTGACCAGGACCTTCTTCACGGTCTGGAACAACGACATATCGCCTTTCGTCGATTTAGCGCGGACCAAAACGAAATACACGCCTGGCGCGACCGCGCGCCCCGCGTCATTTTCCAAATCCCAATCGCACTCCAAGCCCGAGGTGGAACCGGCGCCGCTTGTCTCCGTAGAGCTGCTTTGCAATCCGAGGTCCCGAGTCCAAACCAGCTCCCCGGCGATGTTGTAAATCTTCACGCTTACGTTCGACTCGAGCGGGACAAAGATGTGGATCTTCGCCGACCCCCCCTCCCCCACCGGATTCGGATACATGTAGGTATACTTCTCGAAGTATTCATCCGGATTCGGGACCGCCCCGAGGACCACCGGGATCTCAGAGATGATCAGATCCTCCGCCAGAGCGGCTCCGGCCTTCACATCTCCCGTGCGGCTATGGATGGCATCGACGTCGGTCGACGCGACGATCTTGAACAAGTAATTGCCGTCCGGGACCGGGGACAGCGCCTCATCCGTCCCGTCCCATATCTCGCTGATCTCGGTCCGGGCGGGACGAACACCCACGATGCGCTTGACCAGGCTCACGGATTCCGGGGGAGTCGGGTTCCCGTTCGGATCGAAGACCGTCTTCGGCTTGTATATCTTCAGCGAGACCTTCATGGTCTCGGACACCTGGTACGCGATGAGGGCGGTCCCGAAATCGGGGCGCAGCGGGGAGATGGCCACGTCGTAGATGCGCAGCGGGTCCACGGAGACCGTCTGCTGGGCGGTGGATCCGGACGACATGACCGAAGCCAGGTCCTCGGCGACGGCGCGCACCGTATAGAACCCCGGCGAGACGAAGTTCCCCGCGTCGTTGCGGGCGTCCCAGAACTCCCGGTTGAGGATGTTGGCGTCGCGCACCTGCCCCGAAATGAGGGTCCGGATGGTCTGCGGGGCGCTGTCGGTGGTCAGGATCGAGATGGTCACCGAGGACTGCCGCGTCAGGGAATAGTCGATCTCATAGGGCGGCAGCGAGATGGTCTGGCTCGAGTTGAACAGGGCCGGGAACGTCGGCGTGATATTGAAGATGGGGAAGATGATCGAGCCCCTCGCCACGGTCAGGTCGCCGACGACCTTGTCCGTCGCGAAGTACTTCGGGGTGGTGGTGGATTCCGCGGTCAAGAGGTACACGTAGCTCCCGTCGGGCACGAAAAGCCCGTTGACGTCCCGCCCATCCCAGAACTCGGTGATGCGCAAGCGGCCCGGGCGCATGCCCTTGATGGTGATCAAGGGACTCACCGGGCCGCCGGACCCGTTCGTGATCTGGGCGCAGCCGGCGGGGGGCTCCAGCGTGCCGCACGGCGGCCAGCCGGCCCCGGAGTTGATGACGGTCCCGGGCGGATAGACGTTCCAAGCGATGCGCATCGGCTGGGAGAGCTGGTAGCTCAGCGTGACCACGTCGGTCGATCCGGTCAGCAGGGGGGTCACGTTGACGTCCGTGATGCGGAACAGGTCCACCGGGAAGAAGGCCGTGGTGGTCGACACCTTCGAGGGCATGAGCGGATCCCGGGCCGTCAGCTGGACCATGTAGGTCCCGGAAGCGATGACGAGCCCGCTGTTGTTCGTGGGCGGGACCCACCGCTCCCGGTTCAGGAAGTTGCCCGGACGCTGCTCTTCGTTGACCAGGGTCCGGATGAGCTGCAGCCCGGTGCTGTCGAGGATCTTCAGGGAGACGATGGCGTCCCGGGAGAGCGAGTAGCTGAAGGTGAACGGATCCAGACCGGCGACCGGAGGCGAGGATCCGATGACGGTCGAGGACGGCCCGATCTGGCTGATGGTCACCATCCCCCGGGTCACGGTCAGGAACCCGGACTTGGCGTTCGTCGCCCAGATGCGCTTATCGTTCGTGTTCCCGTTGAACGGATAGCCGTTCTGCGACGGCAGCGACGCGTATAAGACGAATACGTAGTCTCCGTCTTCCACGACCCTCCCGGCCGAGTTCCGGCCGTCCCAGAAGCTGATGACGGACTTCCGATAGTCCTTCTGCTCCTCGATGTGCCGGACGGGCAGGACCTCGGCCCCGTTGAGCACGGGAACGAAATTCTTCTTGACCCCAGCCAGGGCCAACGCGGTGCCCGGGGCGACATCCGCCATGGTGTTGAGGTTGTTCAGCGTCAGGAATTTGGTCCCGGGGGGATAGATATCGACATAGGCCGTGGCCGGCTCGGTGAGCACGTAGCTCAGCACGGCGAGGGATGTGGCCAGGTCGGTCAGCGGCTGCACCCGGATGTCTGTGATCTCAAGCGTATCCAGGGCGACCTGGCGCGTGACCATGTGGCTGCGGTCCCAGCCGTATTGATCGCGGGAGATCGCCTCCAGTTTGGCCAGATAGACCCCGGGCGTGACCAGGTCTCCGTTGTCGTGCCGGCCGTTCCAGGAATCCCCGTTCTGGAGCGTGCCGCTCGGGACGCCCTCTCCGACGCGCGGCAGGGCGTTGACCACGGCGCGGACGAGGGGGGTCGACATATCCTCGTTCGTCATGTGGATCGACAGGTACATCGTGGCGTCTTTCGATAGACGGTACGTGATGTTGTACGGCTCCGCAGCCACGCCGGTCAGCGTACCCACCACCGTGGGCGTGCTCCGCACCACGTGGACGTCGGTGACGTCCACGGTGATGGGCCGGGTGTCCACCACGTCGTTGTTCACGTCGAGGGCCCAGCCTCCGGGGAAGGCTCGGGTCTGGGTGATGTTGATGTTGCCGCTGGCGCCGGTCTGGTTCGTGGCCACCGTGGCCCTGAACCCGTACTGCCCGTTGGACTTGCCGAACTCTCCCTTGATGTTGATGTTGCCGTCCCACATGACGCACATGGGCGGCAGCGCGCTCCAAAGGTCGGTGTCCGAGTTGGTGTCCGCAGGGATCTGTCCCGGATTGTCGACGTAGAACGTGCGCAGGGGCGGGGTGGACTGCGGATCGAGCGGGTTCGAGCCCTCGCCGTACTTGAACACCTCGAAGGAGATATAGTCCAAAGCGAAAGAGGTGGACCCCGACTGCTTGTTCGAGTGGCCGACCTTGATGCAAAGGAAGACCTGATTATTGCAGACGTTGTAACTGTTGTCCCCGTAGGGCCAGACCGCGGGCGTGGCCTCGCAGTCGGCTTTGCCGGACAGGGGGCTCGGCTGCGAGAACTCGATGTGCGGATCGTTGGAGATGTTGCCGCTCCCGGGACCCAGGGGCTGGACGCCGCTGGTGTCATCGCAGTGGATGTGCTGTTTTGAGTCGGGCGGGTCGCACTGGATCTCCGGGTATTGGACCCACATGCGGGAGACGAACACCTGCTGGGCCGCCGCAAAAGAAGCGGGGCACGCGAGGAGGAAAAACGCGAAAGCCGAACACCGTTGCCGGAATCTCATGGATGCGCCGCTACGGGTGTCGTTAAGATAAGTCTAGGCGCCGACCGTTGCGCATTCATTAATACGGCGTAAAGAAATTGTTGCGCAGACCGGCGCCTTGACGCTGACAACCCATTAAACAAAATTCTAGCCCTTCGCTGACGCGCTTCCCGTATCCGCTCAGCACACGTGTCCAACGTCTTCCCTAGGGACACGGTGCAATACCGCATCCGCGGCGCAGGACAAGCATTGCTCCGCAACCTAGCCTCCCCGGACCCTGAATTTCTTGAGAGTCGGCGGCTCCGACGACGACGCCGGAGCCGCCAGGGCCCAGAGCTCCAGCCGCTGCCGGCCCTCCCGGGCCGCCTTGACCGTCAGGACCATGCCCTGGACTGAGAAGGGGAACGGAGCCGAGCGGAGGAGCTTCAGGCCCCTGCCCTGCACTCCGAAGGCCAGCATCTGTCCGCCCTTGGCGTCGTAGACCCACAACCGGTCTTTATGCCAGCACATCGCGCCGGGCAGGATGTCCATGCCGGCCTGATAGGCCTCGTTCTCGGAGGCCGGTCCCTCGCCGAGATGCCGATAGAAAGCCCGGGAGGCCGCGTCGTAGGACCACAGGTTTCGCCCGTCGTGGGCCAGGGCGACGGGCGCCGGGCCGGGGGTGCCCCATCCCATGGCCACCTTGGCCGGCGATCCGGCGGGGTGCCGCAGGATGCGGCCCTGGGCCGAGTCCAGGGAGAACAGCGAATCCCCCCACAAAGCCGCGGAAACCGGGTGGTAGGCCCCGGCCTCCTCGACCTTCACCGATGAGAGGACGCGCGACGGGTCCTCGGGGTCGAGCGAGACGATCTCGCCGCCCCAGGCCAAGAGCATGAGCACGTCGCCGTCATAGGCCATTCCCGTGGGGCTGTCCACCGCCAGCGCGTGCGATGAGAACAGGGAGAAGCTCAGACGCGTCGCGTAGCGGTAGGCTGGGTATAGTATTGCCAGCAGCGCGGCCGCCGCAAGGGCCCTCCAGACGTTCCGGAGATCGATGCGCGGCCTCGGTTTCGCGGCCATCTGGGCGGCGCGCTCCCGCATCCCGATGATCTCCTGGACCTTCTCCGAGGCGACCCGCACGAGGGACGTCACCTTCTCCCCGGCCTCGGAGGACTTGCGCAGGATATCGGCGAGGCCCTCCGCGTGGCGGGTCTGCCGGCTCTCGACAGCCTGGAGGTTCGCGTGCCAGGTCTCCCGTTCCTTGCGGACCTTGTCCTCCCACGAAGCGAACTCCTGCCTCTGGGTCTCCCAGGTGGAGCGCTCCCGGTCCCAGAGTTCCTGCCACTGTTTGCGCTCCTCCTCCCAGAGGTTCTGGAGATGGCGCACGTGCTCCTCGACCTCCTTCACCCTCGCCAGGGCCTTGTCGCGCTCCTTGTCCGCCGACTCGCGGTCCGAACGCTCCTTCAGGAGCTCCGAAAGCGTGCTCTCGACGGCGTTCTTGGCCGCCTTGAGCTCCTCGCCGGACTGCCGCGTCTGGCCCTCGTGCCGCGCCGCGACCTCCGCCGTCCGCTGCGCGCGGGCCTCCAGCTCGCGGATGTCCAGCAGATACTGCTGCTCGCGCTCGTTCCACGCGCGCTCCAGTTCACGCCACCGTGCGATCTCGGCCGCGAGCTGGGCCCGGGTCCCCTCCGCGACGCCTCGCAGCACCCGTTCCTGCTCGGCGAAACGCTCCTCCTGTCCCTTCAGGGCCTTCTGCGCGTTCTCCAGCTCCACGGAGGTGCCCAGCACCTCCTGGTAGAGGCGCCGCTCGTCCTGCTCCGCGCGGCGGCGCAGCGCCGCGATCTCGCGTTGGGCCGCGGCCAGCCGGTCCGTGAGCTGCCGCAGGCTCTGCTCCTTGAGCTCCAGGAGCTGCTGGAGCCGCGCGAGCTCGGCCCGGTGCTGGTTCTTGATGAGGGCGATGGCCTCGTCGGAGACCTCCCGCGTGATGGACGGCGGGTCCGAGAAGACGTACTCGGCCGGCTCCGGGGCGGGCGCGTCCGCCAGGCCCGCTTCAGGCGGTCCCGCGGTGACGCGCTGCCAGAGCCGGTCGAGCTCTCGCTGTATCTCGTCCGATTCCATTTCCAAGTAAGAGCGGGTCCCCCTTTTTGGAAGGCCCGCTCGGCGCTCCAGACTAAAGTCTAATGGGATTATGCGGAAAAGCTATGACGGAAATATTAACGCCCTTCCTTTGTTACTCCGGACTCACCGCCATCTCAGACAGCAGCCGCGGCAGGTCCCAGCGCCTGCGCATCACGTTGGCGTCGGCCGCGCCCTCGTAGGTATCCACGCTCCCGTCCCCGCGTACGACCCTGCCCGTGGGGTAGACGTGCCATAGGTCCGGCACTCCGGGGTTCGAGGTCTCGTACTCTCCCTTGGGCTGAACCATGTCGGCACGGTACGCGAGGATGCGGTCCAGATCCTGGCCCCAAAGCTTCACGGAGAGCGTGTACACCCGCTTCCTCTTGCCTCGAACCTTGAGGAAGCGGATCTCGTGGTCGAAGCTTACGAACCGCGTCTTCCGGTTCGACAGCAGACGCCGGACCTGCTTGGGGACCTCGCCAGCGTAGATCCAGGCATGCCCCCAGCCTTCGGACACGTACAGACGCGTGCCCCTGCGCTGGATGCGCACGGGCTGGGCTCCCGGGCCGTGGCCCTTCCCGCTCCCGGGCCAAAGGCTCTCCTTGGGGTAGTGCTCCTTGAGCCCTTCGGCGCGCAGGACTTCATGTTCGGACGAACGCGACATAAGGGCCGTCCAATCCGGCTCCTTCCCCAAGAAGTCCGCGCCCAGGGGGAAGCTCTGCTCCGCGTAGTCCGAAGGCCGGAAGCCTTCGGGAAGGCGCGGGTCATCCGCCTGATACCTGTGCCGGGCATGCATGCGCAGGTCGCCGCGGCTGTTCGGCAGGATGATGCCGTTCTTGGCGTCCACGAAAAAGCGATGCAGGATAGGCTCAGGGCTCAGAAAATGGAGCTTGAGTCCGCCCGCCGCGTCCCGTTCAGGCCTGGGAACCCCATCCTCGCCGGTCCGAAGCCGCACGAACGCGTTCCTGGACGTGCGCTCCTCCATGCCCCCGTGCCGGGCGTGGTGCGTGAAACCTAGGAGCGCGACCTCTTCGACCCGGAACCTCCCGGTCTTGGGGTCGCGGCCCCGCATGCGGAAGGACGAGGCCCGGGCGTCCTCCAGCAGGACGCCGGAGGCTGGATCGGACGCCAGGGTCCTTTCGATGAACCGGATCCCGCCCTCTGGCTGGACCTCGAAAAGCAGGGTGTCCGAGTAATAGCCCTCGTTGGCCACCTCGCCGGCCGGGCTCACATGCGTCTTGTACCCTTCCCGTATGGCGCGCACCCAGATGAACTCCCGGCCCTCGACGCGCAGGGCCGTGGCGTTCAGGAAGTCCGTATAGCGCCGGCCGGCGTATTCCTTGCCCGCGAGCGTCTGCCGCATGAGAGGTCCGCTGTCCGGGAGTGTCCAAGCCTGGCTCTCCGGGAGAGAGCTCCGCACGCCCCCCGCCCCGTCGAAAGCTCCCCGAAATGCGGGGCCAGGCTCCTTGCCCGAGGCTTGGTCGACCGCCTTGCCCAATCCATAGAGGACCGCCTTGGCGGAATCAGCGGCTTCGACACGCGGAGCGGGAACGGCCGCCTGGACCTGGATGACGCGGCTGGCGGGAAGTGCTGCCGCCGCCGGCGCGTTCAGGACCGGCGAGAGGACCGGGAGAGCGAGCGGCTGGGCGAGCGGAGCGAGGGAAGGCGACTGCAGCCTGAACGGAGCCACGGAGCACGGCGCCGTCTGCATGGGAAGAGGGGCGTTCGCGAGCTGGGCATGCGCAGGAAGGGCTCCCAGAGCGCAAAGCCAGAGGCAGAGTCCGCAGGACATCCCAATCGGCATCTTTCATCCATTAGTGTAATCGTTAAGCTCGACTTAGACATGCGGCCAAGGTCCCAGGGGGCGGACGGGAATGGTCCTAGGCCGTCAGGGACCTCGAAAGAGCTCCCACCTGCACCGCATACCCCGCGGTGCAGGTGGGAGCATGCGACGTGACTCTGTCAGCGGCCCGCTACTCCTTGATGCTGACGAACCACTTCGCGAACTCGTCCCAGTTGCTCTCCTTGGCCCAGGCGAGGTCCGCGTAGGCGTTGCTGACCGAGTAGCGCGGCAGATACACGGCGAGGCCGCTCGCGTTCTCATAGCCCTTGCCGCTGATCCCGTTCGCCGCGACGATCTTCTCCTGGATGTAGCGCATGAGCGCCTCGCCGGAGCTCTTGACCGCCCCGTTCTGGGAGGCGCTCCCGACGAGCTTGACCAGGTGGAGCAGGTCGATGTTGTCGCTGTAGTAGAAGTCCTGCACCTGAGTCCGGGCGGCCTTGATGACCGTCGTCTCGTTCGCCTGCATGACCGCGTTCGTCCAGCCCGCGATCAACGGCACGAGATTCTTGAGCGTGTCGGCCCGCAGGGAAGACTGCGTGGTCCCCTGGTTCTTGGCCGCATACCAGTCACGATAAGAATCCACGATGGCCTGGCCGGCGGCCTCCGCCCCTCCCCCGGGGTTCGCCACGATCCGCTGGAGCATGCCGGTGTAGTCGTAGCCGTCGCCCGGTTCCGTCTCCTCGGAGCCCACAACCACGCCCGCGGAGTCCTTGAGCTCATAGGCCACTTCCGCCATCTGCATGAGGCAGGCGTCCGAGGCGTAGACGTCCACGCCGCCCATCGCGGAGAGCGCCTGCGCGAGCTGCTGCGTGGTGATGTGGTTGCCGGTCTCGTCATCATAGGAGATGCCGCGGGTGCCGACCTCGGCCCGCTCCTTGTTCCAGCCGCTCCCATGGTTCCACACGACGAGCATGTAGCGCCTCGCGGGATACGCCTTCTTTGCCCAGATCCCGAAGTCCGCGAGATGGCTCCAGGAACCCATGTCCACCTTGCCCAGGTCTTGGACTGGAGCGGAGGTGATCTCTCCGGGCTTGTCGTCCTTGGCGATGAGGTAGCGCTTGGACCCGGCCTTGATGGTGGCCAGCTCCACGGCCACGTTGACCTTCGGGGTGGAGCCGACCGCTTCCATCTCGTTGGTGTCCTTGAGCCCGTAGCTCGCCAGGTTGTTCTTCCCGTTGATGAAGACCATGATGGTCCATTCGGCCAGCGGCTTATCTGCGTCCTCTTTCGCGACGACGGGCGCGGGGGCGACCTCCGGGACGGTATTCGCGCCCTCGGAGCGGACGGTCTGAAGGGTCTCTTTGACGTCGACTCCCTGGTCGAAGTCGAGCTTGGTGCCGGCGAAAACGACGCTGGACTGCCACAGCAAGCCGAACGCGCACAGAACGGCACACGATCTTCTAAGCATGTACGCCACCTCCTCCTCTGGATGCCGAATGGGTTGTCTACCCTGGGCGGGATTGTAGGACCTTTTGACCTAGCGGCAAATAGGCCGGTGGACCTGCTCCGGATTGGGCCGGAGGGCCCAGATTGTTCGCCCTCTCACCCGCCGGCCAAACGGTGCGTAGGTATGTGCGATATGCCGGGTTATCCACAGCACCGCCGAAATGGCGGCGCCGACCTTACTTCAGCAGCAGCCGCTGGAGCTCCTGGTTCGCCTCGCCGAGGTCCACCCCGGTTTCCTGGAAGTCGCGCAGGATGCGCTTGAGGCGGTCGCGCAGCACGATCTCGGAGACGCCCTCGTTCTTGAGCTGAAGGTAGGCGCGCCACTCACGCTGGAACCTGTAATTCTTGTCCTGCTCCTTGAGGCGCTCCTGCTCGGCGGCCATCTCCTTGAGGCGCTTCTCCGCCGCACGCTGCTTCTCCTGGAGCTCGCGCACGCGGATGACGTGCTCGGCGGACTTAAGCTTGTCTTGAGCCTCCCCGGCCTCGATCTCCTTGACCATGGCCTCGCTCCGAAGGTCCTCCATCTCCTTGCGCATGAGCCGGATGTCCTCGGCCAGCTTCCACTGCTTGACCTCGGCCGACTCCAGAGCGCGGGTCAGCTCCTGCCGGTAGCGCATCTCGCCGCGCAGGAGCTTCTCGTACTCGCTCTCCGGGTCCCACGTTCCGAACCGGTAGCTCAGGCTCACGGCGTGTCCCCAGCGCGGTCCGCCGGCGAGAGGGATGCGCATGGCGTAATCCAGGTTCACCCCGAGCAGGGTCCAACCGGCGCCCACGTTCCACGTCCGGACCCGGCGTCCGAGCGCGAGCCCGCTGCGCGCGGTCAGGATCCCGTATCCCGGCGTCCCCCAGGCGTGCTCCATCCCGATGGCGCCCGAATCCGAGGCCTCGTACCTGGAGTACCCGTTGGACGGCTCGCGCTTGGAGTAGTCCAGGCCCACGGTGAAGCGTCTGACCCGCTGGACATAGCCGAAGCGGAAGATGACCGGCGCCACGTCGTCGACCCCGTCCAAATCCGTGTGCGGACTGTTCAGGTTCAGGAGCGACAGGCCGAAGGACTTGTCGTCGCCCCAGCGGTAGAGGGTGCCGAGGTCCACCCCCATCTTCGAGACCTTGCCACCGAGGTTCCGGCCGGAGCGGCGGATGGACTTGCCCGTCAAACCGACGTCGAGCGTGCCGGGCCCGATCTCGCGCCAGGAGCGGGTCGCGTAGGTCAGACCGAGGGTCCTGTCGATGGACCGGGTCTCGATGATATCGTGCGTCCAGCTCAGCCCCAAAGCGCCCCGGAGCGACGGGTTCGTGATCGGGATGCCCACGCCCACGACCATGCCGTTGAGGTCCGTGGGCCCGGCCGGGATGTGGTGGATGTCGCGGATCCCAGCTTCCACCTGGGGGCGCCGCAAGTGCCCGACGGCGGCCGGATTCAGGGTCAGGCCGGAAAGGTCCTCGGAGTCCGCGGTCAGCGCGTCGGCCATGCCCATGGAGCGGGCCCCGAACCCGACCTCCTCGTTGGAGGCGCGGACCGGACCCGGAGAGAGGCACGCCAGGACGGATACGATCGCCACGAGTCGCTTGTGTTTCATGAGTTTGATGGCCTCGCCGGCTCCTGCATCAGCTGCTTGAACGACGCCACTCCGTCGCGGCCGTGCGACTTGACCCAATAGAGGGCCTCGTCAGCCCTTTGCAGCAGGGCCTCCAGCGTCCGGGCGTCCTGGGGATAGACCGCGATGCCGATGGAGGCGGTCACGCCGATCTCCTTGGCCTTGGAGAAGTCCACCGGGACCTTGACCGCGCGGATCTCCGCGAGCAGGCGAGCCATGATGCCGTTCGCCTCCTCGGGTCCGGCCTGGGGGAGGAACACCACGATCTCGTCGCCTCCGTATCTCGCGGGGAAATCGAACTTCCGCAGTTTCTTCATGATGACCCCGCCCACGGTCTTGAGGACCTGGTCGCCGATCTGGTGCCCGTAGGTATCGTTGACCCCCTTGAAGTAGTCCACGTCGATCATCGCCACGGCGAGGGGCTCGCCGGAGCGCTCGACCCGATAGATCTCCTGCTGGATGCGGGTCTCGAAATAGCGCCGCAACGGGAGTCCCGTCAGATGATCATGGAGCGAGAGCGACTCCACCTGCTTGAAGAGCCGGGTGTTGTACACGGCCAACGCGATCTGCCCGGCGAAAGACTCGAGGATGCCGATGTCCTCGGTCTCGACGCCCTGCTGCGAGAGGAGATTGTCCACGATGAGGAGCCCCGTCTTCTGGCCCTGGACGACCAGCCGCAGATACAGCAGCCGCTCCTCGTAGCGCCTCATGTGCGCGTCCAGCGCCTCGCCCCGCAGCACCCGCGCAAAGCGGTGCTCGCCCGAAGCCAGCGGGATCTCGTCCGAGCGCAGGCTCACCACCCGTCCGCGAAAGTCGACGCTCAACTCCCCGCGCAAGACGTCGTCGTGGACCAGATACAGCCGCACCCGGTCGAAACCGAAGTGACGAACGATGCCTTGGAGGATGAGCTTTATCCCGGACTCCATCTGGAGCGAGCTGGCGAAGACCGCCGAGAGCTCGGTGAGCATCTGTAGCCGATGGAGCTGCCTGAGGCTCGCGAGCCCCTGGCGCATCCTGGAGAGGCTGCGCCCGAGCTCCGACGCCAGGCGGGAGGCCAGCGCGCGCTCTGCCGCAGTGAAGGCCTTGCCTTTGACGGGCCGCTCAAAGCGCAGCAGGCCTGAGCCGATCCCGCCGCCGCGGGCCTCGTCCGCTCCGCCCAAAGACAGGTAAAGGAGCCTGCGCGGAGAGCGATAACTGAGATGGCTCATCTCGCCGCGGGAAAGCCGCACGAACGACGCGCCATCCTCGCAGCGCATCTGCTGCTCCATCTCGTACCAGACGCCCCGGTTGAGACAGTAGCGCAGGAGCAGATTCTCCGCAGACGAGTCCGGCAGGAACACGCCGAGACGCTCGACGGGGACGCAGCGCGCCATCCAGCGCAAGCCCACCGACAAGAGAGCCTCCTGGCTCGGGAACGAGCGGCTCAGTTCCTGGTGGAACTCCAAGAGCCGCTTCTCCTGGCGCACGCCGCTCATAGATAAAGTCCCAACACGTAGTCCATCTCGGCGCCGGAATGGACGAGCTCCTGGTGCAGGAGGTCCGGAGCGTAGGCGCCGCGGGAGACTTCCCGCAAAAGCCGGTCCATGGAGCGTTCGAACACCCGCTCGAGCGTCCCCATCACGCGGACCATCGGCAAGGTTCGGGCGAAACCTTGCGAGCGTTCGAACGCGGGGCTCAACTCCGGGAACGCCTCCAGCCCCTGCGCGAGGCCGTCCTCGGTCGGCGCGAAGGCGCCGATCGCCGCGGCATAGGCGGACGCTCTTGCCGGCTCGGTCAAGGAACGCAGAAGGCCGAGGGCTTCCTGCGCCACGTCGCTGCCCCGCAGGACCGCCAGGCTCTGCCCGCTCGCGACCGTGGCGGGCTCGGTCCCTGTGGACGGGAAGGGCACGACGCCGATCTCGCCTGAGGCCGCCCGCTTGGGAGGGAGCCTCCCCGAGAACTGCATGGCCGCCGCGCCTTCGAAGAGATCCCCCGGCGCCAGCCCGTTCGTCCCGGAAAGAGGCATCCATCCCGAGGCGATCAGGTCGAAGTAGTCCGCCACCCCCGCGCGGGCATCCGGCCTCTGCAGCAAGGTCCGGGTGTGGTCCTTCGCGAACAGGTCCGCACCCCTCGACCAGAGACAGGGCGCGACATCGGTCAAGGAGATCCCTCGCCTGGGGTTCGGGTTGGCGATCGGGACGCTCCCGCAGGGACCGCCCGCCTCCGCCAAGGTCCGGCACGCCTCCCGCAGGCCGTCCCAGGCGGAAAGGGCCTCCTCTCGGAGGCCCAGCTTGCGGAACAGGTCCTTCCGGTAGTAGAGCACCCTCATCTCCATCCACCAAGGGACGGCGAACAGCGGTTCCGGACCCGGAAGCCGGCCGTCGAGCTCCCGCAGGTCCTGGAGCAGACCCAGGTGGGCCAGCGACGCGGTCCAGTGGGAGGGGATCTGGAGGATGTCCGGCCGAGGGAGCTCCTTCGGCCTCTTCAGGAATCGGAACAGATGGTCCCAAAGCGCCGTGGTCGTGCCCACGCTGATCGAGACGCGGATGTCGGGGTGGTCTCTGCAGAACAACGCCAGATGCTCCCGCAACAGGGAGAACGTGCCGAATCCCGCATCCGGAAGGGCCCAGAATCGCAGCTCCTTCACGCCCAACTCCGTATGGGCAGCGATGGATCGACCTCCAGCCTGGGGGATAGCCTCCCCCGCGCGAACCTTTGGGCGGCCACGTGCGCCACCATGGCCGCGTTGTCCGTGCACAAGGACAGGGGCGGCAGGACGCAATCGAACCCTTCCTCCGCCGCGCGCCGTGCGAAGCGGGCCCTCAGGGGTCCGTTGGCCGCCACACCCCCGCCCAAGGCGATGCGCCGGACGCCCGCGTGCGCGGCCGCGCGCAGGGTCTTCTCCACCAGGGTATCCACGACGGCCTCCTGAAAGGACGCGCAGAGATCGGCCACGAAGCGCTCCGGAAGCGGCCTGGACGTCGGCGCCGCTGGACGCACCCGCTCCCCGTCGGCATGGCCGGCGTCCCGCACGGCGTAGAGCACCGCGGTCTTGAGCCCGGAGAACGAGAAATCCCACGTGCCCGGCATCGTGGGGCGGGGAAGAGGAACGGCGCGGGGATCCCCGCGCCGCGCGGCCCTCTCGACCGCCGGCCCTCCCGGGTAGCCCAAGCGCAGGAACTTTGCGACCTTGTCGAAGACCTCTCCGGCGGCGTCGTCCCGGGTGCGGCCCAGGACGCGGTAGCGGCCGAGGCGCCGTACCCAAACAAGCTCGGTATGCCCGCCGGAGACCACGAGCGAGAGGAACGGCGCCCGAAGCTCCCGGACGAGCCCGCCGGCCAAGGCGTGGGCCTCCAGATGGTTCACCCCGATGAGGGGAAGCCCGTGGACCTCAGCCAGGGTCTGGGCCGCGACTTTGCCGACCAGCAGGGCCCCGGCGAGTCCCGGCCCCCGCGTGTAGGCGACCGCGTCGACCCGGCTTGCCAGGTCCCGCAGGCGGCCCTTCGGACCGAAAGCCCGCGAGAGCGCCCGGTCCAGCACCGTCGGAAGCCGCTCCAGATGGGCCCGGCTGGCCAGCTCAGGGACGACGCCCGCGAAGGCGGCATGGACGTCCGTCTGGGTCGACACGACGCTCGAGAGGATGCGGCGGCCGCGCAGCACCGCCGCAGCGGTCTCGTCGCAGGAGGTCTCGATGCCTAGGATGACCGCGCCGCGGAGGCGGCGCGGCACCGTGTCCCTCCGGAAGGCTTTGGACACGTGTGCGGCGGTCTTACCCATCGGTAAGATTCAAGGACCCCAGTATCTCTCTCGCGCGGAGGAGCTCGATGGCTCTCTCAAGAGCCAGATCCTTCGCCTTCTCCTCCTCCTTGACGATGGACTTGGCGTCCTTCCCCTGCTCGAAGATCATCTCGCTCTGGGCCTGGAGTTTGGCCTCGACCTCCGGCGTCACGGTGATCTCGATGTCCGGCGCGATCCCGCCCGCCCCAGTCTTCTCATCGCGCTGGATGGAACGGCCGCTGGGCGTATAGTATTTGGCCACCGTCAGCCTCAGCCCGGAGCCGTCGGCGAGAGGGATGACCGACTGGACGCTCGCCTTCCCGAACGTCTTGGCCCCGACCACCACGGCCCGCTTGTGGTCCTGCAGCGCTCCCGCCACGATCTCGCTGCCCGACGCGGAGCCCCCGTTGACGAGCACCACCATCGGGAAGTGCTCGTAGGGAGCCTCCGTGTTCGACCGGAACTCCTGCCGGTTCTCCGGATGGCGGCCCTGGGTGTACACGATGAGCTTGCTCTGGCCGACGAAGAAGGCCGCGACCTCGACCGCGGCCGTGAGCAGGCCGCCCGGGTTGTTGCGCAGGTCGAGGACCAGGGCGTTCGCCCCCCCCTTCTTGAGGCTCTCCATCATCTCGCGCACGTCTTCGGAGGTATGGGCGCTGAACTCGATGACGCGCAGGTAGCCGATCTTGTTGTCGAGCAGGTGTGACTGCACGCTCTCGATCTTGATGACCTCGCGGGTGATGGTGAACTCCTTGGTCGTCCACTCGGTCTTCTCGTCCTCGGACGCGCGCCGGGCGACGGTGATCTTCACCGGCGTCCCTGGCTTGCCGCGGAGCTTCTGCACGGCCTCGACCAGCGTCATCCCCTTGGTGCTGTCCTCCGCGATCTTGATGATGCGGTCCTGGGGGAGGACGCCCATCCGATAGGCGGGAGTGCCGGGAAGAGGGGTGATGACCGTGAGCCACTCCTCGCGCATCCCGATGCGGATGCCGAGACCCCCGAACTGCCCTTCCGTCTCGGTCTTGATGTCCTTATGCAGATCCGGATCCATGAACTGGGAGAAGGGATCCAGGGTCTTGACCATCCCGGTCGCCGCCCCGTAGATGAGGTCCTTGGTCTTGACCTCCTCGACATAGTTCTCCTTGATGTAGTCGAGGATGTCCACCAGAAGCTTGAGCTGTTCGTAAGTCTTGTCCACGGTGGCGTACGCCCGCGGCAGGCACACCGGGGTGACGCCCAAGAGCGCTCCGACCAGCACCGCCTTCAGCCAACGTCCTCTGATGGATTCCATGGTCCACTGCTCCTTAGCTTCGATTCACCTCTTCTCCAACCAGACGATCGGATTGAGCGGCACGCCTCCCTGGCGCAGCTCGAGATAGAGGGCCCCTCGGCCGCCGTTGGGGCCGCCGACCGTGGCCAGCCTCTCGTCCGGCCGGAGGCTATCCCCCTCACGGATCTCGATCCTGTCGAGATACCCGTAGATGCTGTAGAACCCGCTCCCATGCTCCACGATGATCGTGTTCCCATAGGACCGGAACGGCCCCGCGAAGATCACCTTCCCGCGCCCCACCGTCCGCACGACCGTCTCGCCGGAGGCCTTGATCTCGATCCCGTTGCGGATGACCCAGGAGTCGAACTCCGGGACCCGTCTCTTTCCGAAAGTCGAGACGACATCCCCGCGTATCGGCCAAGGCAGGGAGTGCTTCGACACCGGCGGAGTCTTTCCCCCCTGGCCTTTCCCGCCTTTGGCCGAACGCCCCAGACTCTTGAGCAGCTTAGTCAGGGCCTGGGCGGATTCCGTGAGCTCCTGGAGCCGCTTGCGGGTGATCCGGGCGTCCTTCTGGACCTCGCGATAGTCCTTCTCCGCGAGCCGCAGACGCTTCTGCTGGACGCCCAACTCCGAGAGAGCCCGGCGGGCACGCAAGGTCAACTCGCCGTTCCTGCGGACCGCCTGTTCGTGCTCGGCTGCGGCGCGCCCCTGTACCACGCGCAGTTGGGCCAAATAGAGAGTCTTCTCGCGGATCGCGGCGCGGCGGAACGACCCGGACCACAGGTCCTGCGAGCCGTAGAAAGCGAACTGCCCGGCCGAACGGCGGACCAGGGTCCCGAGCTCATCCGCCAGGAGTTCGCGCTGCCCGCCGTGGGTCCGCTCAAGGACGGAGAGCTGGGAGCCCAACCGCTCGCTCTTGCGGTGGGTATCCTCCAGCTCGGACCGCAGGGAGTCCATGGTCTGCTGGGAACGCCGGCGCTTCTTCTGCAGATCGGAAAGGTCGCGCCGCAGATCCTCCTGCCGCTGCTGCAGGAGATCGAATTCCTTGCGTTTGCGGTCCATCTCCTCGTTGATGGCTTTGAGTTCCCTGCGCTTCGCGCTGATGGGAGCGGCTGCGGACCCAGGCCCGGGAATGAGAAGCAGACACAACGCGCCGAACAGGGTGAGCTCGCGTGAGGATGCCGCCGCGCCGGGCTGGACGGTGCGGGAGCTCCTGCGGAGCGGGGGAGTCCCCCAGACGCCCGCCGCGACCGCTCCCGAGAACACGAGCGCCGCCTGCAGCCACGCCGCGGGCCATGCATGGAGCAACGCGCCCGAATTCGCGGGCAAGGCCGCCAACAGCGCCGCCGCGGCTCCCGCGGCAGTCCCCGCCCCCCCGGCCGCCGCGCGCCGGAGCATGTCGCCCCAAGGCCACAGCCCCTGGACCAGAGCCCCCGGACGCAGTCCCGCTCGGGCCAGGAGCCATGCCACAGCAAAACCCCACACGCAGGCAGCCAGGCTCAGCACCAGCGCCATGAAGCGGCGGTAGAACTGCAGCTGCACGATCGCCTCGAACTGCCTCTGCTTGTAGACCACTTCGGCGATCCCGTCGATGCGTTCCGCGTCCTTGAGCCAGCCCTTCAAACCCGGAAGGCGCTCCGGGATCAGCTGCACCTCCAGAGCTCCCGGAAGGGGGTTATCGCCCAGCACCGCCACGGACTGCGAGAGCGTCGGGTCGTCCGATTCCATCTCGGCCAAGCTCTCTTCCGGGGACACGTACCGCAGGGACTCCGTGGCCGGGAGCGCGAGGAGCTCCTCCTCCATCAGCTTGCGGCGGCTCGTGCTCACGCCCGGGGAAACGAAAGCGAGGACGCGGAAATCCTCCAGGAGCAGGAACTCGGCCCGTGCGCAATGCCCCCGCAGGAACAGGAGTCCCTCGGTCATCAGTCCAAGGACGAAGCCCAGCACCATGAGGTGCACGGGCCACCGTTGCGGAGGTCGCATCGGGATCAATGCCATCAGAACGCGCCTGGGCGCGCGTGACGCGCGCAGGTTATATACATAACCGGTTCTCCCGGAATTGTCAATACTATCAATTATCGGTGTCAGTTAAGATTCAAAAGTGGACTGTTTTTTGAGGATTTAAACCTCAAAAGTGGACTCCGAAATTAAGTGTTCCAGGCGGAGCCTCCGACGGAACTAAGCCGTTCT
>JBAZKS010000015.1:0-81523 GCA_041650695.1 Elusimicrobiota bacterium
CCAAGACCGCCGCTCCGGAGGACTTCGACCTCTTCATCAACACGGACCCGCAAGCCACCCCGCAGCGCGTGGACTCCGAGATCATCCGGGAGGCAAACGCGAAGCTCCGCAACGCGCTCGGGCCCTCCTTCATCCCCGCTCCCCAAGGGGTCGTGGAACTCAACATGATCCAGGAGGACGACCAGTTCTACGACGGCTCCCTCTCGCCCTTCGCCTCGCTGAGTCTCAAGTACACGGACGCCGACGGGGACGGCATCGTGGACGGGTCCAACCCGCCGATACGGGCGCACACCCTGCACCTCTGGCGCCTGGACCAGGACCAACGCCTCTGGGTCCGCGTCCCGGACTCTTCGGTGGACGCGGGCAACAAGACCCTCAGCGCCTTCATCCCGCATTTCAGCGTGTACGCGATGATCGGCGCGGCGGATGTGGATGTCGGGAGCGTCTACGCCTATCCGGTGCCCTGGAGCCCGAACAGCGGCGGCGGCAACTGCAGCGGCGGCATCACCTTCAACAATGTCCCCTCGGAGGGGGCGATACGCATCTACAATCTAGCCGGAGAGCTCGTGCGGAGCCAGGACATCACCTCGACCACAGGCTCCATGTGCTGGGACGTGAAGACCAACGGCGGGCGCAGCGTCTCCAGCGGGGTCTACATCTGGGTGGTCCAGGCCGGGTCCAACCGCAAGACCGGAAAATTGATGATTATAAGGTGATGCCATGAAGCATACACCACTCGATCTGAAGCGCCTCGGCCGGGCCGCGCTCCTTTGCGCCCTGGCCTTCGGACTCGGGCCCGCCCAGCCGGCGCAGGCCTTGGTCCAGAAGCTCTCCTATCAAGGGAACCTGCGCCAGAACGGAGTGCCCCTCACCGGCTCGCACAACATGGTCTTCAAGGTATTCACGCAGGCGGCCGACGGCGTCGCCGTTTGGACCAGCGCCACCATGCCCGTGAACTTCACCAACGGCCGCTTCTTCGTCCTGATCGAGCCCTCCGGAGTGGACTGGGAATCCTCGACCCCCTACCTGGAGGTGACGATCGATGGGACGACCCTGGCCCCGCGCGAGGAGCTCGCCGCCAGCCCGTTCGCCATCAACGCCCTGCTGCACTCGGGCAAGCGCTACACCTCCGCGGCCGCCGCTCCCGCGAGCCCGGGCGTGGGCGACCTCTGGTACGACACCACGAACAGCCAGTTCAAGTACTACAACGGCGCCTGGGTCGCTCCGGGAGGAGGAGGCGGGGGGGACGTGTACCTGGCCAACGACCAGACCTTCACCGGGTACAACACCTTCTCCAAGATGGTCTCGGTCTCCACGGACGTCCTCGTCACCGGAGGCTTGTTCGTGACCGGGGCCAGCACGCTCGGCGTCGTCAACGCGGGCGGCGACCTCAAGGTCGGGGGCGCCGCGGCCAGCACGCTCTCGGCCTCGGGCTACCTGACTCTGGCCAATCTGAGCGCAGCCCCGGCTGTGGCTCCCGGACGCATCTACTACGACGGCAACGGCGAGGGCGCGCTCAAGGTCAGGCTGAACACGGGAGTCTTCGTCGCCTTGGCCACGGGCAGCGTGGCCGGGAGCCTCGCCCAGGTGACGTCGGAAGGCGAACAGTTCTCAGGCCTCGGCACCGGGGTGAGCCCCCTGACCCTGAAGGCCTCCTCGGTCACGCTGCAGGGGAACAACTTCAACGGGAACCTCCAGCTGGTCCGGACGACGATCGACGGCAAGCTCCCGCCCCTCGACGGCTCTCTGCTCATGAACGTCTCCGCCACGGACCCCACCAAGGTGGCCAAGACCGGGGACATCATCTCCGGCGATCTCACGATCGGGGGGACCGCGGCCAGCACCTTCTCAGCCTCGGGCTTCCTCACCTTCGCCAACCTCTCCGCCTCCCCGGCGGTGGCTCCCGGACGCATCTACTACGACGGCAACGGCGAAGGCGCGCTCAAGGTGCGCCTGAACTCCGGCGTGTTCGTGGCCTTGGCCACGGGCAGCGTGGCCGGAGGAGGGGGCCTCGCCCAAGTCACCTCGGACCCGGCCCAGTTCTCAGGCCTCGGCACCGCGGCCAGCCAGCTGACCCTGCAGGTCTCATCGGTCACGCTGCAGGGCAACATCTTCAACGCCGCCGACAAGCTGCTCCGGCTCGACGCCGGCGGGCTCGTCCCGCTCGCGAACCTGGGCAACATCGCCGACGCCCAGATCGCCGGCGCCGCCGCCATCGCCAAGTCCAAGGTCTCCTCCGCCGGCACCTGGGCCGCGGCGGACATCCCCTCGCTCGACGCCTCCAAGATCGGCTCCGGCCAGTTCGCCGGGGACCGCATCCAGGACGGGGCCGTGACCTCGGACAAGCTCGCCGCAGGCGCGGTCACCTCCGCGAAGGTCCTCGACGGGACCCTCGTGGATGCGGACTTGAGCGCCTCGGCCGCCATCTCGCAGTCCAAGATCTCCGGCCTGACCACGGACCTGGCCGCCAAGGTGGCCAAGACCGGGGACACCCTGTCCGGCGACCTCCAGGTCGGCGATGCCAAGGCCAGCACCTTCTCGACCTTGGGGTTCGTCACCCTGGCCAACCTCACCGCAGCCCCGGGCGCGTCCAAAGGACGCATCTATTTCGACCCGACCAACCAGGGAGCTCTCAAGATCAGCCTGGATGGAGTGGGCTTCGTCCCGATCTCCACAGGCGCGGCCGGCGGCGGGCTGGCCTCCGTGCTCTCGGACGGCAACCAGTTCAGCGGCGACGGCACGACCGGCAACGCTCTGACGCTCAAGACCTCCTCGGTCACGCTCCAGGGCAACATCTTCAACGGGAACCTCCAGCTGGTCCGGACGACCACGGACGGCAAGCTCCCGGCCTTGGACGGCTCCCTGCTCACAGGCGTCAACGGCACGGACCCGAATAAGGTAGCCAAGGCCGGGGACACCATGTCCGGCGACCTCCAGATCGGCGACGTCAAGGCCAGCACTTTCTCCACCTCGGGCTTCCTCACCTTCGCCAGGCTCTCCGTCTCCCCGACGGAGGCGCCGGGGCGCGTCTACTACGACTCCACGGGAGAGGGAGCGCTGAGGGTCCGCCTCAACTCCGGCGTGTTCGTGGCCTTGGCCACGGGCAGCGTGGCCGGAGGAGGGGGCCTCGCCCAAGTCACCTCGGACCCGGCCCAGTTCTCAGGCCTCGGCACCGCGGCCAGCCAGTTGACCCTGCAGGTCTCGTCGGTCACGCTGCAGGGCAACATCTTCAACGCCGCCGACAAGCTCCTCAGGCTCGACGCCGGCGGGCTCGTCCCGCTCGCGAACCTGGGCAACATCGCCGACGCCCAGATCGCCGGCGCCGCCGCCATCGCCAAGTCCAAGGTCTCCTCCGCCGGCACCTGGGCCGCGGCGGACATCCCCTCGCTCGACGCCTCCAAGATCGGCTCCGGCCAGTTCGCCGGGGACCGCATCCAGGACGGAGCCCTGACCTCGGCCAAGCTGGCCGCGGACTCGGTCACCGGCGCCAAGGTCGTGGACGGGACCCTCATGGACGCGGACGTGAACGCGTCGGCCGCCATCTCGCAGTCCAAGATCTCCGGCCTGACCACGGACCTGGCCGCCAAGGTGGCCAAGACCGGGGACATCATGTCCGGCGACCTCCAGGTCGGCGGAGCCACGCCAGTCAGCCTCTCGGCCTCGGGATTCATCACCCTGGCCAACCTCGCCTCCGACCCGGCCGCGGCTCCGGGCCGCCTCTTCTACGACTCCACAGGGGACGGCGCGCTCAAGGTCCGGCTCAACACAGGCTTCTTCGTGCCCATCGCGACAGGCGCGATCTCCAGCGTGGCCGGAGCGGCGCGGCTGGGAGACACCCAGACGTTCACGGGGCAGAACACTTTCGAGAAGTACGTCTACCTATCCACCGGCACCCCCGCCTCCAGTAGCGTGCCCGGAGTGGATTCCCCGCAGCTTGTGCTCCACGGCCACGCCTGGGACTCGGACGGCCCGGCATCCGTGGAACGCACCATCAACCTGCGCAACGTGGTCACGGATAAGACGCTCTGGAAGCTGGCCATGGAGGCCGGCGGGAGCATCGTGCTCACGGTGGACAAGTCCGGGAACCTGCTGAGCGTAGGCTCGACCACGGCCTCCTCCTTCTGGGGGGACGGCAACCACCTGGCCAACCTCAACGCCTCCGCCATCAACCAAGGCACGATCCCGAACGCCCAGCTCCCGGACACCATGTCCGCCAAGACGTTCAGCGGGCTCATCACCGCGAACGGCGGGGTGACGCTCGGCACGGACCAGCCCCTGTTCCTCACCGGTCCGACGGGCACCATCCATACGGGCTCCTCGGTCACCGCCTCCGGGTTCTTCGGCAGCGGCTCGGGCCTGACGAACCTTCCCGCCACCGCGCTGGCGGACGGCTCCATCACCACCGCCAAGCTCGGCTCAGGCGCGGTCATTGAGGCGAAGCTCTACACGGGCGCAGTGACCACGGACAAGCTCGGCTCGGCGGCCGTCACCTCGGCCAAGCTGGCGGACGGGGCGGTCGTGACCGACAAGCTCGGCTCGGCGGCTGTCACCGATGCCAAGATCGCGGGCATGAGCTCCTCCAAGCTGACCGGCGCCTTGCCCATGCTCGACGGCTCGGCGCTCACGGGCGTGACGCCGGCCGACGGCGCCGTCACCTCATCGAAGCTGGCGGACGGCGCGGTCATCGAGGCCAAGCTCTACACCGGGGCCGTGACCACGGACAAGCTCGGCTCAGCGGCCGTCACGGACGACAAGATCGCGGGCATGAGCTCCTCCAAGCTGACCGGCGCTTTGCCCATGCTCGACGGCTCGGCGCTCACGGGCGTGACGCCGGCCGACGGGACAGTCACCTCGGCGAAGCTGGCGGACGGGGCGGTCGCCACGGATAAGCTCGCCTCCGCGGCCGTCACCTCGGCCAAGCTGGCGGACGGGGCGGTCATCGAGGCCAAGCTCTACACCGGGGCCGTGACCACGGACAAGCTCGCCTCCGCGGCCGTCACCTCGGCCAAGCTGGCGGATGGAGCGGTAGCCACGGACAAGCTCGCCGCGGACGCGGTCACCAACGCCAAGCTGCTCTCGGACGCGGCGTCGCTGGGCAAGGTGAGCGGCGGGGCCATGACGGCCGACGCGGCAAGGTGGGCATCGGGGCCGCCTCTCCCTCGGAGCGCCTGGACGTGGACGGGGCCCTGGTGCTGCGCGGCATGGCCACCGCGGATCCTTCGGCCGTCGGCCAAGCCAAGCTGTACTTCAATTCCGGCTCGGGCAAGCTCGTGCTCTCCGAGAGCGGCGCAGGCTTCACCAACGTCATCGGCGGCGTAGGCGGGGCCGTGACCCTGCAAGGCACCACGCCCGGCATCGCCGACACCGGGAACCTCAACCTCACGGGCACGGGGCTGTTCGGGAAGGTCGGGGTGGGGATCAACACGCCCGGCGCGCGCATCGAGTCCCGCGGCTCGGCCGCGGACTCCTACACCCTCCGATTGAGCACGAACGCGTCGAGCTACCAGGTCGTGGCCACGACCACGGGCCTGGTGGGCATCGGGACCTCGGATCCCCTGGCCGCGCTGGACGTCCGGGGCTCCATCCAGTCCATCGGCAACGGCGCGTCCATCGCGCAGAAGCCGGAGTCCGGCGACGCCTTCACCCTCGTCCAGGCCTTCGACGGCGGCATGGCCCGTCTGGTCATGAGCGACGTCTCGACCCCCAGGCGCTTCGACCTCTTCACCGGCGGCAACGCCTACCCTCAAGGTCCGTTCGGCGGCAAGCTCGCCATCGCCGACGCCACGGCCAACATCGTCCGGCTCGCGCTGGACTCCGACGGCCGCATGGGGGTGGGGACGGTCTCGCCCGCGACCCAGCTGGAGGTGAATGGGGACGCCCAGTTCGGCTCAGGCGCGGCCAAGAGCACCTTCACCACCACCGGTTCGCTCATCCTCGACACGAACGCGAACCTGCAGGTCGGGACCACGTTCTACGTGGGCGCAGGCCGGGTGGGCATCGGCAACTCGGCTCCCTCCACCGTGCTGCACGTCACAGGGAATCCCGTTCTGCTGGACAGGGCCGGAGGGGTCCAGCTGAACATCAACGACACTTTGGCCGGGACCGACACCCAGAACATCACGTTCCAGCGCGGCGGGACCGCGGTGACCACGCTCTTCAACAACGACCTGAACCAGCTCACGTTCCAGACCACGGAGCGGGCCATCCGGCTCAAGACCTCGGCTTCCGACGAGAGGATGCGGGTCGAGGAGTCCGGCGAGGTGGGCGTCGGCACCTCCGCTCCGGACGCGCGCCTGCACGTGTCTAGCGCGAGCGCGGCGGCCGCGGACACGCTCTTCGCGGTGTCCACGCACACCGCTCCCGGCAGCGAGATGTTCGTGATCAAGGGCGACGGCAGGGTCGGCATCGGGGCCAAGAGCCCGGACTATCCCCTGCACGTGGTCTCGGAGACGGCCCAGCGCGCGAGCATCCTCATCGAGAACAAGAGCCCCTTCGACAGCGCGGGCGGGGCCCTGCTCTTCTCGAAGAACGGCACCGACCGGTGGGCCCTGTTCTCGGACGCCTCCAAGGACAATATCCAGGACTTCAGCATCTACGACTCGCTCAACAGCAAATACCGCGTCTATGTGAGCTCCTTCGGCGGGGTCGCCATCAACGACATCACCTATCCCCTGGCCACCCTGGACCTGAACGCCACGCTCACGCCGTCGGCCATACCGACCCTCAACATCCGCGGCATGAACACGGTCCCGGCGGTGTCCGGGTCCGGACAGGCGTCTTTGTACTACGACATCGCCACGAACAAGCTCAAGGTCTCGGAGAACGGCAGCGCCTACGCCTCGATCATCGGAGCCGCTCCGCTGGGCTCCGTGACGCTCCAGCCCTCCACCCCGGGGACCTCGGACATCGGCCACATCAACGTCTCGGGGCACATCATCGCCAAGGAGGGCCTGGCGGTGTCGAGCCCCACGGCCGCGGCCGCGGACAACGTGTTCACGGTCTCCAAGGACATCACCGCGGGCAACGAGGTGTTCACGGTCAAGGGAGACGGCAAGGTGGGCGTCGGGACCACGGAGCCGCAGCTCAAGTTCGACGTGCGCGGCATGATCGGGGCGGCCGGCAGCGACGCCATAACCTCCGATCCCCCATCCACGCCCGGGGCGTTCGGCTGGAAGCTGGGGCTCTTCGGCACCTCGCAGGCCCTCGGGGTCGGCGGCTGGACGCTCGCGATGAAGACCCTCAACTGGCTCAGCATCTTCGACGGGAATCCGGCCAACGACGCGACCGGGACCGCTCCGGACAGCAACGCGAAGATCAGCTTCAATTCGCCCAATGGGACCGGCTTGTTCAGCGGCAACGTGGGCATCGGGACAACGAACCCCGGGTCCAGATTGGAGATCAAGGACACCACGGCCCATCCGATCATCACGGTGAACGCGGACAGCTCGGATTACGACCCGGTCCTGTACCTGCGCAAGCTCGGCGCAGGGCAGCCGACCCTCCAATACTCGACGGATCTGGTGCTGCAGGACAGCGGGGCTAACAAGCACATGAAGATCGCCAGCGGCGGCAACGTGGGCATCGGGACCACGTCGCCCGACGGGAAGCTGGACATCTTCGGCAACGGGACGCCCGCTACGAACCTGGTCCTGTCGGCGAACTACGAGAATTCCTACCGGTGGAGGATGAAGACGGTCGACCGCGGCACCGCCATCGACCTGGATGCCACGGTCTCCGATGCGTCGGATAACGAGGCGACCCTGCTCCAGATGTCGCACCCCGTCACGGGCCGGCCGGAGTTCGCGGTGCTCACGAGCAGCATCGTGCTCAACAACAGCAACGTGGGCATGGGGACCACGGACCCGGTCACGAGGCTCCAGCTGCAGGCCCCCAACACCGAGCTCGGGATGGGCACCGACCTCGACCCCACGGCCTACAACCGCTTCGGGTTCACAGGCGGCGCGGTCCCGTATCATAGCTACTGGGCTCAGAACGCCACTTATAACGGCACGCAATGGAACCATGTCACTCTCGCCGGCTACGGCGGCCAAGCGGTCAAGCTCGGCCAGTACAGCGGGACTTTCGAAGTCGCCACATCCAACAGCGCGGGCGACCCGATCGTCTGGAGCCCCAGGTTCAACATCCTGAACAACGGCAGCGTGGGCGTCGGGACCACGGGCCCGGTCAGGAAACTGAACGTCTCCGGGAGCGGCAGCGGCGACAGCACCATCCTGGTGACCGATACCTCGCAAGGGGCCGACCTTAAGAATTTCGCCATAGACAACCGGAGCCAGGTGTTCTCCGTGGGCACGGACAACGACGCGGGGAGCAACTTCTATTCGCTGATGACCGTCACCAGAGGCGGCAGCGTGGGCGTCGGGACCACGAACCCCGCCGCCACATTGGATGTAAGCGGCACCGGCGCCATCAAGCTCCCGGTCGGCACCTCGGCACAGCGGCCGGCGACGCCCGCGACCGGCATGCTGCGGTTCAACAGCTCGAACTCGAGCGTGGAGTTCTACAACGGCGCCGGGTGGATGACGACGGTGGCGGTCGCCACCCCGCCGGTCGCCACAGGCGGGACAGAGACCTCAATCGTGGACAAAGGAGTGCCCTATAAGATCCACACCTTCACCGGGAGCGGATCGCTGAACGTCACCAGCCCGGGCTACCTCGAGGTCCTCGTGGTCGGCGGCGGGGGGAGCGGAGGCAATCACAACACGACCAATGCCAACGGCGGCGGCGGCGGGGGCGGCGTGGTTTACAGAGAATCCTATTATGTCTCTGCAGGCGCCAAGACTGTGACCGTTGGAGCCGGCGGCGTTGCGATCGCCTATGCGACCATCAGCAGAGGCAACAACGGGCAGAACTCCGTCTTCGACGCGCTGACAGCGCTCGGCGGAGGAGGTGGGGGAAGCACTGGAGTTTCGGCGCCCGGTTACGATGGCGGCAGCGGCGGCGGCGGCGCCTATGGCCCCGCCCCCTATGCCGGCGGACAAGCTATTCAAGCAGGCGGATATGGGAATCCCGGCGGGCGCTCTTATGTCGCATATACCGGCGGCGGCGGCGGCGGCGCCGGTTCTGCTGGAGTTAATACTACCATTGCCCCTAATGGCGCGCCAGACGGAAATGGGGGACGTGGGATGGGCTTTACAATATCGGGCTCATTAGTCTTTTATGCCGGCGGCGGCGGCGGGAGCGGCAACAGCTCTGAACGTGCTGGAGACGGTTATGATGGCGGTGGCCGCGGCGCCGGCTCCACCACGTACTATACCCACCTGCAATATCCTGGTGGAGTCACCCCGACAGGAGGGAACTCTTTGCTTCCCGGGCTTCCCAACACCGGCGGCGGCGGTGGAGGCGGTTCCTACTGGACGTCCGCCGCCAACACGCCTCAGTGCCCTAATTGCGGCTCCGGCGCCGGCGGCTCAGGCATCGTCATCGTCCGCTACCGCCTCCTCCAGTAGAGGTGCCGGAGATGCATGACTGCATGAGTCCCGCAGCGCCTCGGCCTCCGTGCAGTTGCATGAGTTTTTAATTTAAAAGTCTTGCAATCCAGCGGGGACTCCGTTATACTATCTTCGACGGCGGATCGCCCGTGAAAAGCCCCGAGAGATTGAAGAAAGGCATGCGGCCGGGCCGAGTCTATCGCCGGCGGGACCTCGAAGGCCTCTCGACGGCGCTGGACCGCGACCTGAAGGCCCTCGTCGGAAGCGGCGAGGTGCGCAGGCTCGGCTTCGGGCTCTATTGCCGGCCCAAGAAGAACGCGCTCGGCGCCGAGCCTCCGGACAACCAGGAACTCGTCCGCGCCTTCCTCAAGACGGACGACTTCCTGCTCACCTCCTACAACCACTTCACCGACCTCGGCCTCGGCTTGACCCAGGTGCACAACGCCTACATCGTGTACAACCACAAGCGGGCCGGGCAGTTCCGCCTCGGCGGGAAGCGCTTCAAGTTCCGCCTCGTCCCCGCCTATCCGAAGACCCTCAGCAGGGAGTACCTGCTGGTCGATCTGCTCAACCACCTCCGGAAGCTGCCCGACGACGTCGCGGCCGTACGCAGGGGCCTCCGCACCCATCTCGCCGAGTTCGACGGCGCGAAGGTCTCCGAGTGCCTCCGCCTCTACGGCAGCCCTGCCGCGAGACGCGAGCTGACGCAGCCCCATGCCTGAGTTCTTCCACGAGCGCAGCGACGCCGAGTCGCTCATCAAGTCCGTCGCGGACGACTCGGGGCTGGAAGAGGCGGTCGTCGAGAAGGACTATTGGGTCATGCACTGCCTGTGGGGCCTCCAGCGATCGGGGCTGACGTTCGAGCTGAAGGGCGGCACGTCGCTCTCCAAGGGCTGGGGGATCATCGAGCGGTTCTCGGAAGACATCGACATCCGCTTCGACGCGCCGCCGACGCTCGACCTCAAGAGCGACAAGCCCGCCCGCGTCAAGGCCCGCCTGGGCTTCTATGACGACTTGGCCGCGAGGATCAAGATCCCCGGGATCACGGTCGCGAGGGACACGGCATACGACGACGAAAAAGCCCAGAACGGCGGCATCGGGCTGAAGTACGAACCGCGCTTCAGGCTCCTTGCGGGGCTCAAGCCCGAGGTCCTTCTGGAAGTCGGCTTCGACAGGACCGCGCCGAACGAGCCGCGCGATTTCAGCAGCTGGGCGCTCGACCGCGTCCTAAAGGCCGGCCTCGATGTGGCGGACAACCGCGCGCGGGGGGTCCGGTGCTTCAACCCCGAATACACCCTCGTCGACAAGCTGCAGACGATCTGCCGGCGCTTCCGGCAGCACCGCGACCGCGGCGACCCCGAAAAAGACAGGCCGCGGCATTTCCTGCGCCACTACTATGACCTCTACATGCTGCTGGAGGCGCCGCGCGTAAAGGCGTTCATCGGCACGTCCGAGTACGAGGGATACAAGAAGCAGAAGCTCAAGGCTTCGGACGCCGAGGAGTTCCGGACGCGCGGCCCATTCACGCTCAACGACCCGAGGATATACGCCCTTTTCGAGAGCGAGTTCGAGCGCATGGACACCTTGCTGTTGGCCCCAGGGCCGACGTTCAAGGATCTGATCAAGAGGCTCAGGAAACAAGCGTTTTAGGTGCCGGAGATGCATGACTGCACGAGTGAGTCCGACGCCCTTGCATTTACAATAATTATCTGTTATGATAATTATCGGAAATATGCGGTTCTCCTTGTTCCAGAAAAAAATGCTCAAGGGAGCCTTCACGTTCGCGGAGGCCCGCATCGTCGCCCATGAGGACTCCCCCGAGGCCCTGCGCCTCAACATCCATCGCTGGGTCAAGAAAGGCGGGCTGCTGCGCATCCGCCGCGGCGTCTTCGCCTTCCCCGACCGGGCCTACCCGTTGCCGGAGATGGTCTCGGCCCTGTATCCCCCCGCGTATGTGAGCCTGGAATCCGCCCTGAGCCAGGGCGGGCTGCTCCCCGACGCCGCCTTCGAGACGACCCTCGTCACGCCGCGGGCGACCCGGTCTTTCGACACCGTCTGGGGCCGGTTCCATTTCCATCACATCCAGCCCCGGCTCTTCTTCGGATACGACCCCAAAACGCTGTTGGCCGAGCCGGAGAAGGCGCTCCTGGACTACCTCTATTTCCGCAAGGCCCGTCTCTCGGACGAGCCCGCGTTCTGGCGCGAGGCGCGGTTCCAGAACCTCGAGACCATCGACTGGGACAAAGGCGGGCGCTGGCGCCGGCTCTATCCCGATGGGAAACTCGAAAGACTCTGGCGCAGCTTAAGACGCTATGCAAAAACTCATCGCGCTGATTGAGGAGAACCCGGGGCTCACCGAGCCCCAGAAATGGAACCTCTGCCGCGAGGTCCTGCAAATCCTCATCCTCAAGTCCATCTACGGCACTCCGGAAGCCAAATGGCTGGTCTTTCAGGGCGGGACCTGCCTGAGGATCTGCCACGGCTTAAGGCGATACTCCGAGGATCTGGATTTCTCCCTGGTCAAGACGACTCCTTCTTACAGCTTCGCGCGGATGCATTCGACCGTTTTGAGGGAACTCTCCCGACAAGGGTTCGATGTCAGCGGCAAGGCCGCGCAGAACAAGATCGTGCAAAAGGCCATGGTCGGGATCTCCGGGTTGCCGCGGCGGTTCGGATTCTCCGTCCCGCCGGGCCAAAAGCTGTCCATCAAGATCGAGGTGGATGTCCGGCCGCCGCAGAAGGGACGCTGGGAAAGCTTCTTCGTCTCGAGATTCGGGGAGATGTTCCCCATCCTGAAATACGATCTCCCCACCCTGTTCTCCGGCAAGGCGCTGGCGGCGCTGTTGAGGCCGTACGAGCGAGGCCGGGATTATTATGACCTGATCTGGTTCTTGGGCCGCAAGCTCCAGGGCAACATGGAGTATTTCAAGGCCGGTCTGCGGCAGGCGAAAAAAGCGGGCCTCTCCCCTCGGCACTGGAGGGACGTGCTGGATGCCCTCTCCAGGAAAGCGGCCAAGGTCGATCCAGCCGCCTTGGCGAAGGACCTGCGCCCCTTCCTAGAGGACGCCAGAGACAACGCCTGGATCCAGGATTATCCTCGAGCATTCGCGCAGTTGCTCGACCAGCAGCCTTGATCATGGCCAAAGACCATCCTCAAGACCGGCACGCGCTCTGCGCCATCGGCCTGTTCATCGTCGCGGCGGCCCCGCTCGGCTGGAGCCGGCTCTTCGCGGCCGAGTACACCCTCCCCAAGCTCCTCCTCCTCTGCCTCGGCCTGTGCCTCACCGCCGCAGGCCTGCTCCGCTCGCCCGGCCTGGCCCGGCCCACGGCTCTCGACAGACCTCTTCTGTTCTTCGGCCTCGCCTTATCCGCGTCCTTCGCTTTTTCCATGGACCCCTTGCTCAGCCTTCTCGGCAGGTACAACGCCTACGAGAACGGGCTCCTGGCCCTCTCCCTCTACGCAGCGGTCTATTTCGCAGCCTCCTGGTGCGCGGACGAGGACAACCGAAAAAAGCTCCTTCGCTGGAGCCTCTGGGTCGCCTCTTTGGCCTCCGTCTACGGAGTGCTCCAGGCCTTCGGCTTGGAGCCCTTCACTCTCTCCGACGACCTCCCCGCCGGGCGCGTGGTCTCCACTTTGGGAAGCCCTGTGGACCTGGGAGCGTACCTCGCCCTTCTGTTCCCCGTAGCCCTGCGCTCGACTCCCGCCCTGATCGCGCTCTCGGCCGGGCTCATCGCCACGGGCTCGCGCGGAGCCTGGCTCGCCGCCGCGGCAGGCACAGGCCTCTACCTCCTGCTCACGGGGGGAAGGAGCCGCAAGGTCAATGCCGCGCTCCTGGCCGCGGCGGTCCTTCTCTCCCTGTTCGCCGCCGTCCGCCTGCATTCCAGGCCCACATCGAGGTCCGATAGAGCCAGGCTCGAGGCCTGGTCCACGGGCCTGCGGGTATTCCGCGAGCATCCCTGGCTCGGCACCGGGCCCGATACGTTCGGGCTCGAGTTCCGGCGTCGGAAGAGCCCGGAGTTCGTCGCGGTCCTGGGCCCGGAGACCCACCACGCGTACGCGCACAACGACGTGGTCGAAGCCCTGGCCACGACCGGGCTGTTCGGGACCGCCGCCTACCTGGTCGTCGTGGTCCTTTGGTTCCGGGGCGCGTGGAAGCCGGCCCCGGCTCTCGTCGGCAGCCTGCTCGCCTTGTTCCTATCCATGAAATTCAACCCCATCTCCTTCGAGGTCCTGGCCCAGGGCGCGCTCCTCGCCGGGCTGGCGCTCCCGGCCGCGCGGGAAGGAGGCAGGCGCTGGGCCGCTCCGGGCTTCGCCGTCTTCGCCCTTCTCTCCATGAGCGCGGTCTCCTGGCTCTCGGTCGCGGACCTGCACACGCAGAAAGGCCGTGAGGCGCTCGGCCGAGGCCAAGCACAGGCGGCCCTGCTGGAGTTCAAGAAGGCGCTCCGCCTCAATCCCTGCGAGCTCAAGTACCGCATCCTGCACATCAACACGCTCATGGACCTCATCCGGCCGGCCCCGCGCTCGAGCCCTCTGCTGCTCTCGGAGGCCCTCGACTCCGGACGGGAAGCGGAGCGCTGCCACCCCAAGGACTTCAACGGCCCCTACATCCGCGGCTACGCGGCCCTGGTCAACAGCCAGGCCGGGGCGAAGGACTCCCTGCCCGAGGCCAAAGACGCCCTGGACCGGGCCCTGGCGCTCGACCCCGTCTTCCCCTCGCTCCTGCGGCTGCGCAAGGAAGCCGGACTCCCGTAGTTTGATAGAATCATCCGCATGAGCAGGAACCCTCTCGAACGCACTCTGCGCCTGCCCGGCGGGCAGCCCCTGCGCCTGCGGCGGGCGCAGCCGGGGGACATGCGCCGCATCCAGGTGCTCTACGCGCAGGTGTACGGGCCCAACTACCCCATCCCGGTCATCCAGGACCCGGTCCGCACCCGCCGGGCCATCGAGAGCGACCGCTACCTCTGGCTGGTGGCGGACCACGGCGGCCGCATCGTGGCGAGCCTGGTCTACGTGTTCGATCCCCAGCACAGGATCGCCAAGGCTTTCGGCGCCGTGGTGTCCAAGGAGTACCGCAAGCACCGCCTGGCCAACACCATGATGGAGGCGCTCCAGGCCGAGATCCGGCGGCGGGGCGACGTGGACCTGGTGTACGCGACCACGCGCACGGTCACGACCGCGCCCCAGCAGCTCACCGAGAACCTCGGCTTCGCCAAGCTCGGGCTCTTCCCCAACGCGCACAAAGTCGTGGAGCAGGAGACGCACTGCCTGGCCGCCTATTTCGCCCCGGGCGCCCTGGCCAAGCGCCGAGTCCCGGCGAAGCTGGCCGCGGAACTGAGCCCGCTGCACACGCTGGTCCGGCGGCAGATGGACATCATGGAGATGGACATCGGCGCCGCGCGCTTCTTCAAGAAGGCGCGCGGGAACGGGGACTCCGTTGAGAAGGAACCCCTGCTCTTCGAGACCCTCACCGCACGCTCCTTCATCAAGCGCCGCTTCGGCAGGACCCGCTCCTCGGGCGTGCTCAAGGACCTGTTCGTGCCCTTCCACGAGCCGAACCTGCTCCTCATCACCCCGGACGGGAGCACCGAGGTCTTCCTCCACTACTGGCCGCAGGACCGCTACAGCGTCATCCTGGGCGGCGTGACTCCCATCCGGGACTTCTCCTACCTGCTCGACAGCGTGGCTCACGCTTTGGCGGCCATGGGGGTCAACTACATCGAGCTCCTGGTGGACGCCTACTCCCCGGACCGGCAGCGCGAGGCCCTGGCCGCGCGCTTCGTGCCGAGCGCCTACTTCCCGGCCATGCGCCTCGTCGGGCGCAAGCGCTGGGACTACGTGATCTTCTCGCGCTCCTTCGAGATGCTCGACTTCAGGAACGTGCGCATCGTCTCCGCGTACCGGGACTTCCTCAAGGAGTACCTGCGTCTGTGGCAGAAGTTCTACATCGAGGACGCGTTCGCGTGACCCGCGGAGGGGCCGTGGAGCGCCTGCTGGCCGGGCCTCCCTGGGGCCGCGGTCCCTTCCTCGCGGCCATGCGCGAGGCCCTGGCTCTGCACATGCGCAGGTCCGAGGTCTTCCGCGGCGTGTGCCGCATGCAGGGCTTCGAGCCCCGGATGCTCCGGTCCGAGAAAGACCTGGGGCTCGTCCCCTTCATCATGGTCAACGCGTTCAAGGAGCGGGACCTCTCCATCCCGGGAGTGCGCGTGGCCCTGGAACTCACCTCCAGCGGCACCACCGGGCAGAAGAGCCGCATGCTCCTGGACCGGACCTCCCTGGACAGGGTCCAAAGGCTCGCCCGGCAGGTCTTCGCCGGGCTGGGCCTCGTCGATCCCTCGCAGACGGCCGACTATCTCTGCTTCACCTACGATCCATCCAAGGCCAGGAACCTGGGGACCGCGTGGACGGACAAGCTGCTCATGGGCTTCACCCGCGCGGGAGAGGCGTTCTTCGCCTTCCAGTGGGATGGGGCCAAGGGCGATTTCCGCTTCGCTCGAGAGGAGGCGGTCGAGGCGCTGGAGCGCTTCGAGAAGCGCGGCCGACCTGTCCGCATCCTCGGCTTCCCGGCCTTCGCGCTCCAGCTGTGCGAGGACTTCCGCGCCAAGCGCGGCCGGAGCGCCAAGCTCGCACGAGGCAGCCGGGTCATCACCGGAGGCGGATGGAAGGACCTCCAGGACAAGGCCATGGACAAGGGGCTCATGCGCCGGCGGCTGGCTGACGGGCTCGGCATCCCCGCGGAGCATGTGCGCGACCTCTTCGGCATGGTGGAGCACGGGGTCCCCTACGTGGACTGCGGCCTGGGAGAGTTCCACATCCCGGACTACAGCCGCGTGCTGGTGCGCGACCCCGCGACCCTGGCCGTCCTGCCCGCCGGGAAGACCGGCCTGCTCCAGTTCATGACCCCGTACCTGTCGAGCTATCCGTCCATCTCCCTGCTCACCTGCGACTTCGGGTCCGTGCTGCCGCGCTGCCGCTGCGGCCTTGGAGGCCCCATCCTGCGCATCCGGGGCAGGGCCGGGGTGGCGAAGCTCAAGGGCTGCGCGGTCAGCGCCTCGAGGCTCCTCGCATGAACGCGTTCCTGTTCGGCAGGACATCCTCCACGTGGGACCCGGCGAGGCTGCTGCCCCAAGCGCGGAGGAACTCGGAGCGGGTCCGCGCCCTGCCTCTCGAGCATGTCGTCGAGGTCCTGTCCCGGACGGGGGCGCTCGTCAAGTCGTCCCCCTGGAGGCGCGCCGCTCTCGAGCATCTGTCCAAGGCCACCACGTTCTCCCGGCCGGTGCTCGAGGAGACGCTCGATCTGCTGGCAGCCGGGCTCGAGCGCGAAGCCCTGCTCAAGCGGGTCTCCTTGGAGCTCTCTTTTGGGGACGGCTTCGATGGGACCGTGGCCGCCCTGCCCAAAGGAGTCGTGCTCCATGTGGGCGCGGGCAATGTCTTCCTCGGAGTCGTGGACTCTTTGGTCCTGGGCCTGCTCACGCGCAACGTGAACATCGTCAAGATCTCCAGCTCAGGCTCGCTCTTCCCGGTCATGTTCGCCCGAGCCGTGTCCGCCTGCGACCCCAGCGGCCGGATCTCCCAAGCCATGGCCGTGCTGTGCTGGAAAGGGGGGGACTCGGCGCTGGAACAGGCCCTCGTCTCCGGCTGCGACGCGGTCATGGTCTGGGGCTCGGACGAAGCCATCCTTTCCTATAAGAGAATGGCTCCGTCCAAAGTCAACGTCATCGGCTTCGGCAGCAAGATGAGCGCGGGGGTCCTACTGCGGGCCGACGGCCCCGCGGCGGACGCGGCCGCGCGCGACGTAGCCCAGTGGGACCAGGCTGCCTGCGCGTCGCCCCACACCCTCTACCTCCTCGGAGCGGATTTCAGCGAAGTCCGGCGCTTCGCGAAAGCCCTTGGGCAGTCGCTGGGCCGCATCCAGAAGGGCCTCCCGCAGGGGAAGCTCAGCGACGATGAGAAGGTCGAGATCACCAAGGCCAGGGAACTGGCCAAGGTGGACGCGGCCCTGGGGCAGGCGGAGCTGTTCAGCTCGTCCCCGTCCGCTCACTGGACCGTCATCGCGGAGAAGAGCCCGGCGTTCCGCGTGTCTCCTCTCAACCGCGTGGTCTACGTCAAGGCGGTCCCCGGCGTCTCGGCCCTCAAGAAGTCCCTCATGCCCTTCCGGGGCTTCATCCAGAGCGTGGGGGTCCGCGGCACCATGGAGGAACGGCTGGCGCTCGCCTGCGCGCTGGCCCCGGCCGGGATCGCGCGCGTGACCGAGCTGGGCAGGATGCTCGAGCCCATCCCCGGGGCCCCGCACGACGGCACCTATCCCATGCGGGAGCTGGTCCATTTCCTCCCCGTCGAAGGGAAGCCGAGCGCGGAAGACCGCCTGTGCGAGCTCGCGGAATTCGCCCGTCGGCGCAGCCCTTTCCACAAGAGGCATCTGGCCGGCTGTCCCGCGGTATCCTCTCTGGAGGATTTCCGAAGACTCCCGGTCATGGACAAGGCCCATGTGCTCCGCAACACCCCCCCGCGCAGCCGCGCCTTGTTCACCGGGCCGA
This sequence comes from Elusimicrobiota bacterium, assembly GCA_041650695.1. GTDB lineage: Bacteria > Elusimicrobiota > Elusimicrobia > UBA1565 > UBA1565 > JBAZKS01. The sequence continues at coordinate 17,985 of JBAZKS010000015.1, forward strand.
CGCGCTCCGGGATCTATTTCGCGAGCGGCGGGTCCACGGGGCAGCCGAAGTACGTGTTCTACGACCAGGGAGAGTACTCCCAGGTCTGCCGCTCGCTGGGCAAGGCTCTGGAGGCCGGCGGGCTGGGGCCCGGGGACACGGCGGCCAACCTCTTCGTGGCAGGCAACCTGTGGTCCAGCTTCCTCTCCGTGGAGAAGGCGCTGGCGACCACCCAAGCGGTCTCGGTCCCCATCGGCAGCTCCCTGGACATGCCCTCCATCCTGAGGTACCTGCAGGAGTTCCAGGCCACGGCGCTCATCGGCCTGCCCTCCTTCCTCCTCAAGACCGCGGACGCGGCCCGAAAGCGCCGCATCCCGGTCCGGAGGATATTCTTCGGCGGAGAGGTCATGACCCGCTCCATGGAGGCGTTCCTGAAGAAGTGCTTTCCCGGCGCGAGCGTGCGCTCGGCGGCCTTCGCCACCGCGGACGCGGGGGTCGTCGGGTTCCAATGCGAGCGAGCGCCGCGCGGAGTCCACCATCTGGACGCCGCGTCGCAGTTCCTGGAGATCCTCGACCCCGATACGCTGCGCCCCTGCGCTCCGGGAGAGACCGGCGAGCTCTTCGTCACACCGCTCAACAAGCGCCTGATGCCCCTGCTGCGCTACCGCCTCGGAGACCTCGGCCGCTGGATCAAGACCCCCTGCGCCTGCGGAAGGGCCGAGCCCCTGTTCGAGCTCCTGGGCCGGTGCGACGACCGCATCCACGTAGGCGGAGCGCACCTCTTCGTGAACGATCTCGACGCCGCGTTCCAGGGCGCCCCGTTCCAGGTCGTGCTGCGCTCCGAAGGCCACCGTGAACGCGTCACTTTGCGCGTCGAGACGCAAAGGCCTGTCCCACAGCTCTTGAAGAGCGTACTCAAGCACTGCGCGGACCTGGCGGAATCCGTGCGGCAGGGTCTGCTCCCGGAGCCCGCGGTCGAGCTCCTGGCCCCGGGTTCGCTCGAGCGCGTGGCGAGGACCGGCAAGCTGCGCAGGGTCCTCGACCTGCGGGAAAGGCATTGAGCAGGACGCCGCTCGCCGCCGGAGCAGCCGCGTTCCTCATCGCCGCCTCGCTGTCGCTCGTCCGCTTCCCCTGGCCCTGCATCCACGACGAGTTCAGCCACCTGCTCGCGGCGGACACATTCGCGCACGGCAGGCTCGCCAACCCGACTCCTCCTTTGTGGGAGCACTTCGAGAGCCCGCACGTCATCCTCGCGCCGTCCTACGCGTCCAAGTATCCGCCGGGCCAAGGCCTCGTCATGGCCCTGGGCCGGGTCCTCTTCGGCCTCCCCATCGTCGGGGTCTGGTTGAGCGCCGGGCTCTGCGCGGCGGCCTTCTGCTGGATGCTCGCCGGCTGGGGCGTCCCGAAGCGCTGGGTCTGGCTGGGCGGGCTCCTCGTAGCCACGCATCGGGGTCTGCTCACGGATTGGGCCCAAAGCTACTGGGGAGGGCTGGTCCCCTTCCTCGGAGGGGCGCTGCTCTTCGGCTCTCTCCCGCGCCTGATCCGCAGGCCCCGGGCGGCCGGCTTCTGGCTGGCCGTGGGCCTCGCGGTCCTGGCCAACAGCCGGCCGTACGAGGGCCTCGTCGCAAGCCTCTGCGCCTGCGGCTACATCCTGCTGCGGCGCAGGAGGATCCGGCTGCTTCCCGCCGCCACGACCCTGGCCCCGGTCCTGCTGGCCAACTTCCTATGGATGGGGCTCTACAACCAGCGCGTGACCGGCGACCCGTTCACCGCGCCCTACCAAGTCCATGAGAGGACCTATTCCGTGGCCCCCGTGTTCCTGTTCAGCCCGAAACGTCCTGAACCCGTCTACAGGCACGAGACGATCCGCCGCTTCCAGCTGGAGTGGGAACTGGGGCTCTACGAAAGCCAACAGAGCCTCGGGGGCCTCCTCAAGTACAAGCTGGGGGCCACGTGGCGGGCGGCGTGCTTCGCCTGGCTTCCGTCGCTCTTCATCCCCCTGTTCTTCCTGCGCAGGCGCTGGCGTTCTTTCCACACCCGCTTCGCCCTGGCCGGTCTGCTCATCGGCTTCGCGGGCTCCTGGCTCTCCAAGTGCTTCATGCCCCACTACCTCGCTCCCTCCATGCCCCTGGCCCTGCTGCTGTCCGTGCAGGGACTGCGCCGGCTGCGCCCGCCGCGCCTCATCCATTGGATCGTGGCCGCGCACTTGGCCGGCCTGTCCATGGCCTACGTCTTCCGCGTCCCTCCCAGACTGTTGGAGGCGGAATGGCGCGAGTCCGGCGCCCCCTTCGGCTGGCTGAGGACCAAACTCAGGCAGCAGCTGGAGAAGACCGGGGGGGATCATCTGGTGCTGGTGCGCTACGGGCCGAAGCACGACTTCCACCAGGAATGGGTGTACAACGGCGCGGACTTAGGCGGCTCCCGTGTGGTCTGGGCACGGTCCATGGGGCCCGAGAGCGACCGGAAGCTCGTCGAGCATTTCAAGGGCAGACGCGCCTGGCTCCTGGACGTCAAGGACAAGGACCTTCCGCGCTTGGAGCGCTACAAGTGAAGCGTCCGATCCCGCTCCTTGTCGCCGTCGCATTCGTGATCCGGCTGGTCTACATCCTCCAGGTACGATCCGAGCCGCTCTTCCTCTATCCGGTGGTGGACGCCCTCTCCTACGACCGATGGGCGCGGTCCATCCTCCAAGGCCACCTCCTAGGAAGCGGGGTGTTCTACCAGGACCCGCTCTATCCCTATCTCCTGGCCGGATTCTACGGCGTGTTCGGCGCGTCGCGCCTGGCCCTCGCCTTGGCGCAAGCGGGCTTGGACGCGCTCGGAGCCGGGCTTCTCGCCTGGACGGGCTCCCGCCTGTTCTCTCCGGCCGTCGGTCTCCTGGCCGGAGCCGGGCTCGCGCTCTACGCGCCGGCCGTGTTCTATGTCGGCGTGTTCGAGAAGACGACGCTCGTGCTCTTCCTCACCAGCCTGCTCCTCTTCCTGCTCGCGAGGGGGAGGCCTTTCCCCGCCGGCCTCTCGCTCGGAGCCTGCCTGCTCTGCAGGGGGAATTTCTTCCTTTTCGCCCCGGCGGCGGCCGCCTGGCAACGGTCGTGGAAGGCTGCTGCGGTGTTCGCGGGAGGGTGCATCCTCGTCATCGCGCCCGTGACCCTGCGCAACCTCGTCGTGGGCAAGGACTTCGTCCTCACCACCTCGCAGGCCGGCTGGAACTTCTACAAGGGCAACTGCCCCGAGGCCACGGGCGGGCTCATCGAGCCCCTGGGCGTGCGCAACGTGCCCGAGTACGAGGAGACGGAGAACCGGGCGCTCGCCGGAGGCGGGAGGCCCTCGGAGGTCTCGAGACGCTGGTTCAGGCAGGGACTCTCGTTCATCGCGTCCCATCCGGCCGCCTGGCTGCGTCTGACCTGGTGCAAGCTCATCCTCCTCGTCAACGCGTTCGAGCTGTCGGACGTCTACGACTTCTATTACTTCAAGGAGCGGTCCTCCCTGCTGAGGGCGCTGCCCTTGGGCTTCGGGCTCCTGTTCCCGCTCGCCGTCGGAGGCGTCGCGCTGGCGGCCGTAAGGAAGCAAGCGATGATGCCCCTCCTGCTCGCCGCCTGCTACGGCGCGAGTCTGGTCGCCTTCTACGTGACCGGCCGGTACAGGATCGCGCTCGTCCCGCCGCTGCTGCTCTACGCGGCCTACGGGCTGTGCGCGCTCCCGGGACAACGACCCGGCGGCAGGGGCCTGTGGGCCGCCTGCGTCCTGCCCCTCCTGCTCCTGGTCCGCGTCCCGGTCGCCGCGCCGAACCTGGACCGCTCGCGCTTCGTCGCCGCCACCGAACTCCTGCGGCACGGCCGGCCGCAGGAGGCGGCCTCCGCGCTCCGATCCATGCTCCCGCGCAACGCGAGCTGTCCCAGGCTGCACTACAACCTGGCGATGGCCCTGCTGCGCTCAGGGCGAGAGCCCGAGGGCCTGCAGGCTTTCGAAGACTGCATGCGGCACGCATCGGGAGAACTCAGGGAGCACGCTCTGGAGAACATCTCCGCGCTCAAGACGCGCGGAGTCCGCGGCACCGGGAAGACCGCCGCTTCGGACGGATACTGCCCGTTGGAGATGAGGGCGTACACTGCTAGAATAGGGCCATGACCTTCGCCATCGCTTTCCTGCTCGCGGCAAGTCCGGCCTTGGCTGATCCCATCCCGGCCCCATTGTCCGGGATCTCAGGGGAAGCCTGGGCTCCCAGGAAGGTCCTTCGCGGAAAACCCGACGACAGCGTCACTCCCCTCATGCGCTTCTCCCCGAAAGGGGACATCCTCCTCGCCAGCGACGCTTACTGGGAAGTCGGCACCGGGCTCCGCCTCGCGGCCCGCGGCCAGAGGCTCAAGCCGGGAGGAAGGCTGTCGTTCAGCTTCGAGGAAGGTCCCGCCCAGTACGGGAACTTGGCCGCCTTCGACCGTGATTGGCGCCGTGCCGTCTTCTGCGATAAAGGCTGCTCCGTTTGGGACACCGCGGCGCAACGCTGGCTCCTCAAGGAGAAGCCTCTGGAGCTCTCCGAGTCGTTCCTTTCTCCCAGCCCGAGCGGCTCTCTTCTGGTCGACGCAGACGCCTCCGTCTACGACGCGGAGTCCGGCCGGCGGGTCTACAAGGGCCGGCACGGATCATTCCCGAGATCCGCCTTCACCCCCGACGGCACGCTCCTGGCGGTGGCCGAAAACCGCTCCGTCATACTGCTGGACACGGTGAAGTGGAAGCCCGTGCGCACCATCGAGATGGGATACAACGCATTCACCATGGCCATCAGCCCGGACGGGAAATCCCTCGCCATGGCCGGAGTCCCCATGGATTCCTTCGTGCTCCAAGTCTTCGACTTGGAGACCGGCTCCAAGCGCCTGTGGCAACTCTGCCAGCGCAAGACCGACTACCTGCACTGGACCCCTCCGAGCTTCAGCCCGGACAGCAAGCAGATCCTGACTCACTGCGGGGACGAGCATGTGCAGGCGTGGGACATCGCCTCGGGCACGCTCGCCCAGGAGCTGGCCTTCCCCAAGAATCCCGTCCGCGGCCTGGCCTTCTCCCCGGACGGGAGCACGCTCGCCACAGGCCACGCGGACGGGGCCATCATCCTCTGGAGCAAGGAGCCGGCAGCGGAGATCCTGGCTGGGAAGATCGCCGCTGACCCCTCCGCGCAGAAAGCCCTCGAGGCCGAGCGTGATGAAAAGCTCGCGGCCCTTTCCATCCAGCCCAAGGGCGAATTCGAGAGCACCCGGGAGCACCAGGAGCGCGTGGCGCAGGCCCAGGCGCAGCAGCAAGCTCTTCGCGAGGAATACGCGGCCAAGATCGCCGAATCCAAAAACACCGCGGAGGAGCACGCCCGCCAAGCCGCCGAGCTGCGGCGGCTCCAGTCGGTCCCGTATCGGTCCAAAGCCGAGCTCGGCCGCTACGACGCGGACAAGGGCGGCTACTACGGCTCATTCTCGGGCAAGGACTTCTTCGCCCCGGTGCCGCGGGAGACCGCGCCGGGCTTGCGCGAGAAAGCCAAGGACCTGGTCATCACCGCCACGCTGCGGCCGCTCGACAGCGTCCATGCCGGGCTCGCGGACGCGTCCTTGTGGGACGGGGTCTCGAAGGACCGCTATCCCATCGCGCTCACGGAGCAGGCGTCCCCGACGGTCCAAGCCGTGCCCGGACTGAGCATCCTCTCGCTCGATTTCTCGGACGAGTCCGGAGACGGCCTCTTGGACGCGGGAGAGAACGCCGAGGTCCGGGTCGCGTTCAAGAACTCAGGCAAGGGCCAGGCCTTCGGCGTGAACCTGGAGCTCAGCCTCGACTTCCCTGGAGTGGACTTCCCCGCCAAGACAGAGGTGGGCCCGCTCGCTCCGGGGAAGGAGAAAGCCCTGGCCGTACGGCTGCGAGGGCAGGAAGGCCTCCGATCAGGAGAAGCCAGGCTCAAAGCGGTGCTGACCGAGGCCGATGGCTTCGATTCCGCGCCCATGCTCCTGGCGTTCAAGACCCGGGAGTCCTTCCCGCCAGGGCTCAAGCTCGTCGGCGTGGAAGCGCAGGACCCGGACGGCGGGCGCAGCCTCAGCAAGGGGAAAGAATGCTTCCTGACCCTGACGGTGCGCAATGAAGGCAAAGGCCCGGCTGCGGATGTCCGAGCGGAGATATCCGCCTCCGATCCGGCGATCCGCTTCCTGGGAGAGAGCTCCGCGGGCCTGGGGGCGCTCGGACCCGGGGAATCCAAGACCGCGTCCTTCAACGTGGCTGTGGCCAGACGCTACTCGGGTCCAGCGCTGCTCCCCATGACCCTGGAGCTCAAGGAACGGACCGGCCGCTTTACCGCCAAGCCCGAGCTGCGCCTGGCCCTGGGAGAGGAGCCGCTGGCGCCGACCGTGGTGCGTGTCCCGTCCAAGGAAGCGGCCGCCCCTGAGCCCGCCGCCGGGGTGGAGTCCCCGCCCGAACTGCCGCCTTCTGCCAAGCCCTTCGGAGACAAGGACTTCGCAGTGGTCATGGGCATCGAGCGCTACCGCAATGTCCCGAAGTCGGACTATTCCTACGACGACGCCAAACTGGTGAAGGGATATCTCCTGGCCTTGGGCCTGCCGGAGAGGAACATCGAGACCCTGACCGACGACGGCGCCACGTTCACCGGCATCAAGAAATCGCTGGAGACCTGGCTCGCGAACCGGGTGAAGGCGGGGGGACGCGTGTTCGTGTACTATTCCGGCCACGGCGCTCCGGACTCCGGCTCAGGCGCAGCCTACCTCCTCCCCCACGACGGCGACCCCAATTACCTGGCGGACACCGCCTATCCTCTGGGCAGACTCTACGCGAGCCTCGGCAGGCTGCCCGCCAAGGAAGTCCTGGTCGTGCTGGATTCCTGCTTCTCCGGGGCCGGCGGCCGCTCCGTCCTGGCCAAGGGAGCAAGACCCTTGGTCCTGCTCAAACAGGAGACGGGCTTGCCGTCCAACATGGCCGTCCTGTCCGCGTCCGACGCCAGCCAGACCTCCAACTCCTCGCCGGAGAAGCGGCACGGCCTGCTCACCTATCATTTCCTGGAAGCCGTGCGCAGCGGGAGCAAGGATCTGGCCGAGGCCTACGCGCGCCTCAAGCCCCGGGTGGAGGATGAAGCCAAGGCGGTCCACAACGCCTCCCAGACGCCCGCGCTCATGCACGCGGGGGGACTCGAAGGCCGGTTCCTGCTGAGGCGTTAAAGCATTGCGGAACCAAGTAACATATAATCACCCAAGAGCCCTTATATTTTTAGGGAGGGAAGCATGGCCGACAGAAAGAAACTCTTAAGCTCGAAGGAGCTCTTCGACCTGCTCCGGCGGCGCACCCGCGCCAACGCGGACGAGCTCGACGGCCGCATCGAGCGGACCGGAGTCCAGGAGCTGGCCGTCCTCATGGCGGATTCCTCCGGCTTCTCGCGCAAGACCCAGGACTACGGCGTCCTGCAGTTCCTCGCCGCGATGACCCATTGCTACGACCGGCTCATCCCCATGGTCAAGAAGTTCCGCGGGGTCTGCGTCTCGCACAACGCGGACAACCTCCTCGCCGTCTTCCCGCGCCCAGCGGACGCGGTCGCCGCGGCCAAGGCCATGCACGGGTGGCTCGCCGAGCGCAACAAGGGGCTCGACGACGCCGATCAGTACAACATCTGCATCGGCATCCATTACGGCAAGGTCCTCCGGCTGCGCGACAACGTGTTCGGCGACCGGGTGAACGTGGCGGCCAAGGTGGGGGAGGATGTCGCCGGGAAAGACGAGACCCTCATCACCCGCGAGGTGCATGAACGCGTGCGCGGGAAGTTCCAGTGCGCGCGGCACCGCACGGTGCGCATCGGAGGCAGGGACATCGAACTCTTCAAGGTTAAAGGTTAGGCGTTTCTATAAGGTAGAGTAAGGGGGGGACGATGCACGGAGCGACAAAGACCAAGCCGGAGAACACGGAGTTCAAGCCTTATGTCCCGGCCTCGGAGACCGGCGTCCCCGAGTTCACCCTGAAGGCGGTCCTCCTCGGAGCCGTCTTCGGCGTGCTCTTCGGAGCCGTCACGGTGTATCTCGCTCTCCGCGCCGGTCTGACGGTCTCGGCCTCCATCCCGATCGCGGTGCTGGCCATCGCGGTCTTCAAGAAGATCGGCAAGTCCAGCATCCTGGAGAACAACATCGTGCAGACCATCGGCTCGGCCGGCGAGTCCATCGCGGCCGGAGTCGTGTTCACCACCCCGGCCTTCCTCTTCATCGCGAGCGGCGGCGCGACGGAGTACTTCAACCTTCTGCAAATCATCACCCTCGCCTCGGCCGGAGGCATCATCGGGGTCCTCATGATGGTCCCCATGCGCCGGGCCCTCATCGTGAAGGAGCACGGGCAGCTGCCCTACCCCGAGGGGACCGCCTGCGCCGAGGTCCTCATCGCCGGCGAGAAGGGCGGGGAAATGGCCAAGACCGTGTTCGTCGGGTTCTGGGCCGCCATGGCCTACTCCATCCTCAACAAGCTCTTCGCCATGTGGAAAGAGGTCCCCAAGCTCCTGGCCACCGGCTCCTCCGGCTTCTATAAGAACGCGATGCTGACCAGCGAGATCACGCCGGAGTATCTCGGCGTGGGCTACATCATCGGCCCCCGGCTCTCCGGGATCATGGTCTCGGGCAGCGTGCTGTCCTGGCTGGCGCTCATCCCTCTGCTCTCCATGTTCGTGCCGGACGACACGGTCAAGTCGGACCTCCTCAAGCTCGGGTTCACCCAGGGCTGGATCGACGGGCACCAGCCCTGCGAATGGTTCTACCGGGCCTACATCCGCTACATCGGCGCCGGAGCCGTGGCCATGGCCGGGCTCATGACCCTGCTGCGCACCCTGCCGACCATCTTCGGCTCGGTCCGGGACTCCCTGCGGGAGCTCAAGGGCGGGAGGGCCGGCGGACAGCGCCTGCGCACCGAACGGGACATCCCCATCACCTACGTGGCCGCGGGCTCGCTCGTCATGGCTCTGCTCATCCCCTTCATCCAGAAGATGCCGGTGGGATTCCCCTGGTACTTCCTGGTGAGCGTCCTCATCGTGGTGTTCGGGTTCTTCTTCGTCGCGGTCTCCTCGCGCATCGTAGGCCTCATCGGCTCGTCCTCGAACCCCATCTCCGGCATGACCATCGCGACCCTGCTGGGGACCTGCCTCATCTTCCTGGTCTGCGGCTGGGCCAACGACCCGTCCAAGCAGGCTGCCGCCCAGGCGGCGGCTCTGGCGGTCGGGGCCATCGTCTGCATCGCGGCGGCCAACGCGGGAGCCACCTCCCAGGACCTCAAGACCGGCTACCTGGTGGGCGCGACGCCCTTCCACCAGCAGATCGGCCTCCTCATCGGCGTGCTGGTCTCGGTCGCGGTCATCGGATTCACCCTCATGGGCATGCACGCCTCGAGCTGGGGCCCGATCGGCTCCGAGCGTCTGCCCGCTCCCCAGGGGACGCTCATGGCCACCATCATCCAGGGCGTGCTCTCGCGCGACCTGCCCTGGGGCTACATCTTCGTGGGAGCCGCTCTCGCGGTGACCGTGCAGCTCTGCGGGGTGAGCGGCCTGGCCTGGGCCGTGGGAGCGTACCTGCCCATCTCCACGACCTTCCCCATCTTCGTCGGCGGGGCCATGCGCTGGATCGCTGACCGCATCCGCGGCAAGGAGGAGGAGAGCGAGATCTCCTCCGGGATGCTTTTTTCCACAGGGCTCGTCGCCGGAGGCTCCATCGCGGGGCTCCTCATCCTGCTCATACTGCAGGCCGCTCCCGGCATCACTCGCTTCGGCGAGGGGCTGCAGGGGAAGTTCAGCGACCCGGCGAACACGCTCATCGCGCTCGGTGCCTTCACGATACTCTGCAGCGTGCTCGTACGCCGCGCACTCAAGAAACTGGAGATCTGAACATGACGACGATCCTTCTGACATCAGCCGCGCTGCTCCTATCTTGCGCCGCGTCCGCCCAGGACAAGGCCCCCGCGGAGGCGCTGAGCTCCTTCGCCGAACATCTCCGCTCGACCGACCAAGAGGTCATCGTCCGCGAACGGGTGGCCGACGGCTGGGGCAATGCCTGCGTCCTCCCGCGCGAGCGGGCCCTGCAGTCCGTCTATCAAGAGCTCGCCGCCGAGAACTACCGGCAGTCCGTGGAAGCCGGTCTCTCCGGCGCCCAAGCCGACGAGGCCAAGGCCGGCATCCAGCGCATGGACCAGCGCCAGGAGCGGGTGTTCAAGGACGCCAAGACGCTGAAGATCGACCCCAAGGGGTTGATCCCCGTCGATGACTGCCCGCTCCCTTGCTGCGTGGTGGTGCGCCTGCGCTGCGAATGCGCGTGCGCGGACGGCGGCAAGGCCCCCCTGGCTTCCGAAAGCCGTTTGGCCGGGCTGCAGGATTCCCTGGTCAAGGCCTCCCGCGCCGGAAGCGCCGCGGAGCGGCTCTATGCGGCGGGACGCGTGTTCGAGCGCATGGCCGAGGCCGCCCCGCCCGCGCCCAGGGCGCGGCTGACCCCGCAGCAGATCTACCGCGAGAAGGGGTCCGGCGTGGTGCTCGTGATCTGCGGCGATGAGACGCAAGCCATGGAACTCGGCACGGGAAGCATCATCGACCCGGACGGCGTCGTGCTGACCAACGCGCACGTCGTGCTCCGTCCCTCCGACGACAAGCCTTTCGAGCTCATCCGCGTGTATCTCAAGCCGAAGCGCATCACCGGCGACCCGGAGAAGGACCTGGCCAAGCCGCTGGAGGCCGAACTCCTCTCCTACGACAAGGACCTGGACCTCGCGATCCTGAAGCTCTCGGAGAAGCCGGGCTCCGCGGCCTCCATCCCTCTCGGAGACTCGGACGCCATGGAGCCGGGAGACCCGGTCGTGGCCATCGGGCATCCCGAGCAGGGGGGGTTGTGGACCCTGACCAAGGGAGTCGTCAGCACCGTGGTGGCCGACCTGGGAGGGATCAAGGGCAAGGACGCGTTCCAGACGGACGCCTCCATCAACCGGGGCAATTCGGGCGGACCTCTCCTGGACGAGGGTGGTTCCCTCGTCGGCGTGAACACCTGCATGGCGCGCAAGGCCGCGGACGGCCTGGCCATCACCGCGGTGAACTTCTCGGTCAAGTCCGACGTGGTCAAGCGGTGGCTGGCCTCGGCGAACGTCCCGGTCCGCTACGAGACGGCCGGCGCCGTAGCCGTGGAGGAGACCAAGCCTGTCGAAGCCAAGCCGGAGGAGCCGAAGCCCGCGGCGCAGCCGCCGGTCGAGGTCCCTGAGCCCAAGCCCGAGCCGCCTCCGCAGCTCAAACCGGCAGAGCCCAAGCCGGAAGCGCCCAAGCCCGTCGAGACGCCCCCTGCGCGGAAGGAAGAGCCGAACGCTGCGGGGGCCGCGGTTCCTGAGCCGCAGAAGCCCGAGCCGACTGCGGTGCAGCCGCAAGCGGTCAAGCCGGAGCCCAAACCCGAGCCGCCTCCGCAGGTCAAGCCGGCAGAGTCCAAGCCGCAGATCCTGACCCCGGTCAAGCCTTATTCCCGCCAGGACATGCTGAAGGCGGCCATGAAGGAGATGGAAGACCTCATGGACGACATGCGGGGGGAGATCCAGCGCCGCCGCAAGGGCCGTTGAAAAGGCTAGCCGACCGATCGACGGATGCGGTGAAGAGTGATACTCCGCCGGCCTCGTGTCGGCGGCATCTTATGCTGAAACGACGGTCGCCTACGCCCAAGACGCCCGGTCACGGCACCGGGCTTGAAGCCGACACGCAGTGTAACAGGGTGTGTCCGAACAAGCCTGTCGCGGGTACGACGCCTCCTCCGCACCCCGAGGGGTGCGGTATCCGACAGAGGTATCACGCAATGGATCTGGATCTAGACGAAAATAAATAGTTAAAAAACAAGGCATCTTTCAAATCCAATGATGGCGCCATCATTGGATTTGAATTAGTATATAGAAATAAATGTCTTTTTTGTCTTTATCTCCAGATTTCCAAAAAACATTTTGCAACGGCCCAACCAACTCACTGGTGGCTGATGGCCCTAGGGCTGTTTTGGGGGCTCCAGCTCGGCCAGCCAAGCGGCGGCCAGTTCGCGCGCGACCTGGGTCAGCCTGGGCCCGAGGCGGAAGCACTTCTTCCACAGCGGGGGCTTGGCCTCGTACTTCTCATCCGCGAAGTAGACCCGGCTCCACTTCAGCTCGACTTTCGCGTCGAAGTCGATGTCCGCGGTCTCGGCCAGGAAGGCGCGCAGCCGGATCTCGACGAGGTCCTTCGCCGCGATTGGGACGTTCGGGTCTTCCTGCGCGGGCTCGTATCCCCAGAGGTCCTTGCGCCGTTTGAGGTATTCCTCGGGGAAAACGGGACTCTGCGCGAAGGCCTTGGCGAAGGCAGCGGCGCCGCGCAGCAGGCCTTCGCGGAAATCCATGGGCATGAGCCGCAGGGCGTGGGTCAAAGACGGGTTGATGTCCAGGTTGTTGTTGAGGATCGCGTCCAAAAGGAAGGACTGGGTGGATGCCTCGTCCCAGCTGGTGGCCTTGAAGAGCTCCTCCGGGGTGAACGCCTTGATCTCGGGGGCCTTCTGTTCAGGGGCGTTTGCTTCGGGCGCCTTCTGCTCCGGAGCCTTCTGTTCCGGGGCCTTCGCTTCAGGAGCCTTCGCCTCCGGAGCCTTCTGTTCCGGGGCCTTCGCTTCAGGAGCCTTCGCCTCCGGAGCTTCCTGTTCCGGAGCCTTCTGCTCCGGCGCGGTCCTCCCCGCGTTATGCTGGGTCCAGACCTTCTGCACCTTCTCCCCCAAAGTCTTGTCCGGGCCTTCGGAAGCGCGCGCCATCACGCTCAAGAACGCCGAACCGACCAGCAACCCCGTCAGCATCTTTCTCATGATCCCTCTCCGCGGCCGCCCGCGCTGCTATACTATGAAATCCTGCATGCGCCATGAATAGACCCCGGACGGTCCTCATCCCCGCCGGCGGCTTCTCGATGGGCTCGACCGGAGAGGAGGGACAGGCCGACGAGAGGCCGAGGCGCTGGGTAGACGCGGAGGCCTTCCGGATCGACGCGCATCCGGTCACGGCCGCGCGATTCGCGGAGTTCTGCCGCGAGGCCCGAAGAGAGCAGCCGCGGCAGCCGCCTTGGAGCACGGCGGACCACCCCGTGGTCAACGTGACCTGGCACGACGCCCAAGCCTACGCCTCCTGGGCCGGCAAACGGCTGCCCACCGAAGCGGAGTGGGAGAAGGCCGCGCGGGGGGGGACCCGGACGCGCTATTCTTTCGGGGATGATGAGGCGCTCCTGGGCCGCTTCGCCTGGTTCAAGGACAACTCCGGCGGCCAAGCCCACCCCGTCGGGCGAAAGGAGCCGAACCCTTTCGGCCTCTACGACATGCACGGCAATGTCTGGGAATGGGTCGAGGACTGGTACGCCGCGGACCTCTCCTCGTCTGCGCCGGAGTCCGGGCGCTACCGCGTGATGCGCGGCGGCTCCTGGACCACCTATGACCTGCTGTGCCGCTCAGCGGTGCGGAACTGGCTCCTGCCGGAGCTCCGGGGCGAGAACCTGGGCTTCCGCTGCGCGGGGCCCTAGATCGCACTGCGGCATGCCGCCCATCCTCTGCCTCCGCTGAGGCCAGACCTCGAGCCAAGCCTGCGCCGCGCGCACCAGCCTGCGGTTCCCGCTGCGCAGGAAGAGGAAGGCCATGCACTCCGACCGCTCCCCCGCCGAGTCGAACGCCTCGAGGAGCGCCTCCTCGCTGGAGGCGGCTCTTTTGACGAAGAAGGGAGCGGCTCCCCGCACCACGGCGAGGTCCTTGCGCTGGAGAGCGTCGAAGAACGCCTTCTCCACGGACGGGTGCCCCGTATACGCCAAACCCTCGGCGATATCCGAGCGATAGAGGTCCAAGTCCTTCTTCACGTAGGCCCGGGTGGTCCCGGGCCTGCGCGCCAGGACTTTCCTGACCTTCTCCCCATGGCCCCGGCCCAGCAGAGCGAGCAGGGGCTCCGCGGCCCGAGGGTCGGCGAAGTCGCGCAGGCTCAAGGCCATGCCCCGCTGCGCCGCGAGGTCCTTCTCGTCCCCGAGCGCTTCCAGCAGCGGCCGCACCGAGCGCCTGTCTCCCAGCCGCGACAACCCGCGGGCCGCCGCGATCCTGACATCGGCATCCTCATCCTTCAGGAAGGGGAGGAGCGGCTCCGGCCCCCCGCCGACGTCGGCCAAAGACGATACCGCGTTGGGGCGGATGCAGGCGTCGCCGCCCCGGGCGGCCTTCGACAAGGCGGGAAAGACCCCCGGGTCCCGGCTCCGGCCGAGAGCCGCGGCCACGCCCGCACGCACGGAGCATGCGGCAGGACCGGCGGAGTCCAGCATGGGCAGCAGCGGCCCCGGACTTCCGAGCTCGACAAGGGCCTCCGCCACGCCCGGCTTCAACGGGTCCGGTCCCTCTCGCAGGATCCTGATCAGCGGCTCGACCGCGCGGAGGTCGCGGACGCGCGCCAGCACTCCGACGGCGCAGCCCCGCACCCGGTGTCTCTTGGTTTCGTCGCCCGCAAGGGCGATCATGCGCGGGACCACCGGCCTGCCCATCCTAGCGAGCCCGTCCATGGCCGCGAGGCGTCTTCCGAGAGCGTCGTCCTCGAGCCGCCGGACCAACGCGTCCACGTCCGCGGCCCGGCAAGACGGCAGCAGCGACAGCGCAAGGACGCCGAGGAGGACCCCCACCCCTACTTCTTCCTCCCCCAGGCGTCGAACACGGCTTTCGAGAGCCGGGCGATGAGGAGCTCTCCCTCGTTCTCGCAGGCCCAGCGCTGGTCCGCGTTCCCGTCCGTGAACGCGGCGATCACGATGGGGCCGGCCGGCGAGAATACGATCCCGACGTCGGAGCGCTGGGCGTCCAGGGCCCCGACCTTATCCGCCACCACGGAACCGGTCTCCGAGGTGTCCATATCCGCCTCGATGTAGTGCGGGATCATGTTCCTGTACTGCTGGTTCTTCATGATGGAGACCATGCGGTCGCACAAGGCAGCGTCTCCCAGGTCGCAGCGGACCATGCCCTCGAGCAAGCGGCCCATCTCGCGGGCCGTGGTCTTGCCCAGGCCGTAGGTCTTCTGCTCGGGCGGGAGCGGACCCTCGGCGGGCTTGTAGACCTTCTTGTAGAGCCAGGTCTCTTTCAGGCCGAGGGCCTTGAACCGGGCGTTGACCGCAGATAGACCGACGCGGTCGATGGCCATGTTCGTAGCCGTATTGTCGCTGTCGATCATCATGAGGGTGAGGATGTCCTCGAGCGCGAGGTCCAGCGGGGCCCGCAGGAACGCGAGGATGCCCGAGCCCTGGACCTTGTCCTCCTCGCGGAGCGTCAACCGGTCCGCGAGCTTCGCGCGCCCTTCCTTGACCTGGTGGAAGGCCTCCAGGAACACGCCCATCTTGATGGTCGAGGCGGACCGCACCACGGCATCCGCGGCGACCTCCACCGTCTCTCCCGTGGACATGTTCTTCGCGTACAGGGAGACCTTGCCCCGGTGGCTGGAGACCATCTCGTCGAGCCCGTCCTGGAGGGGGGACGCGTCCCACCGGCCGAACGCACATCCCGTATCGGCCGGAGGACAGCGCCGCTCCGCGGACGCGTCCGCGGGAGGGGGGGATGCCGGGGGCAGCAGCAGCAGCAGGGCCAGCGCCGCGCTCATTCTATTTCACCGGCAGGTAGACGTGTATCTTCTCCCGGCCCTCGGGAGTCCGGAAGCAGCGGCCCTTGCGGGACAAGTCTTCCCTTCGGAACGAGCACGCGGCTCCCGGCTCGGTCACGATGGCGATGTGGCCGTGCCGCCTGTGGCTGCAATGCCCCCTATCGAAGACCACGATGGAGCCGATCGGGATGTCGCGCGGGTCCTCCGGGGTCCGGACCTTCCGGAGCGCGAGCGTCTCGTCGAGGATATCCGGGTTCTTGTCCGCCCACACCGCGAAGCGGTACGCGCTTCCGGTGTAGATGCCCAGGCCTCCCCAGAGGTCCTGCGGGATGGTCCCGGAGCTCCAAAGCGCCCTGTTCACGTAGAGGTAGCACTTGCGCCGGATCCGTCTGCGCGCGCCTTCCTTCGCCCATTTCCTGGCATGCTCGGCCAGCATCTGCGCGCGCTCCCTGTCGTAGAACCGCTCCGGCGCTCCCTCCTTGGGGACGGGCAAGAGCGCGGCCTCGGCGCCCGCCGTCTCCTCCGACGTCTGACGCAGGAGGAAAAGAGCGCCGGGCGTCTCGGTGCACGCGGGGGTCACGACGCGGATCAGCAGCTCCTCGGCCGGGGCCGCGGAGACCGCGGCGGCCGATCTCGGCGCCATGCAGAAGACCATGCATCCGGCCAGGAGCGAGGAAGGCCTCATCCGATCAGCTCGTAACCGTTCGGGGTCGTCTTGATGCGGTGGCTCTCGCCCGGACCCAGATCCTCCCGCAGCCTTTGCACGGCCTTCTCAAGGTCGTTCTTGGTCCCTCCGAGGCCCCAGATCTTCTTGAGCAGCTCCTCGC
The DNA here is from genome assembly GCA_041650695.1 of Elusimicrobiota bacterium. Taxonomy (GTDB): domain Bacteria; phylum Elusimicrobiota; class Elusimicrobia; order UBA1565; family UBA1565; genus JBAZKS01. The sequence goes on from JBAZKS010000015.1 coordinate 34,403, forward strand.
AGCGGACCTCCCCCTGCGCCTGCACCAGGGAGAACAGGACCTCGAACCTCTTGGGCGCCAAGGTGGCGACCAGCTTGTCGTGGATCCACACCGTCCTGAACTTCGGGTCGATCCGCACGGCCCCTTTGTGGAGCTTGAGGCTCGGGAACGTCCGGGGGATGTGGTGGCTCAGGATGCGCCGGGTCAGGCTCATGAGCTCCTGGAGGTGGACGGGTTTCCGGATGTATTCCAGGACGCCCAGGGATCGGATCGTGCTCTCGACGAAATTCGGGTCCATGGGATAGCCCGTCATCACGATGATCGGGATGTCCCTGGCTTTCTTGTGCTGCTTGAGGAGGCGGATGACCTCGACCCCGTTCATCACGGGGAGCATCAAGTCGAGCAGGATGAGGTCCGGGTTCAAGGATAGGGCTTTCTCGTAGCCTTCCTTGCCGGTGAAGGCGTAATGAGCCTCATAGCCCTCGTTCTGGAAGGCGAGGGACAACAGATGCTGTATATCGGCGTCGTCTTCTACGCAAAGGATCCTGGCCATAGCGAACCCCCGTCAGTATATTAAACGCGTGCCCGGAGTGTCATCGGCCTTTGCCGTTCTTGGGGAGCGAACGCAAAAGACCCATGAGCTCATCCTCGTCGAACGGCTTGACCAGGACCCGCGCGGCGCCCAGCGCCTCCGCCCTCCTGACGAGGTCGTCGGAGAGCCAGGCGGTCATGAGGATCACGGGGATGTCCCGGGTCTCCGGGTCGGCCCTCAGCCTGCGGCAGCACTCCCATCCGTCCATGACCGGCATCGCGACGTCGAGAAGGATGACATCCGGCTTGAACGAGCGGCACTTATCGAGGCCGACCCGCCCGTCGGCGGCGGTCTCGACGTCGAGGCCCCAGCCGACGGCGAGCCGGATCACCAGGGCGTGGACCAGGTCCCGCTCATCGTCAATGAGCAGTACCCTTATCTTCCGCCAAGCATGCATGAGTCGCCTCGAATCCCCCATAGCGGGGCAGCGCGAAATGGAACTGCGCCCCCTGGCCCGCGACGCTCTCGACCCATATCCGGCCCTTGTTCATCCTCACGCTCTCCTTGCATATGGCCAGCCCGAGCCCGGTGCCCTTGTAGCCGCTGCCTCCCGTCGGCCGGTCGACCTGGACGAACCGATTGAACAGCTCGCCGATCTTGTCCTCCGATATCCCGGGGCCGTCGTCGATCACGCTGACCTGGACCTGGTCCGTGTCGACCGTCCGGGCGCGCAGGACCACGCGGCCCCGGGCGTAGCGCAGGGCGTTGTCCATCAGGTTGCATAGGATCTGCGCGACCATATCCGGGTCCGCGCAGACGGGGGGCAGATCCGGTGGCACGTCCGTCTCCAGATTCATCTTCTTCCCCGGCGCGGTCATCCGGAATTCCTGGGCCGTCTCTTCGATCACCTTCCCCAAGTCCACGGGCGCAGGGCTGATCCGGGCCCGGCCGGATTCCAGGCGGGAGAGGTCCAGGAGGTTGTTGATGACCCGGCCCAGCCGGCACACGTTGGCGTCCGCGAGGCGGATCATCTCATCGTAGGGCTCGGGAAGGGGACCGGCCAGGCGGTCCCGCAGGTTGGCCACGATGGCCTTGATGACGGTCAACGGAGAGCGCAGCTCGTGCGAGACGGTGCTGAGGAACGCCTCCTTGAGCTGGTCGATCCGGCGCCGCTCCTTGATCTCGGCCCGGATCTGCTCGAACCGCCTGAGTTCCGTGAGGTCTTGGATCGAGGCGAGGCAGACCTTGTCTTTCCTCCATTGGATCTCGGTCACGCGCATCTCCAGGATCCTCTCGCCGCCGTCTTCCCCGGGGAGCCTGAGCTCGGCGGTCTTCTTCGGCTGCACGGGGAAGCCGAAGGGCTTGCCCAGCATCTCCTTCGTCCCTTTCCCGAAGAGGGCCTCGGCCGCCGGGTTGAGATAGCGGACGATGCCGTCCGTGTCCACCACGACCATGCCGTAAGGGGAGTTCCCAAGGATGCTCTCGATCTGGCTGAGGTGGCGGCTCCTCTCCAGGGCGTAGCCGACGGCGCGCTTGAACAGCCGCGCGTCGAGCTTCCCCTTGCCCAGGAAGTCCTGCGCTCCGTGGGCGATGGCGTCGAGGCCCGTCTCCTCGTCGTCGAGATTGGTCAAGACCACGATGGGGATCTCGCGCGCCTGCGCGCGCGCCTTGACCAGCGTCTCGATGCCCTGGCTGTCGGGGAGCATGAGGTCGAGCAGCAGGACGTCGAAATCCTTCTGCGCCAGGAGGTCCATGCCCTCCTGGAGGCTCTCCGCGCATTCCAGCACGAAGTGGAGCGACGAGCCGCAGGCTTCGTTGAGATGCGCGCTCATCAGGACGACGTAGTCGGGCTCATCTTCGATCAGCAGGATCTGGATGCGTTCGCGCATATCACGCCTCCCCCGGCGAACAAAGCTCGACGAGCTCCAGCCAATAGCGCTTGAGCACCCTGGCCGCCTCGACCAATTCCCCGAAGTCGACGGGCTTCTTGATATAGGAGCAGACCCCCAGGTCGTAAGCCTTCAGGACGTCGTCCTCCGCCTTCGAGGTGGTCATGACGACGATCGGGATCCTGCGCAGCGAGGCATCGGCCTTGATCTCCTTCAATGCCTCGCGCCCGTCCATCCCGGGCATGTTCAGGTCCAGGAGGATGATCATGGGGCTCCCGTCATCCCTGCGGCCCGCGTACGGGCCGCGCTTGAGCAGGAAATCCATCAGCTCCGAGCCATCCTTGACCCAGTGGAGCTCGTTGGTCACCGAGGCCCTCTCGAAGGCGGTCTTGGCGAGCAGATAGTCGTCATCGTCATCCTCCGCGATCACCAAGACCACCGGCTTCTTCTTGGGCGTCATGGCGGGTCTCCGTACGGGGTGGGCAGCACGACGATGAACAGGGACCCTTTCCCCGGCGAGCTTTTGGCGAAGATCGTCCCGCCGTGGCGCAGGACGATCCTGTCGCAGATGGCCAGCCCTATCCCGCTCCCCTCGTAGTCCGCTCGGCTGTGCAGGCGCTGGAAGGGCCTGAATATCCGGCCCAGGAACTTCTCGTCGAAGCCGATGCCGTTGTCCTGCACCGCGATCTCGCAGAAGCCGTTCCTCAGATTCTTCCCGCGGACCTGGATCCGCGGCGACTCGTCCTTCCTGCGGAACTTGATGGCGTTCGCGATGAGATTCTGCAGGAGCTGGCGCATCTGCAGGGGATCGGCATGGACCTGCGGCAAGGGCCCCACCTCGATCCGCACGCCCGACCCGGAGATCATCGGCTCGAGGTCCGAGAGGACTTCCTGGGTCACGGCCGCCAGCTCGACCTTCTCGTGAGGCTTGGCCTTGGTGGTGACGCGAGCCAACGCGAGGAGGTCCTCGATGAGTCTCCCCATCCTTTCCGCGGACCGCTGCATCCGCTGCAGGTAGTCCTGGGATTCCGGGTCGAGGGTCCCTCCCAAGCGCTTGCACAGCAGGTCGCCGAAGGCGAGTATCTTGCGCAGAGGCTCCTGCAGGTCGTGGGATGCGACGGAGGCGAACTGGTTCAACTCCTGGTTGGAGCGGGCGAGTTCCTCCGACTTCGCCCTCAGCTCCTCCTCCGCCTGCTTGCCCTTGGCGATCTCCGCGAGCAGGGAGTGCGCGTTATTCTTCAGATCCGCGGTCTGCCCCTGGATCCGCGCCTCCAGCCCCTCCTGGATCCTGCGCAGGCCCTCCTCCGCCTCGCGCCGTTCGGCCAGGGCTGCGGAGATGACCAAGACCATCGTCGTCACGACCCCGATGAAGCCCAGCAGCAGCATGAGCGACTCATGGGCCGTCCTTTGGATGAAGGGGCCGTCGCCGTGGATCGTCCTCCAGACGGTGATCCCCGAGACGATGAAGAGCGCGGTCGCCACCCCGCGCCGGCCGGACCGGAACGCGGGCCACAGGAGCAGGGGGACGGTGAGGAAGACCAGAGGATAATGGGCCTCCCGCGGAAGGGGCCAGTCCCCGTAGCTGAACCAGCTGACCGCGGCGATGAGCGCGAAGGAGGCCGCCGCCTCGGCGGACCGGCGCGGGTCCCACGCCGGCAGCGGGCGGCTCCACACCAGGATCATCGGAGTGATCACGAGGACGCCCATCAAGTCCCCGGACCACCAGGTGAACCAGATTTTCGCGTGCAGACTCCAGGGGGCCATCCCCGCCGCGCAGAGGGCCGCGGGGCCGAGGCTGGAGCTTATCAGGCACATCACGAGAGCCACGGCCACCAACTTGAAGACATCCCGGGTCCGATCCAGGATGCCGGGACCGGGGCGGCCGCTGAACCGGCGGAGCAGGAAGCTCCCGATCACCGCCTCCAAGGTGTTCCCGATCCCTATCAGCAGCGAAACGCCGGCTGCCCAGGGACTGACGGCCGGGTCTTGGAGGAAGACCGCGACATTGGCGAGGAACGCCCCCAGCAGGATCCCGGGCCAGACACGGTAGCCCCGGAGGAGCATCGCCGCGAAAGCGATGCCCGAGGGAGGCCAGACCGGGGAGGCGTTCGTCTTCTCGAAGGACAGGAGCAGGCCGACCCTGGCCGCCGCGTAGTAGAGAGCGGCCACCGCCGCGATCTCCAGGATCCGTTCTGCCCAGAGAGGCGATGAGTCGGGTTTCATCGGGCCCTCATTCATATAAGGGTACCGGCGTGGACTCCAGACTTCCAGACACGCATTGTCAGCGATGTCAGCGGGACTTGACTGCCCTCCGGGCGGATTGCTTCCATGAGGGCATGGACCGAGCTCTCTGCCTCTTCTTGATCTGCGGTGTGGCCGCTGGGTGCGCCACGACGCCGCCTGTCGTCGAACCGGTGACGCCGGTCGTCGTGAGCACTCCTCCGATCGCGGCCGTTGCCCCACGCGTCTACGGGGAGGGGACCTCGCGGTCCGCCATGAACGCGCTCATGCAGCAGCCGTTCTCGGACACGCAGGAGATCGACGTGCTCTACGCCACGAACCGGGCCCCGGGGAGCGACGCCTCGGAATGCGACGACGCCGCCTACGGCGTGGAGCCGTCCGCGCGCATGTCCTACGGGCTCTGCCGCGTCAGCGTGCCCAAGCGGCACAGCGTGGGGGGGTTCGAGAAGGCTCCGACCCCGCGCGCGGACCCGCACAAGTACTTCCGCTCCACCCTGCACGAGGTCCTCGACGAGAACGGACTCAAGGAGCGGCTCAAGGCCAAGGCGCCCTCGGACATCCTCGTCTTCGTGCACGGCTTCAACGTGAAGTACGAGGAGGCCGTCCTGCGCTCCGCGCAGATCGCCTACGACCTCAAGTTCCAGGGCCCGATCGTGCTCTTCACCTGGCCCGCCGGAGCCGGCACCGGGCTCCTGGACGGGACGCTCATCAGCAGGACCTACGACGCGAACAAGACGAACGCGGCGAACTCGCTCTCGCAGGCGTCCGCCTTCTTCAGGATGCTCATGGACCTGGGGCTCACCTCCCACGTGATGGTCCACTCCATGGGGCACCAGGTCGCGCTCCCGGCCCTCGCCCAGGTGTCCGTGGCCCCGGACGCGAGGCGCTTCATCGGCGAACTCGTGCTCAACGCCCCGGATATCCCCATCAAGGACTTCCAGAGGCTCGCGCCCAAGGTCCGCAAGCTCGCGGAGCGCATCACCGTGTACTGCTCCTATAACGACAACGCCATCGCGGCGTCGGAGAGCTACAACAAGGGCCGCCGCATGGGCGGGTGCGAGCGGGTCGAGGGGGTGGACGTCCTCAATGTGGGCGAGATCGACGCGCCCGCGATGGGCGTGGTCGGCCTCGGGCACAGCTACTACTCCTCGCGCCCCATCCTGACGGACCTGTTCCAGCTCTTGCTCGGCATGGACGCCGAGCGGCGCCTGTTCATCCGCAAGAGCGAGCCCGGGGGAACGGAGAACTTCTACCTCCGGCCGTAGATGCAGCGACGCCTCTCTCTGCACGCGCGCATCTTCATCGGCCTGCTCGCCGGGGTCTGTCTCGGCCTTCTGGCCCGAGCCCTTTTCGCCGGGGACCCGGCCCTGGATTGGGTGGTGTCCAAGGTGGCCCAGCCCTTGGGCCAGGTCTTCCTCCGCCTGGTGTTCATGGCCGTCATCCCCCTGGTCATGTCCGCCCTCATCCTCGGAGTGAGCGACATCGGCGACGTGGGCAAGGTGGGGCGCATCGGCGTGCGCACCCTGCTGCTCACCCTGGTCCTGTCCTCCTTGGCCGTCCTCATCGGCGTGGGGAGCGTGAACCTGTTCAAGCCCGGCCGGGGGCTGCCCGAGGAGAGCCGTCAGAAGCTGCTCGCGTCCATGCAGGGCCAGTCCCTGGTGCATGCGAGCGTGGACAACGCCGGGAAGGCGGAGCCCGCGACGGTGGCCCTCGTCAACCTCATCCCGAGGAACCCGTTCCAGTCGGCCTACTCCGCGTTCGAAGGCGGCCTCATCCCGCTTATGGTGTTCAGCCTCATCCTGGGGCTGGCCTTATGCGCCGTCGAAGAGGAGAAGGCCCGGCCCCTCAAGGAGTTCCTCGGCTCCGTCTTGGCGGTCACGCTCAAGGTCATCGACTTCGCCATGGCCCTGGCCCCCTTCGGCGTGGCCGGGCTCATCTTCTCGGTCACGGCCACGGTCGGCGCGGACGCGCTGGGGCTCCTTGCCAAGTATTTCTTCCTCGTCCTCTCCGCCCTGGCCTTCCACCTTGTGGTGGTCTATTCCGCGGCCATCGCCCTCGTGGCCCGGCGCAGCCCCCTGGCCTTCTTCCGCGACATCTCGGACGTGATGCTCACCGCCTTCGCCACGAGTTCCAGCAGCGCGACCCTGCCCGTCTCCCTGAAGGCCTCCCACGAGAACCTCCGGCTGCCCAAGCCCATCGGCAATTTCGTGCTCACGATCGGCGCGACCGCCAACCAGAACGGCACCGCGCTCTACGAGGGCATCACCGTGCTCTTCCTCGCGCAGTTCTTCGGCGTGGACCTCACGCTCAAGCAGCAGTTCGTGGTGGTGTGCTGGTCCGTGATGGCCGGGGTGGGCACGGCCGGGGTGCCCGGGGGCTCGCTGCCCCTGATCGTCATCCTGCTCCAGAACATCGGAGTCCCGGGCGAGGCCGTCGGCATCATCCTGGGCGTGGACCGCATCCTGGACATGAGCCGCACCGTGCTCAACGTGACAGGCGACCTGACCATCGCCGCGTGCGTGGCCCGGCTAGAGTCTAAAGGGCGGCCTTCCGAACCTCTGCCGGAGCCTGTCCGCGGCGCCTAGCGCCGCGGGGCGGCTCAGCAGCAGCCTCTCGAAGCGGTATTTTCCGGGGAAGTCCACCAGCAGCGTCCCGATGAGAACCGTCAGCAGGCCCTGCCCGGGAACGCCCGGGATGGAGAGGACCAGCCCCGCGAGGATGAGAAAGACTCCGAGGGCGTTCTTGGCGACGATCCACAGCGGATGCCCGCATCCGACGATGCGGCGCCTCGCCGGATGCAGAAAATAATCCTCGGGCAGGCGCACCAGCACGAAAGCCACGGCCGCCAGGCTCAGGAGGGCGGTCCCGAACCAGAGTGCGACGGCCAGGTGGATAAGCATACCCTGATTTTGTAGTTTATCCGCACGCATTTCAAGTCGAACGGAGAAACGATGTCATTCAGCCTTCTTCCCAAAGAGGAAAAATTCTTCGAACTCTTCGAGATCCAGGCCGCGCACAACGAGGAAGCGGCCCGCATCTTCAGGGAACTCATAAAGGCCTGGGACCTGGAATCCCCCGCCTTCGACAAGCTCCGCGACCTCGAGCACGAGGCGGACATCACGACGCATGAGGTCATCGACAAGCTCAACCGCACCTTCGTGACCCCGTTCGACCGCGAGGACATCCACCTGCTGGCCAGCGAGCTCGACACCATCATCGACCTCATCCAGTCCGCCTCCAGCCGCATGCAGCTCTACCGCTGCAGCCCTCCGGGCGAGGACCTGCTCGCCATGGCCGACACGCTCTACCAGGCCGCGGGAAACGTACGCAAGGCCGTGGGATGCCTCAAGGACATGGGCGAATCCCATCGCCGCATCCTGGACTACTGCATCGAGGTCAACCGGCTCGAGAACACGGGAGACCACCAGCGGGACGTGGCGCTCGGCAAGCTCTTCCAGGGCAATCCGGACCCCATCGACGTCATCAAGTGGAAGGAGATCTACGAGAACGCCGAGACGGCCATCGACAAGTGCGAGGACGTGGCGAACGTGCTGGAAGGCATCCTCGTCAAGCAAGGCTGATGGACCTGTCCGCCGTCTTCCGGACCAAGTCGGTCGACGCCCTCATCCACGAATCCCAGGTCAGGGGCCATCAGCTCAAGAAGGTGCTCGGCCCATTCGACGTGACCATGATCGGCATCGGCGCCATCATCGGCGCGGGCATCTTCGCGTTGGTCGGCGAGGCGGCCGTGGGCGGCAAGAGCGGGCTCCATCCGGCCGGCCCGGCCCTCATCCTCTCCTTCGTCGTCACGGCCATCGCCTGCGGCTTCACCGCGTTCTGCTACGCGGAGCTGGCCGCCATGGTCCCCATCTCCGGGAGCGCCTACACCTACGCCTACGCGACCATGGGCGAACTCGTGGCCTGGATCATCGGCTGGGACCTCATCATCGAGTACGCCATCGGAAACGTGGCCGTGGCCATCTCCTGGTCCGGCTACTTCAACGACTTCGTCAAGACGGCATTCGGCCTGGACATCCCGGTCTGGCTGCGCACGGACTACCGCACTTTCATCCAGCAAGGCTTCGACCTCTCCGTGGTCCCGCACCTGGGCGGTATCCCGCTCATCTTCAATCTGCCGGCCGTGTGCATCGTGCTGGCCCTGACAGTCCTGCTCGTCATCGGCGTCAGGGAGTCCACGATCTTCAACGACTGCATGGTGGCGGTCAAGCTCGTGGTGCTCGCCATCTTCATCGGGGTGGGCTTCTACTACTTCAAGCTCGAGAACTGGACCCCGTTCGCGCCCGGGGGGTGGCGCGGCGTCCAGGCCGGGGCCGCGACCGTGTTCTTCGCCTATATCGGGTTCGACGCGGTCTCGACCGTGGCCGAGGAGACCAAGGACCCCAAGCGCGACATGCCCATCGGCATCATCGGGTCTCTGGCCGTCTGCACCCTGGTCTACATGCTCGTCACCGTGGCCCTGACCGGCATGATGCCGTTCATGGAGCTCCGCAACAAGATCGCGGAGCCGCTCATCGTGGGCCTGGAGTACAACCACGTCAGCCCCTGGCTCATCGGCCTGGTCTCCTTCGGCTCCGTGGTCGCGCACACCGCCGTGCTCCTGGTCTTCCAGCTCGGCCAGCCCCGCATCTTCTTCGCCATGAGCCGCGACGGCCTGCTGCCCAAGTACTTCGCCAAGGTGCACCCGAGGTTCCGGACCCCGCACGTGACCACGATCTGGGCAGGGGTCGTCGTGGCCGCGCTCTCGGCCTTCTGCAACATCGATGAGATGGCCAACCTGTGCAACATCGGCACGCTCTTCGCCTTCGTGCTCGTCTGCATGGGCGTCATCATCCTGAGGCGCACGGATCCGCACCGGCCGCGGCCCTTCCGCGTCCCCTTCGGCATCGTCCTGCCCATCCTCGGCATCCTCTTCTGTCTCTTCCTCATGCTGGGCCTGGACAAGATGACCTGGCTCCGCTTCGTGCTCTGGCTCATCATCGGGCTGGCCATCTACTTCGGCTACGGCCACAAGCGCAGCGTCATGCACGCCAAATGAAAAAGCTCCTCATACCCTCGATCGCCCTTCTAGCCGCCTGTTCCAACCCCTCCGGCCAGACCCAGGCGCCGGCCGGCCCCTCCGGCAAGAAAGTGAAAGCCGGCTTCGTCTACGTGGGCCCCATCGGCGACTACGGCTGGTCCAACGCGCACGACAAGGGCCGCCTCGCGGTCCAGGCCAAGTTCCCCTGGCTGGAATCCGTGTTCGTGGAGTCCGTGGCAGAGGCGGACGGGGCGCGCATCATCGACCGCCTGGTCAACGAGCAGAAGTGCGACGTCGTCTTCACCACCTCCTTCGGGTACATGGACGCCACGGTCGAGGCCGGGAAGAAGTACCCGGGCACGACCTTCATGCACTGTTCCGGGTTCAAGCGCGGCCCGAACGTGGGCACGTATTTCGCCGAGCTCTACCAGATGTACTATCTGAACGGGCTCATGGCCGGCGCCCTCACGAAGTCCGGGAAGACCGGGTACGTGGCCGCGCATCCCATCCCGGAGGTCGTACGGCACATCGACGCCTTCGCTCTCGGCGTCCGCGAAGCGAACCCCAAGGCCAAGGTCCACGTGAAGTGGCTCTACTCCTGGTACGACCCGGCCAAAGCGAAGGACGCGGCCGAGTCTCTCGTGGCCGAAGGGTGCGACGCGCTCGCCTTCACCGAGGATTCCCCGGCGGTCATCCAGGTGGCGCAGGATAGGACCGCCAAGGGCAAGCCGGTCTACGCTTTCAGCCATTACAGCCCCATGCAGCGCTTCGGCGAGGACGCGGTGGTCTCAGGCCAGCTCGTGGACTGGGGCATCCTCTACGAAGAGATCCTCATGCGCAAGCATCTCGGCGCCTGGGACAACCGGGATTATTTCTGGCTCGCCAAGGAGAAGGCCGCCCTGCTCGGCGCAGAGCCCGGGACGCCGGTCAACCCCAAGTTCGCCGACAGGCTCAAGGCGGTCAAGCACAAGGACCCCCTCCTGGGCGAGCTCAGCGTCTACGACCTGGTCGCCAAGCGCCTCGAGCAGATGAGCGAGCCCACGGTGCTCTTCGACCCCTTCACCGGCCCCGTCAAGGACCAAGGGGGAGCGCTGCGCCTGAAGCCCGGGCAGAGGGCCGACCTCAAGGCCCTGCTCTCCGTGGACTGGTTCGTGGAGAACGTCGTCGGGGAGCTCCCGAAGAAATAGTGCCCGCCGTCTTCGAGTCCATCGAGCTCAAAGGCGTCTGCAAGTCCTTCGGCCCCGTGTCGGCCAACCGGGACATCGACCTCGGCATCCGGGCCGGGGAGGTCCTGGCCCTGCTCGGCACCAACGGCGCGGGCAAGACCACTCTCGTGAACATGCTCTACGGGCTCTACTCGCCCGACGCCGGGGAGATTCTCGTCAACGGGCGGCTGGTCGAGATGCGCTCGCCCAAGGACGCCCTGGCCCTGGGCATCGGCATGGTGCACCAGCACTTCATGCTCGTATCCAAGCATACGGCCGCGGAGAACGTGGCCCTGGGCTTAGACGGGACCCGGTTCTGGAGGCCCGAGGCCCACGCGGCGCAACGCATGGCCGAGTTCTCGGACCGCTACGGTCTGCGCGTGGACCCCGGCAAGCCCGTGTGGCAGCTCTCCGCGGGCGAGCAGCAGCGCCTGGAGATCGTCAAGGCTCTGCTGAAGGGAGCGGAGCTCCTCATCCTCGACGAGCCGACCTCGGTGCTGACGGATCAGGAGGCCGAGGAGCTCTTCGCCATCGTGCGGAGGATGGCCTCCGAGGGCAAGGCGATCATCCTCATCACCCACAAGCTCGAGGAAGCCCTGGCGGTGAGCTCCGCCGTGGCGGTCATGCGCGAGGGACGCCTGGTGGGCAGGATGAGCTCCAAGGACACGGACAGGGGCGCCCTGGCCGGGCTCATGACAGGGGAGAGCGCCATCCTGGAAGCCAGCCGGTCTGCGGCCAGCCTGGGGGCCCTGGTCGTCGAGGCGCGGGGCTTGACCGTCATGGGCGACATGGGCCTGCCCGCGGTGAACGGACTCTCCTTCCAGGTCCGCGCCGGAGAACTCTTCGGCATCGCCGGAGTCTCCGGCAACGGGCAGAAGGAGCTCGCGCAGGCGCTCACGGGTCTGCGCCCGATCACCGCCGGGCAGCTGATGCTGTCGGGCGAGTCCGCCGCAGGCTTGAGCGTGAGCCGGCTCCGGAGCATGGGCGTGCGCCACATCCCGGAAGAGCGCATCCGCTACGGCATCGTGCCGGGCATGTCCGTTTCCGAGAACGCGGTCCTGACGAGGCAGGGGGCTCCCCTGCTCTCGCTTTTAGACCGCGCCGAGGCCGCGGGCTTTGCCCGCAGTCTTATCGCCGAGTACGGGATCAAGACGTCCTCCGAGGACGTCCCCGCGAGCCGCATGTCCGGGGGGAACATCCAGAAGCTCATCCTGGGCCGGGAGATCGAAGGGAGGCCCAGCCTCATCGTGGCCGCGCATCCGACCTACGGCTTGGACATCGCGGCTGCGGAGCTCGTGCGGGACCGGCTGCTGCGCAAGCGCTCCGAAGGCTGCGCCGTGGTCCTCATATCGGAGGATCTCGAAGAGGTCCTGCGTCTGTCGGACCGGGTCGCGGTGATGTTCTCCGGCCGCTTCATGGCCGTGATGGACAACCGGGGGCTCGAGCGAAGAAGGCTCATGCTCCTTATGGCCGGGAGCAAGGCATGATCCGGGTCTCCTCGCGCACGGACCCGTCGCGCGGCACGGCCGCCGGAGTGACGGTGAGCTCTCTGCTCGCGGGGATACTCCTGGCCTCGCTCCTGTTCGCCGCGCTCGGGGTCAATCCGGCACAGGCACTGGCCAGGATCTTCTCCGGCTCCTTCGGCAGCGTCTACGGCCTGGGGGAGACCGTGACCAAAGCCATCCCCCTCATGCTCATCGGCGCGGGACTGGCCGTGGCCCTGCGAGGGAAGCTCTGGAACATCGGGGCTGAAGGCCAGCTCCTGGCGGGGGCGGTCTGCGCCACGGCCGTGGCCCTGCGGCTCAAGGACAGCCTCCCGGCCCCGCTCATGATCCCGCTGCTGTTCGCCGCCGGGGCGGCGGGCGGAGCCCTCTGCGGCGCCCTATCCGGATGGCTGAAGACCCGCTGGAACGTGAACGAGGTCATCAGCACCTTGATGCTCAACTACATCCTCGCCGAGCTCGTGCAGTTCCTGGTCTACGGGCCATGGAAGGGGACCACGCAGTTCGGCTTCCCCTACACCGACAACTTCGCCGTCTCCGCCACCCTGCCGTGCCTCGGCCCCACTCGCATCCATTGGCCCACGCTCCTGGCAGCGCTCCTGGCCTGCGCTGCCTCGGCCTTCCTTCTCTTCAGGACCCGATTCGGCTTCGAGACCCGGGCCTGCGGAGGCAATCCCGAGGCGGCCCGCTACGCAGGCCTCGCCCCGGACCGGACCGCGGTCCTGCTCATGGCCTTCAGCGGCGCCCTGGCCGGCATGGCCGGGGTGGGCGAGGTGGCCGGCATCCACAAGCATCTGAGCTACCCCTGGGCCATCTCCTCGGGCTACGGCTACACGGCCATCCTCGCGGCCTGGATCGCGGCGGCGCACCCGCTCCTCGTCATCCCGTCCTCGCTCCTCCTCGGAGGCATCCTCGTGGGAGGAGACGCCATACAGACCTCCATGGGCTTGCCGGGCTCGGCCATCAGCGTATTCAACGGGATACTCCTGCTCGCCATGGCGGGGGGGGAATTCTTCCTCCGCTACCGGGTGTCGATGCCGTTGTTCAAGGTTAGACGTCTCTCCAAGAAAGCGGCATGCTGATATCCGATACTCTTGCCCGCAGCCTCGTGGCCGGCACCCCGCTGCTTTTGGCCACGGCCGGGGAGATCTATGCCGAACGCTCCGGCGTGCTCAACCTGGGGGTGGAGGGCATGATGGCCGTGGGGGCCGTCGCCGCGTTCGGCACGGCCGCGTCCACGGGCTCTCCGTGGCTCGGGCTGCTGGCCGGGGCCGCCGCCGGAACGGCTCTCGCGGCCGTGCACGCCTTCCTCTGCGTGAGCATGAAGGCGAACCAGGTCGTGTCCGGCCTGGCATTGACCATGCTGGGCCTCGGGCTGAGCGGGGTCTACGGCCGGTCCTATGTGGGCATGCCGCTCCCCTGCAGGTTCCGCCACGACCCGATGCTCTTGCTGGCTTTGCTCCTGAGCGCCGGGCTGGGCATCGTGCTCTTCCGGACGCGCTGGGGCATCGCGGTCCGCTCGGTCGGGGAACATCCCGGCGCCTGCGAGGCGGCCGGAGTGGACGTGGCCCGGGTCCGCTACGCCTGCGTCCTGCTCGGCGGAGCCATGGCGGGCATGGCCGGAGCGCAGCTCTCGCTCGTGTACGTCCCTTCGTGGATCGAAGGGATGACAGCGGGCCGCGGCTGGATCGTCATCGCCCTGACCATCTTCGCGGGCTGGAACCCTTGGAAAGCCGCGGTCGGCGCCTTCCTCTTCGGCGGGATCGACATCTCGCAGTACCTGCTCCAATCCTATCTCTCGCCGAACATCCTCAAGATGTTCCCGTACGCGGCCACGCTCCTGGCGCTCCTCGCCGCCGGCCGCTCGCCCCACGGAGCCGACTCTCCTCCGGCCGCGCTGGCCCTCCCGTACCGGAAGGGCGAACGATAGGTCTTTAGACCTATTCCAATACATAGGACTTAAGTCCCATGCCCACGGGTCGTTCGACCCGCATCCTAGAAATGTCATGAGGCCCTACTACCCGGACCATTTCGTGGGACGCCAGAAGAAGAGCGCGACCGCGACTCCTCTTCCGAAGCCGCTCGAGCCGGAAGCCGACATCCCGAAGCTCAATGAAAAGGAAAAGGAGCGCAAGGGCGGCGGGCTCTGGATCGCCGGAAGCGGAAGCGGCCCCTCCGGAGCGCTCCTGGGCTCGGGCAACGCGGTGCGCGTGGGCGCCAGCCTTGTCCGCCCCGGGTTCCTCGGCTCAGGCCGGGTCGCGGCGGCCCTGTCCAGGATGTTCGGCGGGCCAGGGACGTTTTTGGGAGGGATCTTCGCCTCATCCGCGGGTTCTCCCCTTGTGCTCGGGGGGATGGCCATCCTCTCCGGGCTTCTGGCCGCGGCCACCATCCATCTGCTCGGGAGAGTCCAGCGGCCGGCCTCGGACAGCCAACAGGCCATGCTGCCCCCCGGGATCGCCAGCCCGAACATCGTCATCGACAGGCCGGGCGACCGCTCCCTGGGCTACGTCATCGCAGCCAACGAGGGCGAACTGCAGTGGGACAAGGCCGAGAAACAGACGGAAGAAGCCCCTGCTGCCGAGTCCGAGGAGACCCAGCAGGATGCGGTCCAGGAGATTCCCAAGCCCGAGATGCCGAATGTGGACCAACTCATGGCCAAGGCCGAAGTCGCGGCCAAGGCCCAGCTCAAAGGAGACGGCTTCCTCAAGGGCCTCACGAACAAGGGCGCCATGGGGAACTTCGGCCTCGGAGGAGACAGACTGCGCGACGGGCTCGCGGGGTTCAATCTCAAGAAATCCTTCGCCCCGAAGCTGGGATCCACGGGCAAAGCCAAGGCCATGGACCGGAAGAAGAGGGACATGAAGACCGCGGCTCGGCGCGTGCAGAGCGGCAAGTCCGGCCGGGCCATGGGGCAACTCAAGCTCGCGAGGAACATGTCCGCGTTCGGCGCCAAGACCCCGACGGACGCGGCCGCGCGGCAGTACTCCACGGACGCTTTCGAGCAGGGCCGGACCATCGGCGGCGGCCTGCAGGGCCTGGAGAACGGCTCCGGCATCGTGGTGCCTCCGGGAGACGGAGCCACGACCCCCGGGATGACGGATGACGCGCCCGACGTGCCTCCGGGGCAGAACGTCACGCCGTACCAGCCCAACGTGGACTCGGCCAAGCAGCAGGGCCAGAACTCCGCGGCCTTGAAGATCCTGGGCATGATCATGATCGCCATCGGCATCGCGCTCATGGCCATCGGCATGGCCCTGATGTCGAACCATACCACCTTCCCCATCGGCATCGCCCTCTTCATCGCCGGGCTCGCCCTGGTCATCCTGGGCGCCATGCTCCTGGGCATGTCCCAGCAGCAGGGACAGGGCGCCAAGAACCAGGGCAACAAGGTCGCGCAGGCGGACGGGCAGCCGGACCAGGGCGCCAACGTCAACGAATGCGCGGACCAGGCCATGAACGGCACGGACCCGGAGGCCTGCCAGGCGAGCCGCGGGCCGGACTACTACAACGGCAAGCTCACCAACACCGTCCACGAGGACGTGGAACGGGAGAGGAACGCCACCTACACGCTCGAGTAGGCGGATCTAGGCCTTCCGTCCCATCAGCAGTCGCCCAACAAGTACGACATCAAGGCTCAGGACGAGCCCGTCTTCAACACCCTACATCCTGACCCCGAAGCAGGATCGGACGCGGCCGTATTTTTTGTATCCTGGTCGCGAGGCCATGGTCTACATCATAACCACGCTCTTGCTGGCCGCGACGATCGCGCTCCTGGCCGTCAGGGCCTCCCGCGCGGCGAAAACCGACGACGCCCCGCCGGCCAAGGAGGGCGTGCAACCGATCAAACGCCTGTCCCGGGCCGAGATCGCGAAGAGGCTCGGCAAGCTCTCCAAGAGCAAGGCCGTCCGGGAATCCCGGGGCGCCATGTGCTACGACCAGGCCATGCCGCCCCAGAGGGCCGAATACGTATGCCCGGTCTGCGGCTCCAAGACCGTCTACTGTGGAGGCCCGCCTGATCTGCGGGAGCCGGGCTGCCACCGGGACTCCGACGGGACCGGGCTCGGCGGGCAGTCCTTGGCCCAGCTCATCGAATGGGGGCTCGACCATGCCCGGCGCCTGATCCCCGAGATCCGGCGCAAGGGCCTGGATGCCGTGCTCGACGAAAGCACGCTCTGCAGGAAATGCAGGCCGGATGCGCTTGACCCGGGACTGCGCCTGAGCGTCCGCTATCCGGGCGAGGCCAAGCCGCGGCCCGCGGTCGGCGTGGATGACTCCGACCTCGACCTCATCCTGGAGTTCCTAAAGGGCAAGGAGCAACTCGACGGCCCCGAGCAGACTCCCATGAAGGAGAAGCTCCCGCGCCTGCGCGAGCTTTTAGGCCTTCCGGAAAAGTAGCGGGTCTTCGGAGTCCACTTCGCCGCCCACGATGTGCGCGGCCTCCCTGCACCCGCCGTCGCACAGGCCCATCTTAGTGCAGGAGACGCAGGAGGGCGGCAGGTAATCCGCCAGGGCGAACCTCTTCCAGTAGGGATCTTGGGGAAGCGAGTCCAGCTCGTCCGTACGCGCCAGCCGGACCCTGGA
Source organism: Elusimicrobiota bacterium (assembly GCA_041650695.1). Classification (GTDB taxonomy): domain Bacteria; phylum Elusimicrobiota; class Elusimicrobia; order UBA1565; family UBA1565; genus JBAZKS01. The sequence continues at coordinate 51,370 of JBAZKS010000015.1, forward strand.
GTGGTTGCAGACCCGGACATAGCCCGACGGGTCCACGCAGAAGAAGCCCTTGGCCGCCGAGCACCGGGTGCCCACCTTCAGGTTCACGTACTTCGAAGCGTCGAACAGACACTTCGGAAGCTCCGTGCCCACGTTCCCATAGCGGCCGGCGGCGCGCAGCACCTCCTCGGCCGTATCCAGCATGACGGGGATCTGGTCGGCTGAGAGCTCGAGCCCCCTGTTGCGCAGGCCGCGGCCGCCCGGCATGAAGCGGTTGAGGAGCACCGTGTCCGCCCCGGCCAGCAGGGCGGCTGAGACCGTCTCGTAGAGCTCGTGGATGTTCCTGCTCGTGACCGTGATCCCGGCCGTGGTCGAGACGCCGAGCCCGCGGGCCTCGCGGAACCAGGAGAGCACGTGCTCGGCCGTGGTCCCTGCGCAGGTGTGCTCCGCGTAGGTCTCGAGCCCGGGCAGGCTCAGGCTGAGGTTGACGTCCAGCCTGCGGCAGAGCTCGAGCACGTCCCGGCTCATGGCCTTGCCGTTGGAAAGGAGATAGAGCTTGGGCGGGGCCTTCCACGAGACGAGCCTCCCGTCCCGGGTCTCCACGTGCTCCGCCTCGCACCCGGCCGCGGACTCCACGAGTTCGGCCAGCCCCTCCTTGAGCAGGGGCTCTCCGCCCGTGAACGCGATGCTCATGACCCCCATGCCGCAGAGCTTCGAGACGAGCCTCTTCCACGCCGAGAGGTCCAGCTCCTCGAGCGGCTCGTAGCCGTCCGAGTACCACGGGCACGAGCAGAACAGGCAGGCGTGGTTGCAGCGGTAGGTCAGCTCCAGGGCGACCGTGGCCGGGAGGAAGGAGGGGGCAAGGCGGGATTCGACAGGCTGTTCCACGGATGCCCATTCTACAACGTATGGGACTCTTGGGCCCGACTTTTCTGCCCTAAAGTCCATAGCATCGGTCCGGCCCCACTAGTATCATGCCCCTTATGACACGGACGGCTGGGTGCATCCTGCGCTCCGCTCTCTCAGCGCTGATCCTCGCCTGCTCCCCGGGTTTCGGCGCCTATGAGGCCCTGGCCCAGACCCTGAACATCGCCGCTCCCATAGCCCCGATCGCCCCGGTGCCTGCCGCGCCTCTGCTCTTCGGCATCGGCAACCCCCTGTCCCAGCCTTCTTTGACATCGGGCCCCACGCTTGGCCCGGCATCGCAGCTCCCTTCGGTCAAGACTTTCGAGCCGTTCCTCCCCGCCCAGACTCCCCTCACAGCGATGCGCTCCGTCCCGTCTCCGTCGATGATGCCTGCGTCGAGGGTCGAAGTCCGAGCGGCCCAGGCCGCGCCCCTGAAGGCGCCTCGTTCACAAGAGAAGACGACGGTCGCGGCCCTGCGGGAGTTCGGCAAAGAGGTCGCTCAGGCTCAAGATCAAGGCGCTTCGAGTCCAGGGAAGATCGAGACGCTTCTCGACAGGTTCTATTCCGGCTCCGAGCCCGCTGTCTCACCCGCGGCCGACGCCGTGCCTCTCGCTCCGTCTCCGACCGGAGGTCGTCTCCTGCCCGCCTTCAAGGAGGCAGGCCGCGTCTCCAAGGAGATGATCTTCGGAGAGGCGGAGTACGCTCCCCTGGTCCGTCCGTACCGCTGGGACATCAACCTCGGCCGCGCCATCCTCGCGGGACGGGCCGTGCTGGGCACGGCCCTGGGCTACGCGACCGGAGCCTTCGTAGACGCGACCCTGGCCCACGCGGCCCCGCTCGCCCTGGCCTGGTTCGGGGGCCTCATCCTGCTGAGCCTGACGCGCATCGTAGTGGAGCGCTACCAGCGCGTGATGACCGAACGCCTCAAGACGCGCATGCGCGACGACTTCCGGCAGCAGGTCTTCTCGCACCTGCAGCTCCTTCCGGCCTCCTACGCGGAACGCGGAGACCCCGCCGAGCTCTCGATCAGGATCATCGCCGACGCGGACCGGATCACGATGAAAAATGTGGACATCCCCATGCGGGTGCCCCAACTCCTCATCCAGTTCGGCTTGGCCGCGGGGTTCGTGGTCTACACGAGCCCGATCCTGGCCGCGGCCGTCTTCGCCTCGCTCCCGGTGCTGGGCTTCATGTCCTGGCGGTTCGGCCGGAAAACCGCGGCCATTTCGACGACGGTATCGGCCCGGATGGCGGACGCGACCCGCGCGGGCCAGGCCCTGCTCGCGCAAAGCCGCGACCTGCGGGCCTCCGGAGCCGCGGAGCACGCGGCGAAGGACTACGCCCGCCGGGTGTCCATCTATCAGTGGACCTGGGTCGACGTGGCGAAGCTCTACGGGAACTTCGACGCGCTGCGGGACCTGCTGCAGACCGTGTTCTCGGACTTCCTGGTCCTCGGGGTGGGGCTGCTGAGCTTCGTCCTGACCGGGTATCCCTCGGTGGGACAGGTCATGTCCCTGCGGAGCTACGCCGGAGACCTGCGCGGAGCCTTCTCAGGGGTGGTGGACCAATACAACGAAAGCAAGGCCACGGACGGGGGCATGTCCCGCCTCAAAGCGCTGATGAGCGCGCCGACGGGAGCAGAGGACAGGCCCGATGCGGCCGACATGGGCGAAGCATCCGTCGCGTTCGAGGGAGTGCGCTACTCCCTCCCGGGCAAAGGCGAGGTGCTCAAGGGCGCGGACTTCTCGGTCCAGGCCGGCGAAAGGGTCGCCGTCGTCGGAGCGGAGGTCTCCCGCCGCTCTCTCGTCGACCTGCTCCTGCGCCTCGACTCGCCCAGCGCCGGCTCGGTCCTGCTCGGCGGCGCGGATGTGGCCGCGCTGCGCAGGGGCAGCATCATGGCGAACGTCGCTCTGGTGCAGGCGGGAGCCCCGGCCCTGCCCGGCACGCTCAGGGAGAACCTGCTCTTCGGGATCTCCCGCCCCGTGCCGGACGCGGAGCTGTGGGCCGCGCTCAAGGCGGCCGGGTTCGACGCAGGCCTGCCGTCCGGCTTGGACACTCCTGTCGAGGACGGCTCCGGGATCCATCTCACCGACGGCGAGCGGCAGTCCCTGGCCCTCGCCCGCGCCGTGCTCAAGGCCCCGGCGGTGCTCATCGCCGAGGACCTCGGCAAAGGGCTCGACCCCGGGGAAGCACGCCGGCTCCGGGAGGCGTTCGACAGGCTCTCCCGGGGACGGACGACGCTCTTTTTCACGGACCGCCCCGAGGACGTCCAGGGCTACGAGAGGGCCCTCGTCCTGCAGGACGGAGCCGTGAAGACGCGCTGATATGAACTACATCTACCTCTCCCCCGAGTTCCCGCCCAACTACAAGAACTTCATCCTCGCGCTCCATCGCGGCGGCGCGCGCGTCTTCGGCATCGGCGAGGTGGACTTCTACTCCATGCCCGAGGACCTGCGCTCGGCCCTGGCCTGGTACGTCCGCTGCGACATGGGGGACACGAACGCCTTCCTGCTCGCGGCGGACTTCCTCGTACGCGAGGTCATCCGGGGCCGCGTGGACGTGGTGGAATCGCACAACGAGCACTGGATGCGCCATGAGGCTCTCCTGAACGAACGCTTCGACGTCGAGGGCATCCGGCCCGCGGACATCGACCGCCTGAGGAAGAAGTACCGGATGAAGGAACTCTTCCGCGCCAACGGCATCCCCGTAGCCGAGGGCTGCCTCACCGCCGGAGACCGGGAGGCCTGCCTGGCCTTCGCGCGCAAGGCCGGCTATCCCCTGGTGCTCAAGCCGAACCAAGGGGTCGGCGCGTTCGGGGTGTTCAAGGTCGACGACGAGCACCAGCTGCTCCATCATCTCGAGCGCATCGACCGCCAGGAGTACGTGCTGGAGCGCTTCATCAACGGCCGCATCGTGACCTACGACGGCATGACCGACCGGCAGGGGCGGGTCGTCTTCCACAACTCCCTCATCTACGGATGCGGGGTGCTCGAGAGCGTCCAAGGGCTAGACACCTTCTTCTACTCGGTCAGGGACATCCCGGAGGACTTGGCCGCCCTGGGGAAGAAGATCGTCTCCATCTTCGGCATCCGGCGGAAATTCTTCCACTTCGAGTTCTTCGAAGCCGGCGGGCTGCGCATCCCTCTCGAGATCAACGCCCGCCCCCCGGGCGGTCCCATCCTGGACATGATGAACTACGGGGCGGACTGCGACCTCTACCGCGACTACGCGCGGATGCTCAAGGGGCAGCCGGTCAAGGCTCCCGCGGAGAAGAAGTACCTCGTCGGCTTCGCCGGGAGGAAGGAGAAATCCTACCTCCTGTGCCATGAGGACGTCCTCTCCAGGTTCGGGCACAGGATCGTGGAGGAGGGGGAGAGCCCTCCGCTCTACTGGGCCGGCATGGGGCGGTACCGGTACATCTTCCGGAGCCCGGTGGAGAACGAGATCCTCTCAATCCGGGACCAGGTCCTCGCCCTCCGCGACGCGGCATGAGGTCCGAATATTTCAAGATCGCCAGCTCCAGCCTGGGGCACGAGTTCGAGTTCAAGACCTACGGGGAGAACGGCAAGCCCGTCATGGTCTTCCCCTGCTCATGCGGCCGCTTCTACGAGTACGAGGATTTCGGCATGGTGGAGACGCTGCGGCGCTTCATCGAGGCCGGGGACATCTTCCTGGTCGCCGTGGACAGCCGCGACTCCCTTTCCTGGCACAACCCAGGGAAAGGCCCCTGGATGGGGGACTGGCACCGGAAATGGGAGCTCTGCGTGGCCGAAGAGGTGGCCCCGTTCATCCGGTCCAGATTCCGGACCGAGAAGCCCTTCCTCGCCACGGGCAACAGCTGGGGAGCCGCGCACGCGCTCAACTTCGCGCTGAAGTTCCCCGGGGTGTTCGACTCCTCCATCAGCCTGAGCGGCGTCTACAGCCATCGCCACGTGATCGGGGACTACTACGACGATTCGGTCTACTTCAACGACGCGCTCATGTACCTGCCGGGGCTTCCGCCCGAGGGGCTGCGCGGGAGCTACATCATCCTCTGCCACGGCCGCGGAGCCTGGGAGATCGCCAACGAGGAAGCGCGGCGCATCGCCGGCCTGCTCCAGTCCAAGGGCATCCCCCACTGGTACGACGTGTGGGACGAAGGCTATCCGCATGAATGGTTTTCCTGGAGAGCCCAGATCGTGAAGTTCATGGACGCGCTCAAGGCCGGGGTGCTCTACCCCTGCGCAGGCGGGGTTCGGAAGTTCCTAGGATAGGCGCGACATGGCCCGCGCCAGCTTGTACTGCAGGTCCATCCGGGACGTGTTCCAGAAATCGTCGTAGACCAGCCACTGCTCCGGATAGCGGCTGATGAAGCGCTCCATGGAGCGGGCCAGCTCCCGGTTGATCTGCTCCAGGCTCCTGCCCTCCGGCAGGATGGCCGCGTCCGCCACGAACCTGCACCGGTCCCCGGACGCGACGGCGTAGGCGGGCAGCAGAGGGGCTCCGGAGACCTGCGCCAAGCGCGAGGCCGCGTAGCCCAAGGGCGCCGGACCCCCGAAGAACTCCGTGGTCTGCCGGTGCGGAAGGTAGTTGATGTCCACGATGGCTCCCACCAGGCCGTTCTTCCTGAGCGCGCGCAGGCACAGGAGCGAGGACTTGCCCACGGTCTGGAACCTGGCGAAGAGCTCGGGCGGGAAATGCGCGAAGTAGTTCCGGTTGAGCACCGGCAGGTAGTCCAGCACGCCCCTCTGCATGAGCCCGATGATGGCGTGTCCGATCAGGCCGAAGTTCGGGGTGGCGAGGACCACGCCCTTGCCCGCCTTCTTGAGTTCCTCCACCGCGGGCAGGAGTTCCATGTCCACCTTGGACGCGGAGTACTCCAGGTCCTCGGGCAAAGCCATCATGAGCAGGATGAAGCGGGTGTAGAGCGCGAGGCTCTCGTCGAGCAGACGGCGCAGCTCCGCGGGCTCGGGGGTCTTGCCGGAGAAGCGAAGGATGCGGTCCAGGCTCGACAGGGCGGCGCGCCTGTTGGCGGGCAGGCCCATCATGAGGGTGCGGACGAAGACCTTGCCCACGATGAATTCCGTGGTCCGGCGCGGCAGGCGCCCGCAGAGGCGGCTCATCAAAGCGAAGGAGGTCATGCGAGGCTGTTGGGGAGAGCATACCCTATTTTGTACGATGCTCCACCATGCAGCTCTTCGTCACCGTCTGGGACATCTTCGTCCACCTAGACCGCTACCTCAACGCCTGGGCGGACGTGCTGGGGCCGTGGCTCTACGTCGTGCTCTTCCTCGTCATCTTCGCGGAGACCGGGCTGGTGGTGGCCCCCTACCTCCCCGGGGACTCGCTCCTCTTCGCCGTGGGCGCCTTGGCCGCGCGGGAGGGCTCTCCCATCGACCTCCCGCTCATGTGCGCGCTCCTGGCCGCGGCGGCCGTGCTGGGCGACGCGGTGAACTATTCCATCGGCCGCTGGATCGGGCCGAAGATATTCGACAAGGAGGACTCGCTCCTCTTCGACAAGAAGCACCTCCTGCGCGCGCACCAGTTCTACGAGAAGTACGGGGGCAAGACCATCTTCCTGGCGCGCTTCGTCCCCATCATCCGGACCTTCGCGCCGTTCGTGGCGGGCATCGGGGAGATGACCTACCTGCGCTTCGCCGTCTACAACGTGACGGGGGGCCTCGCGTGGACCTGCGCGTTCCTCGTCTCAGGCTACTACTTCTCCAACCTTCCCGTGGTGAAGCAGCAGTTCCATCTCGTCATCGCGGCCATCGTCATCATCTCCGTCATCCCCATCGCGGTCGAGTACCTGAAGGCCCGCAGACAAGTTCAGCCATGAGCCTGCGCGTCCTGGTCGTAGACGATTCGTCCATGTACCGGGAGCTCCTCAAGGTGATGTTGGAGGGCCTCGGCCACACCCTGGTCGGCGAAGCCGAGACCGGCGCCGACGCCGTGGCCCAGTTCGCCTCCGCGAAGCCGGACTTGGTCACCCTGGACATTTCCCTGCCGGACATGGACGGCTTGGCCGTGCTCCGGGAGATCCGCCGCTCCAACCCCCGGGCCAAGGTCATCCTCGTCACGGGCAACGACCAGGGAAAGATCGTGGCCCAGGCCCGCACCCTGGGCGCGCTCGCGCTGCTCGTCAAGCCGTTCCATGTCGAGCAGCTCGAGGACGCGCTCAAGAAGGCCGCATAATGCTGCTCAGCTTCTCGGACCAGGAACGGACCGTCCTTCACGGCTTCGTAGAGGCCGGCATCGCGCTCTCCTCGGAGAAGCTCGGCCAGCTCACGAAGGCCCGGTGGGATATCGTCTCCTCGAGCGTAGAGGAGCTCCCGGTCGCCAAGATCCTCGCGACGTTCCGCGAGGATGATTACCGGGCCTGCGGGGTCCATCTGAGTTCGCGCTCGCTTCTGCCCGTGGAGGTCCTGCTGCTCTTCACCGAGGCCGGGGCCCGCGACGTCACGGGAGCCGTGGTGGAGGCGTCCGGGGGGGTGCTCAAGAAGCTCGCGGACCCTCAAGCCGCGGTCATCTCCGAGGTGGGCAACATCCTGGGCCAGGGCGTTCTGAAGGCCCTGGCCGACGGCCTGAACATATCCCTGATCCTCTCGAGCCCCCGGCTCCTGAAGGGCCCCAGGAGCGAGGTGCTCTGCCAGTCCATCGGGAGCTTCGACGCAGACAAGGACGCGGTCATCCTCCTGCGCATCGACATGTCCTCCGAGAAGCTCGCCTCGGGCTGCGGCATGGCGCTGGTCCTGGACGTGGCCCTCATACGCCGCCTGCTGCAGAACGCCCAGCTGGCCTGATAAGGCGCGCGCTAACGGCGAGGCCGGGGCCCGGGCCGGCGCTTGTTGTCCCGGGCCGGACCGCGGCGACCCTGGGCGCCGGCGCGCTTCTTCTCCAGGCGCTCGGACCGGGTCTTCTGGAACTCGCGGATGCGCCCGCGCTGATCCGGGGAGAGCCTTTGGATCCGCTCGCGGATGTTCCGCCGGGTCTCGGCCCGCTGCCGCGGCTCCATGCGCGTCCAGCCCTCGCGAATCCTCTCGAGCCTGCCCAAGAGCTTCCGGATCCGCTCGCGCCCCTTCTTGAGGCGGCGGAGCTCGCCGACCTTCAGGTATCGCGCTCCGTCCCGCTCGACGAGCTCCGACTTGCCGGCAAGGCGGACCCGCGTCTCCTCGCCGGGCCCCAGCATCGTCTCGGAGACGCCCTCCTCATCGGGGCGAACGCCGAGGCTGCCCTCGTCGAAGACTCCGACATGGGTCTCGCCGTCGTCGCCGACCTCGACGCCGAACTCGGTCCCGCGGACCGAGGCCACGGCGGTCGGGGTCCGGACGCGGAAGCGCCGGGTCAAGGCGGTCTTCATGATCTTGGCCATGAGCCTGCCGGAGGCCAAGGAGAGCTGCGCGAAGAGGCCCTCCTCCTCGGGTTTGTCCACCGTGAACGTGGAAGTGGGCCCGATCTCGAAGAGGCTGTCCGGGTCGAGCGCGACCTCGACCTGGGACTTCTTGCCGGTGGAGACGCGGTCGCCGGGCTCGAGCGGAGTCCCGACCTCGGCCGGCACTCCCTCCTCGCCCCCGTCCGGATACACGTAGGCCTGCGTCCCTTCCACTTCGGTGATGCGGGCGTCCCACTCCGGAGTCTGCGCGAGAGCGGGGGAACTCAGCAGAAGCGCCAGGATCAGATCGCTCATATCAGTCTCCTAAGCTGATCCCCAGAGACCTCGCGGTCTTCACCAGGTCGCCGTCCACGGGCACGAGCCGCAGCCTGCCGATGGCCTGGGTGATGGGGACGGATACGGTGTCCGGCGGGCGCAGGGCGACCATGTGGCCGAACTTGCGCTCCGCTATGAGCCCGACGGCGGTGGCGCCGAACCGGGTGCACAACAGGCGGTCGAAGCTCGTGGGCCCGCCGCCGCGCTGCAGATGCCCGAGCACGCAGACGCGGGACTCCTTGCCCGTGCGCTTCTCGATCTCGGCCGCGATCTTCGCCCCCACGCCGCCGAGCCGGACCTCCCGGTCCGCGGCCGCGGCCTGCACGACCTGCTCTCCGCCCGCCTCCCGCGCCCCCTCGGCCGCCACCACGAGGGTGAATCGCTTGCCCATCTTCTCGCGCTCCTCGATCTTCCTGCAGAGGTTCTCGTAGCGGAACGGGATCTCCGGGATGAGGATGATGTCGCCGCCCCCGGAGATCCCGGCCGAGATGGCGATCCAGCCGGCGTGCCGGCCCATGACCTCCAGGACCATGACGCGGTTGTGGCTCTCGGCCGTGCTGTGCAGGCGGTCGAGCGCGTCCGTGGCGCAGAAGACCGCGGAATCGAAGCCGAAGGTGATGACCGTGGCCTCCAGGTCGTTGTCGATGGTCTTGGGGACTCCGACGACCGGGACCCCGGCCTCGAAAAGCTGCTGCGCGATGGTGAGGGTGCCGTCGCCTCCCACGCAGATCAGGGCCTCGATGCCCGCGGCTTCGACGTTCTTCTTCGCCTCAGAGAGGATGGCCCTCGGGATCCGATGCGTCTCGCCCTTGCCGGTCTTGGCCGCGAAGCGTCCGCGGTTCGTGGTGCCGAGTATGGTCCCGCCCTGCACGAGCAGGGCCCCCATCTTCTTGTAGTCGAGCTCCATGACCTGCACGGGATCGAGCAGGCCCTCGAAGCCGCCGCGGATGCCGACCGTATCCCAGCCCCGCATGAAGCCCGCCTTGACCACCGCGCGGATGACCGCGTTGAGCCCCGGGCAGTCTCCTCCGCCCGTGAGGATCCCGATGCGCGTTTTGCGTGAGTCCATGAGGGAATCATATAGAATATCCGGATGGATTGTCTCTTCGTGCACGCGGGGGACGGCACCTTCCTGCTTCCCGTGGGAGTGCTCGCCCTGGCCGACCTCCTCGCGCGCGAAGGGCTGCGCGCGAGGGCGCTCAACCTGTCCTTGGCCCGGCTCAAGGACCGCGGGTTCTCCCTCCAGGCGTTCCTGCGCAAGAGCCGGCCGCGCTTCGTGGCCATCCCTTTGCATTGGTGCAAGCAGTCCAAGGCCGCCCTTGAGACTGCGCGGCTGGTCAAGAAGACGCTGCCGTCCGCCAGGACAGTACTCGGAGGCTTCACAGCCTCCTGTTTCGCCGAACGGATCATGGGGTCTTCCCCGGATGTGGACTTCATCATCCGAGGAGACGCGGAAGAGCCGCTGCTGGACCTGGTCCGGGGGCGCGCCCATGACCGTATCCCGAACCTGACTTGGCGCCAAGGGAAGACCCCCCTCGCCTACCGCACCTCGCAGGCCATGCTGGACCGCCTCCGCTTCACGAACCTCGAGCTCCTCGAGGACGCGGATGCCTACCTGCTGGAGTCCGGGAACTGGGTCAAGGACGCACGGACCTGGACCCCATGCGAAGCAGAACGGGTGTTCCACTACTGCGTGGGCAGGGGCTGCCTGAGGAACTGCTCCGTCTGCGGGGGAGGAGGCGCGGCGCAAAAGCTGCTGTGCGGCAGGCGCGGGATCCTGGCGAAGTCCGCGGAGTCCGTCGCCACGGACCTGGCCAGGCTCCGGCCCTACTGCGTGGACCGCGTGCACTTCGCCTTCGGTCCGGAAGAGCTCGAACCCTACTACATCCGGCTCTTCGGCATCCTCCGGAAGAAGCGCTCCTCGCTCCGGGCGACTTTCGAGCATTGGGGTCTGCCCGGCCCGAAGTTCCTGGCCGCGTTCTCAACGACGTTCGCCAAACCCTCCGCCATGCTCCTCTCGCCGGGCAGCGGATCCGAGAGGGTCCGCCGGTTCAACAGCCTGGCCGCGTACTCGAACGCGGATCTGGAGCGGACCCTTGAGGCCATCGGAAAAGCGGGCATCCAGCCCAGGTCCTATTTCAGCTCCGGGTACCCGTTCGAAAAGAAGGAGGACCTCCGACGGACCCGGTCTTTGGTCGAGCGCCTGAGCAGGATCCCGGGGTTCGAACCCGTTCACTGCCCCCTGGAGCTCGATCCCTGCTCGCCGGCCGCGCTCTCGCCCGAGCGCTTCGGCTTGGCGCGGCGGGATATAGGCCAAAGGACCTATTTTTAGATATAGGCCTTTAGTCCCTGTATGTATAGTCCTTATGGACCCACCCTGTCTATAGGGAAAGGGCCATGCCGGACAAAGACGAAAGGAAGATCGAGGACTTGGTCGAGCTCGCATCCCACGAGCAGCCCGAGATCCCCCGCTTCGACGGGAAGGGCAGGAAGCGCAGGGACCGGAGAAACAAGGGCGGCGCCGTCCTCGTGGGAGGAGGGGGCTCCGCCGGCGGCGCGGGCTCCGTGGCGGGCTCGCTCGGAGCGGGAGTCGCGGAGCCCGGGATCGGTTCGATCGCGATCCGCGCGCTCGGCTCGAAGTCCGCCGCCTCCGGACTCATCACCAGGATGCTCCAGGACTTTTCCCTGCACCACGGCCTGGCTCTCCTGACCATCGCGCTGACCGCAGCCGCGGTCTACTCCCTGTACTCCATGACCGGATCCGGGGAGAAAGCGCCGGTCCTGCGCGCAGCGCAGTTCCCGGCGGCCAAAGGGACGTTCCGCTCATCGGACAGGGAGGATCCGGAACCCGCGACCCCAGGCTCTTTGAGCTATCTCATGGCCGCGAACCAAGGCTTCACCCTGCGCGACGCGCCGGGAGTGGATGTACGGGTGGCCCCTCCCGGGGGAGGGCCGGACCCGGTCCTGCCGCCCGTGCTCCAGGACGCCGCGCTCCCTGCGTCCGCCAAGCGCCTGCCCGAGGCCGGCGCAGGGCAGGCCAAGCCCGTGATCGCGGCGTCGAAGGGCTGGGGGGAGAGCAAAGGGGTCGCGAACGCCACCACCCTGGCGGGCGGGGCGGGGTTCGGCGGCGGCGTGGCCCAGCAGTTCGGCTTGAGCGCGCAGGGGCAGCCGAAGGCCTTCACGTCCCAGAAATCCCCGTACAAGGCGCGCAGGGACATGAAATCCGTGTACTCCCGCGGCGCGGCGGGCAGCGCCTTGGAGCAGCTCTTCCGGGCGAACTCCCAATCGCGCCGGGCCCTGGGCAGGACGAGCTCGGAGGGGAGATCGTTCGAGGCGGCGCAAGCCTTCGGCAGCGGCCCCTATGGGACGGCGGCGCCCGTCCGGCCGAGCGGGCTGGGCCAGGGAGAGGCGATGAAGAACCCCGCGGCATCGGACCCTGGCGACGGCGGGCCCATCGCCGGCATGACCTCCGCGGGCGACGACCCGGCCCCGTCCCCCGGCAAAGGCGAAGACAAGTCCCCGTGGACCGCGGACGTCATCGCCGCGGAGGCGCTGCTCACCACGGCCTCGGGCATCATCACGACCATCGGAGCCCTGGCCGTGTACAGGAACATGCCGGTCATCGGGCCCATGCTGCAGGGATACATGATGATGCTCTACGCGGCCGCCACAGCAATGGCGGCCACGGCCACGGCCCTCGGCGTGGAGATCATGACCAAGCACTGGCAGCGGGAGCAAGGCATCATCCTCACCGTGGGAGGCGCCATCACCACCGCGGCCGGCGTGATCTCCCTCCTGGCGCCCCAAGCCGTCTCGCCCTGGGTGTCTGTGCTGGGCGGCATCGCGGGCATCGCCGCGGCCGTGGGCGGACTCCTGGCCGGCATGATGAACAAGGACAAGGGCGGGGACGAGGACAAGAAAAAGTAGCCCGCTCGCTAAAAACAACCAAAAGGTGATACGTCTCTATAAAGGTATAATCCCGTCGATGGCCGCGGCTTCCCTGCTCATTTCCTTCATCCTCGCCTCGAACGGCTTCTTCCTCGTCAGGACCAATCCCTTCCTGCTCATCCAGATGGGCTTGTCCGCGGTCGCGGCGGCCGCGGTCGCGGCTCTCGCCGGCGCGCTCCTGTGGCCCGTGGCGTCCCTGCGTCATAGGGGGGGGCGGACCCCCGAGGAGGGAGAGCATCCCTGGACGGTCCACGCGGGCATCGTGACCGGCGTCTGCGCCGGCCTCTGGGCGCTCATCCCGCTGCTCAGCCGGTCCGAGGGCTTCGCGAACCAGCTCCCTCCGACCCTCGTGCTCGCGGGCTACGGGTTCTCTTTGCGGCGGTGGGCCAAGTCCCGGCAGTATGTCCCGCTCTTTTCAGCGACCGCGCTCCTCACGCTCGCGGCGATCGCGGACTGCCTCCTCGTGCTGCGATCCTCCGAGTCCGGAGCCGCGCTCCTGGCGGGAGACCGCCTATCGCGGCAGCTCAACACGGTGCCTCTGGCGGCCGCGCTCACGTGGGCGGGCTGGCGCGTCGCCTGGGCGTGCGAGAGGAGCCCAGCCGCAGGCGAAGGGCTTCCCTGAAGTCGTCCGCCTCCTTGGAGGGCCCCAGGCGCATCGCGTCCTCGAGATGCACGGCCGCTCCAGCGGGATCCCCGCGCTCGAGCAGGATGGCGCCTAGAGCCAGGCGGGCGTCCTGACGCAGGCGCCCTCTGCCGGATAGGGATTCCTCCGCCGAACGCCCCATGGGGGCGCAGCCCTCCGTGAGGCGGAGCACCTCGCCGTACTCCCGTTCCGCCTCAGGGGTCCGGCCGCTAGCTTCCAAGGCACGCGCCAGGAGCAGGTGCGTCCGCGCCTGGGACCCGTCAAGCCCGAGGGATCGCTCGTATTCCGCGATGGCGCGGTCCAAGCGGCCCTCGCGCTTGAACGCCACGCCCAGGGACCGGTGCAGGTCCGCGGACCCTGGGCTCGCCATGACCGCGCGCTCCATGAGCGGGACATCTCCCCGCCAGAACCCGAGCTGGACCCGGGCCGCGACGGAAAGAGCGAGCAGGGCCGCGGCGCAAACGGCGGGCGGCATCCGCAGCGCCGCGATGACGATGGACGCCCCGATGAGGGGGAGATACGTGAACCGGTCCGCATGAGCCACGGAAGCGAACCCCAGGCTGGGGGCCAGGGTGATGAGGTACCAGAGCCAACCCACGACAAGCCAGGGCCGCCGCCGCCGCTCCCGGAAGACCCAGACGCTCACCAGGAGCAGGAGAGCGCCGCACAGCATGAAAGCCGCGAGCGAGACGCTCCCGGGGTGGGGATACCGGACAGAGAGCCCGGACGGCCAGACCGCTTGGCGGAGATAGACCGCGCAGGAGACCACCGCGTTCGAGGCCGCGACGGACGGGGAGATCCTGGATATGGAGTGCCCCTGCGAGCGCCACGCGAGCGCCAAGAACAGGGCTGAAAGAGCGAGGAGGGGCAGCTTCTCCTTGAAGGCGCGTCTGCCCAGAGGCCAGTAGTCCAGAAGGAGCAGGACCAACGGGAAGGTCATGACCACGGGCTTGGATAGAAGGCCGGCCAGGAACACGCACGCGACCAGGGCGTAGCGGCCCGGCCCCGGCCTGCGCGCGTACCGGAGATAGGCCCAGAGCCCGGCCATCCAGAAGAAGCCGCTCAGCACGTCCTTGCGCTCCGTGACCCAGGCCACGGACTCCACGCGAAGCGGATGCAAAGCGAAGAACGCCGCGGCCCACGCGCTCGGCCATAGGGCGCCGGTCAGCTCCGCGAGCACGAGCAGGAGCAGGACCGCGTTGAGCGAATGCAGCAGGATGTTGGTCCGGTGATGCCCTCCCGCGTCGATGCCGTAGAGAGAGATGTCCGCCATGCGCGAGAGCACGGTGAGAGGGACGAAGTAGTCGCTGTGGCGGCACTTCTCGAAAAGGCCTGCGCTGCAGGCCCACTTGAGTCCCGAGAGGCTCAGGCCGTCCCGGATGTGCGGGTTCTGCTGCACGAAGTCCGGGTCGTCGACCTGCACGAACCCGTAGCGCTGCGCCGGCCAATACAGGGCCCAGACCGCGAGCACTAGCAGGACGCAGGCCGCCGTCCGCCTCATGCGCCGATGATACAATTTGCTAGCATCGTAGCCTATGGAACACGACCTTTACGTCGTCGCCATCGGCGGCAACGCCCTGCTCCGCCCCAAGGAGCGCGGCACGGCCCAGGAGCAGCAGAACAACGCCGAGATCACCTGCGAGCAGCTCGAATGCCTGCTCAAGCCCGAATACCACCTCGTCTTCACGCACGGCAACGGCCCTCAGGTCGGGAACATCGTGCTCCAGAACGAGCTCGCCGCCCAGGAGGTCCCACCCCTGACCCTGGACTCCTGCGTGGCGGAGTCCGAGGGCAGCATGGGCCACTATCTCCAGCTCGGCATGCTCAACGCCCTGCGCCGCCGGAACATGCGGCGCTACGTGGTCACCACCATCACGCAGGTCGTGGTAGACCCGAAGGACCCGGCGTTCAAGAACCCCACCAAACCCATCGGCAAGTTCTACTCCGAAGCCGAGGCCAAGGTCCTGGGCGAAGAGCGCGGCTGGACCATGATGGAGGACGCCAAGCGCGGCTGGCGCCGCGTCGTGCCGTCTCCCAAGCCGGTCAAGGTCATCCAGCGGCACATGATCCGCACGCAGGTGCTCTTCGGCGACATCGTCATCGCGCTGGGAGGGGGCGGGGTGCCGGTCATGATCAAGCCGGACAAGAGCTACGCGGGCGTGGAGGCGGTCATCGACAAGGACCTGGCGAGCGCGCTCCTGGCCTCCTCCATCAAGGCCGACGCGCTCATCATCCTGACCGCGGTGCCGAACGTCTACATCAACTTCAAGAAGCCGGATGAGAAAGCCCTCGCCAACGTGACCCCGGACGAGCTCGCCCGCTACCTGAAGGAGGGCCACTTCGCCGTCGGGAGCATGAAGCCCAAGATCGAGGCCGCCCTCTACCACCTCGCGCACGACGGCAGGAAGGTCATCATCACGGACATCGAGAGCCTGCCCAAGGCCCTGCAGGGGAAGGCCGGCACGCGCGTCGAGCCCGTGCGCTACAAGCAGCAGCCCTAGCTCTTCCAGAACCCGTTGAGAGCCGGCTCGATGGACTGACGCGTCTGATCGTCCCGTCCGGCCGTCCATTCCAGGTAGGCGACGACGGCCGCGCGCTCCGAGCCTTGGATGGCGGACAGGCGTTCGCGCGTCCAAACGTGCAGGTCGTCGTTCGGGTCCATGAGCGCGTGGGTCAGGTGGAACACGGGGTCCGCGCTGCCCGATTCGCCGTAGAGGTCCGCGATGAGGAACGCGGGGAGGAAGTAGCGGAACGCTCCAGGGGTCAGGAAGCTCAGCGCCGCGCTGTTGCGCGACAGGAACGCCGGGTGCAGGGTCCGCCAGTCCGTCCCCTTGAACTCCAAAGCGTACTCCGCGGCCTCGTCCCCCTGGTCGGAGCCGCACAGGTCCTCGTCTCCCGGGTAGCCGGTGCTCTCGAACGAAGAACGGACCTTGGAGACGATCCCGCTCACGGATGCATCCGGCTCCGGATAGGCGTGTCCGCGCATGCGCTCGTAGAAGACGCGGCTCAAGGCGGCGGCAGGGGTCTGCCTCCGACTCCAGCCCCAGCGCAGGACCTGGGCTGAGACATACTCCAGGTCCGGCAAGCCCATCATCGCGCCCAGGGAAGCGGCCACGGCCTCCTCTTGGGCCGGGGAGAAGAGAGAACGCCTCTCCTCGAACCGGGCATCCCCGCCCTCGGTGTAAAGCCTATAGTAGTCCGGAGCCAGACTGCACACGGTCGGGTGCGGGAGGCTGGACTCCGGATCCGCGGCAGCCGCTTCCAGCGCGCGCTCTAGAAGGGCCGGCAGGAAATAGCGGTACGCCTCAGGGGAGAAGTAGCAGAAGCAGGACCAATGTTCCTCGAGGAAGGCCGCGTCAAGCGTCCCGCGCTCCAGCGGCGCGAATATCTCAGCGGTGCGGGCCGCGGGCTCAGGGTCCTCGGGGGACTCTAGAACGATGCGGTCCCTGGCGGGAGGGGGGACGTCCTTGAACGCGGCAGACACCGCCGCGAGAGCTTCCTTCATCCTACGGGGATTATATACTACCGCGAACGGGTTATCTTCGCGTCGACCTTCAGCCTCTCCACATCGGCGCCGCGGACCGTCACGCTCACCTCGTCCATGAGGCGGTAGGACCTGGCATCCTCGCCCTTGAGGATGATGAAGGCGGGGATCTCCCTGAGCTGGATCGTGACCTGGGCGTTGCGCCCTCCCCTCGCGATCTTGACGTAGCCGGAGAAGGTCCGGCCCGCGTTTTCAGGCTGGGAGAGCATATACACGGACATGAACTCGTCCACTTCCCGGTCCATCTGTCCGGCCGCCTGCTCCCTGCCGTTGAGGTGCTCCATGTACTCCTTGAGGTCCGCGAATCCCATGTCTTGAACGTCCTTGAGCACGGCCTCGTACACGGCCTTGGGATCGCCGCCCTCCAGAGAAGCCTCCAGGATGGCGCGGTTGTACATGTCCGAGAAACGGCGGATGGGAGTGGAGGGGTGGTCGTACTCCTCGGCGCGCAGCGCCAGGCCTTCGTGGCCTTCCGCGTCGTCCAGGGCGTAGACCGCATGGTTGCGGCTCATCAAAGCCAGCCACTGGGCTGATTCCTTGACCTCGGGACGGAGGTCCTTGCGGATCCGCAGCCCGTCGAGGTACTGCCAAAGGGGCTTGCCCTCGGGCCACGGCGCTCCCAGGGAGCTCAGCTCCTCGCGCAGCCTTTCGTTGACCGTCTCGTCCTGCGGAGGGTGCACCCGGCTGATGTGCGGGACTCCGGCCTCGCGGCTGATACTGTTGAGCCGGGTGGCGATGACGCGGTTGCCGTACACCTTGAGCTCCTCGATGAGGCGGTGGGACTCCGACAAGAGCGGGTCTTCCCGCTCCACCTCGGTGGTCCAACGGCCGTCCGGCTCGGGCCGGTGCGCGGTGTGCGTGAAGGAGAGCTTGAGCTTGCCCCGGTCCGTGTCCTGCCGGGTCAGCTTGTCCGAGAGCTCCCGAGCCAAGGCGACCTGGTCCACATGCCGGACCCCATGGTCCTTCCCGCCCTTCCAGAGGGCCGCCACCTGGTCGTAGGTGTAGCGTCCCGCCACGCGCACCTTGCCCAGGAAGACCTCGGACTGGTCCAGGAGGAATTCTCCGGAGGGGGAGAAGCGCATCTTGGTCACCATGGCCAAGCTGTCCTTGCCCGCCAGGAGGCTCGCGACGTACTTGGATACGACCGGGTGGTTCATGGGGTATTCCGGCACCCCGTCCTTGTCGATGGAGTAGAAGGTGTTGCCGATGCGGGCCGCCGCTCGGAACGCGGGGGTCCCGGGGCGCTCGTACTGGGCCACGTCCGCGGTGGCCAGGTACCACGTGTAGCTCCCGTCCGCGGCCTTCTCGATGTAGTACGCGTCGTCCAAATCGCCGGCCCCGACCGGGTCGATGGTCACGAACGGCAGGGAGCGCATATCCGCGGCCTCGATGCTCGGCGCCTGCGCACGGCCGATGTCCTCGGCTTGGCGCAGCACGGCCTCGTCGAAGTAGCCCCTGGCGCCGTGGCGAAGGGCGATCTCGCGGGCCGCGATCTCCGGGGTGATGCGGTCGCCGAGGTCGAGGAGCGGGACCGCTTCGAATCCTGAAGCCGCGCGCCGAACGAAGGCCTGGACGATGCGGCCCTCCTTCGCCGCCGAGGCCAGCGGGAGAGGCTCATAGAGCCGCCTGACCGGGCCTTCGGAATCGAACAACGGGACGAGAGTCTTCCCGGAGACCCGCCCGATGAGCATGTCCGCGGCGTACGCGCCGATGGAGCGCACGGAACGGACGGTCTTGCCGTCGAAACGCACCTCCACGAGCGTATCCGAGACGATGCCTTGTGTCATGCGGGCCGGGATGTTCATGGGCTTCATCTTGGGGAAGCCCTCTTCGTCATGGGTCTGCACGAGCACGTAGACCCTGCCGTTCCTGCGGTAAAGGATGGAGCGCTGCGACTCTCCTCCCTCTGTGCCGGACTCTTTCGAAGGCTCAGGCCTGGCCGCTTCCAGGCCCCCGGGCAGGACCTTGGCCCCTTGAGCGTAGAGGTATGCGTCGCCGCGGGACTCGGGGCGCGGGCCGCTGAGAGTGAACTTCTTGAGCATCTCCAAGGTGAGCGACCCCGGCTCCTCCACGAGGGACCGGCCGGCGACCTCGGCCCCCTTGGGACCCGCCGGGAAGACCACTCCCGCAAGGCTCTCGGACCTCGAGCGCAGATAGTCCGCCGCCAGCTTGACGAAGGCCTGCCTGTCCTCGACTTGTCCGGAGAACCGGATGCCCAGCGTCCCATCCGCTCCCATGGACAAGGAAGGCTGCTTCAGGCCGAACCTGCGGGAAAGGCCGCGGAGCAGGCGGCGCAGGGAGTCCGGACCCCGCATCCGCGGTCTGAGCCGGAGCATCACGTCAAAAGCCGACGCCGCGACCGACGGCTCGCCGATGCGGGCCCCCGGATCGGCCTTGAGCAGCGCGGCGGCGAAGGTCTTCGCCGCGGTCCCGGGATCCGCTCCCGGCTCCAGGAGCATGACCGCCCGGTCGCGGACCACCTTCGCATGCATCCCCTTGGCCAGGGGCGCGAGCTTGTTCAGCTTCAGCCGCGTGGAGAACGGAATCGTCACCTGGAGCAGCGGTCCGGCCTCCGTGACCGCGATCTCCGGCTCCTTGGGCTTCTCGAAACGGACCGGGGCCTCCTTCTCCCGCCTGAGCTCGGACAGGCGCACGGGCCGCCCCGTCAGGCGGGCCTGCCTGTACTTCTTGGCCGCGTGAGCCAGCTGCTTCCACGCTCCGTCCGAGAGCAAGTCCACGAAGTTCGAGGGCTGCATGAAGGGGTTCTCCACCTTCCAGAGCCTCGACGCCTTCTTGAGTCCGCGGGGCGTCCCGTCCTCCTGGAAAGCCGCCTCATAAACGCGGTCCATCATGCTGTCGAACCCGCCGGCCTGCACCACCATCTGCTCGACGCCCACGCCGCTGGGGCCCCCGTGCCAAGGCTTGTAGGAGCCGATCAGGGCGATGAACAGGAGCTTGGCCAGACGGATGTCGCGCAGCAGCCTGGAGACGGCCTTGTCTCCGCCGGCGGCTCGCGCGCGGTCCATCTGCGCCTGGAAGTAGTCCGGATAGGCGTTCGCGTAGTCCTCCCTGGAGGCGAAGGTGACGTCCGCGTCGACGAGGATGCGTCGGGTATTCTTGTCGACCACGTGCAGCTCCAGGAGATAGACCCCTTCGACATGGGCGCCGGTGGCAGGGTCATTGAGGCCCTTGGGACCGGTGACCACGACCTCCTCGTCCGGCCCGGCGAGCCCGCGCCGGGCGCTCGCCTCGATAGCCGCCTTGATAGCCTTGAGGTTATCCCTCATGAAGCTGTCGGTCTGGACATCGGCGGGCAGCTTCACCATGAGGTCATAGTCCGGAGAGTCCCCGGTATAGGTCATGCGGGCGGAGGAACCCCGCGAGCGCACTTCGACCGGCTCGGCCAGGAAAGTCTTCACCGCGTCGCTGACCGCGGTCTCGAGCAGGAGGTTGGTCCGCTCCACCCGGCGGGCCTGTCTGGGGGAGTGTTCTGCTTGCGCGGCGTCCTCGATGAGGTTCCCGGGGCCGTCGCCCTGCTCCTGCGCGGGCCGCAGCCCGCCCGAGAGGCTCTCATCGAGGAGCTCTTCGAAGGTCTCTCCCGTCAGAGCCTGGAACTGCCGCTCCGCCGCCTGCCGGCCGTCATCCGCCCCCGGCCGGTCGAGCTCCTTGCCCGCTTCCTGGACCGCGGAGGAGACAGCCTGCAGCTTCTTCTCAAAAGGGGTCTTGGGAGCCTGCGCCGCCGGGAGAACGGCTTTCTCAGGCCGGACCGGGCTTGCCGCCGGCGCAGCCACCCTCGAGACCGGGAGCGACAAAGACGGGAGCGCTTCCCCAGGGGCCGAGAGCCCGGCCGCGGGAGCGACTCCCTGCGACTTGAGGCCGGGGAGCACGGAGGGGGCTCCCAAGGACATGGGCGGCAGGGTCAGGTCCCGGGGGAGGGCCTGGGCACCGACAGCGGGAGAAAATCCCTGCCCGGGGGCCAGCGGGGGGGCCTCGATGACGACGGAGCGGACTTGGGAGAACGCGCTCTGCGAAAGGAGGCCGAGGGAGAGGAGTATCCTCAGGGTCCGCATACTGGAAGTATAAGGGACGTCCCGTCCTTCCTTCAGGGCCGAGAGTCCCTCTAGAAGCGATATTAGGGCCCAGGACTCTATGGGCCTAAGGTTTCGCGTGAGCGCGCGCGCGAACGGGCCTGAGATGGTGCACCAGCGCCACCAGGGCCACGACCTGCAGGATCTCCGTGTAGAAGATGTAGCGGTGCAGGAGGGGCTGGAAAGCGCCCACCAAGAGCACGTTCGAGAAATGCATCAGGGTGAAACTCCCCGCCGCGAATGCGGCTCCGTCCCTGTCCCGGACGAAGAGCGCCGCGCAGTACGCCAGCACGAAGGCGAGGAACAGCCCGAGATAGAAAGGCATCTTCGCCAGGACGAGGGCCGCCACGAGCTTGAGGTAGGCGCCCGGGGCCGCCCGCAGGAGCGGCCAGGCCAGGTCGGCCGCGATGCGGCCGCGGGCCGCGGCCTGCTCCGTCGGGGACAGGCCCCCCGCGCGCCTGTCGATCACGGCCGCGGCGACCCCCCAGCAGATGCGGTTGTAGTTGCCGTCCAGATAGTTGGCCAGCGATGCGTTGGCCTCGTAGCGATACCAGGCGCCCAGCTTCCCCGCGTCCATGGCCGCACGCGCCTCATTCAAGAGGGCCGCTTGCTCGGGATCCAGCCGTACGCGCGTCTCCAGACCCTCTCCCGCATAGAGCATGTAGGAGAGCAGGTAAAGTCCGGCCTGCCCGGGCGGGGAAGCCCTGTTGACGATGCGGTGATAGCCGTAGTTGAGCATGGGGGGCGCAAGCACGGCCGCCGCGGCCGCCAGGGCCAGCCCACGACGCCGGCTCCCGCCCGCGGCCGAGGACCAGGACTGGACGAGGACGACGAGAGCCGCTGGAGCCAAGAACACGAACTGGGACCGGACTAGCGTGAGCAGGCCGCATAAGCCGATGAAGACCGGAGCGTCCCAAGGGCGGGCTCCGGTCGCATGGCGCACCAGGAACGCCGCGGCGGCGAGGAACAGCGCATACGCGAGCGCCTCGGAAAGCACCGCGTTGCCGATGGAGCCCGTGATGAGCGGAAAAGGCAGCAGGGGGCTGAGCAGCAGCGCGTGGCAGAGCCAGGCCAGCACCGGGGGCAGCCCCAGGCGATCCTTGAGCGTGAACGTCAGCCAGGCCGCGGCCGCCGCGCAGAGCACGACCTGGAAGGCGCAGACGAGCGCCAGGGACCCGAGGAGGTCCAGCAGCAGCGGGTAGAGCGGGGGACGCAGGATGGAGTTCGCGACGTAGGAGGGCGTATCCGGGAACATCTGCGGGCCCGCCAGGATCAGCGGGACGCACAGGACGACATCCACCGCCGCGACGGCTCTCTTGAATCTCATAGATTCGTCACCCCGCGCCCATATCAATCCGACCATCCGAAGGTCCCCGTCATGCATTGGCTCAGCGCGGCAGCCTGCTCTTTGCTGACCGGGAGATTCGCTTCGGACCATTCTATGAGGGCCATCTGGTCCCCATGCGGAGGCAGCACGGCCCTATCGCCGCTTCCCGCAGGAGCTGGGACGTCGTCCGCCCTCGCCCCGCACAGGCACCTGGCCCACGCGTCCCCGTAATCGCCGGCGCGCAGCTTGAACTCGCGGACGGAGGAGCTGCTCGCGCAGTCGAGCCGAGCCCCTGGGGAGGGGGAGTCTTCGCTGAACTGCCGGCTCACGACCCATACGAAGGCGCTGGCGGCCAGGAACACGGCGGCGAAGGCCAGATGCATCCAATGCGGGACCGGCACGCTCGGAGCCGGTCCCTGCTCCAGGACCCTGGCCGCGAGCGGCTCCGGAGGGTCGAGCGCGACGGCGCCGGCCCAGGCGTGCGCCTGCTGCGCCGCCCCGAGCCATCCCTTGCACCCGGGGCAGAAGGGGAGGTGCTTTTCGAAGTCATAGTCTTCCTGCTCGTTGAGCTCGCCGGATTCATAGAGCAGACATCGGTCCTTGTGCTGGGCCTCCAGCGGAGCAGCGCCCAGTGCGGCCAAGGCCGCGCTCATATCCGCGAGCACTTGTCCGAGGGGGAGGCGGACCTCCTGGGCGATGTCCTTGAACCCGAGGACGCCGTACTCCCGAAGGAGGAACACATGCCTTTGTTCTTTGGGGAGGTCCGCCAGCGCCCGGCCGAGCCTGCGGGCCTCGTCCGTATGGAACAGGGCCACATAGGTGCCGGTGTTCTCCTGGGCGCGGTCTCCTTTCTTGAGCTGCTCGCGGCAGACCCGGATCGCGATGCGCAGGAGCTTGTCCGGTTTTTTCCCCGCGGCGGCCTTGAGCGCGCGGGCCCAGACGTCCTCGAAGAGGTCGTCCGCGTCGAGGGGGCCGACAAGGTGGAGGATGAAGCTGTAGAGCCTGCGCTTGGATCGATTGAAGAGCTCGCGGAAGGCGCGGCCGTCCTGGTGGCAGCGCTGCAGGAGCTTGTCCTCGCTCATGGACGAGAGCTTAGCTCATACGTAAGTAAACATTCCAGGCCCTAGGGCCCGACAGCGGCATAGGACGTTGGCACCTGTCCGGGCGGGTCTTTCGGGATCAGCCTATCCATATAGAGGGGAGGTAATCCTCATGTCCGCCATCTGCTCGGTGCTGCTCACGGCTCTCACAGTTTCTCCCGCGCTCGCCTACATGGCGATCGAGCCGGAATCCTCGAACGTCCGGGAAGTCACCACGGCCAAGGAACTCAACGAGAACCTCAAGGATTCCCCGGACCTCCTGAAGAAGATCAACCAGCAGCTCAAGGAGGCCGAGGCGCTCGAGCGCAGTGGACAAGCCGAGGCATGGATCCGCGGAGAGCTCGACAAGAAGGAGCCCCCCAGGCAGGAGGAGAAGCCGCCGGAGGTCCAGCCCATGCCGAAGGGACCGGACCGCCATGCCCTGGGAGAAGCGTCCAGCCGTCAGCAGGACGGGCCCCGGTCCGCCATGAGCCAGCTCAAGGGCGCCGCGAAGGGAGAGGCCGCGGGCGCTCCCCCCGTGGGCTCCAGCGGGCAGGTGGACACGGGCTCAGCGAGCTCCGGCGGAGCCCCGGGCGGCGAGGGCTCCGACAAGAGCGGTTCCAAGAGCGACGAGCAGAAGACGCGGCAGATGATCGAGAAGATCGTCAAGGAGAAGTGCCAGGACGAGAAGATCAAGGAGCTGTACAAGGACTATCTGACGCGGGTCGCCGACAACAAAAAGGCGGGCGGCTCCCCGTATTTGGAGAAGCACTTCCCGGCCATACGCAAGGGGATCAAGGACGGAGGGAAGAACTTCCCCAAGGCCAAGTACGGGGACGTGGGCGGCGCCATGGCCACTTGGCAGGGCAATCCCAACGGAGGGGGCGACGGGCTCATCACCATGAAGCCGGGCCTCAAAAGCATGGAGGTGTTCCACCACGAGTTCATCCATCACGGGGACGCGGGGAACTTCGACGGTTCGCCCATCGGGGAGAACTACAAGAACGGGGCCGAGCCCCTGGCCTACGCGGATATGAAGATCCTCCCCTAGGAGGTCCTAGGGGCCGCCCCGCGCGAGCTTGTCCCGCTCCTCGCGCAGCACGCGCCGCAGGAGCCCTTCCGCCGGCCGGGCCAGGGCCTGGTCGTACACGCCCAAGGCCTCGTCCTTGCGTCCCATCGAAGCCAGCACGCCCCCCAAGCGTCAGGTTGGCGTCCGGGCGCGTCTGGACCACCGCGGTCCAGCAGGCGGTGCTCGGGCAGCGGGAGGGGGACCTTGAGGAGCCTCCTGGCGACGTACATCAGGGCCATGAACGAGAAGAAGGCCTGCGGCCTCGGCCCAGAACACCCCCAGGGCGGACACCGCCGCATAGAAGAGGGCTTTTGCGCGGCCTGGCAGACGTCCTCGCGCACCAGCATCCAGCTCTTGTGGCGGATCGTCAGGGCGGATTCCTTCTTCCCGAGCTTCAGGAGCGCGGTCCCCTCCATCCCTCCGACCTTGTTGAGCGCTCCCAGGTCCGCCCTCCCGGCCGCCCCTCCATCCTCGTGGATCTGGACCACGGCTCCCATCTGCTTGAGGTCCAGGTTATCGTCCGGCATCTCCATCGATATCCAGTCGCCCATATAGGCGCCCGGCACTTTCTTGGACTTGGCGAGGGTGAGACGCACTCTGCTGGGGCCGGACGTGCACTGCTGCTCCCCGGGTATAAGAGCATATCTCATTTGAGCATGTTCGTCTGGAGGATGCGGTAGATGCCGTCCGCGACGAGGGACGGGTTCTCCGCCCAGATATAATAGCCCTCGGGGAAGAGGGTCTTGACGATCTCGGCTTCCTTGCCGATGCCCAGGCCGAAGATGGAGACGTCCTTGGCCGCGCGGATCTGGGCTGCGAATCGGGTCCGGTCGATGTTGTTGTCAGGGTCGCCGTCCGAGGATAGGATGACGATCTTCTGCTCCGCGGGCCGCTCGCGGATGCGCGCCAGGGCCTTGTCCAGGGCCTTGTCGTCGCCGTTCCGGCCGCCGACCGAGCGCTCCAGTCCCTCGACCACGGCCACGGACTTGGCGAAGGACAGGGGGGCGGCGAACTCCTTGAGCATCTTGGCCGGGTCCGAGCCGTTGTAGCCCACGATCTCGAACTCGACGCCGGGGATGTCCTTGAGGGACTCCATGAGGAGGACCGCGCCCTCGATGGCGCGCTTGTACTTCTCCGAATGGGTCATGCTCCCGCTGAGGTCGATCAAGAGAGAGACGGCGACGCGGAACTTGCCGGGGCGCAGGCGCCTCTCGAACACCGCCTGATCGCCCGCCATGGCCTCGGCCAGGTGGCCCTCGCTGAGCTCGCCGGAGGAGAGGCCGTGGAGGGCGCGCTTGCGGGTGCGGTGCTGGAACAAGACCTGCCACTTGGCGCGCAGGGTGGCGATGGCGGCGCTGACCTTGGCGCGGTAGGCCTGGTAGCCGAGCTCCTGGGACGTGGACACGCCGGAGCGCTTGGAGCGCTCGGCTTCCAGGAGCTTGCCGGCGAGCTCCCGGGCCTTTTCGCCTTCCTCATCCCGGCGGAGGCCTTCGCGCATCTTCTGCAGCTTGTCCAGCGAGCCCTTGTCCGCCGGGATGAGCTTGCCGCCCGTCTTTCGATTGAACTCGTCTTCCTTGTCGGCGATCTCGGAGCGGATCTCCTCCATGAGCTTCTCGAGCTGCTCCGGCGTCAGCTTGTCGAGGTCCTTTGGGGCCTTCATGGCGAGCTGCTGCCGGGGGGACTCCTCCACCAGTTCCTTGTAAACGGGCCAGATCTTGTCGCGGATGATGCGGTAGCTCTCGGCCGCGTCCTGGGTGGAATAGGCCTGCTGGATGTCCGGCCAGGCGCGCCGGAGCGCCTCGACCACGCGGGGGTCGATGATGCGGGGGTCGTCGGAGCCCGACCACCAGCGGTAGATGAGGCCGTAGCCGAACTGCAGGTGCAGGGGCTCGCGCGTCATCTGGGCCGTCTCGGATGCCAGGTCGCGGATCCCGTACCTCTCCTGATAGAGCTTGCGCAGCCAGAGCCGGCTGCCGGGGTGGCGGGCCTGGCCCATGTCGTTGACGCGCGGGTCCTCGACCGCGTTGTGGAGGGAATGGAAGGTCCTGTTTTTGAAGGCTTCCTCGACGACGCCGGGCTCGGTGAAGAGGAGGTGCCAGAGTTCGTGCATCGTCAGACCCGTGGGCACGTCGGGGTCGGGATGGTCGAGGTCGGCCGGGTCGAACTGGAGCTCCAGGAGGTCGAAGAGCATGCGCCAGACCGCGTGTTTGTCCTGGGGCCCCATGGAGCGCCAAGGCGCCATGCGCAGGCCTGGGACATGGGTGAGCATGCGGGCCAGGCCTTCGAGCAGCTGCAGGAGCTTTGAGCGGTCGCCTCCCGAGGGCCGCGAGGATTCCCCCGGCGCGGCCATATCGAAGGCCGCGGGCACGCTGACCTCGCCGATATGAAGGACGCCCTTCGCGATGCGGATGAGATCGCCGGAGGGACCGCCTTGGACCCGCTCCGCCAGCGTCCGGGCGGCTTCGGCATCCAGGTCCGGCAGCTCCCACATCCGGACCGTGTGGTCCTCGCTGGCGGAGAGGAGCCGCTTGCCGTCAGGCGACAGGGCGAGCGCCATGACCGGCCCTGTGTGGCCCTCGAACCTGCGCAGCTCCCTTCCGGTCTCCACATCCCACATCCGGATCGTCCGGTCATGGCCGCCAGTGAACAGGCGCCTGCCGTCCTTGCTCACCGCGATCGACCAGACCTCTTTCGCGTGCCCCTCGAACTTCCGGATCTCCTTGCCGCTCTGCGCGTCCCACATGCGGGCCGTATGGTCATGGCTTGCCGTGAAGAGATGCTTGCCGTCCGGCGACGCCGCGACGGCTACGACCCACTGGTCGTGGCCGGCCAATCTCTGGAGTTCCTGCCCGGTCTTGACATCCCACACCAGGGCTATGTCCTCCTCGCCGCCGGAGAACAGGCGGCTGCCGTCCGGGCTCACGGCCAAGGCGCGGATCATGCCCAAGTGCCCCTGGAACGTACGGACCTCCCGTCCTGTTTCCACGTCCCACATGGTGATGAGGCGGTCGTTGCCCCCGCCGAAGAGGTATCTCCCGTCCGGGGAAAGCGCCAGGGCCCTGACAAAGCACGTGCCTTTTCCGAACCTGCGGATCTCCCTGCCGGTCCGCGCGTTCCACATGCGGACCGTGTTGTCATAGCCGCATGAGAAGAGGCGCTTGCCGTCAAGGCTCAGGAGCACCGAGTCGGCGATATCGGTATGACCCTCGAATCTCTTGTTCACCTTTCCCGCGGCGACATCCCACCTGGCCGGCCTGTTGGAGTTGCCGCCCGTGAAGAAGCGCTTCCCATCCGGACTCAGAGCCAAGGAGGAGAGATTGATGGCGAAGGCATCCTCGAATCTGCGGAGCTCCTTTATCCCGGCGGACGAGGGATCCACGAGCGCTTCGACCAGCCCCAGCGCCTCCAGGGCCTTGCGCACGACCTCCTCCATGGCCTCATCCAAGTAGCCCACGTTGTAGCCGGCCTTGAAAGCCTCCCACACAGGCGTCCGCGGATAGGCTGCCAGCACCTCAGCCGTGCGCCTGAGCGCGCGGATGGACACCGGCCTGGGCAGAAGTCCGGCCCGGTAGCTCTTGCGCAACTCGCCAGCGGCGCGGACCAGGGCGCGCAGCAACTCGTCTTTCAAGGAGGGCGCGTACCCGCGCAGCGCCTCCTCCTCCTCCTCCTCGGGCAGGTACTCGATCGTCAGCACGGAGAACCGGTCCTCGAACTCCCCAGAGAGCTGCTCCCCGCGGTACGGAGCCCTCGGCGGGTTGCGCGTCGCCCACACGAAGAAGCCCTCCTTGGCATTGACCACAGTCCCGTCCGGAAGCGTCGCCTCCTTGAACTGCAGGATGTGGTTGAGCGCGGCCAAGACCCCGGCCGGCGCCCGGTCCACCTCGTCTAAGACCACCTCCTCGCCCTCCAGCATGGCCGCCACCAGGGCCGAGGGCTCCAAAACGGTGCGGCCGTCCTTGATCACGGTCCTTACGATGAGGTCGCGGGCCTCGGTGTTCTCGTTGAGCGAGAGGACCTTGACCTTCCTGCCCCGCAGCCTCGCGAGCTCGTAGATGAGCGCGTTCTTGCCCGTGCCCGCCTCGCCTACGAGCAGGGTGGAGTGGCCCAGCAGCCGGTTCTTGAGCATGCGCTCGAGGTTGGCCACCGTCGCGGGGGTATGGGCCACGAAGGGGCTGGGACCGGCGCCCTTGAAGTCGAGCAGGCTATCCGGAGCCGGCGAGCGACCCTGGGCTTCCTCCTTGAGCGCGCGCTCGTCCGCGTCCGCCAGATCCGGCACCTCCCACATGCGGACCTCCCGATCGAAGCTCGCCGTGAATAGATACCTGCCGTCCGGGCTCAAGGCCACGTCTCTGACGAGTCTTTCGTGCCCCTCGAACCGGCGGACCTCCCTTCCGGTCTCGACGTCCCACATGCGGGCCGTCTGGTCGTCGCTGCCCGTGAACAAGAATCCGCCGCCCCGGCTCAGCGCCATGGAGAAGACAGGGCCGCTATGACCTTCGAACTTGCGGAGCTCCAGGCCGGTGGCGACATCCCACATGCGGACGGTCCGGTCGCCGCTCGACGTGAAGAGATGCCTGCCGTCCCGGCTGAGCACCATGGAGTGGATGGTCTCGGCATGCCCCTCGAACCTCCGGGTCTCCTTACCGGTCTCAACGTCCCACATCCTGGCGGCGCCGTCCCAGTCCCCCGTGAAGAGGTATCTGCCGTCCCTGCTCAGCGCCAGCGCTCCGACCCAGCTTTTGTCTTCTTTCTCGAACTTCCTGATCTCTTTGCCGGTCCCCGCGTCCCACATCCGGGCGGTGCCGTCCCCGCTCCCCGTGAAGAGGTATCTGCCGTCCAGACTCAAGGTCATCGACCAGATGGTATCGCCATGACCCTCGAACGTCCTGATCTCCTTGCCGGCCGCCGCGCCCCACATCCGGGCCGCGCGCTCATAGCCGCCTGTGAACATGAAGCGCCCGTCCGCGCTCAGGACGATCTGGCGGATATGCCCCAAAGGAGACGGGAGCTTGCCGAGCTCCTCGCCGGTCGCGGGATCCCATAGTCGGATCGTGGCGTCATTGCAGGCGGTGAATAACCGCCTGCCGTCCGGGCTCAAGGCTATGGACACGATGTCATCGGAATGCCCCGTGAACCGACGGAGCTCCTTGCCCTCGGCCGGAGCCGGGTCGGGCTCGGCGACCGCGGCCTCCAACGACAACAGCCCCAAAGCCTCCAGGGCCTTGCGCACCACACCCTCCATCGCCTCGTCCACATACCCCACGTTGTAGCCGGCCTTGAAAGCCTCCCATACCGGCGTCCGCGGATAGGCCGCCAGCACCTCCACCGTGCGCCTGAGCGCCCGGATGGACACCGGCCTGGGCAGGAGTCCGGCCCGGTAGCTCTTGCGCAGCTCCCCGGCCGCCCTCACCAAAGCCCGCAGCAACTCCTCCTTCAAGGAGGGCGCGTACCCGCGCAGCGCCTCGACCTCCTCCTCCTCAGGCAGATACTCGATCGTCAGCACGGAGAACCGGTCCTCGAACTCGCCGGAGAGCTGCTCGCCGCGGTAGGGCGGCCTGGGCGGGTTGCGCGTCGCCCACACGAAGAAGCCCTCCTTGGCATTGACCACAGTCCCGTCCGGGAGCGTCGCCTCCTTGAACTGCAGGATGTGGTTGAGCGCGGCCAAGACCCCGGCCGGCGCGCGGTCGACCTCGTCTAAGACGACCTCCTGACCCTCGAGCATGGCGGCGACGAGCGCGGAGGGCTCCAAGGCGGTGCGGCCGTCCTTGATCACGGTCCTTACGATGAGGTCGCGCGCCTCGGTGTTCTCGTTGAGGGAAAGGACCTTGACCGCCCTCTCACGGAGCCTCGCGAGCTCGTAGATGAGGGCGTTCTTCCCAATACC
>JBAZKS010000016.1:0-80036 GCA_041650695.1 Elusimicrobiota bacterium
ATTCCGGCGACAATCCGGGCTACCACGTGTCGCATGGCTCGCACAGCTCGCACGGCAGCCATTCCAGCCACGGCTCGCACGGCAGTCACGGCTCCCACTCCAGCCACGGCTCGCACGGCAGCCACGGCTCCCACGGCTCGCACGGCAGCCATGCCCGGGGAGGTTGGTGCTGAATAAGGTCATCCGCAAATTCAAGATCGCGGTCACCTCGTCGTGTTCCTTGCGCTGCGCCTATTGTTTCGTGGATAAGGGGGCCGGCCAGGACGTTTCGCGGGAGGGCTCGGCCGCCGCCATCCGCCTCTTGGTGCGCTCTCCCGGCGCGGATAAGAAGCTGGAGCTCTACGGGGGCGAGCCGCTGCTGCGTTTCAGACGCGTCCGGCAGATCATGGACGGCGCCCGGGCGGAGGCCCGCGCGGCCGGGAAGTCCCTGTCCGTCTCCATAGCGACGAACGGTGTGGCGGTCTCCGACGAGCAGCTGCGCTTCCTTCGGAGCCGCGGCGCCAAGCTGTCCGTGAGTTTTTCCGGGACGGACGGGGTCCACGACCGCTTCCGCAAGACACGGACGGGGGCGGGCTCGTTCAGCCGCGTGGTCGCCAACCTCCCGCGCGTCTTCTCCACCCTGGGGAAGGATGCCGTGGACGCGATCTTCTGCGTGCATCCGGAGGGGGTCGGGACCATGGCGCGGGACTTCGAGGCCCTGATGGGTCTCGGGTTCGAGCACGTGAACATCGAGGTCGTCCACGGCTTCGCATGGAAGCGGCGGGCCAGGCGGGAATTCTCCCGGCAGCTCGACCTCATCGGCGAAAAGGTCCTCTCCAGGATCCGGTCCGGAGGACGGATATTCCTCGACACCTTCTTTGACTTCCTGGATCCCGGCCTGAAGCGCTTCGGCGCCTGTCCCTTCTACCGCGACCTGGAGATGTTCCCGGGAGGGGAATACTCCTTCTATCCGTATCCGTTCGTCGTGCGCGGGGAGGTGGAGCGCGTGGCCGTCGGTCACGCGGCGCAGGGGCTCATCGAACGCTACCGCGCGTGCCGCTTCGAGCCGCGCAGCCGTCGGTGCGCCGGCTGCCGCGAGCAGTATTATGTCCTTCGGCGCATCGCCCGCGGCAACGAGCCCTACCGCGAGCGGACGAGGTTCCTGGCGCGGCTGCTGAGCCGCATCCTATCCGAGGCGAAGTCCGCGCCGGCCTTCCAGGCTTACGCGCGCGAGCTTTGGGCGCGCGCCGGGGGCCGGCAATGATGCTCCGCACCCGGCCGGTCTTGAAGACCTGCGAAGTGATCCTCAACTACGACTGCAACGCGCGCTGCCTGTTTTGCTACCACGCGTCCGATCTTAGGGGGAAGGATCTGCCCCTGCGCGACGCGGCCAAGGCCCTGCTGGCCGGACGCAAGGAAGGCTGCTGGATCGCCTATTTCATCGGCGGGGAGATAACGCTGCGGCCGGATCTTCCCGCCATCCTGGCCTTGGCCAGGAGCCTAGGATATCCCTGCGTGCAGGTGATGAGCAACGGGCTGCGCCTTGCGGATCCGGTCTATGCCCGCAGCATCGTGGACGCGGGAGCCAACCTTTTCCGGATATCCATCCACGGACACGACGCCGGGCTGCACGACAAGCTGGTGGGTGTTCCCGGCGCGCACAAGAAGGTCATGCGGGCCCTGGATAATCTCCTCGGTCTTGGGGCCGAGATATCCGTGAACCATACCCTCAACGCGCTCAACTACCGGACGCTGCCGCTTTTCATCGAGGGGCTCGTTTCCCGGTTCCCGACGCTCAAGGACATCAACATCATCTTCTCGCATTATCGGGGCGAGATGTCCGTCAACCAGGACCTTCTCAAGGTCCGCGTTTCCGAGACGGCCCCCTACGTTCTCCAGGCCATGGATATCCTCCTGCGACGGGGCGTGGCCGTGGAAGCGCCCATGCTGATCAACTTCACCCCGTGCATACTGCCCGGCATGGACCACCTTCTCGCGGAATGGGAGAGGCTCGATGACCCCGGCGACGACGATTTCCTCGTGCACCCCGAGGGCTTCACGAACCGAGTCTACCGGATGAAGGAGGAGGAGCGGACCAAGCCCAAGAGCTGCCGCCGCTGCGTCTATGACCGGCGCTGCCTGGGTTTCGAGAGGGAATACGCCGCTCTCTACGGGACGAGGGAGTTCCGGCCGCTCTCGGAACTCCCCGAGCCCTTCCCGATCCGGCCGACCTGGTCCAGGCTCGAACGCATGGGGCCGCGGCCATGACGCGAACGGTGGACGACGCCGTCTTCCGGAGGATACTCCGGATATCCGAGAGGAGCAATTACACGGGAGCCCCGAACCCCTATCCCGCGCTTGCCGCCTGGGATATCCTGCGCGATGACGAGCTTGTCCGGCGCGCCTGGACCGGATCCCGGGGAGCGGATAGGGGGCTCTACGTGCACATCCCGTTCTGCCGTTCCCGCTGCAGGTTCTGCTTCCTCCCCGTGTGGGGAGCCGGGGACCGCGGCAGGGTCGAGCGCTATCTCCGAGCCCTGCTGCGGGAGGCCGGGATCGCCTCCGGCTTGGTCGGCAAGGCCGCGTTCCGGTCCGTCTATGTGGGAGGCGGGACCCCCACGCTCCTCGCGCCCGGAGACCTCGAGCGGCTGTTCGACGGCTTGAAGAAGGCGTTCATCCTGGCGCCGGGCTGCCAGATCGCGCTGGAGGCCAATCCGGACACCCTGCAGACCGCGCTCGCCCGCAGACTGAAGGGGTTGGGCGTGAACTGGCTGACCCTTGGCGTGCAGAGCCTCGAGGACGCCGTGCTCAAGGCTTCGGGCCGGACGCACACCGGCCGGCAGGCCTTCGCCGCCTACCGGGCGGCTCGGGCGGCAGGTGTGGAGGGGATCAACGTGGACCTGCTTTTCGGGCTCCCCGGCCAGAGCCCCTCGGGCTTCCTCGCCGACGTGGAGCGCGTGGCCGCTTGGCGTCCGGACCAGATCCACCTCAACACCTACGTCAACGCTCCAGGGACCGCCCTGGCGCGGTCCGGCCTTCGGGTGACGCGCGGGACCTTCCACGAGCTGCTCCGTGCGCAGGAGTCCGGTTTTGAGCTTCTGTTTCGGCGCGGCTACACGCGGATCGACGCGGATTCCGCCGGACTGACCGCGGATTCCGTGAACTGGCAGGGCTCCAGGGCCCTCGGCGAGGGCGCCGGCATACTGGGGCTCGGGGTGGTCGCGGTCTCCTACGTCCCCGGACGTTTGAGGTACGTGAACACGAAGGACATCGGGATCTATGTGGATGCCCTGGAGCGGGGGCGGCTTCCGGTCGAGCGGGGGATCGAGCTCTCGCCGGACCGGGAGATGCGTCATTTCCTGCTCAACGCCCTGGAGCACGGGGGCGTCATCCGGAAGGGGGATTTTCG
Organism: Elusimicrobiota bacterium; assembly: GCA_041650695.1. Classification (GTDB taxonomy): domain Bacteria; phylum Elusimicrobiota; class Elusimicrobia; order UBA1565; family UBA1565; genus JBAZKS01. The sequence goes on from JBAZKS010000016.1 coordinate 3,389, forward strand.
CCGTATCTTCGGGGTCCTTGCGGAACGGGAGTTCGGAGAGGAGTTGGAAAGGCTGAAAAAAAAGGGGGTTTTGAGGGAGGACGCGGACTCCTACCGGCTGACGGACCATCCGGGGGGGATATTCGAATACTCCCGAAATTTCTATGAGCCCGGCATCATCGAAAAGATCGCGAACCGGTACCGGCTTCAAACTACCAGCCGCTGAGCGGGTGAACGCTCCGGCCTTCCGCTTCCAGAATCTGCGGGGCGGCGTTCTCGTCACGAACGAGTGGGGCTACCATCACCTCCTCTCCCCTGGGGAGTTCCGGTCCTTCCTTGCGGGCGGGCCCAAGAAGAAGGAGGCCTTGTGGGTGGAGCTCCAGCCCAAGGGGTTCATCCGCGACCATCTGGACTTCCAGGAGCTCGCCGGGCGCTGCCGCGTCCGGGACCTGGTGGGCTGGCCCGGCCCCAATCTGCATGTCATGGCCCTGACCTCCGAGTGCGACGCGGCGTGCGGTTATTGCAGCGCGGGGTCCTCCGGGAAGGGCGGCAAGCGCATGTCCCTGGAAACGGCGCGCAGGACCGTGGAATTCATATTCTCCACGCCCGGGCCGGAGATCACGATCGAGTTCCAAGGCGGCGAGCCGCTCTTGAACTGGCCCGCCCTGGAGTTCACGGTCCTGTTCTCCAAGAAGCTCGCCGAAGCCTCGGGGAGGAGGCTGCATCTGTCCCTGATCACCAACTTCACGGCCATGGACGAGGGGCGGCTCTCCTTCTTGGCCCGGGAAGGCGTGTCTTTGTGCACCTCCCTGGACGGCCCGCGCGAGGTTCACGACGCGAACAGGGGGGCGGGCAGCCACGAGAAGGTCTGCCATTGGCTGGGCCGCGTCAAGAAGCTGCGCGAGAGCGGGGAGTTCCCCATGGACCCGCCCAACGCGGTCTGCACGGTCACCCGGGCCGCTCTCGGCCGGGGGCGCGATATCGTCGACGAGTTCGTCCGCCTGGGCCTGGAGAGGGTGCAGCTCGGGCCCCTGGACTTCCTCGGGCGCGCCCGGAGCTCTTGGGGAGAGGTCGGGTACAGGCCGGCGGAGTTCGTGGAGTTCTACCGCGCGGCGCTGGACCGCATCCTGGAACTCAACGCCTCCGGGACCCGGGCCTACGAGAAGGCGGCGCTGATCTTCCTCATCCGCATCCTGCGCCAGGAGCACTGGAGATACCCCAACGTAGACGTGCTCTGCCGCCTGGCCTACGGTCCGGACGGCTCGATCTATCCGTCCGACGAGGCGAGGCTCCTCGCCGCGAACGGGGACGCCGTGTTCCGGATGGGGAACGTGGCGGACGCGCGCTACGCGGACCTGCTGGGCCATCCCGCGGCCAAGCTTTCGGTCGCGTCGGCCTACTTCGGATCGAGGCCCAGGTGCAGCCGTTGCGTCTGGGCCCCGTACTGCCGGATATCGCCGGCCATCCATTACGCGGCGCAGGGGGACCCCTGGGGACGGCTCCCGTCGAGCGACCGCTGCGCCATACACCTCGGCGTCTTCGGCCTGATCTTCGAGAGGCTGCGCGACGCGGCCAAGAGGAAGGCGCTGGAGTCATGGCTGGAGTACAGCAGCCGCTAGAACGACGTCTCTCCCGCATCGAATGGCGCGCGGACCGCAGGCCGCGCGTCTGCGAGGTGATGCTGAACGCCGAGTGCAACGCCCGGTGCCTGTTCTGCTACAACCCGATGGAGGACCCGGTGTTCCGGTCCAGGAGCATGAGCGTCGAGCAGGCGGCGCGCTCGCTCGCGGTCGGGCGCCGCGAGGGATGCTGGATCGCCTGCCTGATCGGCGGCGAGCCCACGCTGCGCGCCGACCTCGGGAAGATCGCGCTCCTGGCGCGCAAGCTGGGTTATGCGTGCGTCAAGGTCGTGACGAACGGGCTGAAGCTCTCCGACCCCGCCTATGCCAGGAGCTTGGTCGATTCCGGGGTGAACTGCTTCAACATCTCGATCCACGGGCCGTCGGCGGAGATACACGACCGGCTGGTGGGGGTGCCCGGGGCGTTCGAGAAATGCCTCCGCGCCCTGGAAAACGCCAGGGACCTTGGAGTGGCTCCCGGCGTGGACCATGTCTTCACCCGAGTCAACGCGGAGCGTTTCCCGGAATACTTCGAGATGATGCTCTGGCGCCACGAGGTGAGCTATTTCAACATGATCTATCCGCACTACCGAGGGGTCATGGCGGGACATCGTTCGGAGCTCGGCATCCGTTACTCGGAGCTGGCGCCCCATGTCCGGTCCGCCATGCGGTCCTTCCTCCGGCACGGCCTGCCGGCCTTTTCCAGGGTGTTGGTCAACTTTCCCCCGTGCGTCCTTCCGGGCTACGAGCACATCACGGCCGACTGGGACGCCGATCCCGGGGGACGCGGCGAGCCTCTTTTCGGGACCGACGGGACCCGCAGCAGGATGGACGCTATGAAGGCCGCCCAGCGGGTGAAGCCGCCCCGGTGCCGCCGCTGCGTCTACGACGCGCGCTGCCTCGGCGTGGACCGGGAATACGTCGAGCTCTTCGGGAGCGGCGAGTTCGTCCCGTTGAGGAGCGTGCCGGAGAGGGCGCCGATCCGCGCCCTGTATGAGCGATGAGACGCGTTCTGCTCGTGAACATGGAGGAGGCCCCGGAAAACCTCCATCTGGAGATGGCCTTCGTGCGCGCAGCCGCGGGCCTCGCCGGCGTGGAGCTGGACGTGGTGCATTCCTTCCGGTACGAATACGACTTCATCCCGCGCGTCGTGAACGCGAAGGGCTTCCGCATGAGCGCCGGAGCCTTCGCCCGGTCCGGCGGCGCCGGGAGGGGCTATGACGCGGCCGTCTTCCTCGATGTCCCGAAACGGAGGAAGCCCTTGGTGCCGTGGCTCGCCGTCCTGGCGCGGGGGGCCTTCGCGAGGAGGGCCCTGGTCTGCAACCATCTGCTGGATCAGCCCTTCCCGGCCGAGTCCGGTGCGGCCATGAGGCTCTTCGACCTGGCCTTCCTGCTGCGGCACGACGACGCGGCCGCTTTGGCGCCTTTCTTCCGGGAGGGGGCCTTGCGGAGCCATGATTACGCCCTGGACTGCGCGTACTACTCCCCGGACGGCGACGGACCCGACGAGGGATACGTCTTCTCGGCGGGAACGACCTATCGGGACTACGCGCTCCTCTGCGAAGCGCTCGCCGAGACGGGCCTCAAGGCCAGGATATTCGCGGACGGCGAGGATGCCGACGCCCTGGCGGAGCGCGAAGGGGTGGTGTTCTTCGCCTTCAGCAGGAACCTCGACCGCATCAAGCCGTCCATCGCGCGGGCCCGCCTGGTGGCGGTGCCCATCCGGAGCGAGGCGGTCAACCCATGCGCGGGGCTGACCGTGACGCTCATGGGAATGGCCATGGGAAAGCCCGTCGTCACCCGGGATACCCCGGGCATGCGGCGCTACATCCGGAGCGGGGTGAACGGGATGCTCTACGAGGGCGGCTCCGCGCAGAGCCTGGCCGGCTGCTTGAAAGAGGCCTGCGGCCGCGCCGGGATGGGAGAGCTTTCGCGCCGGGCCGCGTTGAGCCTGGCGGACATGGACCGTTTCGCCGTCGACGTCCTCCGGGAGGTCCTTTCGCTTGCCTGACATCCCGGTCTGGCCCGAGTGCGACATCCACTGCGTGTTCTGCTCGAATCCGCTGCGCGGGTTCCGGGGGACGAGCGAGCGCTACAGCCTCGACGAATTCCGCAGGAAGTGGGAGCTCTACAGGTCCGGGCAGAAGGTGTTCCTGAAGTTCGACGGGAGAAGGGATTTCTGCAGTCTCACGGGCGGCGAGCCGACCCTGCATCCGCATTTTCTGCGCATCCTGCGGATACTGCGGCACGATTGCCCGGGGCGGAGGATCCGGCTCCTGACCAACGCCCGCCGCTTCTCTTCGGCCGAGTTCGCGGCGTTGTGCCTGCGCGTGGGAAGGACCCCTTTCGAGGTCGCGGTCCCGGTCTTCGGCTGCGACGCGGCGAGCCACGAGTCCATCTCCCGCACCCGGGGGAGTTTCGCCCAGACCCTGAAGGGGCTGGAGAACCTGTTCCGCTACCGGCGTCCGGGCCAGCGCGTCGAGGCGAGGGTGATACTCCATCGCATCCAGCTGCCCCACCTGGGCCGGCTCATCGATTTCCTCGGGACCAAGTTCCCCGAGTTGGATGCGCTGGAGCTGCTCTTCGTGGAGATCGAGGGGCATGCTGAGGCGCGCTGGAAGGACTTGCGGGTCACCATGCGGGAGTGCGCGAGGGAGGTCGACCGTCTGCTTCCCGCGCTCTCGCGCCTGCGAGAGTTCCGGCTCCTGCATTTCCCGCTTTGCGTCGTGCCGCGCAGGCTGTGGCCGAAGGTTTGGAATACCCTGGACCCGATCAAAGTGTGCTTTCCCGTGAAATGCGCATCCTGCGTCGTGCGCGACCGTTGCGTGGGGGTGCACGCGAGCTACGCCAGGCACATGGGCTGCGCGGAGTTCAGGCCGGTCCGCGCGCGGCCGGACTGTCCGGTCTCGGGGAGCGCGTTCCACCCATTCTTGGAGCGGGAGGAGGAATCATGAATAGGCTTCTTATTGCGGTGGCCCTGACGGGGCTGATCGGTGCGGTCGGACTCCTGGTCCTGAAACAGTTCCCTCCCGGCGGCGCCGTGCCTCCGTCCGGAACGGAACGGCCCGGACCCGAGCGGGCGGACGGTAAGCCGAAGGGGAACGGGACGGAGGACGGGGAGGCGGTGGACGCGAGGAAAAAGGCGCGTCAGGAAGAGTTGTGCAGGAGGCTGGAAGGCGATGCCAAGCGCCATGCCGAGCTGGCCAGAAAGGCTTCCCAGCGGGCGCACGCGGAAGGGACGGTGAAGAATCAGCTGGAGGCCGAGCTTCGGCGCGGCATGGACGGCCAGCGCCGCATCCTCCAGACGCAGCTGATCGGGACGCGCGAACTCGCCGCGCAGCAGGCCGCGACCGAAGCGGAGAAGGAGGCTGCCCTGGTGCGCGAATTGGCGGACACGCTGGAGGGCGAAGTCCAGCAGTGCGGGGCGGTCGGGTGGGCGCTCCAGGAGGCCGAGAAGCTCGCGAAGTCGGCCCGGGGGATCGCGGGCAAAGAGGCTACCTACAGGCCCGCGGACGCGCCGGCCCCATGAAGCGGGTCCTCGCCGGGCTGGGGCTGGCCGCCGCGGCCCTGGTCCTGCTCTTCTTCGGCAGGATCACCGACATCTACTGCGATTGGCTGTGGTTCGGCGAGGTCGGCTATCGGTCCGTCTTCCTGACCCTGCTCAAGACCAAGATCGCCGCCGGCTTGGCCGGCGGCGTCGTGACCTTCGTCGTCCTCTACGTCAATTGGCTCGTCGCCGCGCGGGTCTCCGGCGGGGCGGCGGATCGCCCATCGTCCCCCGCGGAGATCCTTTTCCGGGAGAAGGCGTCGCAGCGGGTAGGGCGGATAGCGCCATGGGCCTGCCTGGCCGTCGCCGTTTTGGCGGGCAGCGCCGTCTCGCGCCAGTGGAACAGCCTGCTGCTTGCCTTCTGCGGGCAGCCCGTCGGCGCGGCGGACCCGCTCCTCGGGATGGACATCGCGTTCTTCCTTTTCACCCTTCCCGTGCTCAAGGGCCTGCAGGCCGTCTGCGCGCTGCTGCTTTTCTTAGGAGTCCTTCCAGCGCTCGCCGTCTACATCCCGGCCCGCGCCGTCCGCTTCGAGGGCGGCCTGCCCAGGTTGGACCCGGGCCCCTCCCGCCACCTGCATCTGCTGGCCGCGCTCCTGCTGGCGGTCCTCGCCTGCCGCTCTTGGCTCGATCGCTACGGGCTCCTCCTGGGCTCGGAGCACGTGGTTTTCGGAGCGACGTATGCGGACGCGAAGGCGACGCTTCCGGCCCTGACGCTCCTGGCCGCCGCCTGCCTGGCCGCCGCCGTCTTCCTCGTTTTGATCGCCGTACGCCGGGCACCCAGCCGGAGGGAGACTGGCGCGATCGCGGCCGGAGTATTCCTCGTCTACGCGGCGGGCAGGGTCGCGCCCCACTTGCTCCAGAGGCTCGTGGTCCTGCCGAACGAGATCGCGATGGAGAGGCCGTATATCGAACGGAACATCGCCATGACGCGGGAGGCATTCGGCCTGTCGGGCGTGGAGGAAAGGCTGTTCCCGGCCGAATCGTCGCTGGCGCCCGGCGACCTGCCCGGGCACGCCGACACGTTGGACAACATACGGATATGGGACTACCGCCCTCTCTACGAAACCTTCGGCCAGCTCCAGGAAATCCGGCCGTACTACCGCTTCGCCGGGGTGGACAGCGACCGCTACTGGATATCGGGCCGCTACAGGCAGGTCATGCTCTCCGCCAGGGAGCTGGACAGCCTCAAGCTCTCCAGCCGCATATGGATCAATGAGAACCTGACCTACACGCACGGCTACGGCCTGGTCATGGGCCATGTCAACGACGCCAGCCCCGAGGGTCAGCCCAAGCTCCTCATCCGGGACATACCGCCGGTCGCAGCGGCGGACCTGGAGGTCGCACGGCCGGAGATCTATTTCGGAGAGCTGACGCACGGCTGGGTGGTGGTGAACACGCAGGCCAAAGAGTTCGACTACCCGCGCGGGGATGAGAACGCGTACTGCGAATACGCCGGCCGGGGGGGGATCCCGTTGTCCAGCCTCCTTCGTCGGCTGGCCTTGTCCATGAAGGTGCGCTCGCTCAAGATGCTCCTCTCCTCGGACGTATCCGCGCGGAGCAGGGTGCTCCTGATGCGGAACATCCTGCAGCGGGCCGCCGCGATCGCACCGTTCATCGGCTTCGACAACGATCCCTACCTGGTGCTGGCCGGAGGGCGGCTCGTGTGGATCCTGGACGGCTACACGCGCAGCCGGTCCTATCCCTATTCCACGCCGATGGGGGGGATCAACTACATCCGCAATTCCGTCAAAGCCACGGTGGACGCGTATGACGGCGCGATCCGCTTCTACGCGAACGATTCCGGAGAGCCGATCCTCCGCGCGTACGCCAGGGCTTTCCCGGGACTCTTCAGGCCCATCGACGAGATGCCGCGCGAGCTGCGCGCGCACCTGCGCGTCCCGCGCGGGCTCTTCGATCTGCAGTCCCAGACCTTCGCCCGCTACCACATGGCCGATCCGCAGGTGTTTTACAACCAGGAGGATCTGTGGGCCGGCCCCAACGAGGTGCTCTCCGACAAGCCGGTGCGGATGGAGTCCTACTACACCATCATGCGCCTGCCGGGGGAGGAGCGGGCGGAGTACGTCCTGATGACTCCGTTCACGCCGGCCGGAAGGGACAACCTCATCGCCTGGATGGCGGCCCGCTCGGACCCGCCCCACTCCGGCGAGCTGCTGGTCTTCAGGTTCCCGAAGGACAGGCTGGTCTACGGGCCCATGCAGATCGAGGCCCGGATGAATCAGGATCGCACGATCAGCCAGCAGTTCACCTTGTGGGGTCAGAAGGACAATCGGATCATCAAGGGGAACATGCAGGTGATCCCGGTCGGACGGTCGCTGGTGTACGTGAAGCCCGTCTACCTCCAATCGCAGCACGGCGGGATCCCGGAGCTCAAGTCCGTGGTCGCGGCCTACGGGGACTCTATCGCTATGGAAGCGAGTCTGCCCGCGGCGCTGTGGCGGGCGGTGTCGCAGCCGGTCCCGTTTCGGCCGTCCAGCCCGGGCGGCCGGCGGACTCCCCTGGACGCCCTCCAGCGCGCCCGGGAGCGGCTGCGCGGCGGGGACTACGCGGGCTGCGCCGCCGCTTTGGACGACCTGGAAGCGGCGATCGGGGGCGCGCGCAGGCCGTGACGGAGGCGCGCGCTCTCAAGACGGTCATCTTCCTGGGATACCGCTGCAACAACCGCTGCGTCTTCTGCGTCTCGGCCGATAGGCGCGCTCTGGCCGAGAAGCCGCTCAAGGACGTGGCCGCCCAGATCGCCCGCGCCGCCGCGGAGGGGTCCCGCTACCTGGAGTTCGTGGGGGGGGAGACCACCATCCGGGACGATATCCTGTCCTTGGTCCGCTACGCCCGCCGCTGCGGGTTCACCACCGTGTGCATGGCGACCAACGGACGCATGTACGCCTACCCGGATTTCGCCAAGAGCATGGTGGACGCCGGGTTGACCGACGTCCTCTTCTCCATCCACGGCGACAAGGCCGGGATTCACGACGCCCTGACCCGCGCACCGGGCAGCTTCCGGCAGCTGCTCGACGGCATCGCCAACCTGCGCCGCCGCGGCTTCGAAAGGATCGGGAGCAACACCACCATCGTGATCCCCAATCTCAAGAGCCTGACCGGGATCGGGCGGCTCATCCTCGGGCTCGGGATCCGCAATTCGGAGTTCATTTTCGTGGATCCCAACCATGGGGGCGCGTACGAGCGTTTCGACGAGCTGGTGCCCCGGATCGCGGAGGCGGCTCCCCGCATGCGCGAGCTCCTGGACCTGGGCCGCGGAAGGAGCCCGCATTGGTGCGTCCGCTACGTTCCGTTGTGCCACTTCCTGGGGTACGAGGACCAGGTCAGCGAGACCATCGAGAGGAAGCTGTTCCACACGAGGCATTTCGCCCCGGAGTTCCAGAACCTGGACGTCGAATCCTCGCGCCGGGACTTCGGCCGAGTCCGGCCTCCGCGCTGCAGCGGCTGCGCCCTCTACGACGAGTGCGAGGGGATCTTCCGGGAGTACTACCGGCGCCGCGGGGACGCGGAGCTTAGGGCCGTGACCCGTGCGGGCCAGGATCGTGGATAGGCGGGACGTACAGCGTACCGAGCTCCAGGCTTCCGGGCGCGGTCCCGGGGAGCAGGCGCGCGAGCCGGGAGGTGGTCAGCCGCCTGAGGCTGTCGCGCTTGACTCCGGAGGAGCGGCAGCAGACCAGGAGCGCCGGGTGGTCCTGAGGATAGGCGCTGCGCAGCTGCTCCGCGAAGGCCTCCACCCCCCCGGGTCGGCGCGCGAGGGCGTGCAGGTCGAAGACGATCGTCGCCGAGGAGGGGTCCAGGAGCCCGCCGACCGTCGAACACGCGCTGACCATGCGCACCCCGCAGCCCGGGATGCCGTTGAGGCCGAGCAGGCTCCAGACCGCGTCGAAGGAAGAGACGGCGTCGAGGCACCGGAGCTCCGCGCCCTGGCGGGCGCACTCGGCCGAGACCTCCTCCCGCAGCGAGGAGAGGAAGGACGCGTTCCCGTGGCCCACGAGGCCCACCCGGCGGCCGGCCTTTGCGAGACGGGCCGCGGTCCGGGAGGCGCGCGCGAAGCCGGGGTCCAGGCCGGAGCGCGAGGTCGGGAACACGGCCAGCTTGGAGCGGCAGTGGAGCAGGCGCTCCAGGTGCGGGTGCCCGTCGCTGAAGATGAGGTCGCAGCGCCGGAGCTCGAGAAGGGTCTCCATGGTGATCTGCTCGGGGCGCATCCCATAGGAGCAGAGCAGGACCCAGCCGCCGGGCCTTCCCTCCGTCTTGCGCGCCATGGATGGATTCTCTCAGATAGCAGGCGGCCTTTCAAGTGACCGCGGCGCTCGAGCGTCTCGCCATGCTGCCGACAAGCCTGGAGATATACCTCACCACCGCGTGCAACCTGGAATGCTCCTACTGTTCGAGCCGGCGTTGGATGCGCGAGGGGGCCCAGCGGATCACACTCGAGCGTCTGACCCGGGCGGTGGACCTGTTCCTCGCGTACGCCGGCCCCGAGGCCGCGCGCTTGGCCGGCGGGGACCCGTCCCCGCTCAGGACCATCGGTCTGACCGGCGGAGAACCTCTCCTCGAGTTCGAGCTCCTCTCGCGCGCGATCAGGTACATCCGCCGCCGTTCGGACCGGCTCGCCGTGGACGTGGCCACCAACGGCACGCTCCTGGACCGCGCGAAAGCGGCCTTCCTGCTGGACCGGGGAGTGGACGTGACGGTGAGCATGGACGGCGACGCCTTGACCACGGATCGGCACCGCCGGTTCAGGGGCGGCGGAGGCGGGAAGGTGTCCGAGCGCATCCTCCGGAACCTCGAGAGGCTGCCGCGGGACCAGCGGGCCGGGCTTGGGGTCATGACGACCTTCACATCGGAGACCGTCGGTCGCGCGGTGGAGGCGGTGGAGTCCCTGAGGGGGTTCGGATTCAAGGAGATCGTGCTGGACTTGGACATGTACGAGATTTGGGACCGCCCCAAGCTCGCGCGTCTGCGAGAGGCGCTGTCCCGGCTCCGGGCCTATTACGTCCGGGAGATGGGACGGTCCCCGTGGCCGCATCCCTCCGGGAAGCTCTTCGGCTTCGCGTTCGAGAACAAGCTCGGGGCCGCGCGCCCTTTTCCTCCGCCCCCCTCCTTCTCCCTCTCTCCCGACGGGGCGTTCTACCCGAGCGACCTCCTCGGCACCGGTCCCATCGCGGGCAAAGACTACAGGATCGGGGACGTGGAGCGCGGCATCGACTTCCGCAAGCTTGGGCGGGTGTACGCGGAGTTGTCAGCCCACCTGCGCGCGCTCCGCTGCGAGCGCTGGGTCCTGCCTCCGGTGGAGAGGTACTTCTACGCGCTCTCGACCGGACGGGACCCGCGGCGGATGATGCGCGGCGACCCGGCCGTGGCGCGCGTCTTCCTCGAGGAGCTGGGCCCCTTCGTGGACATCGAGACCGCCCTCGCCTCGGCCGCGCGAGAGCGGTCGTTCGGGGATTTTGACCATCCTCCGAGGCGGCGGTGCTCCAGGGAGGTCCGCTCGCTCCTGCTGGGCGTGGATCCTTCCCCGCGCCGGCCCTCTTTGGGCAGGCTGCGGGAGCTCGTGGACTATGTCCTGTACTCGCCCGGGAAGGATAAGGAGCTCGTGCTCCGCGGCCGTTTCGACGGGCCGGCGCGGACCCTGTCGATCTACGCGCAGCTCAAGGCCCTCAGGCTGGGCAAGAGCCTGCGCGTGGCGGTGGAGGGCGGCATCCCGGACCAGGACGCCCGGAGGGTCGTCCGGGACTGGGACATCTTCCTGGGCGTGCGGGGCGCACGAGAGCCGTCCAGGCCGCGCTTCCTGCGATGTCCATGAACCGGACCTTGGCCCTGCTCCTGCTGGTCTCGCTGTGCGGGTGCGCTCCGCGCGAGCCGTTCGACGCCGCGTACCTGTACGGCGACATCCATTCGCCCTTCTTCAAGAGGAAGGGGGATGTCTACAAACCGGTCCGCTACGGCGCCGCGGCGGAGCCCTTCCCGGCCCGAAAGCCTCCTTCCGAGCGCCGCGTCTTCATCGTCGGCGGCTCGGTGGCCTGGCTCTACGGCGACCACGCCGACGAGCTCGCCCGCATGCTGGACCGCGCCGAGCCCGGGCTGCGGCACCGCGTCGTCAACTGCGGCATGCACGGCTACGACAGCCGCCGCGACCTGCGGGTGCTGCGGGAGCTCGCGGGCTACGAGCCGGACACGGTCGTCGTGCTCAGCGGCAACAACGAGGAGTTCTTCGGTCCTTCGGATCCGCCGGCTTGGCGCGTGGCCGCGGCCCGGCTCCTGTTCGCGCGCCGGATGCTCCCCGCATCCTTCTTCCGCGCATTCCAACGGGCCGCGGCCCCCGGCGCGCAGGCCTTCGAGCAGCGCAACCGCCTGTTCGCACAGAACCTGCGCTCGATGGCGGCGCTCGGCGCGGCGGGCCGGTTCCGCGTGGTCTACTGCACCCTTCCGTCCCTCCACTCGGGAGGCGTTCCTTCCGGGGAGAGCCCGTCCGACGCCGCGTTCCTCTCCGCCCGGCTCAAGCTCGAGGCCGGCCGGGTCAAGCCCGCGCTCAAGGCGTTCTCGGACCTGGCCGCGCGCGACCCGATGAACCCCTTCTTCGCCTACTACAAGGCCTTGGCCCTGGAGAGGACGGGCGCGTATGCCGAGGCCGCGCGCGAGTACGGGCGGATGCTGGAGCTGGAGGCCATGTTCCCGCGGGATTCCATGGTCCGATGCCCTCCGTCGAGGAACGCCCTGATTCGGACCGTCGCCAAGGAGAGCGGGATGCCCCTGGCGGATTGGGAGGCGGTCCTGCGCTCCGGGTCCCCGCACGGACTGCCGGGCTTCGGCCAGTTCCGCGACGCCGTGCACTGGCACAGGCCCCTCTACGACGCGCTGTCCGCGGAGATCGCCGCGGCGGACGGCCGGAGCGCCCTCTCGCGGACGCGGCTGGGGCCCGAAGACGCCCGCTATTTCTCCGACAGGACCCTGGAGGGCCTGTGCCGGACGGGCGCGCCGATCGAGAAGACCCTTACCCTGCTGGCCGGCGTCCGGAGCATGCGCGCGCAGGCCGGCATCGGCGACCCGGCGGACTGGGGCGCGTGTCCGCAGCTGCGCATCCATCTCTGCGAGACCCTGCGCCGCGCCGGGGAGGCCGCGAAGGCGGCGGCCTGCTTCTCCGGAGCGCCGGGCCTGTCCGGATACTCCCGCGCGCTGTACGGGGCCGCGCTGTGCCAGTCCGGTGAGGCGGACCGCTGCCGCGCGGAACTGGGGGAAGCGGTCTTAGAGGACGGGAGCGGCATGGCGCGGGAGCTGGAGAAGGCCGTGCGCGAGGTTTACCCGTGACGCCCATGGAATGGCCCCGGGAGATGGACCTCTGCCTCTCGAACGAGTGCAACCTCGACTGCGGCTACTGCTACGTCCGCGGCAAGAAGCGATCGTCCCCGGACTGGCTCGGGGCCGCGCGGGTCGAAAAGGCCGTGGAGCTCTACCGCCGGCACGCCGGAGCCTCCCGGATCCAAAAGGTGAGCATCTCCGGCGGGGAGCCTTTCCTGCGCTTCGACCTGCTCCTGGCCGCCGTCCGGACGGTGCGGGACAGGCTCGGGGCCCGTCCGCGCATCGAGGTGTTCACCAACGGCACGCTGATCACCCCGGGCCGCGTGCGCGCCCTGCTGGAGCATTCCGTGGACCTGGTGGTCAGCTTCGACGGCCCGCGGGCCGTCCAAGACCGCAACCGAAGGTTCTGGGGAGATCCGCAGCGGTCGACTTATTCCGCGGTCCTCGAGAACATCAAGAGACTCGGCCCCGGACTGCGGGGAGAACTCTCGGCCGGAGCCACCTTCGACCGCGACACGATGGCCGCGATGGGGCCCAGCACGCTCTTCTTGCTGGCCCTGGGGTTCAAATGCGTCATCGTGGACCTGGACATCCTGGCCGAGTGGGAGCGGCGGGACCTGCCGAGGCTGCGCGCCTCGGTCCAGGAGCTCAAGCGTCTGCACGTCGGATCGATCCAGGACGGCTTCGGCGATGCCCCCTCCCGCATCCGGTTCGACTTCATCATTCCCCGGGTCGAGCTGGGCCAGGTCGCGCGTCCGCCGGGCCTGCGCGAGATCGCCCTGGGGCCGGACGGGTTCTTTTATCCCAGCGGGCTGGTGGCCGCGTTCGGGCCCGGGAACGAGCGCTATCGCATCGGGGACCCGGACTCCGGGTTCGACACGGAGCGCATGGCAGGCATCCTCGCCGAGGCGCGCGCCTACTTCTGCGCGCACCCCCGGAAGGGCTATAACGGTTGTCCGATGCACGTCTATTTCCATTGCCGCCTCCGGGGCGAGGACCCGGAGAGGATCTTCGCCGGGGGGGAGCGGCTTTATCTGGCCCTCGAGGACGTTGTCGGGCCGGTGATCGATTTTGAGCTCCTCATGCACCGGCTGTGTTCGGACAAGGAGATCGGGGACTTCGGCCACCTTCCGAGGGAGGTCCCCGGCCGGAGCGTCCGACGGCTGGAACTCAAGGTCGGGAGCGGGCTGGGGCCGGCCCGCGACGCCGCGGACAGGCTTCTCTACTCCCCCGGCGACGAGAAGACCCTGGCGCTCCGGAGCGGCGATCTCGGGAGGGAGTTCGCGGACGTGGAGGCCCTGACCGTCTATTGTATGATGAAGGCGCGTCATCTCGGCAAGCGCGTGAGGATCGGCGTGGCCGTCCCCCGGAGGACCGTGGGAGCGCGCCACCGGCTTTTCATGCGGGAGCACGGGATCGCGGTCGGGGAACCCAGGGGGTTCTCCGGGCTCTTCTCCGGACGCGGGGGGCGGTGAGAGTGGACGACAGGGCGCTGCGGGGCCTCTTCCGGGCCATGGACCGCGAGACCTTCCCGGAGTATCCCCAGCACTATCCGCCTCCGGCCGCGTGGCTCGACCCGCCGGACCCAGGCGAAGTCCTGACCGCCTGGCGGCGCTCCCTGCGGACGCAGGAGCAGGACATCGTCCTGTACGTGCATGTCCCCTTCTGCCGGGAGATCTGCGCCTTCTGTTCCTTCCTTTCTCGCACGCCGGCGGGGCCGGACGATATCCCCGGCTACCTCCGGGCCCTGGAGGCCGAGATCGGCGTGTACGCGCCCCTGTTCCGCAGGCGCAGGGTGATGTGGCTGTGCGTGGGCGGAGGGACTCCCTCGATCCTGTCCCCGGAGCAGATCCGACGTCTGTTCGGCATGCTCCGGGCCGGTTTCCGGCTGGCGCCGGACGCCCGCATCGCGTTCGAGTCTCACCCGGACACCCTGGACCCGGCCAAGCTGCGCGCGCTCGGCCGCTGCGGCGTTCGCTGGCTGGCCATCGGCGTCCAGAGCTTCGACTCGGAGGTCCTGCGGAGGAACGGCAGGCGGCAGGACAACGCGCGGCTCCCGGGTCTCATGGCCGAGGCCCGGGCGGCCGGGATCTCGAACATCCAGCTCGACCTCATCGCGGGCCTTCCCCATCAGACCCGGGGGACTTTCCTCAGGGACGTGGAGCGGGCGGCCGCGCTGAGGCCGGAGAGGCTCTATCTCTTCCCGTTCCAGAGGAAGCGGCGGCTCTGCGCGCACGGAGGGGCCCGGGAGCCGGCGTGGCTGTGGGACGCCTACCGGGAGGCCGTCGGCGGCCTCGCCGAGGCCGGCTACGAGCTGAGCTGCGGCCGCTGGGTTTATCGGGGAGCCGGCGGGGACTGGCCGTACAGCTACGATCAGGGGGAGAGGCCGGCGGGGAAGTTCTACTCCGTCCTGGGCCTTGGGCCGGGCGCGATCTCCTATGCGCGGGGCGCGGCGCGCTACCAGAACGAACCCTCCCTCGCGCGATACCGCGAAAGCCTCGCCGCAGGCCGGCCGTCCATCCATCGACAGGCGCTGTTGAGCGCGCGCGACGAGATGGCCAATTTCATGATCCTGCGCCTGCTCCACCAGGGGGAATGCGCGGAGAGCGAGTTCGCCTCCTCCTTCCGCCGCAGTCTCAAGAGCGTGTTCCGCAAGGAGCTCTCCGGACTCCTGGACGCCGGCCTGCTGCGCCGGGCGGGCGGGAAGTACTTCGTGACGGACCGGGAAGCGGCTTTGTTCCATGTCCGCAAGGCGTTCTTCGCTCCCGAGCTCCTGGAGAGGCTGGCCCGCGGGCTCCCGGCCCCCTACGGCCGGATGGAAGTCCGAGCGGACCTGGCCGCCCCGACCTCCTCCGGACCCGCGGTCCTCGAATGCCATCCTACCTACGCGTGCGACGCGCGATGCGCGTTCTGCTACAACGCCGCGAAACGGGGAGGGCCGCCCGTGGAGCGGATCCGCAGGGAGCTCTTCCTGGGGCGCAAGCGCTACGGGAAGGACGCCGTGGTGTTCTCCGGTGGAGAGCCGACCATGAGCCCGGAACTCCCCGGCCTCATCCGGCTGGCGAAAAGCCTGGGCTACCGGAGCATCGGGCTTGCCAGCAACGGGATCCGCCTGCGTTCCCGCGCCTATCTGGAGCGGCTGCGCCGGTGCGGGCTCGACCGGATCGAGCTGGCGCTGCATTCTCCCCGCGAGCGGACGCACGACGCCATGCTGGGGCGGCCGGGAGCGTGGCGGGCCGCCAGGCAGGCGCTCAGGAACGCGAGGGAGCTCAAGGTGATGTGCAGGATCGACTGCGTCGTCACGCGCCTCAACGCCGGCTCTTTGGCCGGACTGGTGGAGGCCTTCGGCCGCGAAGCGGGCGAGGTGCGCTTCCTCCTGCTGCGCCGCGCCGGCGGAACGCGTCCGTTCGGGAAAAACATGGTGCTGGGCTGGCGCGAGGCCGCGGACGCTCTCGCCCCGGCGCTGGAGCGGGCGAGGGAGACGGGCTGCCGCGCCGCGATCCGCGGCCTGCCCGCCTGCGTGCGTCCCGGCTGGATCCGCCACATGGAAGATCTGTCCCCCGGCGACGGCTCCGCGCCGGGCAAGAGGCGGGAGCCGGGAAGGCTCGCGTCGCCCTTGGCCGAGGCGAGGATCCGGCCGGCGCTATGCGTGGACTGCGTGCTGCAGCTGGCGTGCCCGGGCGTGGACGCCGGCATGGTGGAGCTCTTCGGAGAGGACGGGCTCGCTCCCGTGCGAAAGGCCCCGGACCCATGGCGAAACCCCGCTTCCCGATAAGTTCGCTGGATATCTGTCTCTCGAACAGATGCAATCTGGCCTGCCGGTACTGCTATTTCGACGCGCTCAACCAGGGTCCGGCGCTTAGTCTGGACGTCGCTCATATCCGGCGGGCTCTCAAGCACTACGTCGGCCTGGTCGGGAGGGAGGGGATCGACAAGATCAGCCTGGCCGGAGGAGAGCCGCTGCTGGACCCGGCCCTGCTCGAGAGCATCGTGCGGACCCTGCGCGCCGGATGCGGCCGCAGGACCGAGATCGAGCTCTTCACGAACGGGACCCTGCTGACCCCCGTCCACGCCCGGCGGCTGATGGCGCTGGGAGCGAAGCTCGTGGTCAGCATCGACGGGACCCGGGAGAGCAACGACCGGAACCGCAGGTTCCGAGGACAGCCCGGGCGTTCGGTCTTCGACGCGGTGTCGGCGAACCTCGCCGGCCTGCGCAAAGACGAGCTGCGCCGGGTCTGCGCGAGCATGACGGTCAACCCCAACACCGCGCGCTCCCTGCGCGGGAACGTGCGCTTCCTCCGGGAGCTGGGCTTCGGCGAGGTCCAGGTCAACCTGAACATCCTGGTCCCCTGGAGCCGGAAGGCCTTGTCGGACCTGCGCCGGGGCGTGGCGGAGCTGCGGATCTACCTGGGCGGGCTCGCGGAGCGCGAATTGACCTCCTTCGAGACGTTCCGCTTCGGCCTGGAGTACGTGCTCTTGAAGTGGGACGAGGACGTGCGGGCCAGCGCCGTGTTCAAGGAGATCTCGCTGGGACCGGACGGAGCCTTCTACCCCTGCGGGCTCGTGTCCACGTTCGGCACGGAGAAGTCCGGCTGCCGCATCGGGGATCTGCGCAAGGGGCTCGCCGCGGCCAGGATGCGCTCCATGCGCAAGGACGCGGTGGACCGCATCCTGGAATACGACAAGGGCTGCGGCCTGCTGAAGGTCCTGCCCAACCCCATGATGCTCTACTTCGCGATCCGGCTCAAGAAGCTCGATCCCAAAGTCATGTTCCCAAGCGCTCGGGACGCGTTCCGGGCCTTCTATGACGGGATGGGCGAGCTGCTGCGCATCGAGCGCTTCCTGGACGTCCTCTCCAGCGACGCGCGGTTCGGGGACTTCGAGCATGAGCCGCGCACCCGGACCGACAAGCCGATGCGCTCCCTGCGCATCCGGCTCGAGGGCGCGGGATCGGTCGCCGGCGCGTGCGCCTGCTCCAAGGGGCTGGTGGCGTTCCCGGGCCTTGCCGAGCTGCGCGAGTCCATCGACCTCCTCCTCTACGCGCCAGGCCGGGACAAGCGCCTCGTCTTCAACATGGACTCCGTGGACCGCGACTTCGAGCTCGCGGGCGCGCTCTCGTTCTACACCCTCCTCAAGGCCGCGAGGCTCGGCAAGGACGTCGAGATCCTCCTGGTCTGTCCCCCGCAGCGGGTGGAGGAGGAGAACCTCGACTTCATACGGACCCACGGCCTGCGCCTGCTCTACGAGCTCTCGGATCCGAAGGACGCCGCGGAGGCGCCCGGGGCCCTGGTCGTCCTCTGCTCGGGTTCGGCGCGGGTGCTGGACCGGCTCATCCGGCGGGGGGTCCGGGACATCCGACTCGAGGACCCGAGGTCCGCAGACCCGGCCTGTCCGTTCCTCGACGGGCTTTGCTCGGACAGGGACGGGCTTTGGACTTTCCATCGGGCCGGGCTCTCCGCGGCGAGCCGGCGGGGGCCGGGGCTCCCGGCGGGAGGCTGCGCGGACGGGCTCCTAGAGCGGTTCAGGAGCTGCCGGTACGACGCGGGCTCGGCGGCCTGCCGCGCCTGCTCGGCGCGGGCCGGGGGAGCGCTGCGGATGCCGGCCGCCGCGTGGAGGCCTTCGCGGCTGTTTCAGAACACCGCGTAGAAGAACGGGATGAGCACGGGCATCTCCCCGAAGAACATGAACAGCAGTATGATGAGGATCGCCAGCAGGAGCGGGACGAGCAGATAGGCCTTGCGGTCGCGGACCATGCGGAAGAACTCGGCCGCGACCGCGGTTTTCGTCGAGAAGTCCGGGAACAGCCTCATGACCGGGGTATCCAACAAAACTTCAGCCCTTTCTTGCCAGGAACGGGCCTATGGCCAGCGCGTCCATCTCGGTGCGAAGGAAGCAGGCGCAGGCGTCCCGGGGGGTGCACACGATGGGCTCCCCCCGGACGTTGAACGACGTGTTGAGCAGGACGGGGACCCCGGTCCGCCGCTCGAAGGCCTTGAGGAGCCCGAAGAAGAGGGGGTCCTGCGCCTTCCCCACGGTCTGCAGCCTGGCGCTTCCGTCCACGTGGGTCACGCCCGGGAGGACGGACCGCTTCTCCTCCCGCACCGGGACGGACAGGAGCATGAAGGGGCTTTCATGCCGCGCGACGAAGTAGTCCTGCGCCGACTCTTCGCAGACGGCCGGCGCGAAGGGCCGGAAGGGCTCCCGGTGCTTGACCCGGGCGTTGAGGGTGTCCTTCATCCTCGGGTCCCGCGGGTCGGCGAGTATGCTCCGATTGCCCAGGGCCCGCGGTCCGAACTCCATCCTGCCCTGGAACCAGCCCACGATCCGGCCCTCGGATAGGAGCTGCGCGGTCCTCGTCAGCAGGGCGTCCTCCGGCAGCCGTTCGTAGCGGAGCCCGCGCTCGCGCAGGGCGGCTTCGATCTCGTCGGCTCCGTACGAGGGACCGAGACTGGCAGTCCGCATGGGCTTGCGCTCGGTCCCGCCCAGGAGTTGGGTATAGAGGTAGAGGGCCGCTCCCAGGGAGCCGCCGTCGTCCCCCGCCGCGGGCTGGATGAAGATGCGCTTGATCGGCGTCCGTTCCAGGATGAGGCCGTTGGCCACGCAATTGAGGGCCACGCCCCCGGCCAGGCAAAGGGCGTCGAGCCCGTAGATGCGGTGGGCGTGCCGGACGAGACGCAATACGACGTCCTCGACAGCGGCCTGCAGACTGGCCGCCAAATCCTCATGCTCGGGCCGGATCTCCGATCCCGGCGTCCGCGGCGGGCAGAAGAGGGCGCTGAAGCGCGGATTCGTCATCACGAGGTCGTAATGGAACGAGAAGCAGTCCAGGTTCAGGCGGAAGCTGCCGTCGTCGCGGACGCGCAGCACCTCCTCGAACTGCCTGCGGAAGCGCGGCTTGCCGTACGCGGCCAGACCCATCACCGTCCCCTCCCCTCCGTTGACCTTGAATCCGAGGTGCGCGGTGACGGCGCTGTAGAGCAGGCCCAGGGAGTGCGGGAAACGGATGTCCTTGTCCAGCCGGACGCGGGTCCCCTCTCCCAGGCCCATGGCCAGGGTGGACCACTCCCCGGTGCCGTCCATGGTGAGGATCATGGCGCGCTCGAAAGGCGACGGGAGGAAGGCGCTCGCCGCGTGGGCGTAGTGGTGGTCCGTGAAGAAGACGCGTCCCGTGTAGCCGGTCTGCTTCCGTATGATCTGCGGGACGCAGAGCTTGTAGTTGAGCCACATCGGCAGGAAGCGGCGGAAGCTCGCGTAGGAGCGCGGGAAGGTCATGAGGTGGCTCTTAAGGATCCGCTCGAACTTCAGATAGGGCTTCTCGTAGAAGACCACGGCATCGAGGTCGCCGGCCGAGAGCCGGCCTTCGGAGAGGCAGTAGCGGATGGCGCGGATGGGGAAGTCGACCGAATGCTTCATGCGGATGAAGCGCTCTTCGGCCGCGGCGGCCACCGCCTCCCCGTCGCTGACCAGGCAGGCCGAGGAGTCGTGGTACATGTACGACAGCCCGAGGATGCGGACGCGGCCCATCAGTACTGCCTCGAGAAACGCTCTTCGGCGGCGTCGGCCGGCTCCTTCTCCGAGAACAGGGAGCCGGGGGCCTCGCGTTCGCCGAGGTAGTCCCTGCCGAGAAGGCGCGCGAGCAGGGCCGCCGGGCCCAGGGCGAGGAAATAGGCCAGGAAGATGAGGGCGTGGGTGAGCCCCCGCCCAAGGAAGGCGAGGATCAGCCGCGTGGTGGCTAGGACGTGGTTGTAGACGAAGTTGATGGCGGTGGTGAAATGGATCCGGACGCGGACCGGCATGAGGACGGCCAAAGAGCATACGACCGCCGCCGAGAGCCAGCCGAGCCGGCGCTTGGGTTCGCCTCCCTCGATGGTGTAGAAGGGCGTCTGGGTCACCCGAGCAGCCTCGCGACCAGGGTGTCTTGCTCCGGCTTGGCGAGGAACTCCCCGGTCTCGCGCTGGATGTGTTCCAGCCGTTCCCGCAGGTAGGCCCGGGCGTTCCTCTCGTATTCCTCGAAGGTCCGGCCCGGCAGGTAGAGACGCATCATCATGGCGAAGAGGATATGCTGGGTACAGACGACCTGCATGTCCTTGGTCGTCATCTTGATCTTTCCCTGGTCCGTGATGCCCAGCTCCAGGAGTTCGCGTTCCGTGGAAAGACCGTCTTCGTAGGATGGGTGGAGGAGCGTGATCTTGAAGTGCGCGTAGAGCGCCTCGAGTTCGCGCATCAGGATGCGGGGGTTCTGTTCCGCGAACTCCTCGGCTCCGACGACGGCGCCGTCCGAGGCGTAGCGTATCCCGTTCTGGAGGCAGAAAACGAGATTGCGCCAATGCAGGGACACCTTGCAGTGGCCGCAGGTGTTGAGTACGAGCCAGCCGTGCTTGCGGAAGTGCCTCCAGAAGTCCCGGCCCTCGATCTCGGCGTAGAACCTTCCGGCCGGGATCACGTTGTGGACGAATCGGGTCTCGGGGAAGCGCAGGCGCATGCGTTCGAAGTGGGCTTTCGGGAATCGGTCGGCCGCGAAGAAGCCCGGGCGATCGAAGGTGTTGCAGTAGACGGTCGGGAAGACCTGCGCCAGCCTGCATGCGGCCAAAGACGAGTCCGCCCCTCCCGAATAGAGGTGCGCCACGCCTCCGGCCAGGGCCGGATCCGAACGGTCGAGTTCATGTAGCCGCATGCTATCGCCGCGCGTCCGGAGCCGGGAAGCCGGGTAGGGCGCGCAGGAGCCGCTCATATTCCCGGGCCATCACGGCGAAGCCCTGGATATTGCAGTGGCAGAGGTCCGCGGCCAGGAAATCCCGGCGGTCCCGGAAGCGCGCGCGGAAGAGGGACCGGATGTCCGCGTAAGGCAGCCCCCAGGAATCGGCGGTCCGCCGCACCGGCGCGTATTCTTCCTCCGGATAGGAGGATAGGATGAGCCGGACCTTGCGCAGGCGCGCGGTCCGCGCCACGCGCTCCATGTCGACGCGGAACTGCTCGGCCTCGAGTTCCTCCAGGGGGCGCCGCGAGGCTTCGCGGCGGACGCGCTGAGCCTCGTAGTAGCGGTACATCAGGTTGTCGCGCAGCGCGGGTATTTCCCGCGCGGTCCGCGCGACGTCGTCGAGGCGGCCGTCGAGCTTCAGGCAGAGGGCGTGCGTGTGGAAGAGCGGGATGGACAAGGGGTCCCGGCGGAGCTTGCGCCCGGCGGACTCGGCGCAGCGGGCGTAGTCCCCGTTGAGGAACCAGGAGTAGGCCATCTCCCCCTCGTCCGCGGCGGGCGGGCGGGCTCGCGGGTCCTTGGCGCGTCGGATCTCCCACAGCCGCAGAAGGGCGTTGTCCATGGCGCTGTCGAGACCGATCTTCCCGGCATCGGCGGACCGCGAGAGTTCCCGGTACGCGGCGGCGGCTCCGGCGTAGTCCTTGCTCTGATACAGGGCGCCGGCCAACGCGGCCCGGAAGCCGAGGTCGGAGGGGTCGGCGCGGACTTGCGCCCGCAGCAGCGCGGAGGCCTCCTCGGGCTCGCCGCGCCAGAGGAGCCACAAGGCCTTGGCCATGCGGCGCTGGGCGGGGCACCGGCCGTCGGCGTCGTCCAGGACCGCGCGCGCGGCGGCTTCCCCTTCGAGACGCTCGAGCGCCTTGGCCAGGCCGGAATAGACGTTGGCCAGGGAGTGGCACGGCGCGTTAGCCGCGGCGTCCCGGAACAGCGTCTCCGCGCCGCGCGCATCCCCTTGCGCCAGTTTCCATTCCCCCAGGAACGTCCGAGCCTCCGAGTCCTCCGGGTCGGACGCGAGGCGCTCGGCCAGCGCCTGCACGGCGGCCTCTACGCGCGGGGTTTCCGGCGCGTCGCCGAGCTGGGCTCGGTACCAATCCTCCGGATGGTCGAGCCGGCTCATCAGGGCGAGCCGGACGGTTTCGAGGGCCTGCTCCCTGTCGCGCGGGGCCATGTTCGCCCGGTAGCGGGCGCGCAGGGTGCCTTCGTGGATTCCGATCCACAAGAGCTTCAAGAGCTTCCAGGTGCGCAGCGAGAGCAGGGCCCGGTCCAGGCGCCGCCACGAGGATTCATCCCGGATGGGCAGGCTGGTCCAGAAATTATCCGCTCCGATGAGGACGATGGCCGCGTCGGGCTTCCAGCGGTCCAGCTCCCCCTCGATCATGTCCGCGAGCTGATAGGAGTTCAGACCGGGTACGCCGCGGTTGATGATCCGCACGCGCACGCCGTCGGCGGTGAACCGCCGGGCAAGCTGGTCGGGGTAGGAGTTGCCGTCGCCCGTGTAGGTGAACGAATCTCCCAGGCAGAGCACCGTCCACGCTCCGTCCGGAGCGCCGGGAACGGGTCTCCGCCCGAGGAGCAGCCCGGCGGCCCGCAGCCCCAGCTCCAGAAGGCCGATCGTCAGGAGCGTTCCAAGAGCGAGCGCGAGGACCGCCGCTGCACGGGTCTTGGGACGCAGCGTCACCGGCCGATTATATCACATCGAATAATTTGGTACCTTCACGAACGGAGAGCATGTCCCGCTCCATGGATATCGACGGGCTGGCGGAACGCATCCGGGAGCTCATCCTCCGCGGCGCGAACGACGAGGCCGTGCGTCTGGCGGAGGAGCTGGCCGAGGCCGAGCCGAGGCCGCAGAAAGCGCTCCTGGCGCTGTCGTGGGCGTTCAGTCTCGGGGATGATCCCGACCGCGCCGCGGCCTATGCCGAGGAGGCCGCCCGGAGATACCCGGCCGACCTGCAGTCCTGGATCGCGCTCACGGAGGCCCGGCTGGCTTCCGGGGACGTCCTCGGGGCGGAGAGCGCCGCGCAGAGGGCTGCCGGGATCGACCCGTCGGTCGCGCACTGCAAGGCGCTCCATGCCGTGATCGCGAGGCTCAAGGATGGATGCGGGCCGCCCCTGGATGGGCCGTGCGGGGATATCCTGCGCAAGACGCGGGAAAGCCTCCAGAAGCGGTTCGCGGGGTTGTGCGGCGGCGGACGTTATGGCCAAGCCTTCAGGATCGCCGAGGACCTGCTCGTCCCCGGACAGCGCGAATGGAACTGCCTGGATGTCCTTAGATATCCATGGGGCCCCGGAGCTTCTCACGAGAAGCACCTGGCGCTCCTCCGGCGAGGGAGGCTTGAGAGCCGGCTTCGGCCCTGGCGTTCCTGTTATGAGTTCATCCTGTCAGCCTCCGGGTCCCCGGCGGTGGAGATGGAGCGGCTTTCGAGGGCGATTCGGAGCCTGCCCTTCGAGAGATACGGCTGGATGCGGTATGTGTTGATACGGCACGAATTGAGATGCGGTAGACGGGACCTGGCCGGGCTCATCCAGGAGCTGCGCGGCGTGCTCGAGCGCTGGGAGGCGGATCATCAGTCCCGCTGCCTGCTGGCGGAGCTGCTCATCGCGGACGGAAAGGGCGAGGAGGGAGCCGCGGAGTTCGAACGCGCCCGTTCCCTGTGCCCGGCCCGCCGGAGGCAGATCGACGACTGGGAGAGGGAGGCCCGGTCGCATCCGCGCGGGGAGCGCGGGGGAGGCCCGGCGTTCACGGTCCGCGGCCGGGGTTCGCGCATCACGACCGCGGACGGCCGGAGCTACATCGATTACAAGCTTTCCGGAGGGCCTCTCATCCTGGGCTACGCCCGTCGCGGGACGGCCAAGGCGTCGTGGGACGGGTCCGAACGGAGGCTGGCCGAAGAGATCCGTGCCGCGTTTCCCTCCATGGAGAGCGTGCGCCTGACCTCTTCGGGGAGCGGGGCGGCGGCCGGGGCGCTGCGCGCGTGCCGGGCTTTCACGCGGCGCGAGTCCGTCGTCACGTTCGCCGGCTGCTTCCACGGGGACTCGGATGACTTTAAGAACACTCTCCAGGTCCCTTACAACGATTCGCCAGGCGTACGCAGGCTCTTCCGCCGCGCGGGGCGGAGCATAGCCGCCGTCATCGTGGAGCCGATCGCCGCGAACATGGGCGTGGTCCCTCCCGCGGAGGGATTCCTGCAGGCCTTGCGGGAACTGACGGAACGCTTCGGGAGTCTGCTCGTCTTCGATGAGATCATCACGGGATTCCGGCTGCTCTACGGCGGCGCTCAGGCCGCGGTCGGGGTGCGTCCGGACCTAACCTGCCTCGGCAAGATCATCGGTGGAGGCTTCCCGATCGGCGTGTACGGAGGCAGGAAGGATGTGATGGCCCTGGCGGGAAGAGAGGCCGGACGGGACATCGCGGAGGCCGCGGCCGCCGGCGCCGCGGTCCTGCGTGCGCTCAAGCGGGAGGACCCCTACGGCCGCATGGAGCGGCTGACCGGCAGGCTGGCCCGCGGGATCGGGGAGCTGGCGGCGGCCTCGGGGAGGGCCGTCCAGGTCAACCGGCGCGGATCCATGTTCACGGTCTTCTTCACCGAGAAGCCGGTCCGGGACCTCGCCTCAGCCGAGGCCGCCGACGCGCGGCTTTATGAACGGTTCTTCCGTGCTCTTCTCGAAGAGGGAGTTCATTTTCCTCCCGGCCATTTGGAGGCCGCCTACTTGAGCGCGAGGCACACGGACGCGGATGTGAAGCATACGCTGTCGGCCGCCGCGAGCGCCTTCCGGAGGCTTTGAGCCGCTAATCGCCGGCCCGTGCCGCGTCGCCGGCCGCTGTCCGGGGGGACGAGGCGTAGAGGCGGTTGATCTCGGCCGCGGCCTGCGCGCAGCTTGCCGAGGGAGCCTCGGCGAGCAGTGCCTCGCAGGAGCTCTTGAACTCGGGCGGGCACTTCGACGCGTCCTTGTCCTGGAGGGCCGTGATCATCGCGGCGGAGACCCTGCACCCGAAGTTGTCCCGATAGGCCTCCGGGTTCTGCGGGAAACCCTTGCATCTCGACCACGACGACGGCAGATCGTCCGCCCCGGCGAGCGACGCGTAGGCGGCGGCGAACCCACCCGACTTATAGGCCTGCTTCGCTCCCGCGCAGAGCCGCCGCGCCCGCGCCATCTGGGGGGGAGGGGTCCCGTCCTCCACGAAGAGGGGACAGGAGTCCTGTATGTCGGCGCCGGAGAGCAGCTGGGCGGCCATCAGGAACTGCCCATGGAAGCGGAGGCATTCCAGGCTCATCGAGACCACTCCCGCCGGGGTCGCGGGGAGTATCTTGCCGAGGCCGTCCGCCCGGCAGACCCCCGGCTCGCGTTTGGCGACGGATTCGCAGACATGATAGTCCAGGAGCTTTTGGGCGAGCCGGGCCGCGTCCGCAGGGCGCATCACGAGCTGGTCGCGCTCCAGGGAAATCCAGTCCCCCCCGAGGACCCAGGTGTTCCCGTATTCAGCTGCGATCTCGGCGGGAGATGTCCGGGCTTCCTGCGTCGGGGGGGGTTCGTGCCTCCGGCACGCGGAACTCAGGCATACGGCCAGCAGGGCCGCCGCGCCGCAGACCCTATACATGTCCATTCGTGAAATGTTTTCATATTTTGAAACGCGGACGCAATAGAGGTATATACCATGCGCAAGAAGCTCCCCCCGAAGGCGATTCGTTCCGCGAAGGGCCGCCGCGGGGAAAAAAGGACGCCGGATGCGAGGCGGCGGCTCGAGTTGCTGCCGAACACCCTGTACATCTTCATCAACAGCCGCTGCAACCTGGCCTGCCGCTACTGCACGAGCGGAGAGCTGAAGAAGAAGCAGCGGCTCGTCTCCATGGACGCGGCCTCCCGGGCCATCGACTGGTACGCCTCGTGCGTGCACCCGGACATCCGCGGGCGCTACGGCCTGAACCAGAAGATCCCGTACTACATCCACATCACCGGGGGCGAGCCTCTCTTCGCCTATGACAGGGTCCGCGCGGTCGTGGAGTACGTGCAGCGCGAGCATCCCTGGTTGACCGTGTCCATGGCGACCAACGGGACCCTGATGGACCCGGAGAAGGCCGAGTTCCTCCTGGAGCGGGGCGTCGAGGTCGCGGTGAGCCTGGACGGGCCCAAATGGATCAACGACCCTCACCGGAGGTTCCGCGAGGAGGGGAAGGGCTCGGTCTGCGACCTGGTGGTCGAGCGTCTGAGCAAGCTCACGGCCCGCCACCGGAAGATGCTGCAGGCGGATCTGACCCTGATGTCGGAATCCATGAAGTACGCGGGCGAGTCCAGGGCCTACGTGAAGAGCCAGGGCTTGGGGCACATCTACTGCGTGCCGGACTGCTTCGAGGCCTGGACCCCGGAGAAGCTGGCCGTGTTCAAGGAAGCCCTCGTGCCGATGAGGAAGCAGGAGATCCTGGAGGCCATGTATTCCACGGCCGAGGACCCCTACCCGTACGCGAGCGCGGACGACGAGGAGGCATGGTGGAATTGGGTCACCCGCGGGGTCGCCCTATCACCGGACGGATTCTATTTCCCCTCTTTCGCGGCGTGCTCGCACGAGTTGAGCCGGTTCCGCATCGGCGACATCGATAAGGGCCTGGACTTCGGGAAGCTCCAGAGGGTCTGCGACAAGATCCGCGCCTGCCTCCCCCCGGACTACACCTTCGGTCCCGAGTCCGCCCTCGACAAATACTGCCACGCCCTGATCCGGGGCCTGGACCCGGCCAAGATGCTGGTGGGGAACCATCAGGCCGGGAGGGTGATGGAGGAGAACCGGCAGTCCCTGCAGAAGGCCTACCGGGTGCTGGGTCGGTTCCGGGGCGACGAGCGCCTGGGGGAATTCCGGAGCGAGCCGCGGTCGAAGGCCCGGTCCGAGATCTGCTTCCGGGCTCTGGATATCGGGCCCAGGGGCGAAAGCAATCTGGCGAAGCTGCGCCAAGCCATGGACCACTGCCTCTACTCCCCCGGTGATGAGAAGGAGCTGACGCTGCGGACGGAGGACTTGGCCGGGTCTTTCGGGCTCCTGGAATCCGCCGGGCTCTACGCGCTTTTGAAGGCGCGGTTTCTGAAGAAGCGCTTGAGGCTGACGGTCGAGGGCGGGGTGAGGGGCTTGGACGAGCGGAAGCTCCGCTTCTTCCGCGACTACGATGTCTTCCTCGGGGCGACCGGCTACGAACGGCTGGAGCCGGGCGATGTCCGGCGGGTGTCGGATTCCGCGGGGCGCGCGAACGTCTACGCGATCGTCCCTTTGGACCGTTCTTCCGCGGCGAGCCTGGGGGAGTGGATGGGAGGAGCTGCGAAAAAAGGGTTCGAAAGGGTCAAGCTGGAGCTCCAAGGCGGGGACGGGCTCTGGAGCGAAGCGGAGCTCGAGGCTTTGCGCGGCGCGGTCCCGGCGAAGACGGGGCTGCTGAACCTCGCGTGGCGCCGGGAGGCCGGGCTGGGCCGGGGCGAGCAGGACCCGCGCGCGGTGGAGGAGTTCGGACTCTGGCTGGACCGGATGCGCGGCTCCGCGCCGGTCGAAGCGGCGTATTCGGGCTTCTTTGTCCCGTGATTCCCGAGGACGAGCTCCGAAGACGGCTGACGCTGCTGCCCAGCCGGCTGAACATCTACGTCACCAACCGCTGCAACCTGGCCTGCGCGTACTGCGCGGGACACAAGCCCGAGCACCCGCCCAGGACGATCCCGCTCGAGGACGCGGTCCGGGCGGTGGACGGCTACGCGTCCCACGTGAGTCCGGAGGTCCGCGCGCGCTGCGGCGCGGATCCGAAGGCGCCGCACATCCTGCACATCACCGGGGGCGAGCCCCTGATGGCGTACGACGTGGTCGGCGCGCTCGTGGACCACGTCCGAGAGAGGCACCCCTGGATGACGGTGTCGCTGATGACCAACGGGACTCTGCTGGACCCGGAGAAGGCCGAGTCCCTCCTGGAGCGCGGGGTCGAGGTCGCGGTGAGCTTGGACGGCCCCAAGGGGACGAACGACCGGCACAGAAGGTTCCATGGAGGCCGAAAGTCCGTCTTCGACACGGTCGTCGGCCATCTCTCGAAGCTGCCGGCGCGGCGTTTGGGCGGGATGCAGGCCGACATCGTCGTCACGGCGCAGACCATGGGTTCCATGGGCGAGTCCAGGGAGTTCGTGAAGAGCCTCGGTTTCGGGGAGGTCTGCTTCGCCCTCGATTGGTTCGAGGTGTGGACCCCGGATAAGCTGGACGCGCTCAGGGACGCTTTCGCGGCGATCCGCAAGCAGGAGATGCTGGAGGCTCTGTTCTCGTCGGGTGAGGAGGCCTATCCGCGCCCGAGCGCGGACGGCGAAGAGGTGGGGTGCAATCGGCTCACTCCGGTCACCCGGGCGCTCGCCCTGTCCCCGGACGGGACTTTTTTCCCCTGCTTCGCGGCCTGCCTGCAGGAGCTGCGCGAGTTCCGGATCGGCGACGCAAAGAGCGGTTTGGACTTCGATAGGCTCGAGAAGATGCTCAAGCCCTTCCTCGCGCGCCTGTCCTCTGAAAGCGCGAGCAACCCGTATTCCACGATGAACCGGTATTGCCATGCCGTGAGCGTCGGGTTGGACCCGGCCATGATGCTGATGGGCGGCCGCAGAGTCGGGAAGGTGATCGAGGAGAACCGGCAGTCCCTGCAGAAGGCGTACCGGGTGCTGGGACGGTTCCACACCGACGAACGTCTCGGCGGGTTTCGGAGCGAGCCGCGGTCGAAGGCCCGGTCTGAGATCGGCTTCCGGGCGCTCGACATCGGACCCGGAGGCGAGAGCGACCCGGGCAAGCTGCGGCAGGCCATGGACCACTGCCTCTACTCCCCCGGGGACGAGAAGGAGCTGGCG
This sequence comes from Elusimicrobiota bacterium, assembly GCA_041650695.1. GTDB lineage: Bacteria > Elusimicrobiota > Elusimicrobia > UBA1565 > UBA1565 > JBAZKS01. The sequence continues at coordinate 32,439 of JBAZKS010000016.1, forward strand.
CTGCGGGCGCAGGACGTGGCGGGGGCCTTCGATCTCCTGGAGACCGCGGGCCTCTACGCGCTCTTGAAGGCGCGGTTCCTGGACAAGCGGGTGAGGCTGGCGGTCGAGGGAGGGGTGAAGGGGCTGGGCGCGCGGCAACTGCGCTTCTTCCGCGACTACGGCGTCTTGCTCGGGGCGACGGGATGCGAACGCCTGGAGCCGGGCGAGGTGCGGCGGGTGTCGGAGGCGGCGGGGCGCGCGAACATCTACGCGGTCGTCCCTCTGGGCCGTTCTTCCGCGACGAACGTGGGGGAGCGGGTAAAAGGCGCGCTGAAGAAGGGGTTCGAGAAGGTCAAGCTGGAGCTCCGGGGTGGGGACGGGCTCTGGAGCGACGCGGAGCTCAAGGCCCTGCGCGGCGCGTCCTTGGCCGCTGAGGTCCTGCTGGGCCCGTCGTACAGGGGCGAGCAGGACCCGCGCGCGGCGGAGGAGTTCGGACTCTGGCTGGACCGGATGCGCGGCTCCACGCCGGTCGAGGCGGCGTATTCGGGCTTCCCGCTCCCGTGATTTGCAAAGACGAGCTCTGGAGGCGGGTGAAGCTTCTGCCCAGCACGCTGGACATAATGGTCACCAGCCGCTGCAACCTGGCCTGCGCGTATTGCTCGAGCCGGGGGTTGGCGGGCCAGGACAAGACCCTGGCGCTTGAGACCGTGCTGCGGGCCGTGGACTGGTACACGTCCTGCACGAATCCGGAGGTCTACAAGGCCTGCGGTCAGAAGATGACGGCTGTGTACTCCATCAACTTCGCCGGTGGCGAGCCGCTGCTGGAGTATGAGCTGGTCTGCGCGGTCGCGGACCACCTGAGAGAAAGGCATCCCTGGCTCATGGTGACGCTGGCCACGAACGGGACCCTGCTCGACCCGGCGAGGGCCGAGACCCTGATCGACAAGGGGGTCCGCATCGCGGTGAGCCTGGACGGCCCCAGGGAGGTCAACGACCGCCACCGGAGGTTCCGCGGACGCGTGGGCGCGTCGGTCTTCGATGCGGTCGTCGGCCATCTCTCGAAGCTGTCGGCGGAGCGTCTGATCAAGATGGAGGTCGGGGCCACCGTGTCCGGCCGGACCCTGCCGGCTTTGCCGGAGTCCGTCGCCTATCTGAAGAGCCTGGGTTTCGAGATGGTCTCCGTCAATTTCGACATGTTCGAGAGCTGGACGGAGGAGCGGCTGCGCTCCTTGAAGGGGGCGCTCGCGTCCCTCAAGAAGCGGTACCTTTCGAGCACGCTGAGCTTCCCCAGGACGTCCGCCATGCGCACCGCGAACGTCTTCTTCGAGTCCCTGACCCGGCTCCTGCATCAGTTCGACCTCACCTGGGAACTCGTCTTCGGCCCGGACGGACGGTTCTATCCGTTTCCGGCGGCCTGCACCCTGGGCCTGGAGGAGTTCAGTCTCGGCGACTCGCACAGCGGCGTGGACTTCGACAAGCTCGAGCGGATCTTCGCGGACGCGCGCCTCAGGGTCCCCAAGGAGGACGGCTTCAACCTGTACGCGTTCCTCGACCGCTATCATTATTCCCGGGCCATGGGTCTGGACCCGGACGCGATGGTGCAGGACGGCTACAAGGCCATGCGGATCCTGGACGCGGAGTTCTCCGGCCTGGCCTACGCGGACCGCGTCCTGGAGCGGCTGGAAATGGACAAGGGGTACGGCGACTTCGAGCACGAGCCCCGCTACCGCGGGGAGGACGAGGTGCCCGTGGTCTCGGTCCGCTTCGGCGCGGACCCGTCGGACGAGCCGGCCAGGGCCAGGCAGGCCGTGGACTACTGCCTCTACTCTCCGGGGAGCGGGAAGACCGTGGTCCTCATGGCCCAGCACCTGGCGCGCGTCTTCGACGCGGTCGAGGGCATTGGGCTCTATTCGGTCCTCAAGGCCCGGCATCTGGGCAAGCGCATCCTCGTGCTGGTGGAGGGCGACCCGAGCGGTCTGAGTCCGAAGCAGTTCCGGTTCATGCGCGAGCACGGCATGCTGCTCGGGGGCGCCGGGGGGAGCTACGCCGTCGTCCCCTTCGGCAGGCGGGACGCGGCCGCGATCGGGCGGATGGCCGCGGGCTCCGAGCGGGTCAGGCTGGAGCTCCGCGGCGCGGAGGGGCTCTGGAGCGACGCGGAGCTCGACGCCCTGGCCCGCGGCCTGGAGGACCTGGAGAGGGTCGTGGCCAAGGGAGTCCTGCAGGGAGGCGGGCCCGTCCTGCTGAATCTGGCGTGGGGGAAGGACGTCGGGCTGGGGGAGGGGGAGCCGGACCCCAGGGCCGAGCAGGAGTTCAGCGAGGGCCTTGCCAGGCTGGAGCGCCGCTTGGCGGCGCTCGCGCGCAGGAGGAGCGCGTTCGCCTCCTATCTGCGCAGGACCGCGGAGATGGGACGCGCGCGGTCGGAGTTCCTGGCCTCATGAAAAAGAGAGATCTCTCCATCCTGCCGCTGAGCCTGGACATCTACGTGACGGACCGCTGCAACCTGCGGTGCGAGTACTGTTCGGCGGGAAGCTTGCTGAGGGGAGGCGGGTCCCGCTCCCTATCCTTCGCGGAGATGGCGCGGGCGGCGGACCTGTTCGCCTCCTACGTCGCGTTGGACGACCCGTCGCCGGTCCGGACCATCGCGTTCACCGGCGGCGAGCCATTCCTCGAGTTCCAGGAGATGGCCAAGACGGTCGGATACGTCCGGTCCAGATACGGGGACGGCCTGGGGCTCTACGTCTTCACGAACGGGACGCTGCTGGACCGGGAGAAGGAGGCCTTCCTGCGAGGGCACGGCGTGGAGATCGTCGTCAGCCTCGACGGAGCCGAGGTCGTCAACGACCGCCACCGCAGGTTCGCGGGGGCTGGGCGGGCCTCGGTCTTCGAGGCCGTCATGCGCAGGCAGGCCCTCCTTCCGGAAGAGGCCAAACGGGCCGTCCACATCATGGCCACGTTCACGTCGCGGACTATCCGCCACATGCTTCCCAGCGTGAGGTTCTTCGAGGGGCTGCGCCCCAAGGACATCCATCTGGGCCTCGACCTCTATGAGACGTGGTCGCCGGGGCGGCTGGAGTCCCTCCGCGCGGTCCTCTCCCAGGTGCGGCGCCACTGCGCGCGCGATCCCAAGTGGCCCTTCCGGGCCTATTTCAAGGACAAGCTCCGGGCCTCGGACGACCGGGCGCCGTCCAACTCGCTCTGCCTTTCTCCGGAGGGACGGTTCTTCCCGTGCGACGAACTCTGCACGGCCGGTCGCGCGGGCCTCCTCTATCAGGTGGGAGACCTCAAGGATGGCGTGGATTTCAGGAAGCTCGGAAGGGTCTATTCCTCCGTCGCGGCCGCCGTCTCCCGCCACGACGACCCCAACGGAGTGCTCTCGCCCATCGACCGGTATTTCCGCGCGAAGCTCTCCGGCGCGGACCCCGCCGCCGCGCTGCGGAACTCGGGCCGGGTGACTCGGATCTTCAGAGAGGAACTGGGCTGCTTCGTGGACGTGGAGTGCGTGCTCAAGCGCCTGGAGAGGGACAAGCACTTCGGCGATTTCGCGCACGAGCCCCGGTACCGGGGGGAGGGGGAGATCCCCGCGGTCTCGATCCGCTTCCCGGAAGAGCCGGCCAGGGCCAGGCAGGCAGTGGATTACTGCCTTTACTCTCCGGGGAGCTCGAAGACCGTCGTTCTCAAGGCCGCGGACCTGGCGCGCGTCTTCGATGCCGTGGAGGGCATCGGGCTTTACTCGGTCCTCAAGGCCGGACATCTGGGCAAGCGCGTTCGCGTGCTGGTGGAAGGCCGCGCACGCGGCCTGGGCCCGGAGCGGCTCCGGTTCCTTCGTGACCACGGCATGCTGCTCGGGGCCGTCGGGGGGGACTACGCCGTCGTCCGGTTCGGCAGGCGGGACGCGGCCGCGATCGGGCGGATGGCCGGGGGAGCCGCGCGCGTTCGGCTGGAGCTGCGCGGCTCGGATGGACTCTGGAGCGACGCGGAGCTCGACGCCATGGCCTCGGGGCTCGACGACTTGGCGAAAAGAGGCGGGCCCGGTCCGCTGGACCTCGCGTGCGCGCAGGACGAGGCGGACCCGCGGGCGCTCCAGGCGTTCCGCGAAGGGCTGGACCGGCTCGTCAAGCCGGACCGGACCTATTCCGGGTTCCTGGCGGGGGTGCGATGACTGCGACGCCGCGTCTCGAGAGGCTGGAGATGTTCTTCACCAGCCGCTGCAATCTGGATTGCCGCTACTGCGCGTCCAGGGGGTTGATCGACCGCGGGGAGCACCGGACGCTGAGCTTCGACGAGATGGCTCGGGCCGTGGAGCTTTTCTGCGGGTACGCCGGGAGCGGCGAGCGGAGGGGGAGGGTCATCACCTTCACCGGCGGGGAGCCGTTCCTCGAGTTCGACGTCCTTTCCAGGACGATCCGCCACATCCGGAGGCTGAGGGAGCGCTTCGAGATCACCGTGGCGACCAACGGCACGCTCCTGAGCGACGAGAAGGTGGACTTTTTCAGGCGGCACCGGGTGAGCCTCACCCTGAGCCTGGACGGCGGGAAGCGGGTCAACGACGCGTTCCGCGTGTTCAGGGCGGACAAGGCCGCGTCGGTCCACGACGCGGTCCTCGCCAACCTCAGGAGGATGCGCAGGGACTCGGTGGAGTATCTGTACTGCGCCGCCACCCTCATGTCCTCCACCCTGCCCTCGGTCGTCGAGAGCATGGACGCCCTGCTCGACCTGGGGTTCCATCACGTGGACCTGGGTCTGGGGCTCTACGAGGTCTGGACGCCGGAGAGGCTGGAGCGGGTCCGGAGAGCGGCGCGGGCGCTCAAGGAGCGCTGCATCCGCCGCTTCGATCCCGCCGCGCTCTCCCGGGGGGGAGGTGACGTCTTCCGGGTCTCCTTCATGGACGACTTCGGGGCCGAGGACAGGTCCTTCCGGACCAGCGTCTATCTTTCGCCCGACGGCGTCTTCTTCCCGAGCGCCTCTCTGTGCTGCGCGGCCGCCCCGCCGGCCCGCTACGCGGTGGGCGACCTGCGCCGCGGGGTCGACTTCAGGAGGCTGGCCCGGGTCCACTCCGAGGTGTCCCGGTTCATGGGGACGCCCGCGCCTCCCGGCAACCGATACTTGTACGCCCGCCTCCACGGCAGGGACCCCGCCCGCATGCTGGAGGGACTCCAGGAGCTCGACCGCATCCTGGACGAGGAGTTCGGCTGCATCGCGCGCGCGGAGGGCCTGATACGCAAGCATCGGAAAGCCGGGGCTTTCGAGCGCTTCGCGCGCGAGCCCAAGCACAGGGGCAAAGGGGAGATCGGCGCGTTCGCGGTCCGGCTCGGGGGCGACTTGAGGCGGACGCGGGAGGCCGTCGACTACCTTCTCCATTCCCCCGGCGACGAGAAGGACCTGGTGCTGCGGGCGGAAGACCTGGCGGCCTCGTTCGAGTCCGTGGAGGGCGCCGCGTTCTACGCCGTGCTGAAGTCGCGCCTGCTGGGCAAGCGGCTGCGCGTGGCGGTGGAGGGCGGGAGCAAGGGCTTGGGTCCCGAGCAGCTCCGGTTCCTGCGCGATCACGGCATCCTATTCGGGTACGCCGTCGTGCCCTTCGGCAGGCTGGACGCCGGCAGGCTCGCGGAGCGGGTAGAGCACGCGCTGAAGAAGGGGTTCGAAAGGGTCAAGCTGGAGCTGCGCGGCTCGGAGGGGCTCTGGAGCGACGCGGAGCTCGGCGCCATGGGCGAGGGCCTGCGGGCCCTGGAGAAGACCCTCGCCATGGCCGCTGCGCGCGGGACCGGGCCTTGGCTGTTGAACCTGGCCTGGGGGAGGGAGGCGGGACTGGGCGAGGGGGCGGCGGATCCGCGCGCCGTCGAGGAGTTTCGCGGCGGTCTCGACGGCATGAGGCGGCGCCTGGAGGCGCTCGGCCGCAGGCGGACAGCGTTCCGGCCCCTCCTCGACGGGCTCGCCGGGATGGACCGGGCCTGCTCGGGGTTCCTGGCATGAACCCGGTCTCCATCCGGAGATTGGAGGTCTTCCTCACCACGCGGTGCAACCTGGACTGCCGCTACTGCTCCTCCAAGACGCTGGTGCACCGCAAGGCGCAGAGGTCCCTTAGCTTCGAGGAGCTGAAGAGGGCGATGCGGCTGTTCGTCGCGTGCCCCGGGGCGGGCCGAGGGCCGCGCGGCGTCGCGTTCACGGGAGGCGAGCCGTTCCTGGAGTTCGAGACCCTCGCCAGGACGATCGAGCACATCCGCGGCTACAAGGAGGATTTCGAGGTCTGCGTCTCCACAAACGGGACGTTCCTCACCGAGGAGAAGATGCGGTTCCTGCGGGCGAAGCGGGTCAACCTCACCCTCAGCCTCGACGGGGGCAGGGAGGTCAACGACTCGAACCGGCGGTTCCGGGACGCGTCCGGCGCCTCCGTTTACGACGCGGTCGCGGCGAGGCTGCGCACGCTCAGCCGGGAGGCCCTGGAGTATCCGCACGTCATCGTGACCGTCTCCTCGGACGCCGTCCCGCGCATCGTCGAGAGCGTAGAGGCGCTGCGCGCGCTGGGGCTGCGCCACATCGAGCTGTGCTTCGACGTCTACGAGCGGTGGGACGCGCGGAAGCTGGAGAGCGTGAGGCGGGTCTTCTCGAGGTCCCGCGAGTATTTCGTCCGCCATCTCAACGCGCAGCTCTCCGCCCGCGGGGAGTGCGACGTTCTGGACGCGTATTTCATGTCCGACCTCGGCTCCAACATCGTCTCCCCCTTCAGCACCCTGTGCCTCTCGCCGGACGCCCGTTTCTTCCCGTGCGACACGCTCTGCGGGCTCGGGGACGGGAAGACCGGGGCGGTGGGCGACCTGGAGCGCGGCGTGGATTGGAAGAAGCTGGCGAGGACGCACGCGGAGGTCCTCCGCTCCGCGGGCGACAGAGGAGGGCCCATCCCCTCCATCGACCGGCACTTCTACGCCCGCATCCGGGGGCTGGACCCGAAGGTAATGCGGAAGGGCTACGATGAGCTGGACGCGATGTCCGGCCGCGAGTTCGGCTGCCTGGAGCGGGCGCAGCAGCGCCTTACCGCCATCCGCCGGGCCGGCCTGCTCGACCGCTTCACGGCCCCGCCGGGGCGCCGGAGCCGCGGGGAGCTCGCCTGCGTCGCGCTCTCCGCCGGGGACGGGGATTTCGCCAGGGCCAGGCAGGCTGTGGACGACTGCCTCTATTCGCCGGGGAGCGAGAAAAGCGTGGTGATCCGCGTCGCGAGCCTGGACGCCCGCTTGGACTACGCGGAGAGCGTCGGGCTCTACGCGGTCATGAAGGCGCGCTACCTGGGCAAGCGTCTGCGTGTCCTGGTCGAATCGGAGGCGGCCGACGCGCGGCCGGACCGGCTCCGCTTCTTCGGGGACCACGGGATGTTCCTGGGGCTTCCGGGGCCGTCCGGACTGGAGCGCGCGTACGGGATACTCCGCTTCTCCCGAGGGGACGCCGCGCGCCTGGGCGAGCGGCTGGAGGCCGCTGGCCGGCAGGGCCTTCGGTGGGCGAAGCTCGAGCTCCGAGACGACGGCTGCCTCTGGAGTGACGAGGAGCTGGGCTCGCTCCAGGACGGGATGCGAGCGGTGGAGGCGGTCCTGCTCAAGGCGGCGCTGAGCGGCCGCGGCCCGTGCCTGGTGAACCTCTCCTGGAGCCGGGAGACGCGGCCGGTCGGCCGCCAGGACCCGCGGGCGCCGGACGTCTTCCGCGCGTGTCTGGACTCGATGCGGCGGCGCTTGACCGCGCTCGCCGGCCGCAGACCCGAGGTCCGCCGCTTCATGGACGAAGTCTCCCGGATGAGCCGCGCGCGTTCCGGCTTCCTGGCGGGGCCGGGATGATGGACGCGCTGGAGGTCTATCTCACTAGCCGCTGCAACCTGGACTGCAGCTATTGCTCCAGCCGGTTCCTGAGAGGGGAGCGGAAGACGCTTTCCGAGAGGGGTGTTCTGCGGGGCGTGGATCTGTACGCGGCCCATGTCGGCCCGGGGAACCGGGCGGCGGTCGGCTTCACCGGAGGCGAGCCCCTGCTCGAATACGGCCTGCTCCGCCGCGTCATCGGCCGCATCCGGAGCCGGCACCCCGGGTTCGAGGTCGTGGTCGCGACCAACGGCACCCTTCTCGATCCCGGAAAGGTCGAGGCCCTGCTCGGCCTCGGAGCCAGGATCGTGGTGAGCCTGGACGGGGCCAAGCGGGCCAACGACCGGCACAGGCGGTTCAAGGGCAACGGCCGCGGGTCCGTGTTCGACGCGGTCTCGCGCAGGATCGCCGGGCTGGACGTCGTCGTCACCCTGACCTCCGAGACCCTGGGGTCCATGGCGGAGTCCATCCGCTGCCTCAAGCGTCTGGGGGCCAGGGACATCTGGATCAACTTCGACCTCTTCGAGGTCTGGACCGCGCCGAAGCTGAGGCGCCTGAGGGAGGTCCTGGCTCGGGTCCGGCGCCTCTGCTCGGGCCTCCGAGGGGTCCACTTCGAATGCAACGACGCGGACGACCGGGCGGGGCAGCTGAGCCGCGAGCTGGTCCTCTCCCCGGACGGGACCTTCTTCGCCTGCAACGCGTTCGGCCCGAGGGTCGGGGACCTGAAGGGGGGGCTGGACCCCCTCCGGCTCCGGCGGGTGCAGGAGGACGCCCTCCGCCGGCTGCCTGAAGGCCACGGCCTGAGCTTGTATCCGTTCCTCGACCGCCATCATTACGCCAGGATGGCGGGCCTGGACCCCGCCGCGATGGTGGCGGGCGGCTGCAGGGCGGGGAGGGTCCTGCGCGAGGAGTTGGGCGCCTGGATGGACGCGGAGCGCGTCCTGGACCGCCTGAGGACGGACCGGCATTTCGGGGACTTCGAGCATCCGCCCAGGTTCCGCGCCGCCAGGGAATTGCGGAGCATCGTCCTGACCCTCGGTTCCGGCCTCGAGGACGAACTGGCCAGGGCCAGGCAGGCCGTGGACTACTGCCTCTACTCTCCCGGGAGCGGGAAGACCGTGGTGCTCAAGGGCCCCTCCGACCGCGTCGAGTGCATCGGGCTCTACGCGGCGCTCAAGGCCGAGCATCTCGGCAAGAACGTGCGCGTCCTGGCGGAGGACGCGAGGAGGCTCCACCCCAGCATGGAGGGGCTCGCGCGCCTCAGAGGAGGGTCCGGTCCAGGGAGTTCAGCAGCCCGACCACGTCCTCGAGCAGCTCGAAGTCGTGCCGGCCGTACCGGAACCCCTGTTCGTCCCAGGTGAGCGGACCGGAGCATTCGATGCCCTTCTCGCGGTCGTATCCGCGCACGCCCATCTTCTCGATGCCCGCGTAGACGTCCCTTTGGTCGAAATGGTCCCAGATAGGCGCCTCATGGCGCGCGTGACGGAGGACCCGCTTCGCGTACGCGTCGAAGCGCTTGGTCTGGGGAAAGAGGGTCCCGCGCTCCGGTCCGCGGTAGCCGCTCAGGATGAGTTTCTCTCCAGCGCCCCCGTAGCTCTCCAGGAGTATGTCGAGGAGATAGGCCATGAGAAGCTTGCACGTGATGCACGGGCGGAGCTTGCGCGAGGCGTAGCGGTCCTTGAACCGGCTGTTGAGCGACTCGAAGAGGTCCGTGAAATCCAGGGCCTCGATGCCCAGGATGTTCTTTTCCGGGGCCAGGAGGGTCTTGTAGTAGGATAGGAAGACCGGCCAGTTGCAGGAATGGAAGCGGCCGGAGAAGGTCGCCAGGACCACCTTCTTGTCCGGATTGCGGCGGGCGAAGGTCAGCGCGGCGAGCAGGGAGTCCGGGCCGCCGCTGAAGAGCATGAAGGCGTCCACCGCAGGGTAGCTCCCGTGGAAGCGCGGGACCTCTTTGCGGATGAACTCACGGACGTCGGCCTGGAGCGAGTCGCGAAGGAAACGGAGCTCCCCCCCGTTCTTCCTGCTCCAGAGGTATTGCTTCGGATTGAGCATGAACATGGAGAATGGACCGCGCCGCGAGGCGGAGCGGAGGACAGCCGCGAGCGGGCCCCGGCCGAGGACCTTCTCCGCCAGAAGGAAGGCCCTGCCCGCCGCGTTCAACCGCAGGACGCCGGCAGCGTCCGGCTCCAGGACCCTGCGCAGCACGCCGTCCCGGTAGGACCGAGCGTCGTCTTTGCCGTTCGCGAAGGGATAGCGTTCCGCCAGCCAGTCCAAAAGCCGCTCTTCCTTGAAGCCGCCGTCCTCGATGGAGCGCAGCAGCGCGGAGAATTCCAGGACGCATCTCCTGCTGATGGCCCAGTTCGACCGGGTGAGCGCGAAGAGGAGGTCGTCGAGCTTCATTCCAGGACGGCGTCGTGCGCCTTTTTGTACGCGGCCAAAATCGCGCGCCGGTACGCCGGGTCGATCCGGACGGCCTTCTTCGCCAGCGCTTCGTAGTGCTCCGGGGGGTGCTCCAGGAAGCCGTCCAGCTTGCGGTTGTCGATGAAGACCGGCTCCTCGCCCGGCTCCCTAGAGAGGATCGCCGCGTGCCGCTTGAAATGCGTGTGTAGGATGTCTAGGAGGTTCCCGTCATAGCGCCGCGCGGCGTAGGCCTCGGCGATCCGCGCCAGCTTGCCGGACGGCATGCTCCTGTCCACGAGCTTCAGACTGTCGATCCCGATCTCTTCGTAATACCGCACATCCTCGGGCCGGATCCAGTCGGAGGCCAGGAAATTCACGGGGTCGGCGAACCTACGATGGTTGCAGCGCAGCACGCAGTAGTCGATCCCGCCGCCGGCCCTGCTCCCGGTTCGGGACGCCTGTGAATTGATCTGTTGATGGTAGAACGCGATAGGACAGTGCAGGAGACACGCGTTGTTCGCGATGAGCTGGAGTTCGCAGCGCACGCCGCTCCGGATCCGCCGCAGGAGCGGGAAGTCCCGGTTGAGCTCCCGCGACGCCAGCGTGATCCTGCGCACGCCCAGCCCCTCCCAGTACTTCGCCTTTTCGACGCGGTCGACGTTCGCGAACGTGGAGACGCATACGTCGAGGCGGGGATGGGACTTCCTCGCGAGCTCGCACAGATACGGGAGCGCCACCGTGACCGAGTCCGCGCCGATGGATTCGATCCAGTCCAGCAGAGCGAGGATGCGCCTCTTCCCGGCGGCCATGAACTCCACGTTCCCCAGGCAGACGGCGTTGAGCAGATAATTGAACTCCAGCCCGTTCTTGTGCAGCGTCTCGACGTGGCGCCGGAGGCCGTCCTTTGAGACCCGCGGCAGGATGTCCGCGGGGCGTCCCCCGCCCACTGCGTCCCGCGGGAGCTTGCCGAAGGCCTCCGCCATCCCGGACTTCGCCAAGAGCGGCGCCAAGGCGTCGTGGAAATCCGTCGCTATCGAGAACCGCATGCGGGTTCGAGGCCGTGGTAAGGCGAGAGCTCCCCGGGGGCGTAGGCGTCCTTGGGGAACGGGAGGTGGTCCGGGTGGTAGAACTGGTGGCACACCTCGTCGGCGAAGAAGCGGCCCTTTCGGGTCAAGACGAGCTTCTTCGCGTCCTCCTCCAGGAGGCCGTGCTTCTTCAATGTCCCGATCTTCGCGCGGAACACGGAGTCGAGCGGGGTCCCCGTCGTCCGCTTGTAGACGGCCTTGTCGACGTGCCAGTTCTTCAGCGGCCGTATGAGCGCCCACCGGAGCTGTTCGTCTGGCGACCGGATTTTCCCGTCCTCGTACGGGAGCCGCCCCCGCTCGATCCGGTCGTAGTACTCCTTGAAAGCCCGCAGGTTGCGGCAGTGCCTGTCGCGGTAGCTGCTGATCGCGGTGAGGCCGAAGCCGGCGGTGTCGGCGAGGAGGCAGCACATGTCCCTGGCGTAGCCGGAGACGTCCTCGCGGGTCTTGGTGAAGACCCGCGTCAGGTTCTCGCGATACCCGGCCTCTTCGAGCATGAGGATGGCGAGTTCCTTCATGACCAGGGCCTCCCGCTCGGAGGGGTAGTCGTCTTTGCGGGCGTCGAAGTCCGAGACGATGGCGCCCTTGCCGCTGCCGTACGGGATGACCTTCAGGCGATAGAGGTGCACCTCCTCGACGCCGGCCGCGGCGGCGGCCCGCAGCGTTTGCGCCCACTTTTCCAGCGTGAGCCCGGGATAGCCGAAGATGAATTCCAGGCCGATGCTCCGGAAGCCGGCTTCGCGCGCCTGCGCGACCGCGGCGAGGATATCCTTCGCGGTGTGGGGGCGGTTCATCTTTTTAAGCAGGCCGTCGTCGAACGACTGCGCGCCCATGGTCAGGCGGCTGACGCCGTGGGCCCGCAGGGCCTTGAGCCGCTCGGCCCCGACGGGCCCGAGGATCGTGGACGGGTCGACGTCGTATGAGATCTGGCTCGCGGGACTTCTGGAGAATCGCGACGAGAGCAGCTTCAGGAAGCGCTCCAGCTGCGCGGGCGACAGGTGCGTGGGCGTGCCTCCGCCGACGAGGACCGAGCGGGTCCGGAGGGTTTCGACGCCGAGCCTGCTCCTGAAAAGGCCGATTTCCCTTTCGAGCATGTCCAGGTAGCGGTCCTTGTCCCCTTCCGAGGCCGTCGTGTGCACGGCGTAGTGGCAGAACACGCATTGCTTCAGGCAGAAGGGGAAGTGGACGTAGACGCCGATCGGCGTGGACGCGCCGATCGGAAGGCCCTTGAGCAGGTCCTCCTCGGCCGCGGGGGGATAGCGGTGGAGCGGCGGGTAGAAGAGGCTCGGGACGAAGAGCCCCTTGTCCGCGATCAAGCCCTCCCGCTTGAGCTCCTCGTAGCGGTATTCCCCGAAGACCGCGTCCTCGGCGCACCGGATCAGGTCCCGCATAGCTCCGAGCACGAGAGCACTTCCGCGAAATGCCTCTTCAGGGTCTCCAGGGAAGCGGCGTGCAGCCTTTTGGAATAGGTGGCGGTCGCGTCCGCGGCTACCAGGGGCGCGAAGCCGCGGTCGAACGCCGAACGGACGAGGGATTCCACGCAGACGTTGGTGAGGACCCCGGCCACGACGACCCTCCCGACCCCTTTCCTGCGCAGCAGCCCCTCGAGTCCGGTCCCCACGAAGGCATCGTATCTTTTCTTGACCACGACAGTCTCTCCGCGGCGGGGCCGCAGGCTTTTCTCGATGGCGCCGTCCCATCCTCCGTACGCCTTCACGGCAGCGATCCCGGGCTGCTTCCGGACCAGGGGTCCCGCGTCCGAGTAGTCGCGCTTGAAGGAGAGCCGGGTGAACACGACAGGCATCTTCTCGCGCCGGGCGAAGGCGAGGAGCTTCCGGACATTGGCGAGGAGCGTCTTCATTCCCCGGATGGAGCGTCCCCTCCGCCGGTAGGAGCCCCGCGCGGAGCAGAAGGCGTTCTGCATGTCGATGACGACGAGCGCGGTCCTGGGCGGAGCCACGTCAGGCCCACCGCGAGAGCACGAACCCGGTCACCCGGGAGGTGGTCCGGCGGCCGCCCATGTCCCGGGTCACGAAGCCCGCCCGCACGGCCCCGCGGATCGCGCGCTCCATCCTTTCCCGGGCGCGGGAGACCCCGAGCCACTTCTCCGAGGCGTAGGCCGCGGCCCGGAGCGTCGCGATGGGGTTGAGCAGGCCCTTGCCCGCGATGTCGTCCGCGGAGCCGTGCATGGTCTGGAGCGTCTCCAGCCTCCGCTTGCGGTCCACGAACGCCACGTTGAGGTTGTAGAAGGTCTCCTTCGTGCCCAGCCGGTGATGGTGGAGGAGCGTCTCCAGGAGCACGTCGCCGATCTCGTTGCCCGCGACGACGACGGCATCCCTCTTGAGCGGCCCGCCCAGGAGCGTGTGCAGCGCCGTGTCCGGCTGGAGGATGCGCAGGGCCCCCGGGACCGCGAGCCCCGAGCGCCGCACTGCCTCGCGGATCATCCGCTGCAGTTCCAGCCCGAAGAGGTGGAATTTGTAGATGAAGAGCAGGTCGTAGTCCTTGAAGCGGCGGCTTGAGACCGCATCCTTGACGAACCCGGCCAGGACGCGGAAGTTCTTCTCCGTGTAGCCGATGGACGCGCGGATCCGCCCCCGTCCGCACGACGCCGTCTCGTTGGCGTAGTAGCCCTGCAGGTGGTCCCGGATGAAGAGGAGCCGCGACGGCCCGACCGGCAGGACGACTAGCTTGAGCTTCCGGACCCTCCTCCGGACGATGTAGAGCGTCTCCGCGTTGACCGCGGTCCGGAATACCCCCGCGGTCCGCGTCCGGCAGTCTCGGAAGAAGCGTTCGATGTCCCGCGCCTCCCTCCGGGCGTCATAGCCCCGGCCCGAGCTGGAGTAGGTGTTCGGGCTGTAGCCGAAGCGCTCGCGGAAGGACAGGAAGGGGACCTCGCCGGCGATGGAGCGCACCGCCTCCCGGAAGATGGCCGCGACCTCCCCGCCCGTGCCGCGCCCCTCGATGATCCCGATGGGCCTCATTCAGGGGCGCACTCCCGGCATGGAGATGTTCAGCAGATGCGGGTCCGCGCGGCGGTTGCCCTTCGCCAGCACGAGGCCCAGCTCGAGGATGTCCTCCATATCGGCGGACCCCGCCGCGCGCGCCACGTATTTCCGGATGGAGGCGGGGATCCGGAGGAAATCCTTCTGCATCTTCTTGGGACGACCCTGCTTGCCGTGGACCAGAGCCCGGTTGAAGTGCGCCCAGAAGTACTTCGGGTCCGCGGAGAGGACCGCGTCGAAGTCCCGGAGCGCTTCGTCGTAGCGGCCCAGCAGCCTGCAGGCTTCGCCGCGCCACACCGCAGCCTCCTTGTCCAGCCAGTTGGCATGCGCGAGGTGCTCGCTCAAGAGCGCGATCCCGGCCTCGACGTCGCCGAGCTGTATCTTCGCCGCGCCCATCCAGCAGAGGCAGAGCTTGTCGTTCGGGTTCCTGAACCGCGAGAGCGCGAGCGCTTCCCGGTAGCGGCCCAGCAGCAGGAGCATCTCCGCCTCCCAGCTGTTGACCATGTCCTTGTGGGGGCTTTGGGGGTTGAAGGCGCGTGCGCGTTCGAACTCCTCGAAGCCCTCCGCGCTTTTGCCCGCTGCCACGAGCATCTCGGCCAGGAAGCAGCGCATGAGGCAGTCCTTCGGCCAGGCGTCCACGATGGCCCGGAGTTTCGGGATGATGTCCAAGCCCGCCAGCATGTCGTCTTGGAGCATGTCGTAGCGCATCCAGCCGGATCCCTTCACGGGCAGGCTCGTGATCCGGTCGATCCATGGCCGGGGGACCCTGAGGGCGGAGTATGAAGCGAGGTAGTACTCGTAATAGAGGCGGAACGCGGAAAAGCGTTTTTGGATGCGGCATCTCTTGAAAGAGGCGTAATGCTTCCGATAGAAGGTCCGGGTCTGGGGCTCGCTGCTCCCCACCTTGAGACCGCCCGGAGGGGTCAGCGGGCCCCGGAGGACGTCCAGAAGCTCGGAGCCGCCGTCGCTCTCGAGAAGCCTTTGCGCGAGACGGAAGGCCTTGTTATATTGTCCGTCCTCGAATAAAGTAATAAACTGCTTGATGCTGGCCTTGCGCACGATCTCGCGATACTCCGGGAGGTGCTCGTTCATCTCCGGCGGCGACTCCAGCAGCCTCCGCGCGGCTTCCGCGTCCCCGTTGATCTCCGAGACCGCGGCCAGCAGCAGTTTTCCGTGAGGGATGGATGGACCGAGTTCCACTGCGGTTTTCGCCGCTTTCCCCGTTCCGGCGAGGTCGCCGGCCTCTAGCCGCGCCTGAGCGAGGGCGATCCAGCCCCGGACATCGCGGGGGTGCTTCTCCACGGCCTCCGACGCGGAATCCGCCGCCCGGCGGTTATCGCCCTTTAGCCGGAACGCCCACGACAGCAGGGCGAGCGTCTCGCAGTCGTCAGGGCATGACTCGGCCAGCGCGTCCAGCAGGAGGAATGCTTCGTGGTGGGCGCCGTTTTGAAGCAGTTCCGCGATGCGTTTCGCCGGGTCTGTCGTCATACGGGTATAGGATATCCTATCAATTTCATGAGGGGGACCGATGATCCGGCCCGGGTTCGAGCGGCTGGAGCTGTATCTGACCTCGCGCTGCAACCTGGAGTGCCGCTATTGCCCTTCGGCGAGGCTCGCGTCCGCCGGGGAAGCGAGGTCCCTGGGCGTCGACGACCTGGTCCGCGCCGTGGACCTTTTCGCCGAGGCCGGCGCCCCCGGCGCTTCCAGGCGGGTCATCGCGTTCATGGGCGGCGAGCCGTTCCTGGAGTTCGAGGCCGTCTCCAGGGCCATCGATCACATCCGCGCGCAGCGGGAGGGCTTCGAGGTCTGCATCGCCACCAACGGGACGCTTCTCGCGGAGCCGAAGCTGCGCTTCCTGCTGGAGAGGGACGTCAACGTGGCGGTCAGCCTTGACGGGGGCAAGGCCCTCAACGACTCCCTCCGGAGGTTCCGCCGCGCCCCCCGGAAGTCCGTGTTCGACGCCGTGGCGAGGAATCTCAAGAACTTGCCGGAGCCCATGGTGAGGCGCCTGCACGGCATGGTGACGGTGACGCCGGAGACCGCGCCGTGCGCTGCGGCCGAGATGGAGGCCCTGCTCCGGCTCGGGTTTTCCCACCTGGACCTGAGCTTCGATTACTATGAACTCTGGACCACGGAGAAGATCGCGCGGATGCGCGGAGCCCTGGGCCGGATCCGGGAGCTCTGCATCCGCCGGTTCTCAGACCGGTGCCTCTCGTCCGAGGGCGGCGACGGCTTCGGGATATCGTTCATGCAGGATTCCTGGGCCAAGGACGAGACGGCCTTCGGCAGCCTCTATCTTTCCCCGGACGGGCTCTTCTTCCCCTGCAGCACGCTCTGCTGGTCCGAGTCCGGCCGCGAATACGCCGTGGGCAGCCTGCGCGACGGGGTGGACCGCGCCAAGGTCGCGCTCATCCACGGCGAGGTGGCCGATTTCGCCCCGCAGGCGCCCTGCCCGCCCATCGACAGGTACTTCTACGCCCTGCTCGAGGGGTTGGACCCCCGGCGGATGCTGGAAGGGCTCGACGAGGTCGACGCCATGGTCGAGCGGGAGATGGGCTGCCTCGCCGGACTGGAGCGGCGCATCCGCAAGCACAAGAAGGCGGGGCTCTTCGAGGGGTTCGAGCGCGAACCCGCGCGCAAGGCGCGTTCGGAGGTCCCGTTCCTCGCGATCCCGGTGGGCTTGGACGCGCGGGACGCGCTCGAGAGGGCCCGGCAAGCCGCGGACTACTGCCTCCATTCGCCGGGGGACGGGAAGTGCCTCGCGTTCCGGGCCGCGGACCTGGGGGCCTGCTTCGCGGCGGTCGAGGGCGCCGCCCTCTATTCCATCCTGAAGGCCCGGCGGCTGGGCAAGCGCCTCCGGGTCTTGATCGAGGGGGATGCCGAGGGATTGGACGCGGAGGCGCTCCGCTTCATCCGGGACAACGGCTTTTTCCTCGGGACCACGGGCCGGTGGACGCCGGACGCGCATTACGCCGTCCTCCGCTTCGGCCGGGAGACCGCAGCCGGGCTCGGGCGGATGGCCGGGGGAGCCGAGCGCGTCCGGCTGGAGCTGCGCGGCTCGGAGGGGCTCTGGAGCGACGATGAGCTCGACGCCATGGCCCGGGGCTTGGAGGAGCTCGCGCAGCGGGACGGGCCGGCCCTGCTGGATCTTGCGTGGGCGGAGGATGACGCGGACCCGCGGGCTGCTCGGGAGCTCCGGCGCGGCCTGGACAGGCTCGCCTTGACGGGTCCGACGCGCATTTGGAATCCTAATGCCGAGGGTGCGGATGCGCCCTCGGCCCGAGAGGATATGGGGATTGTGTTAGCGAAGGGCTAGAAACGCCATGTGTCGATTCAAGACGGCGATCGTGACGCGGACCGAGGTGCTGCACGACCTCGACATCGACCTGCACGAGGATCTTTTCACGAAATTCGGGCTGAGCGACAGGACGCGCTTCCCGGATTTCGTGCGCGTGGAGATGGTCCCGGTCGACGGGGACGTGTTCAACCAGGCGCGTAAGAACTGGCGGTTGACCGTCGATCAGGACTATCGGCCGGAGTGGTTCAGCGAGAAGGAGGCGAGCGAGGCGGTCTGGGACGTCGTGCAGGCGACTTTCAAAGCGAGGTTCCTGACCACGGGCCAGGTGCTCGGCGAGGTCAACAACGGCCGGTGGTATATGAACGGCTCCGCGATCGTGAAGCGCCTCTGCGACACCGCGGTCATCCAGGAGATGCGCGGCACGGCGATGGTGGGCTCGGTCCGCGACGTCTCGGCGGTGGAGCTCGTCTGCGGCTCCGCGAGGGTGGGGCTGGCCTGCGACTCCGCCACGCTCAAGCGCGTCTGCGGCTCCGCGAGGGTGAAGCTGGTCCACGATTCCGCGACCGTGAAGGAGCTGTGCGATTCCGCGGCCGTGGAGCACGTCGGCGGCTCCGCGACCGTGGAGCGCGTCTGCGGCCGCGCCGTCGTGGAGCGGCTCAGCGGCTCCGCGACCGTGGAGCGCGTCTGCGACTCCGCCGCGGTGAAGCGCGTCTGCGGCTCCGCGACCGCGATCATATACTCCAGGCACGCCAGCTGGGAAGTCCATGAGAAGGCCGTCGTGATCTGCCGGTATGGTTCCCCGATGTCCATCGTGGTCGCGGAGAAGGGCGCGAAGTTCGAGATCCGCGGATGACGCGCCTCGCCGTGCTGAGGCTTGAAAAGGCCCGTCTTCTCGAGCGCTTGGGCCGCGTCCGGGAGGCGCTGGAGCAGTGCGAGGCGGCCCTGCGCGCGGACCCGGCCTGCTGGGAGGCCCATGACAGGCGCTCGCGCATCCAAGCCGAGTTGGGCTGGGCGCAGGATGCCTGGGAATCCGTCGAGAAGGCCCTGGAGCTTGAGCCTCGCTCCCCGTATCTTTTGCTGATGGCCGCGCACAGGCTCGAGGAGCTCGGCCGCTACCGCGAGGCTTTGGACGTCTGCCGGAGGCTCACCGCCCTGGCTCCGGGCTTCTGGGAGGGCTGGGGCAAGCGCAACGACCTGGAAGCCCAACTGGGCCTGGCGCGGGACGCGGAGGCGTCCCTGCGTAGAGCTTCCCGCGCGATTCTGCGCGAGCTGGGGCCGCGCCCCGACTCCGGTCCGCTGCTGATGAAGGCGGTGGGGCTGTTGGACAGCGCCGGGAGCTGCCAGGAATCCTTCGATGTCCTGCGCAAGGCTGTTCGCTTCCTGCCGGATTGCGCCGCCGCCCGCCTGCGGCTCGCCGAGCTCCATCTGTGGCGCGGGGACCCGCGAGGGGCCGAGCGGCACTGCGATAGGGCCTCGGCGCTGGGGGCCCGTGGTCCGGCGGCCCGGCGCATCCGCGGAGCGGCCGCCGTGCTGCGCGGGGACCTCCGCGAGGCGGTCCAGAGCCTCGGCCGGACGATCCGCGCGGGGGGCCGCGACCCGGAGGCCTGCGTCTGGCGGGCGGAGGCCCGCTACCGGCTCGGCGACTACGCGGCCGCGGCCGAGGACATCGCCGAGTCGGACAGCCTTGCGGACGAGACCGCGGGCGCTCCGGCCCTCGCGGCCCTCATACGGATCGCGAGAGGGGAGCCGGTCCCCGCTGCGCACTATGAGGTGATCCGCCAGCAGCTCCCGCCTCCCCTGAAGGCGGCCGGCTCGAGGCTTTCCCCGCGGGACCCGCGGGGCTCCCGGCGCGTCCTCGAGCGCGTCCTGAAGAGCCTCGGCGGCAACCGTTCCTTCGCGAAAACGTACATCCGCTCGCTGGGCGGCCGGCGGCGGCTGGTCTCCTATAAGAACCCGGACCTCATCGCGGACCTGCTCGACGTGCAGACGCGCGCCCGCAACGAGGATCCGGAGCGCGTCCTCTCGGAGCTTTCCGGCCTGCTCCGCGGAGGGGCTTCCGAGAACTGGGTCCTCATCCACCGGGGAGAGATATTCCTGTGGTCCGGCCGCTACCGTGAGGCGGAGAGGGATTTCCAGCGGGCTTTGCGCTGTCCCAAGCGGAGCCGCTGGAGCCGCGTGGGCCTGGCTGCCGCGCACCTGCTCCTGGGGGACCTCGCCGAGGCGAGCCGCTGCCTGGAGCGCGGCATCGCGGACGGGGCGCCGGAGCGGAGCTGGAGGTCCTGGCGCGGGGAGCTCCGCCGGCTCATGGGGAGCCCGGACGCGGCGCTGGAGGACCTGCGCCGGTCGGTCGCGCTCACGCCCAGGAAGATCAGCGCCTGGATGAACCTGGCCCTCGCTTTGGACGACGCCGGGGACCGCTCCGGCCGCGATGAGACCTGCCGCCGCGTCCGGGCTTGGGTCCCCCATTTCCTGTCCGTCGCGGCCGAGGCGGCCGGAGCCGAGCGCTGGCTCTGGCCGGAGCGCGCGCCGAGCCCCGAGGACCGCCGCGCGACGTTGCTCAAGGCCTTGGGGCTCATGCGCGGCAACCGCTCCTCTTGGCTCCACACCTACGTGGACGCGGGCGGCCGCATGCGCAACATCCACGCGCGCACGGAGGAGGGGACGCCGGGATGAAGGTCGGCCTCGTCTATCCGCCCTCGCTCTGCCGCGACAACGAGTGCTTCCCGATCCCGGGGCTGGCCCTGCCCGGCACGGCGAACGCCCTCCGGCGCGCCGGGCATGAGGCCCGTTTCTTCGACTTCGACATCCGGTTCCACCCCGTGCTCCGCGATCCGCGCCGCCGCAGGAGCCTCGAGCTCCTGGCGGACCGGCGCAAGGTCCCGGCCTATCTGCGGGGCGAGCTCCCCCCGGAGCAGGCGCGCGCGGTCCGTTCCGTCCAGAAGGCCCTGCTGGGGCTGCGGCCCCTGGAGAAGTGCGGCCTCTACGATATCACTCTGGACTACGTGGTCAAAGACCTCAATGCCGCAGCCCTGATCGCCCAGGAGATCAAGCGGCGCTTCTCCGCCCCGGTCGCGCTGGACTACTCCCGGATGGGAAGGAGGATACTCCCCGGGATCCTGCGCGCGTATCCGGTATTCGATTACGCGGTCTGGGGGAACGCGCAGGGGCCCATGCTCCGGCTGGCGCAGCGCCTGGAGGGGAAGGCCGTCCCCCTGGTCCATACCTGGGCCCGGCGGGGCTCGGAGGTCGTGGAGCACGTCGGCGCGACCGAGGGGCTGCCCCATTGTGGACCGGGCTACTGCCACCAGGACTTCGCCGGCTATCCGCTCGAGGAGTACAAGGTCAAGGCGCGGGACCTTCTCCGGCGCTACGAGGGCGGGCCCCGGTTCGCCCGCGCCCTGGGCGACGCGGAGCAGATCATCGTGCCCTATCGCTTCGAGACCACCTGCCGCGGCTGCTGCGCCTTCTGCGACAACGACCCGGCCGCGCCCTCGGACCGCAAGAGTCCCGAGGAGACCGTCGACGACCTCCTCACGCTCAAGAAGCTGGGGGTCACCGGCGTTTTCTTCAGGAACCCCAGCTTCAACAACGACTACGATTTCACGAGCCGGCTCTGCGACCGGATGATCGAGGCCGGATTGGGCCTGCAGTGGAGCGATTACGCCAATCTTCGCTCCCTGGACGAACAGCTCCTGCGCAAGATGCGCGACGCCGGCGCGGTCCGTCTGGACTTCGGCATGGAGACCGGCAGCGACCGGCTCTTCCGCTACGTCCGCAAGGGGGTCACCCGGGAGAAGGCCGAGCGCTGGCTCCGGTGCTCGCACGAGTTGGGCCTCTGGAACCAGATCAACGTGGTCGGAGGCCTGCCCACCGAGACCGACGAGGATATCCGGGAGACGGTCGGCTTCCTGCGGGCCAGCGCGCGGCACGTCGACACTTACGCGGTGAACCCCTTCTACCTCTACCGGGAGGCCCCGTTCTATCTCGAGGCAGGGAAGTTCGGCCTCCGGCCCCTTCCCTCCCCGGCCGGCGGGGAGGACTACTTCTCCGCGGACGCGCGCGCGGGCTACGTCACGGAGCGCTTCGACGAGATCGGGGGCCTGGCCTGGGCCGAGAAGGACGCCCAGATTCGGAGATCCGCGCGGACCGTGGCCGAGACCATCGCCGAGGTCTCCTCGTTCGGCGTGATCGACCAGGACCACACCCATCTGCTGATGTATCTTTACGGCAGATTGGGATACGGCCGCAAGGACCTCATCCGGAGGATATTCAAGAGCTGCTCCCGGAGCTTCAAGCCCTACCACATGCCGGATTTCTACCGGTGCCGGCGCTATCCCAAGCAGGACTATGTCCGGGTCGCGCAGCCTGCGGCGGGGGAGCGATGAGGATCGGTTTGGTCTATCCCCCCGCCAAGAATCGCAACAACGAATGTTTTCCGTTGCCGAGCGGCTCGCTGGCCGTCCTGGCGGGCGGCTTGAGGCGCGCCGGCCATGAGGTCCTCTTCTTCGACTTCGACATCCGATTCCACGCCAAGCTCAGGGACGCGCGCTTGCGGGAAGTCCTCGGCGTGCTGACCGGCCGCGAAACGGTGCCCGACTATCTGCGCGGCGAGCTCCCGGCCGGCGAAGCCGCCAAGGTCCGACGGGTCAAGAGGATGATCCTCGGCTCCCTTCCGTTGGAGCGCTGCGACCTCTATGGGATCACCCTGGCCGACTTGATGAAGGACCTGTTCCTCCTCAACAGCGCCGCGTTGATCGCGGAAGAGATCAGGAACAGCGTCCATGCCCCTGTCGTTCTGGGGAACGACGGTCTTCCCAAGGATGCGTATCGCGACATACTTGGCAGATACCCGGTCTTCAATTATGCGACCTGGTCCTCCCGCGGGGAATCGGCCCTTTTGCGGTTGCTCGACCAGCTGCGCGGCCGGGAGGGCCGGCTGATCCAAACCCTTGTCAGGGACGACGTTTCCATCAAGGAATATACGGCGCTTCCCCCCATGACGACGTGCACGAGCCCGGACTACGCCGGCTATCCTCTCGAGGAGTATAAGGTCGGCGCGGAATCCCTGTCCCAGCGCTACGACATCGATTTCCGGCTGCTCCGGGCCCTGGGGTCTTCTCCCGCGGGCCGGCGCGCGCAGCTCATCGTGCTCTATAATTTCGAGTCCACCTGCCGCGGCCGGTGCGCGTTCTGCACCACGGGAGGCGCCGAAGTGACGGACCGGAAGAACGCCGAGGAGATCGTCGACGACCTCCTCGCCCTCAAGAAGCTGGGGGTCACCGGGGTCTTCTTCATCAACCCCAGCTTCAACAACGATTATGATTTCACCGACACCCTCTGCGACCGGATGATCGAGGCCGACCTGGACCTCCAGTGGACCGACTGCGCGAATTTCCGGGAACTCGATGAGACGCTTCTGCGCAAGATGCGCCGGGCCGGGGCCGTGAAGCTCGTCTTCGGCATGGAGACCGCCAGCGACCGCTTGCTCAAGTACATCCGGAAAGGGGTCACCCGGAACAGGATCGAGCGGTACCTGCAGCTCTCGCACGAGCTCGGCATCTGGAACCATATCGAATTGATTGCGGGCTTCCCGACGGAGACCGATGAGGACGTCCGGGAGACCGTCGCGTTCATCCGCCGCAATGCCCCCCGCGTCGAGACTTATGCCCTGAACGCGTTCTACCTTTATCCCGGGGCCCCGTTCTACAGGGAGGCCGCGGCTTTCGGCATCCGGCCCCACCTCGAGGGTCCCGCGGTCCAGGATTACTTCGCCACGGACGCCGGCGTGGGCAACATCTCGGAGAAGTTCGATGAGATCGGCGGTTTGGGCTGGCCCGAGAAGAGCCTTCAGATCCGGGGGGCCGCCCGCGCCGTCTCCGGGGCCATCGCGGAAGTCTCTTCCTTCGGCGCGATCGACCACGACCATATCCATCTCCTGCTGTACCTTTACCGCCTGCTGGGCCATTCCAACAAGGAAACCATCCGCCGGATCTTCAAGCGCTGTGTCCGGAGGTTCAAGCCGTACCACACGGCCGATTTCTATACGTGCGACAGATTCCACAAGCTGGATTACGTGCGGTACGCGCAGGCCGCGGACGGCCCCCGGGAAGGGTGCACGGCATGAGGATCGGCCTGGTCTACCCGCCGTCCCCGAATCGGACGAACGAGTGCTTCACCCTCCCGAGCCTTTCTTTGGCGGCGTTGGCGGCGAGCCTGAGGCGCGCGGGGCACGAGGTCCGTTTCTTCGACTTCGACATCCGCCTGCACTCCGCTCTAAGGGAGACCCGGCTGCGGGAGCGGCTCGGGCGGGTGCCCGACTATCTGCGCGGGACCCTCCCCGCGCGCGAGGCGGCCGGGGTGGAGTCCGTCCGCGGGACGATACTGGACGCCGCGCCCCTGGAGCGCTGCGACCTCTACGGGATCACGATGGTGGATCTGATGAAGGAGCTCTTCCTCCTCAACGCCGCGGCCCTGATCGCGCGGGAGATCAAGGACCGCTTCCAGGCCCCCGTGGTCCTGGGCTACAACGGGGTTCCCCGCGAGGTCTATCGGCATATCCTCGAGAGGTACCCCGTCTTCGATTACGCGATCTGGGGCTCGGTCGGCGAGACGGCGCTCCTGCGCCTGATCGAGCGCCTGGAAGGCAAGGACGTCCGGCTGGTCCACGCCCTGGCCAGAGACGGGGACGGGATCGCCGAGCACGGGGGCGAGCTCCGCCGGACGGCCTGCTGCGGGTCGGACTACCGGGGATATCCCCTCGAGGAGTACCGGGTGCGGCCGGCGGCGCTCTTCGAGCGCTACGCCGCGCCGCCGCGGCTCGCGCGGTCCCTCGCGCCTCCCGCCGCGGACGCGGGACAGCTCGTGGTGATGTACCAGTTCGAGGAGACCTGCGCCGCGCGCTGCGCCTTCTGCGTCCTGGGCGGCTCCCGGACGCCCGTGCGCAGGAGCGTCGAGGAGGTCGTCGAGGACCTCCTCGGGCTCAAGAGGCTGGGGGTCACCGGCGTCTTCTTCGTCAACCCCAACTTCAACGACGACTACGATTTTGCGAGCCGGCTCTGCGACCGCATGATCGAGGCCGGCCTGGGGCTGCAGTGGGCCGACTGCGCGAATTTCTGGGAGTTCGACGAGGCGCTCCTGCGCAAGATGCGCGCCGCCGGAGCGGTCAAGCTCGTATTCGGCATGGAGACCGCCAGCCGCCGCCTGCTCAAGTACATCCGGAAGGCGGTCACTCGCGAGAGGATCGAGAGCCGCCTGCGCCTCTCGCACGCGCTCGGCATCTGGAACCACATCGAGCTCATCGCGGGCCTGCCCACGGAGACGGACTCCGATATCGAGGAGACGACGGCATTCATCCGGGACAACGCGCGACACATCGACACCTTCGCCTTGAACCCCTTCTACCTCTACAAGACGGCCCCGCTCTACCGCGAGGCCCGTGCCTTCGGGATCCGTCCGCAGCCCGAAGCCATCGCGGTCCGGGACTACTTCTCCGTGGACGGGGGCGTGGGCAACATCTCGGAGAAGTTCGACGAAGTCGGCGGCCTGGCCTGGCCCGAGAAGGCGCTCCAGATCCGGAGGTCCACGCGCGCCCTCGCGGAGGCGGTCCGGAAGGCCTCCTCCATCGGCGCGATCGACCACGACCACGTCCATCTGCTGATGTATCTCTACGCCAGGCTGGGCCACGGCCGCAAGGACCTCATCCGGAGGGTGTTCAAGCGCTGCACCCGGGCCTTCAAGCCCTACCACATGGCGAATTTCTACACCTGCGAGCGCTGCCTGAAGGAGGATTTCGTCTGGACCGCGAGATGATCCGCCCGGAGCCCAACGTGTTCCTGACGGACCGCTGCAACCAGCGGTGCCTCTTCTGCTCTACGAGCGGCGAGGACCGCGTGCAGCGCGCGGAGGAGATCGAGGCCTGCATCCTCGCCAACCGCCGGACGATCTCGCTGGAGGGCGGTGAGCCCGCCTTGTCGCGGGATCTGCTGAAATGGATCCGGTTCGCGCGCGGGAGCGGGACGAAGGACATCATCCTGTGCACCAACGGGGCCGCTCTGGGCAGTGAGAGGTCGACCCGCAGGCTCTTGGACGCGGGGGTGACGCTGTTCAACGTCAACTTCCCCTCCCACATCGAGCGGGTGTTCGACCTCTTGACCCAGACGCGGGGCCTGTTCCGGAGCCGGGTCGCCGGCATGCGGCGCCTGGTCCGGCTCGCCGGAGGGGAGCGGGTGCGGCTGACCCTGGTCGTCAACCGGCTCAACTGCGACGCGCTCGAGGGTTACGCGCGGTTCGTGCGCCGCGAGTTCCCGGGCGTGTTCTACATCGCCATGAACTGGATCAAGGTCAAGGGACGGGTGAAGGACCGCCCCTATCTGGTCCCGAGGCTCTCCCGCGTCCGTCCGCGTCTCGCCGAGGCCCTGGACTACTGCCGGCGCTCGGCCATCCGCTGCCTCGTGGACGGCGTCCCTTTGTGCCTGCTGGAGGGATACGAGGAGCACTCCATCGACTTCGACAAGCTCCGGCGCGGGGACCGCACCTATCTCGGGGAGAAGGCCCACGCGCGGGCGTGCCGGGGCTGCTCCCTGCGCGGCGTCTGCGCCGGACCGAGGCGGGATTATCTGGAGATGTTCGGGGACGGGGAGCTGAGGCCGCGGAGCTAGCCATGGAGAGGATCGTCTTTCTCGGCAAGGGGGGGATCGGAAAGAGCACCCTCGCCGCCAACGTCAGCGCGACGCTGGCCCTTGGGGGCCGCAGGGTCCTGCACATCGGCTGCGACCCGAAGCACGATTCCACGCTCCTGCTCACGGGGAGGCCCATCGTCCCCTTCGCGTCGGAGCCGGGAGGGCTGCGCTCGGAGGACGTGGCGCGCAGCATCCAGCCGGCGCGGCTGAGGAACCTGGACTGCATCGAGGCGGGCGGTCCGCGGCCCGGCATCGGATGCGCGGGTCTGGGCATCTCGCTCATGCTCGACGGCCTGGCGTCCGCGGGACTGCTCTCCGGGGGCGCCTACGACGCGATGGTCTTCGACGTCCTGGGCGACGTGGTGTGCGGGGGTTTCGCCGCGCCGATGCGCAAGGGTTTCGCGGAGAAGGCGGTCATCGTCGCCTCCGAGGAGTGGCTCTCCCTGTACGCGGCGAACAACCTCCTTCGGATGATCGTCAACTGCGCGGACAACGGGGTGAGGCTGGCGGGCATCGTCGCGAACGTGAAGGACCCCAAGGCCGCCGGGCCCCTGCTCCGGTTCGCCGAGCGCGCCGGGACCGGGATTCTGGCCGTGCTCCCCCGGCATCCGGCGATCACTGATGGCGAACGCCGGAACAGGACTGTCCCCGAATTCTCCCCGGGGAGCGCGCTGGCGCGGCTCTTCGAGAGACTGGTACGGCGCCTGATGGAGCCCGCGCCGGAGTCTTTGCCGGCGCCGTTGGACCCCGCCGTCCTCGCCAGGCTCGGGTCCAGGGCCGTCGCGGCCGAACCTTCACCCATCTCGAGGGTCTCCCTCCCCCGCGCCCTCGCGGCGGCCGGGATCGAACTTCACGAGATCCGGCACGACCAGATATTCTGCTCCATGACCCACGAAGGGCGGAGCGTCCCGATCGTATTCCTCCCAGCGGACGCGTCGCGCGGCGGATTCAAGGGGAGTGATTGGCGCGTCTGCTTCGGCCCGCGGCATCAGCGGGTCTCCCCCGCCCTGGACTCGGCCCTGGAAGAAGCCAGCCGCCGGCTCCGCGGATTCTCCTTTGTCCGGCTCGCGAACCATCTGCTCGGCGGATCGGGCTTAGCCGATGTGTTCCGCTGGCAGTACGGGAGCGGCGGGAAGATGGACCCGTTTTTGTCCTATGACCGCTGGGACAAGTTCTTCTTCGACTGGAACCGCAGGGACTCCGGGGATTTTCCCAGCGAGACCGCGGTCGTGGAGCACGGGGACATCGAGTGCCGGTTCGACGCGTGCACCGGCGGTTCCTTGGGGCACTTCGCGGCGCGCGGCGGCACGGGCGCGCCCGAATCACCGTTCGGCACCCTGTCGTGCGTCAATACGGACATGCGCAGGCGGGACGTGCTCCTGGGGGACCTGGACAGGCTTGAGAGCGCGCTGCGCAGCCTCGCGGCCCAGAAGCCTGCGCCCGCGCATATCGAGCTTTATCTGTGCTGCACGCCGCTGGTGATGCAGACGGACCTCGCCCGGCTCATCGGGAAGATCGAGGCCGAATACGGGGTCCGGATAGCCGTCGAGAGGTACAACAACCCGCAGGACCGCTCCACGCCGGGACTCAAGGCGGAGTCCCTCGCCCGGTCCCTGCGGTCCGCCGGGAGGTCGCGGCGGGAGTACGCGGTGAACCTGCTGGGCTTCTCCGAGAACGAGCGCCGCAGGCTGGCCCCCCTGCTGGAGGGAGCCGGGCTGAGCGTGGCCCCGTTCGCGGAGTCCGCGCGGGAGCGTCTGGCGAATATCCGCCGTTCCGCGCTCCAGGTGCTTGACGTCCCCCTCTCGCCCGCGCACGAGAAGGCGTTCGCCGCGGCGCGAGTCCGGTGGCGGCATCCCGGCCTGCCCTACGGCATGCGGGGGACCCTGCGCTGGCTGCGCGGCGTCAAGCCGGCCGGCCGGGTCGCGGTCCCGGCGCCGCTGCGGCGGGAGTTCTCCGGGCTGGCCCGGCGCGCCGCGCGGTTCCGACTGGCGTTCATCGTGTCCGCGGAAGAGCTGCCTTTCCTCGAGGATCCCTCGCGGACCTCCGGCGTCCCGCTCCTGGCCGTCGTCGCGGAGATGGGCTTCCGGGCGCTGATCTGCGCCCGGAAGCCGGCGGATCCGGGGATGAAGGCCCGCCTGGCGCGGCTGCGCGCGCCGGTCCGGTTCTTCTCGTCCAAGGAGGAACTCTGTAGGCTCCTGGCGGCCGCGCACGCGGTCTATTCGGACGTCAACGTGGACAGGCGGCTGTCCGCGTTCGGCAAGCCGGCCTTCTCCTCGGCCTCGTTCGAGATGGGCTTCGAGGGCGCCTTGGCCGCGCAAAAACGGCTCCTGCGCCTGTGCACCTGGGATTTCTATGACGGGTTTTGACGCATGATGTTCGCGTTCAACATCGTCCTATGCCTGGCGCTGGCCGCGAGCGCGGCGCTGGCCGTGCTCGCGGCCGCGGCCTGGGCGCGGAGGGAAGGACGGCCGGCCCGGTACGTCCTGGCCGCGGCCGTCGGGTTCCTCGCCGCCGCGTGGGCCGCGACGGCCGGCACCGGGCTCAGGGGGGGCTACGACAACGAGCACGACTTCCACTCCCTGAGCGCGGACTTCTTCCGGGGCTCCGGCCGCCATTCCCCGGTCAGCAAGGAGCACTCCCCGGTCCTCCTCTTCTGGCTCTCGGACCGGCTGAGCGGAGGCTCGCTCGAGGCGATCCTCGTGACGCAGCGGCTGGCGTGGTCCGCCTCCGCGGCCCTGGTTTTCGCTGCGATGCTGGCTTCCGGGGCCGGCCTGTTCGCCGCGTTCCTCGCGGCAGGAGCGTACCTCTTTCATTTCCTCTCCATCCTCAACACCTATGCCTTCGCCACGACCAACGGGAACGTCCTCTATCTCCTTTCGGCCGTGTGCGCCCTGGCCGGGCTCTTCGATCCCGCGCGCGATCCGCTCCGGAATCTGCTCTGGTTCCTGTCCTCCGCGCTTCTCGTGCTCGCCTCCAGGTTCGAGTTCGTCCCGTTGCTCGCCGCGGGCGCGGCAATGTCCGCGGTCGGGAGCGGCTGGCCGGGGCGGCTGCTGAAGGCGCGGGGTTTAAGACGGGCCGCCTGGATCGCGGGCTGCGCGGTATTCCTCGGCGCCGCCGCGTACTGGGCCTGGGTGTTGGTCCGGGGCGGGATGATCCCCAAGCCCGGGGACGAGCGCTGGGCCTTGTTCTCCCGCATGGCCGAGAGCGTGGACTTCCACCTCGGGGAGCACGACCTCTCGCCGCTCTTCGGCATCCCGTCCCGGCTGGCGAGCTGGATCTTCGGGGGCGTGCTGGTCCTCGTGCTGGTCCGGGGCAGGCGGAGCCCCACCCTGCTCTGGCGGGTCTTCCTGGCGGGCTGGGCCCTGTATCTGCCCCTCTTCTTCCCTCCCATCTCGGAGTATCCCCTGCATTCCATGCGGCATCACCTCTATTTCCTCCTGCCCTTCCTGTTCCTGTGCGGGGTCCTGATGGACGACCTCTTCGTCGACCCGAGAGCGCCGTTGTGGGGGATCGCGTCCCTGGGGCTGGCCGGGTATCTCGGCCTCAACGCGTGCCATGCCCGGAGCCTGGACGCGGAGGCGAGGACCAACGATATCGAGTGGCGCTTCCTCTATAAGACGAGGCGCTCCTGGCCGGCCGGGTGCCGAGCCGCGTATCCCTTCGCGGACGTCCGCGGGGAGCTGCTGAGGAAGTACTTCCCGTTCGAGGAGCCCGGGGGGGCGTCCGGCTCGGGCTGCATCCTGGTGTACCGGTCGCCGCATCGCGACGTGCTTCGCGGGAGCCTGTGGGGCCGGGAGCCGCGGGCGGAGGATGAGGAGCGGTTCTACGGCCCCGCGTTCGAGGAGGAGACGTTCCAGCACCGGTTCTATACGGTCTGGAACGACCCGAAGCGGGCCGGCCCCGGGGACTTCACCGAGGTGAAGGACCCCATTCCCTTGAAGATCGGATTCTACCGGCTGCCCTTATGAGCCGCGGAACGGACCTGTCCCCGCGCTACAACGCCCCGTATCTGGTCGGGGTCTACCTGGCCGCCAACGCGGTCCGGGACGCCGCGGTCGTGATCGACGGGATGAGCTGCGCGATGTCAAAAGCCGAGTTCATCGCGGGAAACCACGACGTATTCTCGACGCTTCTGGCCCCGGGAGGGGCGCATCGGATCGTGTGCACCATGTCCGATCCGCTCCATCTGCACCACACGGCCGAGGAGCCGGTCCAGAGGACGCTGCGGGCCCTGCTGTCCTCGCGGCGGCCCGCCGTGGTCCTGCTCGGCGCGCTGCCCATGGGGCATCTGGCCGGGATCGATTACGAGCGGATAGCCCGCCGAGAGACGCACGCGGGGAAAGCCCCCATCGTCCCGGTATCCGCGGGATTCGACGGCGATTGGCTGGACGGGTACGGGGAGGCCTTGGACGCGATCGCCCGTCACATCCGCGTCGCCGGCGCGCGGCCGGACCCGCGCCGCGCCGCCGTTATCGGGTATCTGTGGGACCGCAACGAGCGCGACCACCAGGCGAACCTTTACGTGATCCGGGGGCTCCTGGAGCGCCTCGGACTCAAGCTGGAGTCGCTCTGGCTTTCCGGGGGAGACTTCAAGGACCTCGAGCGGGTGAGGAATGCCGGGACGCTCATCTCGCTCCCGTACGGCCGGAAGGCTGGCCGGACGCTCGCGCAACGGCTGCGGCGGCCCCTGGTGGAGCTCGGCCTTCCGCTCGGCTTCGCCGGCACGCGCGCGTGGGTCCGGCGTCTGCGTCCCGGGAGGACGCTTGCCGACGAGGAACGCCGGGCCAAGGAGAGGGTCCTCCCCCTGCTCCGTGCCCTAGCCGAGCGCACCGTGCTCTTCTCCGGGGATCCTCATCTTTTCGAGGCGTTCGCGCGCTTCGCTCTGGAGCTGGGCATGGCGCCCCCCGCTGGAGTCATCCTGGGAGCGAGGCGGCGGGTCTGCATCCGCGTGCCGCCCTACCAGCCTTCTTTGCCCCTGCTCTTGTTCGAGCCGACGCAGGAGACGCTCCGCTCGGAGGTGGACAAGCTCCTGGACGGCCGGGGGGTGGACCTGGTCGTGGCCAACAGTTTCTTCCCGCGCGGCCGCAGGCTCCTCTCGGTGCCCGGGATGGAGTTCGGCTTCCCCTCCTATCGGACGCACCAGCTCACGGACGCCCCGTTCCTCGGCTACGAGGGGGCGGTGTGGCTGGCGAACCGGATGTTCAACGCTATAGGAACGGACAATAGACCAGGCGCCTGACCTGGTCCGGGGGCCGCAGCCGCCCCGGGCATTTCATGAAGAGCGTGTTCCCCTTCATGAGCAGCCGCTCGCGGACCCGCGGGTGGGCCAGCTCGAACGCGCACGCCTCGCACTCCCGGCCGCACCGCGGGCCTTCGGCCAGCAGGCAGGACCGGGTGCTCGCCAGGTTCACGTAAGGGTAGTACAGGGAGACGCGGACCCTCTCCGGGTCGAAGCCCGGGCCGGTCTTGAACACCGGACCGACGGCCGAGACCTCGTAGCGATGGATGCGGTGGGCTTCGAAGAGCCTGAGCGCGTGCTCGTTCTGCACCAACAGCCTGCCCCTGCGCCAGAAGAACACGTTGTCCTGGAGCACGCGGCCGAGGTTCACCCGGACACGCGTCTTGCGCTTTTCGAGCAGGCGCAGGGCCCCGAAGTCGTTGACGCTCAGCTCGAATCGCTCCGGGGACCGCAGGGAATCGAGGAATCGCGAGAGCCGATCCAGCCCCTTGTCGGACAGGAACGGGGTCAGGAAACAGACCGTCTTCCCCTGCCCGTGGAAGAATTCCGCGGCCTGCAGCAGGGAGGAGTCCGGGGGGAAGCGCTTCTCGCAGAACTCGGCGCCCAGGTGCACGCAGTCGAACCGCGAGAGTATCCCCGGAAGGGCGCCCGCCTTGCGCAGGGCTCCCAGGCTCATCGTGGACAGATGGATGGCCCGCTCCAGGCTCACCGCCCCTCCGAGAGCAGGCGCAGGGTCTCCCGCATCCGGGACACTTTCATGACCTTGGTCCTGAGGCTGTCCATCCGGGTCCCGTACTTCAAGTACCCGACTCCGGCGGCATAGAAGTCGAAGAGCTGGGCCATGCCGTCGGCCTTGCGGCCGCGCAGCCGCTTCTTGAGCCTGTCCAGGAGCGGCGCGGCCCGGGATCCCAGCGGCCTCGCGGAGAGCCTTTCCCAGGCGCCGGCCCCGCAGAACAGGCCGCACCCGGGCTCGCTCCTTCGGGTATGGAGGAGCGGAGGGTGCAGCTTGCAGCGGCCGTTCACGTACACGCAGCCGAAGAACCTGGGATCGAAGACCTCGGTCTCGATCCCGTGCCGTCTGCAGAGCGCCAGGATCCCGCCGGCCTCGTCGGCCCGGAGCTGGCTCGGCAGGATGACCCGGGTGACGCCGAATCTCCTGAAATAGTCCACGGCCATGGAGTTGAAGCACGGCTGGACCGAGCTCAGGTGGAAGCCGGCCTTCAGCCGGCGGCCCTCCAGCATGGGGAACAGCGACGGGTTCGCCACGATGAAGGCGTCGATCCCCATGCGGTCGATCTCCGCGAGCCGCGCCGCGAGGCGGCGGCAGCTCCACTTCCCGGAGTCCCTGAGCACGATCGAGTTCACGGCCAGGGCGATCCTACGGCCCAGGCTGTGGGCCTTCCGGACCGCGGCGGCCAGGGTCCGCAGGTCCGGGAGCCCGGCCCATGCGAAATCCGGGACCCCGTCCAGGCCGCAGTAGAATTCCGAGGCCCCGGCCTCGGCCAGCGGCTCGATCTCGGACACGTCCCGGAAGCACGAGACGATCTTCATGGCGTCAGGAAATGGTAGAACCCGACCCGGACCGGGATCGGCTCGACCGTTTCCGAATGGCCTTCATGGCCGGGGCCGTGCCAGACCGTATAGAACCGGTGCAGGAACCGCTCCTCCTGGAACGCGCCGCCGTAGAACCGCTCCGGGTCCTCCGATTCGGCGGCCGGCTGGAAGCCCCGCCCGAGCACGCTGCGGTAAGGCGATCGATAGATGAGGCGGCAGCCGAGGCCTGAGATATCCTCCATGGGAACGAACGGGAAGTACTTCCGCAGAAATCCCCGGCGCGTATCCGCCAGAGGGTACGTCGCCAGGCAGCCGTCCGGCCAGGAGCGGCGCATCCTGTAGAGGAACTGCCATTCGATGTCATTGGTCCTCAATTCCCCATCCAGGCTGCGGACGTAGCGCGCGTTGAGCGGGAGATACGCCGCCAAAACCAGGGCGGCGGCGGCCCACGGCCAGGCTCGCGACGCGGCGAAAAGGTCGTCCGCCAGGACTCCGGCCAGGAGGAGGAAGGGGATGGAGAAATACAGGTGGAGGCGCATGGTGTGGAGGGGGTATAACGCATACGGAGCGTAGATGGCGCCGACATAGACGATCCAGCCCGCGAGGAATATCCTCCAGGGCCAAGCCGGTCCACGGTCCCTCCGGCGCCATCCGACGAAGAGGACGACCGCCAGCATGGCTCCGGCGAGCCAGCACGCGGAGCGGGGCGTCACGCCGAGGATGGGCGTCAGGTTGTTCCAGCCGAGATGGTGGCGGATATTCCGGGCGAACTCCATCGGGCCCAGGGTCATCGTACCGGCGGTCCGCAGGCCGTAAGCGCGCATGTCGCGGAGCAGGATGACGGTCCAGCCGCAGCAGCCCGCGGCGAACGCGCCGCAGCAGGAGATCCAGGCCAGCATTCTCCAGCCGCGCTCGCTCAGCAGCCTCCTCGGCCAGGAGCTCTTGACCGCGGACAGCGCGAGACCGAAGAACAGCACCGGCATGAACTCGTAGCGCGACGTGAAGACCAGGAACGAGGCCGCGAGGAACCAGGCGAGGTCCGCGACGGCGTCGCCGGATTCCCGGAAGAGGCCGGCCAGCGCGCACAAAGCCGAGAGAAGATAAAAGACGTTGGCGTTGGTCGTCGAGAACGTATAGGTGTTCAGGATGGAGAGGTGGTGGAAGAGGAGCAACCCGGCGCACAACAGCGACGCCGGGGGGCTCGCGCCCGCGCGGAGCAGCAGGCCGAAGACCAGCAGAGAGGAGCCGAACCACAGCAGCTTCTGCGCCGCGAGGATCCCGTCCAAGGAGCGGCCGCTCAACCGGTCCGAGAGCCAGAACGCGAGCAGGGGGGACTTCTCCCTGTCCACCGGTGCCTGGGCAAGCGGCCGGAAGAATTCGACGGCCATGCAGCCGAAGTCGTGTTCGTCGTCGAAGCCTCCCCTCAAGGGGGTGCTCCGGGTCGCGCCCCAGGCGACGAGGAAGAGCCCGGCTGCGACGCCGGCGCGCAGCCAGGTCCGTCCATCCGGTTTCCACGTCCAGCGTACGGCGGCCCGCAAGGCGAAGCCCAGGGAGGCGGCGAAAGCGGCCGATAGGAATAGGGGCATCAGAATCCTTCAGGCAAGAGGCTCTCGGGCGCGCGGCCGGACGGCCTCAGGTCCCCGTCGCCGTGGACGCTGACGTAGTCCGGCCTGGCCCCGCAGCAGGCCGGCTCCAGCCCGCAGCCCCGGCATCTCGGACAGCGGGCCTTGGCCGCCAGACCGTGCTCCAGGACGCTGTCGCCCCGCCGCCATCTCTGGAACTCGTAGGAGAAGCCCTCGAAGCCGCGCAGGGCGCACAGCGGCATGTTCTGGATCACCGCCTTCCTGCCGGCCTCCTTCAGGCGCGCCAGGGCGGACTTCACGAACGGAGAGACCTCGCGGTAGGTCGGCAGGATGCCCGCGTCACCCCGCGCCCTGCCCAGGCCCCGTACGAAGGTGAGGTTCGTGAACGCGATCTCCGGAAAACGCGCCGCGACCCAGGCGGCGAACTCCGGCAGCCACCGGTAGTTGGGCTTGCAGACGACGTGGAAGAGCCGGACTTTTGGCCCGGCGCCGAGGGACACCAGGTTCTCGATGCCCCGGACCGCGCGCGGGAACAGGGAGCTCCGCGTGAGCCGCCGGTACGTCCGGGCGTCGCAGGCCGGGAGGTTCACCACGAAGAAATCGATCCGCGCCTCCGCGCGCCTGCAGAAGGCGGGATCCGCCAGGGCCACGGCGTTGGTGGACAGGGTGAAACGCTCGACGCCGTTGGCGCGGAGGAAGTCCAGCCATCCGAAGAAGTCCGGGTTCAGCGTGGGCTCGCCCCCGCCCTCGAGGTTGACGGCGCGGACATCCCGCGCTTTCAGCTGGCGGAGGACCTTGGCGCGGCTCGAACAGCTTCCGCGCTGCGGGCTGTGGCAGAAGACGCAGGAGAGGTTGCACCGCTTGGCCGCGTCCACGCAGAGGTCTTCGCTGATCCACCGCGCTATTTCGCGGCGGCGTCCCTGAAGCATGGGTTGTTCTGACCCTGCAGGCTGCAGAACAGGCAGTATTCGGCGGTCAGCGCCTTCGCCGAGGCGGCGCAGGAGGGCCGCGAGCCGGCGTTCAGCAGCGCGGCGCAGGCGTCCTTGAGGGGCGTGGGGCATCTTTCGGGGGCGCGGCGCAGGAAGGCCGATGCTGTCTGGAAGCGGAACGTACAGTCGCGGTTCTCGAGGGACCCGGCCTTGAAGCGGCCGCAGTCCGAAGCCGTGACGTTGTCCATGTACTCCTGGGATGTCGGGGCCTCCCGGAGCAGGCGGACCCAGGCCTGGCACAGGTCCGAGACCGAGCCGTAGCCCGGCCCGGTCCTCCCGACGGCCTCGTAGCCGGTGCACAGCGAGTCCTGCCGCTCCGAGATCGCGCGGCAGGCCAGATGCCCGGCGGCCCGGTCGCGGATGGCCGCCGTGAACTCCGCGCCGTTCTGAGGCGTGACCCCGGGCACGGCGGGCCCCCAGTGGCGGCCGTAGGAGCCCAGGATCGACTCCGGCGTCCGTTCCGAGCAGCCCGCGAACCCGCTTGAGGCCGCAGCCCGCTTCCGGGGGCGCGGCTGCGTTTCGGACGCGGCGGGAGCCGCGCCCCGGATTCGCTCGAATTCGCGGAAGAATTTGTACCAGATGAAGGCCGTGACGGTGACGGCCGCGAAGATCAACACCCGGCTTTTCATAGATTTTCCCTTATAGCATTGTCCTGTTTCCTTCCGCAATATCTATAATAATCGAGATGTCGTTGCATCTTCCCGTCGTCCACGTCTGCAATCTCCGCTGCGTGTTCTGCTCGGCGGCCGGGAGGGAGGACCGCTCGACTTTGACCGCGATGCTGCGCAGCATCGACGAGGAACAGTCCGGCCATGTCCAGATCTCGGGCGGGGAGCCGTTCCTGATGGACCCCTCCGAGCTCCTGCGCCTGCTCGCCCGCTGCCGGAAGCGCAGGCTCGAGGTCGAGCTGCAGACGAACGGAGTCGCGGTCCCCTCCTGCGACGCGGAGCGTTTCCGCATGATCGCGGGCCTGGTGAGCTTCTTCAACGTGAACTTCCCGGCCCACGACCGGGAGCTGGACTACGCGCTCACGCGCACGGAGGGCGCGTTCGAGGCGCGCCTCGCCGGCGTCCGGCGCATGCTCGGCGCGGGGGCCGCGGTGCGTCTGACGCACGTGGTCTGCAGGCCGAATCTGGCCCATTGCGCGGAGTTCGTGGAGTTCGTGCGGCGCGAGCTCAGGGGAGTCTCGTGGATCCAGTTCAGCTATGTGAAGGGCGCGGGCTTGGCCCGGGGGCGGGAGGATTTGGTCCCGCGCTACGCCGAGGCGGCCGGTCCCCTGGAAGCGGCTCTGGACCGCGCGGCCGGCCTGGGGATCCCGTTCGACGTGGACCACATCCCGCCCTGCTTCCTTGGGAAATACTCGGACCGCCACGTGGACTGCCGCAAGATGCTCTCGGGCGAGGGGGGGGCGCATCTCGAGGAGAAGCGCCATGTCCCGCGCTGCGAGGGCTGCCGGCTGCGCCCCCGTTGCCCGGGCCCGCGCAAGGACTATCTCGACCTCTATGAGGACCTCTAAGGCCGAACGCGCGTTGGACGTCGAGGCGGTGCGGGCTGAGTTCCCGGCGCTGGCGGAGCCGGCGGACGGGAGGAGGCTGGTCTACCTGGACAACGCCTGCACGGCCCTTAAGAGCCGTCGGGTGGCCGAGCGCTTGCGGGGATTCTACCTCTCGGCCGCAGGCTGCGGGGGCAGGCGCTCGACCCATCGCGTCTCGCGCAGGGCCGAGGAGGTTTTTCAGGACGCCCGGGCCGTGATCGCGCGGTTCATCAACGCGGAGAAGCCGGAGGAGATCGTCTTCACCTCGGGGACGACAGGGGCGGTCAACCTTCTGGCGCGGGCCTACCCGTATGAGGCGGCGCGGCGGGAGGTCGTGGTCACTGAGATGGAGCACAACAGCGTGCTTCTGCCCTTCCACGAGGCCGCGCGCCGCGGGGAGGCCGTGCTCCGGGTGTGCCCGCTCCGGGACGGCATCCTCGATGAGGAGGCCCTGGAGAGGCTCGTGTGCGGGCGGACCGCGCTCGTGGCCGTGACCCATTCCTCCAACGTGCTGGGCTGCAAGGTTCCCGTGGAGCGCGTGGCGCGCCTGGCGCATTCCCGCGGCGCGCGGGTGTTCGTGGATGACGCCCAGTACCTCTCCTCCCATCGCGAGGACGTCCGGTCCACGGACGCGGATTTCGCGGCATTTTCGTCGCACAAGCTCGGGGGGCCCTTCGGGATCGGGGTCCTCTACGGGAAGGAGCATCTTCTCAACGGCCTGCGCGGATCCGGGGCGGGCGGGGGGACGGTGCGGGACAT
Organism: Elusimicrobiota bacterium; assembly: GCA_041650695.1. Classification (GTDB taxonomy): domain Bacteria; phylum Elusimicrobiota; class Elusimicrobia; order UBA1565; family UBA1565; genus JBAZKS01. Next base: position 70,368 of record JBAZKS010000016.1, read on the forward strand.
CGCCGCTTCCGGCGACGGCCTGAGCGCGTCCTACCTGGACCCGCCCGCGCGGTTCGAGGCCGGGGTGCAGGATTTCGGCGGGGCGGCGGGCTTCGCCGAGGCGGTGCGGCTCCTGGAGAGCTGGCCCGCCGCCGCTGTCCGCGCGCACGCGGCGGGACTCGTGCGCCGTGTCGTGGAGGGGCTTTCCCGCCACGAGGAGGTCTCGGTCCTGGGCGATCCGCGGGGACTTGCCGAAGGATCCATCGTGTCCTTCCGCTCCGCGCATCCCGCCTTCTCCCTGAGCGATTTCGGGCTCTACCTCGATTCCGAGGTCCCGGGGCTCTGCGTGGCCGTGCGGGTGGGCGAACACTGCGCCCACCTGCTGCACAAGCGGCTGGGCATCCCCGCGACCGCGAGGGTTTCCCTCTTCGCCTACAACACGGCCGAGGAGGTGGACCTTTTCCTCGGATGCCTGGAAAGCTATCTAAAGGAAATCCGCGCATGAACGGGTCCGGGCGGGTGCACCGCGAGGCCTACGACCAGTCCAAGTGCTGCGACATCGTCCTCAACTATGCGTGCCAGGCCCGCTGCCGTTTCTGCTCGCAGGATTTTGAATGGCGGAAAAATCCGAACCTCATGCCGTTCAAGCTCGTCGCGGAGAAGATGTACCTCGCCTATCGCGACGGCTACCGCAGGCTGGGCTTCACCGGCGGCGAGCCGACCCTGCGCAAGGATTTGCCTAAGATCATCTCCCTGGCGACCAAGATCGGCTTCCACTACGTGCGCATCCAGACGAACGGTCTCCGGCTCGCGGATGAGGCTTATGCCCGGGAGCTCGCCGAGGCGGGGCTCGCCTTCGTCAAGTTCTCGATCCACGGGCACGACGCCGAGACGCACGACGCTTTGACCCTCGTCCCGGGCTCTTTCGACGCCTGCATGAAGGCCGCGGAGAACCTGAAGCGCGTGCGCGTGGGCGCCGGGGTCAACATCGTGCTCAACAAGCTGAACTACCGGCGCCTGAGAGAGCTTTTCGAGCTGCTGCTCTTGAAGCTCAAGCTCTCGGACTTCGTGATCATCGCTCCGATCTACGAGGGGAACATGGAGCTGCACGTCGAGGAGATGGGCGTGCGCCTGAGCGATGCCGCCCCTTATGTCCGGGAGGTCTACGCGCTTTTTTCCCGGGTGGGCTTCCCGAAGCCGCCTCTCCTGCTGCACTTCACCCCCTGCCTCCTCCCGGGCTACGAGGAGCAGATGCTGGGGTGGTCGGCCTTCAACACCATGGTGATCAGCCCGGCCGGGGAGGCGCAGGATCTCGACGAGGCCGCCGCGAATCAGACCGTCAAGGCCCCGGGTTGCCGCGAGTGCGTCTACAACGACCGCTGCATCGGCTTGGACAAGACCTACGCGGAGCACTTCGGGCTCGGCGAGCTCGTCTCGCTCAAGGAGGTCCCCGCGCGCTACGACGCGGGGGCCGGGCCGGAGCGCCGGGAGCTCCTCACGGACAACGAGCGGTGCGTGCTCGTCGTGCTCAAGGACGAGGGCGGGCTGAGCACCGAGGTCTTTCTTAAGAACGCCTCCCGGTACGGGATCTGCAAGAACTGCAAGGACCAGAACGCGGTCCTTTCCGCCGCGCAGACCCTGGTCCGGATGGGTCTGGTGGAGAAGCGTTTCGAGAAGGGACGGTATGTCTGGGGCCTGCTCGAGGCGGGGCGGGCCCGTGCCTGATCTCCCGGTCTGGCCGCAGTGCAATTCCGGGTGCGTGTTCTGCACGAATCCGACGGAAGGCTGGCGGGAGGCCACGGCCCGCTTCTCCTTCGCGCGGCTGGCCCGGAGGCTCAAGGAGTACAAGACGGGCTCGGGCCCGCTGCTCAAGTTCGACTCGGCCCGCGAGTACTTCAACCTGACGGGCGGCGAGCCGACCCTGCATCCCGAGTTCCATAAGGTGCTCGCTCTGGTGCGCACGGAGTTTCCGGCCGCGCTCATCCGGCTTCTGACCAACGGCCGCGCGTTCGCCTACGCGGACTTCGCCCGGCGCGCGATGGGGATCGGGCGGACCCCTTTCGAGCTGGCGGTCCCGCTCATGGGACATGACGCGAGGACCCACGACGCCCTTTCCCGCGCCCCGGGGAGTTTCGAGCAGACGCTCGCAGGGTTAGGCAACATCCGGCGCCTGCGCGAGCCGGGTCAGCGCGTGGAGATCCGGGTCGTGCTCACGCGCCCCGTGGTCCGGCGGCTGGACAGGCTTCTGGACTGGCTTTCATCCGAGATGGGCTGGGCGGACCGCCTCGTCGTCCTCTTCGCCGAGTTCGAGGGTTCCGCGGAGGTCTATCGCGACCGGCTCCTCGTCCCGGTGTCGGAGTGCGGCGCGGCCCTCGGCCGCTGCGCGGATGCTCTCGCGCGGTTCGCCGAGGTGCGCCTCTATCATTTCCCTCTGTGCAGCCTGCCGCCGCGGCTGTGGCCGTTCGCGTGGAACACGCTCGCGGATTTCAAGGTGCTCTATCTGGAGCGCTGCCGCGCTCGCTGCGTCTATCGGGAGCATTGCGTCGGGATTCATCGGAGCTACGAGCGCGCTTCCGGGGCTGCGGACGTCCATCCCATCGAGCATCGCCGGCCCGTCTCCCTGACCGGAGACCGCTACCATCCGGTCGCGTGCCTGCTGGAGGGCCGCTAGCCGTGGTGGTGGTGCGCCTGGAGTCGGACTCCGACTTGGCTGCGGTCCTGGGCGCCGCGTGCGGCGTGTCCGAGGACATCTACAGTCTTATCGAGAAGGACGGCCGCGGCCTGCGCGTCTCCCTTTGGCCCCGCGGCCGGCCCAGGCGCGGGCTCGCGGCCCTTTTCCGGAAGGCCTACGCGGAACAGAAGGCCCTCTGGCTGCGGGCGCGGCAAGAGGCGGATCTGCGCAGGCGGATCCTCCGGGAGGCCGAGCGGGAGCAGCCCCAGAGGCCGGAGGCCTCGAGACTCTCCCCCGCGAGCGCGGCCAGGATCCGCGTCCTGGTCGAGGAGGCGGAGCGGGAAGGGCAGCCGGACCCGCTGGGGATACTGCGGCCGTGGAAGAGCTAAAGCTTTCCCTGGAGATCTACCCGGAGGAGAGCCTTCGGGCCGCGGCCCAGCGCCTGCCCGCGAGGTTGAGGAGGCTCCCCAAGGGCCGTTGCCGCGTCTCGTTCGACAGGAAGGGCTTGGCCGGGGAGTTCCTCGTCGAGGCCGCGCGGCACCGCTACGCGGCGCTCGTGCGCTCCTTCGGCCTCGCGGAGGTCCGCCGCGTCGTCGTCCTGGCCAAGCGGCGCGGCTTCGCCCCGGCTCCGGCGGACTGGCCGGCTCTAATGGAGCCGCAGGTGGAGGAGGACCGCAGGAGGGAGCTGGCCTCTCTCCTGCGCGAGGCGAGGCGCAGGTTCCCATGAGGGATAAGGGCCAGGCCTTGCGGAACAGGAGCCTGCTGTCTTGGGAAGGCCCCTGGAGGCACGTCCTCTGTCTGGAGAGGGCCGGGCGCCGCATGGGGCTGAGGACGCTGGCGGCCTGCATCGACCACGCTTTCTCCACGCCGTCGAAGAGGCTGACGCTGGAACTGGCGGCCGGACGGGCCGCGGGCATCGAGAGCCTCGTCTGGTTCGCTGGCGCGTTCGGTCGGAGGAAGGCCGAGTGGGGCGGCCGCGTCTTGGATGTGTGGCTGCGCCTCGACGAGCTCCCTTCCAGGCGCCTCATGGGAATCCTCGAGGAGCAGGGGGTGGGCCTTAGGCTCGTCATGAGTCTGGACGGCAAGCCAAGGCGTTTGGGCCTTCCCGGCCGGGTGAGGCTCCGCGCCCTCTGCCGCGTGGAAGCCGGCGCGTCGGATCCCAGTGGCTGGGCGGACAGGCTTTCGGATGAGCCAATCGGATCCGTGCGCTTGGAGCCCGGACCCTTCGGGCCGTTCTTCCGCGGAGCGCTCGAGCGGCTCCTGGAGCGGGGTACGGCCAGGGAGGAATGGACCCAGGCCGCGCTGGCGCGCGTCTACGGAGTGCGGGCGCCGGAGGACGAGGGGTCGGGCTTGCTCTCGGACCTGGCCTATGGGACGGACGGCACGATCTGCGCGGGGGAGGGGGGCTTCGAGCTCGGCCGCGCCGGAGAGCTCCGCCACCAGGACTTGGCCGGCCGGCCGATCGTGACCGCGTGCCTGTCGGCTCAGGAGGGGAGGCTGCACCCGCGCTGCTTCCAATGCGCCTACAAGCCTTTCTGCCGCGTTCCGGCCTCCTTTTGCCGGACGAACCTATGCAGGTTCGACGCGCTCTTCAGCCTGCTGAGCCGGGCGCGTCGGAGAAAGGCCTTGGAGGCGTGGCTGCCGTGATGGACCGTCTCTCGGTCTACATGACGGACCGATGCAACCTGGCCTGCGGCTATTGCTGGGTCGCGGTGAACCGGGGCGCGGCCAGGGGGCCGTCCGCCGCAGCGCTCAGGCGCGCGGTGGACGACCTGCTCGACCGCAGGGGATCGAAGATCGTCTTCCTGGGAGGAGAGCCGCTCCTCCGGTATCCCGCCCTGCTTAAGACGGCGGAGTACGCGCGCTCGAGGTCGGCGCGCCTGGTCATGGAGGTCCTGACCAACGGCACCCTCCTGGACAGCGGGAGGCTGGAGGCGCTCTTTGGGCTCGGCGTGAACGTCACCGTCAGCCTGGACGGTCCCCCGGAGGTGAACGACGCGGGCCGCGGCCGCTCCGTGGCGGCCAAGGTGCTGCGCCGTCTGGAGGGGTGGGAGTCCCGCCTCGGGGTCAACTCGGTCTTCTGCCCGGCGACCGCATGCCGGCTGGAGGCGAGCGTGGACTTCCTCCGAAGGCGCGGCTTCGGCCGCATCAGCCTCTCGCCGGACATGAACGCGGCGTGGTCCGATGAGAGCCTGGAAGGGCTTCGGACCTCCTTGGCCGGATTGCGCCGCGCCTATCGGCGGACGCTCATGGGGTCGGCGCGGCCTTTCCAGATCCCGACGCTCTTTTCCGTGCTCGAGCACCGGGCGCCTGGGCGGCGGCGGTGCCGGAATCTCGCGCTCGGCCCGGATGGGAGCTACTACGCCTGCGACAGGGCGATGGGGTTCCCTGCCGGGGCGGCGCGAGGGCTTCGCGTCGGGAAGCCGGGCCGGTTCGACCGCGCCGCGCGCGAGGCGATCCTCGCGCGCGCCGAAGCCGCGATCGGTTCCCTCGGGTGGAGCGCGGAGCCCGTCTTCTGCCCCATGGGGCCTTTCTTCCATGCCGGGCTCGGCCGCGAGGCCGCGGATCCGCGTCTGGAGGGGTTCCGCAGGCTTTCGGAGACAGTCTCCTCGGCGCTGCACGGCATCGTCGACGATAACAGGGACCTGCCGGCCTACAAGGCCCTCTATGAGGACGTCCGGCTGGTATGATCGCGAGGAGCCTGCTGGTCCTGGCTGTTTTCGCCTTCGGCGGCGCGGCCGAGGACGCGCACTACTCCTACATGTGCAAGGACATCCTCAAGCCCTTCTTCGCGGCCGAGAGTTCCCCGGGGCATCCCACGGTCTACCGGGCCGACAGGAGGCAGGCCTGGCCGTCCGAATTCGTCGTGCCCAGACCGCCGGACACGATGAGGGTCTTCGTGGTCGGCGAGTCCGTGGCGCGCATCTTCCACCTCCCCGGCGAATTGGATCCTCTCGTCGGCCTGCTGCGGCCGTTTTGGCCCGGCCGTCGCGTCGAGCACATCAATTGCGGCATGGCCGCTTATGAGAGCGGCCGCATCCTGAAAGTGGTCCAAGAGGTGCTGGGCTATGGACCCAGCGCCGTGGTCATCCTCAGCGGCAACAACAATAAGGACGATCCCTGCCCCCAAGCGCTCGACGGGAGGATCGGCAGCATCCTTAGGCGGGTCAAAACAGAGCCGAACATCGCCAGGCACGAGAGCCATCTGCGGCGCATGGTCCGCCTGGCGAAGAAAAAAGGGGTCCCCATCGTGCTGTGCACCCTGCCCGCCAACATGCGGGACCACGCGCCCTGGGGGAGCGCCCCGCTGTCCGATCCGGAGTTCGCCGACGCCTGGTCGCGGATGGAGAAGGGGGACGCGTCCGGAGCCGCTCGGAAGTTCCGGAGCATCCTTCGGGCGGAGCCCGAAAACGCCCTCGCCTCCTTCTATCTGGCGCGTGTCTTGGAGAAGACGGGCGGCTTCAGCGAGGCGAAGACGTACTACGAAAGGGCGTTGGAGGCGGATGACAGCCGCGACCGGTGCGCTCCGAGTCGGGACGCGATGATCCGGCGGGTCGCCAGGGAGGAGGGCGCGGCATTGGCCGATATCCGGGCGCTTTTCGAAGAAGCCGCGCCGCGCGGCCTGGTCGGCGGCTCCATGATGGCGGACGGCGTCCACTGGCGCGACAGCTACAACCCCCTGGCGGTCTGCGCCATCGCGAAGGCCCTGGGGGCGGCGTGCGGAAGCGCTCCGGGGCTGCGGTTGTCGCGCAAGGACATCGACGACCAGGCGAGGCGGACCCTGCTCTACGCGGTACGCCACATCGAGCAGTGGTCCGGCGCGGCTCCGGACGGGGAGGTCCTCGAGCTCGCCATCACCTACTTGCAGAGCGTTTACGAGATGAGCCCGGCGTTCCTCCTGCGGGTTTCGGCAAGCAAGCGGGGATTCTCGAAGACCCTCGAGAGCAACTTCTGGGTGCAGGGGCTGGACACGGGGATCGACCGCTACTGGCCGAGCTACCTGTGTCACCTGGGGGAGATGCTCCGCCGGAAGGGAGAGGCCGCCAAAGCCTTGGGATTCCTGGATTCCGCGGCGAGTGCGGCGCCGGACCGGTATATGGCAAGATTCTATCGGGGACGGGCCTACGCCGCGGCGGGAAGGGGCTCCGAAGCGAGAGAAGATTTCGAATCCCTGCGGCCTCACGCGGAAAAACGGCCGGAGATCGTCCGTTTCGCGAGCCTTCTGGGCATCAAGGTCTCTTACGGAGGTGCGGCATGGCGAAAGACAAACGCGCACTGATCCTCTGCGGCGTGGGAGTATCGGCGGTCAGGCACGCGACCCTGGAGAGCCTGCGCGTGCTGCGCGGATGCGATATCGTGTTCACCCTCCATCGCGGGGGCTGCGGGAGGTTGCTCAAGGGAGTCGTGGATCTCAACCGCCTCTATCATCGCAAGGGGGTGGATCCCGCCAGAACGCCCGAGGATATCGCACAGACCGTCATGGCGTCCCTGAGACAGGGCAAGCGCGTGGGATTGATCGTGACGGGGAGCCCGCTCTACTTCGACGCGGCCGCGGATCGCCTGATCACCCTTTGCCGGGAGCGGAAACTGCCGTGCGAGGTCTATCCCGCGGTCTCCTCTTTCGAGGCGGCGCTGGCTTTCCTGGGCCAGCCCGTCCGCGCCGGCCTGCAGATCTTCGAGGCGAGGCAGGTCCTCGCGGACCCGGGCATGCTCAATCCGCGCCTCCACGCGCTGCTGGTCCGGTTGACCACCCCCGAGGGCCTGAAGTCCGATCCGGCCTTCTTCCAGGCGCTTGCCGCCCGTTACCCGTCCGGTCACGTGGTCTCGCTCATCCACCTGTTCAACGGGAAGACCCATCGGCACGAGTTCAGGCGGCTGTCCATGGCCGATCTTGCCGGGGCGGACGAGGCGTTCGATGCCGAGACCACGCTCTTCATCCCGGCCGTCGAGCCTGGCCATTGACGGCCGGATGCGCCCATGGTACCATTAAGAGTCAGGGTCTTTTCCGAGGGCCCATGACGGCTTCATGACGCTGAAATTCAACGCCAGGCTCTATTCCAAACGCGCCGTACAGGACGCGGTGCGCGTCTATAAGCGCTTCGCCCGCCTGAAGGTGCGCGAGACCCGCTCCGCCATCTACGTGGACATCGACAAGCCCCGGCGCGGCGTCGAGGCGAGCCTTCCGGGGGAGTTCGGCAACTACGTCCTGGTGGCCACTCGGGACCTCCTGCCATGAAGCCCCCGGCCCTGCCCAAACTCGACGAAGGAAAGACGGGATTCTTCAGGCTCCGGAGGCTCGGCGACAGGGTGCTGCTGACCAACGATATCGGCCACTACGCCCTGCTGACCGAGGCTGAGTTCTCCCGGTTCATCCGCGGCGGCCTCAAGCCCAAAGAGAGGCTGCATCAGACGTTGAGCGCGCAGGGCTTCATGCGCGAGCACACCGACTTCGACCGTCTCGTCGAGGAGTGGAAGAAGCGCAACCGGTTTCTCTGGCAGGGCCCCTCGCTCCACATCGTGGTGGTGACCCTGCGGTGCGACCATAAGTGCGTGTACTGTCAGACGAGTTCCGTGGGCATGAAGCAGCGGGACTTCGACATGAGCGAGGAGACCGCGCGCAGGGTTGTGGATACGATCTTCGATTCGCCCAGCCGGTCGCTCACGATCGAGTTCCAGGGCGGGGAGCCGCTGGCCAACTGGCCGGTCGTCCGATTCATCGTGAAGTACGCCCTGGAGAAGAACAAGGAGAAGAAGAAATCCCTCTGGCTCAACCTGGTCACGAACCTGAGCCTGATGGACCGCAAGAAGCTCGATTTCCTCCTGGGCCACGGGGTGAACATCTGCACCTCTCTGGACGGCCCGCGGGAACTGCACGACGCGAACCGGGTCGTCGTCCCGGGCGGGAGCAGCCACCGGACGGTGCTGTCGTGGTTCAGGCGGATCAAGAAGCGCACCAAGAACAAGGTGTTCGGCATCGACGCGCTGATGACCACGACCCGGCGTTCCCTGCGCTATCCCCGGGAGATCGTGGACGCCTATGTCCGGCTGGGAGCCTTGGGCGTCTACCTGAGGCCCCTGTCGCGCTACGGCTTCGCGAAGAAGACGTGGGACGCCATCGGGTACACGGCCGACGAGTTCCTCGACTTCTACCGGAAGGCCTTGGACCATATCCTGCGGTTGAACCTCAAGGGGCGCAGCTTCTTCGAGCAGACCGCCCGCATTTTCGCGACGAAGATGCTCAAGAAGGAGGACCCGAACTTCCTGGACCTGCGCTCCCCGTGCGGGGCCGGCATCGGCCAGGTGGCCTACAACTACGACGGCCGGGTGTTCACGTGCGACGAGGGGAGGATGCTCAGCCGCATGGGCGACGATTCCTTCTGCATCGGGGATGTGTCCAAGGACGGCTACGGCGACATCGTCAACCATCCCACGGTGCGCGCCCTGACCACGGCGTCCTGCCTAGAGACGCAGGCGGAATGCTCGGGCTGCGCTTACTTCCCGTATTGCGGGACCTGTCCGGTCGAGAATTTCGCCGCTCAGAACGACCTTTTCTGCCGCGCGCCCCTGAGCGAGCGCTGCCGCCTCTACAAGGGCATCCTGGACACCCTTTTCCTGAAGATGCGCAAGCCGAAGACACGGGACGTGATCCTTTCCTGGACGCGGGCGCCGCAAAGCCTGTACCAGAGGGAGTAGGTTTATGAACCTGCCCAAGATCAAGAAAGAGCTTCAGCGGTTCTTGACCAGCGAGGAAGGCAAGATACTCAAAGAGGACGTTTTCCGCGCGGCGGTCGTCCTGGGCATCGTGGGCGCGGCGGTGACGCAGGCCGAGGACCTCTTGATGGCGGCGCATACGAACTATCTCCACAACTCGGGCGGCGCGCAATCCTCCCACTACAGCCACGGTTCGCACGCCTCGCACGGGAGCCACGGGTCGCACGGGAGCCACGGGTCGCACGGCAGCCACGGGTCGCACGGGAGTCATGGGTCGCACGGGAGTCATGGGTCGCACGGGAGCCACG